>NZ_JBGTYM010000001.1:0-1030647 GCF_044142105.1 Neotabrizicola paludis
GTCAGGATGCCCCTGATCACGGGAGAGAGCCAGCGCCAGTACTATCAGGGCCTGACCTTTGTTTCTGAGGCGACCGGACTTGAGAGCGAGGTTCTGGACTCCACCATCGGCAGTTCTGGCGGTGCGCATATTCAGGTCAAGATGCGCCAGTCTGATTTCCCGACACTGCCGGTCGTGGCGGGCGGCGCGCATTGTCGGGTTCCAGACAGCGCTGCCGCAAATGTTCTGGCAGACGGATGGTGCGACTGGTTCAACTCTTCGTCGCCGCAGGCTGGCTTCTCGTCCTACAATCCTTCGCCTAACAAGACCTATTCCTATGGCGGCGTGATCTCGGGCCGCATTCCCGACGGTTATCGCCCCATCGAAACGCCCGGCGCCTTCCTTTACATGGCAAAGGCTCTGGGCTTCTGGCCGACGGGAGAGGCGCAATATGAGATTGCCCTGAAGGCGACCGTTAACACGATCCGCCCGAATTTCCCCGGTCCAGGCCTTATGAACATCCCGTGGACCGGAACATCATTCGGTCGTCAGGTGTGGGAGGCGCACGCCGCCACGCTAGGCATTCCGACCTGACCTGCGCTGCGATGCCGCCACTAAAGCCACTGCCCCCAGAAGCAGGGGGGCGGTGGCCGGAAGCGGAACTGGTACTGTATCGGTGTAGAGGATGAGAGAAGCGTTTCCTTCCGGCCCGGCACGAACAAGGGTTTCTTCCGTCCACGTGCGGAAACCTCCTAGCCATATGCCATCGACGCCAAGAGATCCTGAGCTTGTGCCGCCGCCGCCGATCGGTCGAGTGTGCGGGCCATAAACGACCTTGAACCAGTCAGTGTCACCCGCCGCCGCTGAGAAATAAAAATAGAATCTGGTAGGCTCTGTAGTTTTCGGGGCGTATAGCGTCAGCAAGCTATCCCCTGGCAGATCCCCGTCCACCGCCTCATCCCAGAGCGTGACCGTCGCCGCCCCCGCCTGTCCCGCCCAGATCGCAGCTGCAGCTGCAAGCAAAACCCGCTTCATAGAAACCCCCGTGAACCAAAAATAAGGCTACAGGAACGCACGGGTCTGTGATTCTGGAAAGAGGGTTTGCGCTAACGAGGTTGGAACCACTGACCTAATCCGCCCGTCAGAATAGGCAGTGCCTCAGGAGCGCCGCGGCAGTGCGACGACCGTGGCCGCGCTTCCGATCACAAACCGCGCCCACTTGTCCATCAAGGCGCGCCGGCGCTCTAGGAGATCGGACCTGGCATAGCTGCGTTCGACGCGGCCCCCGACCGCGTGTCCCAGGGCCGTCTCTGCGACGTCATATCCAGCTGCGTCAGTGTCTTGGACCCATGTTCGGAAGGACGTGCGGAAGCCGTGCGGGCGGCCCACGATTTTCAAGGCATCCAGCGCGAGTTCTGTCGCGCGGCTCGAGATCGGCTTGCCGCGATGGCCCGGGAACATGACGCCGTCGAACAGGTCAGCATGCGGGCGGCACGCCTCGACGATTTCCAGCGCCTCCGCGCTGAGGGGCACGCGGAAATCTCCGACCTTCCCCTCGCGACCTTTGACCCGGTCGGCCGGGACCGTCCAGATGTCGTCGGTGATCTCCGACAAGCGGGCGCCGCGGCAACCATCGCTTCGAACGACTGTCAGGATCATCCACCTGAGGCAGAGGTGGGAGGTCAAGGCGCTCTCGGACAACCTGGCATAGAGCGCCGGCATATCCTGCCACGGTGTTGCCTCTGTTGGCTGGATCCTGCGGATGAGCGGCCCGAGACGTTGCTTTGCGGCTTCGACGACGAACGGATCGACGTCGAGACCGGACAGCTTTGCATGACGGAAGACGATTGCGAGGCGCTGCGCGGCTTTCTCGGCTGTCGCGGTCTTCTTTTTCCAGATCGGTGCAAGCACGTCGCGCAGGTCGGCCTGTGTGATCGTCACGATGCGCCGCTTGCCCAGTTTCGGCATGACATGGATGGCGAGAGGCGACATCCAGCGCCCCCGTTCCCCGCCACCGCGCAGGCTCTCCTTCTTCGCCTCGAGAACTTCCTTGGCAACCTCTTCGAGCGTCGGGTCGTGCGCGTCGATCGCCTGGCGCTCTGCTTCCATCTGCCGGGTGCGCTCCGAGATCGGGTCCACGCCGGCGCCGAGGACACCCTCCCAACGGTCTCTCGAACGGCGCGCGTCCGCCAGGGATACGGACGGCCACGCGCCCAGGCCCATCTCGCGCCGCCGCCCGGCGATGGAGTAGCGCCATACCCATTTGCCAGCCAGGCCGTCCTTGTCGAGGTGAAGACCGCCGCCGTCCTGCAGCTTGCCGCTCTCTGTCGCCCTGATCGCGACGACGGTGAGCTTGTTGCGTGCCCTCGGCATCCAGTCCCCCAATTAGCCCCACAATTGGCGTCCGCTGCAGCCGGTTTAGACCGGACGCCCTCGGACAGTTAGAGGCGAAGGACGGGCAAGGGATCAAGGGGGTTCGGACACTATCGGACGGCTTCGTGTTCGGTTTCTGTTCTTTTCATCCGCACCAGCCCGGCCCGGGTCCCGCACAGGGATCCGGGCCTTGTCTTTTCCGGTCCCTGCCTGGCTCGGAGAATTTATCTGAAATCCGCAGTTTAACCCGGATTTAGGCGGCTTTCCCCCAGACTGCGCGCCAACGGCCCGGCATCCTGCCCGGCCCCGGGGCGGCTTGGGCAGATGGCGACCTATTACGGCGGCACGGGCAATGACACGATCCTCGGGTCGATCCTGAATGACACGCTCTTTGGCAATGCCGGCAATGACAGCCTGAACGGCGGCTGGCTTGACGACCAGATCTATGGCGGCACCGGCGACGACACGATCCTGGGCGATCTGGGCTATGACAGGCTTTACGGCGACGTCGGCAACGACCTGATCTATGGCGGCGACGACACCTATGACGACAGCTATGGCGGCGACGGCAACGACACGATCTATGGCGGCAACAGCGGCGGCGACTATTCCTTCGGAGGCGCCGGCGACGACCTGATCTATGACGGCGACGGCAATGACCTGAGCCGGGGCGCGCAGGGCAATGACACGCTCTATGGCGGCCTGGGCAATGACACCGATGCCGGGGGCACCGGCAATGACCAGGTCTATGGCGGGGCGGGCAATGATTCCGTCGCCGGCGATGACGGGCGGGATTCGGTCTATGGCGGCACCGAGAATGACACGGTGCAGGGGGGGCAGGGCAGCGACCTGCTGGATGGCGGCGATGGCGCCGACCTGATCCGCGGCGATATCCGCACCTTCAGCCCGGGGGCCTACCCGTCAGGCGGGACCGGCAGCGCCACGACATTTGCCGTCACCAATAGCTCGACCCTGGCGGTCGATCTGTACTGGATCGACGGCAGCGGCGTGACGCATCTGCAGGCCACGCTCCTCCCCGGCCAGAGCTGGAGCGGCGCGACGCTGAGCGACAGCAACTACATGCTGACCGATGCAACGACGGGGGATTACCTGTCGGTCTATGTCGGCGGCATGAACCAGACGATCAGCTTCACCGAGGATTTCAACGACACGATCACCGGCGGCCAGGGTGCCGACACGATCTATGGCGATTACGGCAGTGATTCCGTCGATGCAGGGTCCGAGCATGATCTGGTCTATGGCGGAGCGGGCAATGACACGGTCACCGGCGGCGCGGGCGATGACACGATCGACCTGGGCGCGGGCGACGATGTGGTCGGCGACTGGAGCAACAACGCCGGCAATGACCTGATCTATGGCGGGGCGGGCAATGACCTGATCTATGGGGGCGCCGACACGGACACGCTCTATGGCGGCAGCGGCAATGACACGCTTTCGGGCGGGGTCGGCGCAGACACGCTCTATGGCGGGTCGGGCAATGACGTGGCGATCATCACCGATGACCACCAGTCCGATCTGTACGACATGGGCGAGGAGGCGGGCGATGCCGATGCGCTGTGGTTTGGCACCTATGCCCAGACCAATGGCGTCAGCGTCACCTTCACCGGCACGGATGCCGGCACCTATGGCTATGCCGGCGGGGCGAGCGGCAGTTTCACCGGGGTCGAGCAGATCTCGGGCACCGCATATGGCGACACGATCACCGCCGCGGCCGACAGCGATGGCGTGACGATCTGGGGCAATGACGGCGCGGATTCGATCACCGGCGGCAGCGGCGCCGATGTGATCGAGGGCCGCGCCGGCAATGACACGATCTACACCGATCTGGGCAATGACACGGCCTATGGCGGCGCGGGCGACGATCTGATCGACGACCGGCCCGGCACGGTGCCGGACGGCTATCAGCAGCTCGTCTATGGCGGCGCGGGCAATGACACGGTTTTCACCGGCGGCGGCGCCGACACGATCTTCGGCGGAGACGGCAATGACGCGCTGATGGGCGAGGCGGGCAATGATCTGATCCTGGGCGAAGCAGGCAATGACACGCTGGCGGGCGGGGCGGGCGAGGATACGCTTTATGGCGGGGCCGGGGCTGACAGCGTCAGCGGGGATGCGGGGAATGACCTGATCCTGGTCGATGACGGCGATGGCGCCAGTGACTTGGCCTATGGCGGGGCGGGCAATGACACGCTGATCGCGCGGATCGACTATACCGGCGGCAGCGATTCGCTTTACGGCGGCGCCGACCGCGATGTGCTGATCGCCGGCGCGGGTAGTCATGTCGAAGGCGGTGAGGCGGGCGATGATTTCGACACGCTCGACCTGTCTTCGACCCCTTATGTCGGCGCGAATGTCACCTTCAGCGGCGACGGGGCGGGCACGGCCTCGAGCATGGGCTTCACGCTGACGTTCAGCGAGATCGAGGCGATCAAGACCACCGATCACGGCGACAGCGTCGATGCCGGCGCCGATAGCGGGGGGATGCAGGTCACCCTGGGCGCGGGCGATGACAGCGCCATCGGCGGATCGGGCAGTGACACGATCTATGGTGAAACGGGCAATGACCTGATCCGGGGCGGGGCGGGCAATGACAGGCTGTTTGGCGATGCGGGCAATGACGCGCTGGCGGGCGGGGCGGGAAATGACACGCTGACCGGCGGCGGCGGCGCTGATGTTTTCGGCTTCGACCGTGGTTCGGGCGTCGACCGGGTGACCGATTTCGACATGACGCTGGTCGATGGCCACACGACCGACCGGCTGGATGTCAGCGATCTGCGCAACCCGGATGGCAGCCCGCTGCATTGGGGCGATTTCACCCTTGCCGATGACGGGCAGGGCAATACGCTTTTGACCTTCCCGCAAGGCGAGGCGGTGGTGCTGGTCGGGGTGGCGCCCGGACATCTTGGCAAGCTTGAGGCGCATCAGATGGGGCTGCCCTGTTTCACTGCAGGCACGCTGATCGACACGCCGGGCGGACGGCGCAGGGTGGAGGCGTTGCGGGCGGGCGATCTGGTCCTGACGCCAGCAGGGCCGGCCCCGGTCTTGTGGGCGGGCGGGCGGCAGATCGGGGCCGAGGAGCTGGCGGCGCGGCCGGTGCTGCGCCCGGTGTTGATCCGGCGCGGCGCGCTGGGCAATGACCGGCCGCTGATCCTGTCGCGGCAACATGCCGTTCTGGTCGCCGGACCGGGCGGGGTGCCAGCCCTGGCACGGGCGGGACAATTGGCCAAGCTGGGCAAGGGCGCCTTCCGGGTGCAGGCGGGGCGGCGCCGGGTCTGGTATCATCATCTGCTTCTCGCCCGGCACGGGTTGGTGCGGGCGAATGGCGCCTGGGTCGAGACCTTGTGGCCCGGGCCTGCGGCTCTTGCGGGACTGGGCGCGGGGGCCGTGGCCGAGATTTCCCTTGCGCTGCCCTGGCTGGGCGCGGCGCTGGCGGCGCCTGGGCTGGTGCCGCTGTTCTACGGGCCGCGCATCGCGCCGGTGCTGACCGGGCCCGTCCTGCGGGCCTTGCCGCGCCTTGCGCCGGTGGGGGGCGAATCCTTGCCCGGGACCGCGCATCCGCCCAAGGCGCGCGCCGCGCTTCGAGAGATGAACAAATTTCCCGCAGAACCGCATCAGACTGCGCCCTTTTCCCGCATCGCACCTTGAACCGCTTTTCGAGTCACTTGCCCGTTGCATTGCTCTGCGGCATTTGCTTACGTCCAAGGCAACAAGAGCGCAGGAACACCTGCCAGAAGTCAGGGAGACAGGGGTGGCTGCAGCAACCCAAAGCGACGCTTTCGTCGCGTTCGATCATGTGCAGAAAAGCTATGATGGCGTGAGCCTGGTGGTGAAGGACCTCAACCTTGCCATTGGCAAGGGTGAATTCCTGACCATGCTTGGCCCCTCGGGCAGCGGGAAAACGACCTGTCTGATGATGCTGGCCGGGTTCGAGACCGCGACCCATGGCGAGATCACGCTGGATGGCCGCCCGATCAACCAGGTGCCGCCCCACAAGCGCGGCATCGGCATGGTGTTCCAGAATTATGCGCTTTTCCCGCATATGACGGTGGGCGAGAACCTGTCTTTTCCGCTGGAAGTGCGCGGGATGGGCAAGCCCGAGCGTGAGGCCAAGATCGCCCGCGCGCTGGACATGGTGCAGATGGGGGCCTTTGCCAGCCGCCGCCCGGCGCAGCTTTCGGGCGGGCAGCAGCAGCGCATCGCGCTGGCCCGTGCGCTGGTCTTCGATCCCAAGCTTGTGCTGATGGACGAACCTCTGGGCGCTCTCGACAAGCAATTGCGCGAGCATATGCAGTTCGAGATCAAGCATCTGCACGAAAGCCTGGGTATCACCGTGGTCTATGTGACCCATGATCAGGGCGAGGCCCTGACCATGTCGGATCGCGTGGCGGTCTTCAACGATGGCCGTATCCAGCAGCTTGCGCCGCCCGCCGACCTGTATGAGCGGCCCGACAATAGCTTTGTCGCGGGCTTCATCGGCGAGAACAACAAGCTGATGGGCGTGATCGAGGATCTGTCGGGCGAGAAGGCGACCGTGCGGCTGACGTCCGGCGAGCTGATCGATGCAACCCCTGTCAATGTCAGGGAAAAGGGCCAGAAGACCCTGGTGTCGATCCGGCCCGAACGGGTGGAGTTCAAGCCCTCGATGATGCCCGCGGGCGCCCATACGCTGGACGCGACCGTGACCGAGGTGATCTATATGGGGGATATCCTGCGCGTGGTGCTGCGCGTCGCCGGGCAGGATGGCTTTGTCATGAAGATGCGCAACACGCTGGGGCAGACAAAGCTTGCGCCCGGCGAGGCGATCAAGGTGGGCTGGCATCCGCAAGACGCCCGCGCGCTGGATCCGTGAGAGATCGCCGCGGACCGGGCGGCAAGACCCGACGCGGCCAAGATGTCTATCAAAAGGTTCAACCTGGGAGAAACGAATGAAGAAAGTCCTGATCCTGACCACCGCTCTTTGCGGCATGGCCTTCGCGGCCAATGCCGAAGTGACGGTGCTGTCCTGGGGTGGCGCCTATGGCGCGGCCCAGACCGAAGGGCATCTGAAGCCCTTCACCGCCAAGACCGGCATCGCCACCACGATGACCGACAGCGACAACCCCGCCACCCCGATCAAGGCCATGGTCGAAGCCGGCAACGTCACCATCGACGTGGCCTCGGTGGAATATGCCGACGCGATCCGTCTGTGCGACGAGGGCCTGCTGGAGCCGATCGACATCAACAGCCTGCCCGCGGGCGATGACGGCACCCCGGCGGCCGAGGACTTCCTGGCCGGCGCGGTCACCGATTGCGGCGTTTCGACCGATATCTGGGCGAATATCTATGCCTATGACACCACCAAATTCGCCGCCGATGCCGCGCCGAAGACCGTGGCCGACTTCTTCGATCTCGAGAAGTTCCCGGGCAAGCGCGGCTTGAAGAAAGGCGCCAAGGCGGTGCTGGAATTCGCGCTGATGGGCGATGGCGTTCCGGCGTCGGAAGTCTATGCGACGCTGTCGACGCCGGAAGGCGTGGACCGCGCCTTCGCCAAGCTCGACACGATCAAGAAGGACGTGGTCTGGTGGGAAGCGGGCGCCCAGCCGCCGCAGCTTCTGGCCGATGGCGAAGTGGTGATGGCGACCGCCTATAATGGCCGGATCTTCAATGCCGCCGTGGCCGAGGGCAAGCCGTTCCAGATCGTCTGGGATGGTCAGATCTACGAAAACGAGATGTATGTGATCCCGAAGGGCGCGCCGCATATGGCCGATGCGCTGGAATTCGTGAAATACGCCACCTCGACCGAGGGTCTGCGCGCCCAGGCCAAATACATCTCTTATGGTCCGGCCCGGAAGTCGGCGCTGAAGGACGAGCTGCTGTTCAATGACGGCAAGACCGTCATGGGGCCGCATCTGCCGACCGCGCCCGAGAACATGACCAACGCTCTGGAATCGAATTTCGAGTTCTGGGTCGACAAGGACGCCGAACTGAACGAGCGGTTCAACGCCTGGCTTGCTTCGAACTAAGTCTGAGCGGGGGTCGGCGGCACATGCCGGCCCCCTTTTCTCTTCCTATGCCGCCGGACCGACCGAAGAATGAGCGACGCCACCGTCTCTGCCCCCCTGACCACTGCCGATGGACGCCCGCTGAAAGCGGCGCTGGCCGCGGCCCAGGCCCGTGCCAAGCGCCGGGCTTTCCTGCTGGTGCTGCCACTTCTGCTGTTCGTGCTGCTGACCTTTGTCATTCCGATCGGGCAGATGCTGCACCGGTCGGTCTATCATGATGGCTTTTCCGCCAATGCGCCCGCCGTCTCGGCCTGGTTCGCGGCGAACCCGGCGGGCACGCCGCCGGATGAGGCCGCTTTCGCGGCCCTGGCGAGCGATTTCAAGACGATGAAGGCCGAGAAGACCGCGGGCGAGGCGGGCACGCGGGTGAATTACACCCTGCCGGAATCGCGCTCTCTTTTCACCAAGACGGCGCGGGTGGCCGATGATCTGGCGCCGCCCTACAAGGACGCCTTCCTGGCAGTGGACAAGAAATGGGGCGACGGGCTGGTCTGGGAGGCGATGCGGTCATCCTCCAGCGCCTATACGAGCGATTTCTACCTGAGCGGGCTGGATCTTGAGCGCACCGCCGATGGCGGGATCGAGCGCGTGCCGCCGAAAGAGCGGATCTATGTCTATCTCTATCTCAAGACCTTTGCGCTTTCGGGGCTGATCACCTTCATCTGCCTGCTGCTGGCCTTTCCGGTCGCGCATCTGCTGGCGACGCTGCCGATGGCCAAGGCCAACCTGCTGATGATCCTGGTTCTTCTGCCGTTCTGGACCTCGCTTCTGGTGCGCACGACAAGCTGGATGGTGCTGTTGCAGGGGCAGGGGGTCGTGAACAACGCGCTGGTCGCGATGGGGCTGATCGGCACCGATGGCCGGCTGTCGATGATGTACAATCAGACCGGCACGATCATCGTGATGACGCATATCCTGCTGCCCTTCATGATCCTGCCGCTCTATTCGGTCATGCGGGTGATCCCGCCGAGCTATGCCCGCGCGGCGCGCAGCCTGGGCGCGACCAGCTGGACCACCTTCCGCCGCATCTACCTGCCGCAGACCCTGCCGGGGATCGGGGCGGGGGCCTTGTTGGTCTTCATCCTGGCGGTCGGCTATTACATCACCCCGGCCCTGGTCGGCGGCGCGGATGGGCAGCTTTTCTCGAACCTGATCCAGTTCCACATGTCGAAATCGAACTGGTCGATGGCGGCTGCCCTTTCGGCGATGCTGCTGGTCGGCATCCTGCTGCTGTACTGGTTGTATGACCGTCTGGTCGGCATCGACAAACTCAAGCTCGGGTGATCTGACATGGCGCTTCCCACCTATGCCGACCCTCTCGAGCGGATCTGGCACTATACCTATATCGTGATCTGCGCGGCGGTCTTCGTCTTCCTGATCTCGCCGATCCTGATCGTCATTCCGCTGTCCTTCAACGCCGAGCCCTACTTCACCTTCACCCAGAAGATGCTGACGCTGGACCCGACCGGCTACAGCCTGCGCTGGTATGATGAATTGCTGACCTATGGCATGCAGGCGCCCGAGGCCGAGCGGGGCGGGGTCTGGTTCTCGGACATGTGGAACAATTCGGCCTGGGTGAAGGCGGCCAAGAACTCGCTGATCGTGGGGTTCTGGGCGACGATCTTCGCGACCGTGCTGGGCACGCTGGCGGCGCTGGGCCTGTCGCGGCCCGAGATGCCCTATCGCCGTGCGATCATGGCAATCCTGATCTCGCCGATGATCGTGCCGATCATCATCATCGCGACCGGGCTGTTCTTCTTCTACTCGAACCCGTGCAGCATGCTGGGCTTCAGCTGTGGGCGGCTGACCTCGACCTATCTGGGCGTGATTCTGGCCCATACCGCGCTGGGTATTCCCTTCGTCATCATCACCGTGACGGCAACGCTGTCGGGTTTTGACCAGAGCCTGATCCGCGCGGCGGCAAGCCTGGGCGCCAATCCGCGCACGACCTTTTTCAAGATCATCATGCCGCTGATCCTGCCGGGCGTGATCTCGGGCGCGCTGTTTGCCTTTGTCACCTCGTTCGATGAGGTGGTGGCGGTGCTGTTCCTGGCGGGACCCGAGCAGCAGACCATTCCGCGCCAGATGTGGAACGGCATCCGCGAGCAGATCAGCCCGGCGATCCTGGCGGTGGCGACGATCCTTGTGGTGATCTCGATCGCGCTTCTGGCCTCGGTCGAGCTGTTACGGCGGCGGTCGGACCGGCTGCGGGGCGTGACCGGGCGCTGATGGGGGGCGGCCCGTTCGGCCGCTTCCTTCTCCGCGCCTGAGGGATGACCCGCGCGGGGCCTTAGGGCAGGATATGCAGCCAGAGCCAGATCGTCAGGATCGAGCTTGCCGTGCCGATCAGCACGCTTGAGGCGGCGACCCGTTTCGCCACGCCGTAATTATGGGCGAAGAGATAAGCGTTGACGCCGGGGGCCATGGCGGCGGTCATCACCGCCGAGCGGAGCTGGTCACGATCCAGCGCGAAGACGCCGCGCGCCAGGCCATAGGTGATGGCCGGATGGACGATGATCGACAGGACGCAGCACATGGCGATGGCCTTCATGTCGCCCTCGGGCCGGTAGCGCAGCAGGACGCCGCCCAGGCCGAACAGCGCGGCGGGCACCGCGGCGCGGGTGATCAGATCTAGGAACCCCGCCATGGCCGCAGGGATGGGCAGGCCCGAGACGTTGAAGGCCAGACCTGACAGCACGCCGATCACCAGAGGCTGGGTGAAAACCCCGCGCAGGATCTGCCGGATCAGCGACAGCGGGTCGGCCAGCCTGCCATGCGAGCGGACCAGTTCCATCATCACGATGCCGAAGATGTAGAAAAGCGGCGAATGCAGCGCGATGATCGCGAAATTCCCCGCCAGCGCACCGGGGCCATAGGCGCGTTCGGTGATCGGCACGCCCAGAAGCAGCGTGTTCGAGAAGAGACAGATGAAGCCGATCGCGACGCAATCCTCGAGAGGGCGGCGGAACAGCAGGCGCGCGCCCAGAAAGCCCAGACCGAAACAGGTGAAGGCACCAATATAGAAGGACAGGAACAGCGAGACTTCCGCCTCGGCGCCAAAATCCAGGGTCGCGATGGATTTGAACAGCAGGACGGGGATGGCGAAGCTTTGGGCAAAGCGCATCAGCCCGTCGACCGCCGCTTCTCCGAAACTCAGCCAGCGCGCTGCGGCATAGCCAAAGCCGATGACCAGGAAGACGGGCAGAATGACATCGAGAAGCGCGCTCACACCTGGTTCTCGTAGGTGATCTGCATCCCGTCATAGGCGGCGAAGACATGGGCGGGGGTCTCGGCCTCGACCACGGCATGATCCAGATCGACATGCATATTGGTCAGCACGGCACGGACCGGCCTGGCCCGGGCGATCCAGCTTAGCGTCATCGCCAGATGGGCATGGGTCGGGTGCGGCTTGCGGCGCAGGGCATCGACCACCCAGCAATCCAGACCTTCGAGCAAGGGCCAGCTTTCCTCGGGGATCGCCACGGCATCGGGCAGATAGGCCAGCGGCCCGATGCGGAAGCCAAGCGCATCGGTCGGGCCGTGATTGGCCTCGAAAGGGTGAAGGACGACATCCCCGCCCGCGCCGGAAATGGTGACCGGACCGTCGATGGTGTGCAGGTCAAGGATCGGCGGATAGGGGCTGCCCTTGGGCTGCACGAAAGCATAGCCGAAGCGTGACAGCAGCGCCTCCTGCGTCGGACCATCGGCCCAGACGGGCAGGCGGTGGCGCAGGTTGAAGGTGATCTGCCGCAGATCGTCGATGCCATGCATGTGGTCGGCATGGGAATGGGTATAGACCACAGCATCCAGCCGCCCGATCCCGGCATCCAGCAACTGGTCGCGCATGTCGGGCGAGGTGTCGATCAGCACGGCGGTGGTGCCGCTTTCGGTCTCGCGCTCGACCAGAAGCGAGCAGCGGCGGCGGCGGTTCTTGGGGTTCGCGGGGTCGCATTCACCCCATTCGCCGCCCAGTCTGGGCACGCCCCCTGACGAGCCGCAGCCCAGGATGGTGAAGCGGAGCGTTGCCATCAGGCGGCCTGCGCGGCGCGGGCCGCCTTGCGGAACAGCCGGTCGAAATTCGCCGTGGTCGCGGCGCGGAACTGCGCTTCGCTCAGGCCGAAGACCTGGGCGCCTGCCTTGGCGGTATGGGCGACATAGGCCGGTTCGTTGCGCTTGCCGCGGAAGGGCGGCGGGGCAAGATAGGGGCTGTCGGTTTCCACAAGGATGCGGTCCAGCGGCGCGCCCGCGAAGATTTTGCGCAGATCCTGGCTTTTCGGGAAGGCGGCGATGCCGGACATGGACAGGTAGAACCCCATTTCCAGCGCCGCTTCGGCCAGACGCGGGCCGGAAGAAAAGCAATGCATCACACAAGCATAGGGCTTGCGGCGATAGCCTTCCTGCAGGATCGCCTCCATGTCGGCATCGGCATCGCGGGCATGGATGACAAGGGGCAGTCCGGTTTCCTGCGCCGCCTCGATATGCAGGCGCAGCTGCGCCTGCTGGGCGGGTGCGCTGTCGGGGGTGTAGTGATAGTCAAGGCCGGTCTCGCCGATGGCGACCAGCTTGGGGTGGCGCGCCACCTCGAGCAGATGGTCCAGCGTTTCGGGCGCTTCTTCGGTCACGCTCATCGGGTGCAGACCATAGGCCCAGAACACGCCTTCATGCGCTTCGGCGATGACGCGCACCTTGGCGATGGAGCGCGGTCTGGTGCAGATCGAGACGATGCGGGTGACGCCCGCGGCGCGGGCGCGCGCCAGGATCGCGTCAAGCTCGCCGTCGAAATCGGGGAAATCGAGGTGGCAATGGCTGTCCACCAGGTCGGGCAGCGCGGCGGAGGAAGCGGTGTCGGGTTGCATCAGCCTGCGGTGGCGAGATGACCCGCCGTCTCGTCGATCCGAAAAAGCATATCCATCAGAAGGGCGGCGGGGTCAAGGTTCACCGCCTTGCCGCGCCTTGCCCTTTGCGTAAGGTTTTGGGCAAGATCGGCCCAGATCAGTGCGGCGCGCGTGTCGGGGGCGAGACGGGCAAACAGCTCGGCCTCGCCGGGGCCCGCCTCGGGCGGGGTCTGGCGGCTGACGGCGGCGCGCGACAGACGGGCCAGGAACAGGTCGATCAGGGTCAGGGTCAGATCGAAGGCCTCGGGATTGCCGCGCGCGGCGGCGGCCTCGGCCAGTGCGATGACGCGGGTCCGGTCCAGGCGCGGCAGGTCGCGGAACAGGCGCAGCAGGGCGGCATAGGCGGCCAGCCCGTCCAGATTGGTCAGCCGGAATGCCTCGCCCGCCGAACCGCCCGCCAGTTCCGAAAGGGCGACGGCCTGGTCGGGGTCGATCGCCCCTCCCGCCTGATCCAGCGCATGGGCCATATCCTCGGGCGAGAGTGGCAAGAGGCGCAATTCGCGGCAGCGCGAGCGGATCGTGGGCAAAAGGCGCGCGGGCTGGTGCGAGATCAGCAGGAAGGTGACGCCCGGCGGCGGTTCTTCCAGCACTTTCAGCAGCGCGTTGGCGGCGGAAGGGTTCATCTCGTCGATCGAGTCGATGATCGCGACGCGCGCCCCGCCATCGGCGGCAGACAGCGCGAAGAATTTTTTCAGCGCGCGGACCTCTTCCACCGTGATCACCTGCGACAACGCGCTGCCGGTCTTGTTGGCGCCCCGGCGCAACAGGAAAAGCCGGGGCTCGGCCAAAGCCCGCATCCTGCGGGCGACCGGGTGTTCAGGATCAATGTCCAGGCTTTCGGGCGGCGGCGGCGCGCCGAACAGTCCGCCGCCATCATCGGCAGGCGTGGCAAGCAGGAAGCGCGCGATGCGCCAGGCCAGCGTCGCCTTGCCCAGGCCGCGCGGCCCGGTCAGCATCCAGGCATGGTGCAGGCGGCCGCGCGCATGAGCGGCAAGGAACTCGGCCTCGGCCAAGCCATGGCCGTAAAGCCGCGCTGTTTCGCGCGGGTGGGGGGCGCCTTCCAGGCGGTCGGCTTCGGGCAGGGGATCCTGGGTGGCGGCCATGGCACAGCAATGCCATGCGGCGGCGCGGGGGGGAAGGGGGAACGCCCCCTCGCCCCGGCGCCCGACCGCCCAGCGGGGGGCGGGCGCGCAGGATTTCTGCACGTTCTTCGCCTGTGGGGCCCCAGGGGCTCTGTCCCGCGCCAGCGGTTCTCGGACCGATGGCCTGCCGCTGGCCGCCCCGGAATATCTGGATCAAGATGAAGGGTTTAGCGCCGGGCCTGACGCTTCAGTCCTGCGGCAGATGCGGTGTGACGCTTTCTAGCACCCGGGCGGCGACTGCCTCGGGCGCGGCATCGCCCGCGATCACGCGGAAGCGGGTCTTGTGGTTTTCGGCCAGGGCCAGGAAACCCGCCCGCGCGCGTTTCTGGAAGGCAAGCCCCATATCCTCGAACCGCATTTCGCCGCCGCGGCGGGCGACGGCGCGGGACAGGCCGATTTCGGGGTCGATGTCGATCAGCACGGTCAGGTCGGGCTCGGTTCCGATCATCAGGGCGTGCAGCCGGTCGACCGTCTGGGTCAGGTCGCCACGGGTGATGCCCTGGAAGATGCGGGTCGAATCGGCGAAGCGGTCGCAGATCACCACCGCGCCCCGGGCAAGGGCCGGGCGGATCGTCTTTTCCAGATGGTCGCGGCGGGCAGCGGTGAACAGCAGGATCTCGGTTTCCGCCGACCAGCGCGCGGGATCGCCTTCCAGCACGAGGCGGCGAATGTCCTCGGCGCCGGGGCTGCCGCCCGGCTCACGCGTCAGCACGACCTCATGGCCGCGCGCGCGCAGGGTCTCGGCCAGCATCCGTGCCTGGGTCGATTTGCCCGAGCCGTCGACGCCTTCGAAGGACAGGAAGAAGCCTTGCATCCGCTTGCGTCAGGAGGCCGGGGCCACGCCGCCGATATAGGTGGACCAGAGATAGGTGGCAGCGGTCTTGAGCCGGCCGGTGAAACCCGCCTTGGCGACATCGCTTTCCGCCACCAAGGCGATGCGGCGATCGGGCAGGTCGGGGATGTGCAGGATCAATTCGGCCACGCGCGAGCCCTTGACCACGGGCGCGATCAGCGGGCCCTTGTAGACGACCTCGGCCTCGATCTTGTCCTGCACCAGCGCAGGCACCAGAAGCCGAAGGTCCTTTTCCGGCACCAGGCCCACGGTCTGCACCGCGCCCATATGCACTTCGGCCTCGGCGACGCGGACGCCCTGATGCGCCACGGTCTTCTCGGCGAATTGGCGGAAGGCCCAACCGACGATACGCTCGGATTCCTCGGCCCGGGCGGTGTCCGAGGGCAGGCCGGTGATGGCAAAGATCACCCGGCGCTCGCCCTGCTTGGCGCTGCCGACAAGGCCATAGCCCGCTTCGGATGTGTGGCCGGTCTTCAGCCCGTCGGCGCCGACGCCCAGTTTCAGGAGCGGGTTGCGGTTGTGCCGATTGTCGGGCGCGCGGTCCTTGTAGTTGAACTCGGTCTCGGCAAAGATCGGATAATATTCAGGGAATTCCTCGATCAGCCGTTGGGCCAGGATGCCGAGATCGCGCATCGACATGCGCTGGGTGGGGTCGGGCCATCCACTGGCATTGGCGAAATGCGAACTGGTCATGCCAAGCGCCTTGGCGCGTTCGGTCATCTGGCGGGCAAAGGCCTCTTCCGTCCCGGCAAGGCCTTCGGCCACCACGACACAGGCGTCATTGCCCGAATTGATGATCATGCCATGGATCAGTTCCTCGACCGTGGGCCGGTCGGTTTCTTGCAGGAACATGGTCGAGCCGCCCATGGATTTGGCTCGGGCCGAAACGGCGAACTGGGTTTGCAACGTCACGCGGCCGTCGCGCAGCGCCTCGAACAGCATGTTGATCGTCATCAGCTTCGACATGCTGGCGGGCGGGACCGGCTGATCGGCATTCTTGTCCATCAAGACCGTATGCGTGGTCACATCATAGACCCAGGCGGCGGTGGCCTGGGTCTCGAAGGCGCGCGCGGGCAGGATCGCGGCGGCCAGCAGGGCGGCGGTGACGGCGGCAAGGCGGAGGTGACGGAACATGGGGCCTCTTATTTCAGCAGATAGGCGTCGGCGAAACCGGCATCCTTGATCTTTTTCAGCAGGGCCGCATCGCCGCGCGCGACGACCGACCAATAGGTCTTGCCCTGCGAGGTTTCGGCCTTGGCCTGGGCGGTGACACCGGCCTTGGCCAGCTTGTCGACCGCGCGCTTGGCATTGGCCTCGACCGAGAAGAAGCCGATCTGGATCGGCCGGCCCGCGCCGCTGGCCGCAGGGGCGGGGGCAGGCGCAACGGGGGCGGCGGCGGCGGGGGCCGCGGCGTCCAGCGCGGCGCTCGCGATGGCGGCGGTCTCGGCCGCCTTCTTCTTGTCCTTGCCCTTGGCCGCAGGGGCGGCGGGTGCGTCAAGCGGCTGGGTCGCCACGCCGCCCGCGTCAATCGCGCCTGCCGCGGCGGGCAGGGCTTCCGCCGTGTCAAGCACCGGGGTTGCCGGGCTTGCCTCGGGGGCTTCCTCGCGCCGCAGCGCCGTGACCGTGATCTTGCCGGGCTGGCCGGCCAGAAGCCCCAGCGCCTCGGCCGCGTCGGAGGAGATTTGCAGCGGCGGGCCGGGATTGTCGCGCTCGCGGCGGAACAGGGCGCCGATCACGAACTTGCCATTGGCAGGATTGCGCATGATCACCCGCTCGGGATCCTTCACGTCGACCGAGGCAACCCAGACGCCCCCCAGGGATGGCCGCCCGTCCCAAAGCGCATCGGCGCTGACCTGATAGACCTGCGGTGCCTCGACATCGCGGTCCACCAGACGGGTGGATTTCTGCGGCCGGGCCTCGGCCGTGGCTGCTCCGTCCTTCGGCGCTGCCTTGAAAGGATTGGCCCCCGGCTCGCAGGCGGACAGCGCCAGCGCAGCCGCAAGAAATGCCGTGGTGTGGAATACTGCCCGTGCCATCTAATGCCCTCATCCCCTGCACGGTCGTTTGCTGCCGTGCTTTTTCTGTTCATTGCCGCTTGCGGGCGGCCCTGCCTCTGGCCCGCACCTCCGGCTCAGGCCCGGGATCGGCGGGAATTCGCGCGGATCATAGCTATCCGGGCTGGCCATGGGAAGGGCAGAGGGGGCGGCGGCCCTTCACGATCGGCGGAAAACACCCCGGTCGTGGTCTTTCAGAATCACCCGGTTCCCCGTAAGCCGCGTCTGGCTGCCGCGCGCGCAAGGACGACCCCTGCCGCGCAGGCCCCGCAAGGGCGCATCGGAAGGGTGGCAGAGTGGTCGATTGCTCCGGTCTTGAAAACCGGCGATGCGCAAGCATCCGTGGGTTCGAATCCCACCCCTTCCGCCACTTGCCCGAGGGTTCGGCCGACGGCGCGCGCCATGTGGGCGGATGTCTCGGCGGCGATACGTGCCGCAAGTACGTCGTCGCCCCGCTGCCGCCGTCGCTTCGAACCCGGAACGCCAGATTCAGGGCGCATGGCACGCCGATGCCGCCGATCAATGCTGGGATGTTTCCGTACGGCTTTGCTGATAGGGGCATAGGAGCCGCTGCCTAGCGTAAAAATACTCATGGCCGGCGATCCGAGGTACTGGGAGCGTCCAAGGCCGACCTGCTCGGCGCAGGCACAATCATCCCGTTGGCGGCCAATTTCAGGCCTATATCGAGCCATGCGGCAATGGCATGCCCCTATGGAACGCTAGAGCTCGGGCAGATAGACCAGCCGGACGACGTCCGCATCGATCACCTCATGCGACTTCAGGCGAAGGCCCGGCCTCGGCCCCTTGAAGAAGGGCGTTCCTGAACCCAGCACGCAGGGGTGGAGGTACATCCAGTACTCGTCGATCAGGCCAAGCTCCGTCAGCCCTTGTGCGAGCGTGGGTCCATTGACCTCGATCACACCGTCGATTTCGGCCTTCAGCGACCGCGCCGTAGCCTCCAGATCGCTTCCGGCGAGGGTCGCATTGGGGCCGATCGAGGTCAGGCGGCTTGAGACGACCCATTTGTGCTGACCGCGCCAGGCCCGCGCGAACGCGTGCTGGGCAAGGTCCCATTCGGGCCGGTCCTCGTCCCAATATTGCATGGCTTCGTAGACTTTCCGTCCATAGAGGCTCCCGGCGATGGCGCCGATCCTCTCGATATTGTGCTGGAAGAGTTTTGGCAGCGGTCTGGGCGGGAAATTCTCGTGATCGATATAGCCGTCGAGCGACTGGTTCATTCCGAAGACAAATTTTGCCATTGTGTCTTTGCTTTCCGGGCTTTGGTCCTGTTTGCCTGAGGGGCGCGTCCTTCAGTCTGTGGTCCCCCGGCGATGGACGCAGTCGGTGATCGGTCTGGACTTGGCGAATTTGTTTTGATATCAAATTAATATGACAGAAGCAACCCTTCCGACCGAAACGGTCCATGACGTGCGGGATCGATGCCTCTGTCTGGCGACAAACAGGGCCGCACGCATTCTCGCGCGGCGGTTCGACCGTCTTTTCGCGCCGCTGGGCCTGACAAACGGCCAGTTCTCGCTGATGGTCGCGTTGTGCGGCGCTTGGCGGCCGCGTCTGGGTGAGCTTGCCGAATTCCTGGCCATGGACACTTCGACGATGACCGCCGCGGCCAAAACCCTGCAACGACGCGGGCTGATCCTGTTCGAGATCGATCAGGAGGACGCCCGGGCTCGACGGCCGCAATTGACGCAAGAGGGGCGCGACCTTGTGGCAAAAGCTGTCCCGATCTGGCGGCAAGAGCATGCCCGCCTCGAAGCAGACCTCGCCTCGGCTGCAGATCTCCGCAGGTCGATGGGGGCGCTGCAGGAGAGCGGATCATCCCCGCCGGACGGGGTCTGATCTGTCGCCCATCGCCGGCACGATTTTTGCGTGGTTGGTCCGTGATTTTTCGCCAGGCGTGATCCGCGATGACCAAGCTCGGGACATGCGCCGTTTTCGCCCGGAAGATACGCAGCCAAGGCGGGTGCGGCACGTTCAGAAGCGCGGCCGCAGCGGCGGACCCGCGATCCGGCCTGACGGGGCCGCCCGGCAGGAAGGGCTGTTGCGGGCCGGGATCTGGGCCCGCCTCCTCCCTCTCCGGCGTCCTGGCACCGCGACGCGACGGCGCTCAGGCCGCCCGCCGCACTGCCGCGACCCCGGCCTCTGGCCCATCCCCGACCCGGAACCGCGCCACCGCGCCAGCGAGCCCGCCCGCCTGGCTGTTCAGCTCCTGGCTGGCCGAGCCGACCTTTTCGGCCATGCCGGCATTCTGCTGTGTCACCCGGTCCAACGCCGAGACGCCCGAATTGATCTCGGACAGGCCCTGCGACTGTTCCGCCGCGCCGGTGGCGATCGATGACACAAGCTGCGCCATCCGCGCCACCTGGGTGACGACCGAATTCAGCGCGCTGCCAGTGGCATTCACCTGGGCGACCCCGCGATGGATCTGCTCGGTCGAGGTGACGATCAGCGTCTTGATCTCTTTCGCGGCCTGCGACGAACGCTGCGCCAACGCCCTCACTTCCGAGGCGACGACGGCAAAGCCCTTGCCTGCCTCGCCCGCCCGCGCCGCCTCGACCCCGGCATTCAGCGCCAGAAGATTGGTCTGAAAGGCGATGTCGTCGATCACGCCGATGATCTGGGCGATCTGGCCCGAAGAGGTCTCGATCTCGTTCATCGCGCCCACCGCACCCGCCACGATCCGCCCGCTCTGCTCGGCCTCGCTGCGCGCCTCGACCATCGCCTTTTCGACCTCCTGCGCGTTTTCCGAGGCCGAGCGCACCGAGGCCGTCATCTCCTCCAGCGCGGCGGCGGTCTGCTCCAGGGTGGCCGCCTGCGATTCGGCGCGCTGCGACAATTCGTTCGAGGCGCGGCTGATGTCTTCGCTCATGCGGTGAATCTTGTCTCCCGCCCCGACCAGCCCGGCGATCAGGACGGCAAGCTGGTCCATCGCCTCGTTGAAATCGCGGCGCAGCGGTTCGTAATCGGTGCCGAAATGCCGCGTCAGGCGTCGTGTCAGATCGCCCGCCGCCAGATCGCGCAGTCCCTCGCCCAGGGCAGCGATCACCGCGCGGCTCGCGGCCTGCTGTTCCTCCTGCGCGGCCAGGGCGCGGCCCACCGTCTCGGTCAGCTTGTCGATGTCACGCGCGATGGCGCCGATATCGTCATCGCGGGTGATGGCCCCGATCCGCACCGAGAAATCGCCCTGCGTGACCGCGCCCAGCGAGCCGCGCAGCCGGTCGATCGGCCGGGTGATCCCGGCGGTCACTTTGCGATTGCCCAGCGCGACCAGCAGCATCGTCGCGACCGAAGCGCAAAGCAGCACCAGCATCAGCGTGCGGTTCAGCCCGGCCACTTCGGCCCCGCTGCTATGGGCATAATCCTCGATCGACCCCGCGACATCGCCGAGCGACAGTTTGAGCGCCTCGAACGCGGCGTAAAAGGCGGGCAGATCGGCCATGGCCTTCTGGACATCCACCCCGATCTCGCCGGCAACCTTGTCGGCCGAGGCGATATAGGCCGCGACGTCATCGGAGACGGCGGCCACCTTGCTTTGCTGGTCGGCGGGCAGCGGCGTGGCTTGCAGCTTGGTCAGCGTGTCGCGCATCAGGGCGGTGTTTTGCAGGATCTCCTCGACCGAGGACTTGACCTGTTCCTGGTCATTGCGCTGGGAAAACAGCAGGGCGCTGGACACGCCCGCATAGATTCCGTCATGCAGCATGTCCATCAGCATGCTTTCGCGCATCGCGCTGTTGGCATTGCCCTGGCCGATCAGCCCGGCATTGCTTTTCCACATGCTGACGAGGCCCAGCCCGGCTGTCAGAAGGATGGCGGCCATGGCAAGGCCGCTGGCAATCCGCAGGTAGGACTTGATCGAAAGCGTCCGCAGCATCTCGCATCTCCCGGCAAAGACGGCCGGAGAATGCCGCCCAAGACGCTAAGAAATCGCAAACGCGGCTTCAGCCCGAATCCTTCACCGCCTCCATCGCCACATAGGTCGAGGTCTGGGCCACATGCGGCAGCGCGCTGATCCGTTCCGCCAGCACCCGGCGGTAATCGGCGATATCGCCGGTCCGCACCTTCAGCAGATAGTCGAAGCGGCTGGCGATCATGTGGCATTGCTCGATTTCCGGCACCATCACCACCGCCTTGTTGAAGGCCTGCAAGGCCGCCTCGCGCGTGTCCGACAGCCGCACCTCGACAAAGGCGACATGGGCTTGGCCCGTCTTTACCGGGTCGAGCAGCGCGCGATAGCCCGCGATCACCCCCGTCTCCTCCAGCCGTTTCATCCGCGCCTGGGTCGGCGATTTCGACAAACCGATCCGCCGGGCCAGTTCGACCGCGCTGATCCGCCCTTCGGCGGCCAGAACGCGCAGGATCGCCCGGTCGAAACGGTCGAGTTCGGGAAGGTCGTTCGGCATAGACTATGTCCCCAAATGCGGCGCAACGCCCGCCATATGCCATATCTTCGGGCGAACCGCCCGCGAATTCGGTCGTATCCTGATGTCATCGCAAGAGGTTTCCCATGCCCGATTCCGCCGCTCCGACCCCGTGGTCCCAGATCACCCACAATGCCCTGGCCGATGAAGCCGCGCTGGTCGCGCGCCTGATCGGCGAAGCGGCGCTTTCGCCCGACGACCGCGCCCGCATCTCGGCCGCCGGCGCGGGCCTTGTTACCCGCATCCGTGCAAGCGTGAAGCCGGGTCTGATGGAGGTCTTCCTCGCCGAATACGGGCTTTCGACCGACGAAGGCATCGCGCTCATGTGTCTGGCCGAGGCACTTTTGCGCGTGCCCGATCCCGAAACCATGGATGCGCTGATCGAAGACAAGATCGCGCCGTCGGATTGGGGCCGCCATCTGGGCCGTTCGGCCTCGTCCCTCGTCAATGCCTCGACCTGGGCGCTGATGCTGACGGGCCGCGTGCTCGAAGAGCGCGAGCCGGGCGTTGTCGGGCATCTCAAGGCCGCGGTGAAACGGCTGGGCGAGCCGGTCATCCGCACCGCTGTCACCCGCGCGATGAAGGAAATGGGCCGCCAGTTCGTGCTGGGCGAGACGATCGAAAAGGCCATGGCCCGTGCCGCCGAACAGGAAAAGCGAGGCTACAGCTATTCTTACGACATGCTGGGCGAGGCGGCGCGGACCGAAGCCGATGCCCGCCGCTACCATCTGGCCTATAGCCGCGCCATCACGGCCATCGCCGGTGCCGCCAAGGGCAGGGAGGTCGCCGAAAACCCCGGCATTTCCGTCAAACTCTCGGCCCTTCATCCGCGCTATGAGGTGGCGAAACGCGCCCGCGTGATGGAGGAACTTGTCCCCCGCCTGCGCGCCCTCTGCGGCCTTGCGAAAGCGGCGGGCCTCGGCCTCAACATCGATGCCGAAGAGGCCGACCGGCTGGCCCTGTCGCTCGACGTGATCGAGGCCACGCTGGCCGATCCGGCGCTCAAGGGCTGGCACGGGTTCGGCGTCGTGGTGCAGGCCTATGGCCGCCGCTGCGGCGCGGTGATCGATTGGCTGCACGCGCTGGCGACACGGCTTGACCGCAAGATCATGGTCCGGTTGGTGAAAGGCGCCTATTGGGATGCCGAGGTCAAGCGCGCGCAGGTGCTGGGCCTTGCCTCCTTCCCGGTCTTCACCCGCAAGCAGGCGACCGATGTCAGCTTTATCGCCAACGCCCGCAAGCTCCTGGCGCTGACCGACCGCATCTACCCGCAATTCGCCGGCCACAATGCCCATACCGTCGCCGCCGTGCTGGATATGGCCAAGACCATGGGCATCGGCCCGAATTCTTATGAATTCCAGCGCCTGCATGGCATGGGCGAACGCCTGCATGACCTGATCCTGGCCGAGCGCGGGACGCGCTGCCGCATCTACGCCCCTGTCGGCGCGCATCGCGACCTGCTGGCCTATCTGGTCCGCCGCCTGCTGGAAAACGGCGCCAATTCCAGCTTCGTCAACCAGATCGTCAATGAGGACGTGACCCCAGAACAGGTCGCCGCCTGTCCTCTGGCCTTCATGGAAACCGTCTCGCCCATCGCAAACCCCGCCGTCACGCCGCCCGCCGCGCTTTTTCCGGCGCGGCGCAATTCGCAGGGCTGGGACCTCACCGACCTGGCTGATCTTGACCATCTGAACGATGCCCGCGCACCCCATGCGCAGGCCGAGGCCGAAGCCGCCCCCCGTCTGGCGGGCCGCATGGCCGGAGGACCGCGCCTGCCGGTCCTGAACCCCGCCAACGGCGCCCGGATCGGCTTTGCCCTCACCGCCAGCGCGGCGGATGTCGACACCGCCTTCCGCTTGGCCGAACCCTGGGCCGCCACGCTCGAGATCCGCGCCGAAGCCCTGCGCCGCGCCGCCGATCTTTACGAAGCCGAGGCCGGGGCCATCTTCGCCCTTCTGGCGCGCGAGGCGGGCAAGACCCAGGCCGATGCCGTCTCGGAACTGCGAGAGGCGGTGGATTTCCTGCGCTATTACGCCGCCCAGACCGCGACGCTTGCCCATCCGGCCTGCGGCATCTTCGCCTGCATCAGCCCGTGGAACTTCCCGCTCGCAATCTTCACCGGCCAGATCGCCGCCGCTCTGGCCGCGGGCAATGCTGTCCTCGCCAAGCCCGCCGAACAGACACCGCTCATCGCCGCCCTGGCCACCGACCTTCTGCTTCGTGCTGGCGTTCCCGTCACCGCGCTTCAGCTTCTGCCCGGCGACGGCACGGTCGGCGCGCTGATCACTCGCGATCCGCGCCTGTCCGGCGTGGCCTTCACCGGCTCGACCGAGACCGCCCAGGCGATCCGCCGCGCCATGGCCGAACATCTCGACCCGACCGCCCCGCTTATCGCCGAAACCGGCGGGCTGAACGCCATGGTGGTCGACTCGACCGCGCTGCCCGAACAGGCGGTGCGCGACATCCTCGCCTCGGCCTTCCAGTCCGCGGGCCAGCGTTGCTCGGCGCTGCGCTGCCTCTATCTGCAGGAAGACGTGGCCGGGCCGATTTCCGACATGCTCTTCGGCGCGATGGAGGAACTGTCCCTTGGCGATCCCTGGCAGCTTGCCACCGATATCGGCCCCGTCATCGACGCCGAGGCGCAGGCCGGCATCGCCGATTATATCGCCACGGCCCGCAAGGAAGGCCGTCTCCTCAAGGAACTGACCGCCCCCGCGACCGGCCATTTCATCGCGCCCACGGTGATCCGCGTCGCGGGGATCGAGGCGCTCCCGCGCGAGATCTTCGGCCCCGTCCTGCACCTCGCCACCTTCAGGGCGGGCGATTTGCCCAAAGTCATGCAGGCGATCAACGCCACCGGCTATGGCCTGACCTTCGGCTTCCACAGCCGCATCGACACCGCCGTGCAGCAGGTGGTCGAGGGCGTCCATGCCGGCAATATCTATGTCAACCGCAACCAGATCGGCGCCGTGGTCGGCAGCCAGCCCTTCGGCGGCGAGGGCCTCTCGGGCACGGGTCCCAAGGCGGGCGGCCCGCATTACCTCGCCCGCTTCACCCGTGCCCCGGCGCCGCCCCATGCCGGTCCCGAAGGCCAGCCGGTGACCGCGGCGCAGGTGACGGCCCGTCTTGCCACCGCGGCCACGTCGCCGGACCCCGAACCGCTCGATCTGCCCGGCCCCACTGGCGAATCGAACCGCCTCCATGCCAGCGCCCGGACGCCCGTCCTCTGTCTCGGCCCCGGCGCCGCCGCCGCTCTGGCCCAGGCCGAGGCGATCCGCGCCCTGGGCGGCACGGCGATCGAGGCCCCCGGCCTGCCGCCTGAAACCCTTGCCACGGCCCAGGGCTTCTCCGGCGCGCTGTGGTGGGGTGGCGACAGCGCGGGCCGTCCCTATGCCAGGGCGCTGGCCAGCCGCCCCGGCCCGATCCTGCCGCTGATCGGCGGTGCGCCCGATGCCGCCCATGCGCTTCTCGAACGCCATGTCTGCATCGACACCACCGCCGCCGGCGGCAATGCGCGGCTCCTGGCCGAAGTGGGGCAGGGCTGAACGGCCCCGCCGTCGCGCGCCTGTCGGGCCGGGGTCCCCGGCGGGGTATTTAAGACCAAGTTGAAGCCTGCCCGCCCGGGCTCTTCATCTCGGCCTTATATAGTCCGGGGGAGGGCGCAGGCTGTTGCGCTGGCCCCCCTGCAACGGCAACCCTGTCTCCCTTCGCCGCAAGGCTTGACCGCAGGGCGGCGATCGGAAACTCTCGCTGCCATGTTTCCGATCCGCGACCACAATCCCTCCGGGCGCAGGCCCTATGTCACGCTCGCCCTGATCGCGGCGAATGTGCTGATCTTTCTGGCCTATTTCCCCGCGGCCCAGTCCGACTACGCGCTTGCCCGCGTCTACATGACCTGGGGCCTCGTGCCCGCGCGGCTGATGGCGGGCGAGGGCTATGAGACCCTGCTCACCCATATGTTCCTGCATGGCGGCTGGATGCATCTGGCGGGCAATATGCTGTTTCTCTGGATCTTCGGCGACAATCTCGAAGACCAGATGGGACATCTGGGTTTTGCCGGTTTTTACCTGGTCTCGGGCCTCGCCGCGGCGGGGTTGCAGATCGCACCCGATCCGTCCTCGCCGGTGCCGATGGTCGGGGCTTCGGGGGCGGTGGCCGGGGTGATGGGCGGCTATCTGCTGCTGTTTCCCAAGGCCAAGGTCGATGTGCTGATCATCATCGTGATCTTCTTCCGCATCTTCGCGCTGCCCGCCTGGCTGATCCTGGGCATCTGGTTCGGCATCCAGCTCTTCTCGGGTCTCGCCACGCCCACGGCCGAAGGCGGCGTGGCCTATTTCGCCCATATCGGCGGCTTCATCGCCGGACTGGCGCTGACCCTGCCCATCTGGCTGCGGCGCGGGGCAGGGGGATATTGGCAGGCAACCCATGGCCAGCCGCCGCATCCGCAGGCGAACTATACGCTGTCGCGCAGCTCGATCCCCCGCGTGCCACGGCGATAGGCGCAGAATGCTTCGGTCAGACGGGCGCGGCGAGGTAAAGGTCGACCAGCCCCTCGATATCCTGCACCCGCTCCTGCCAGCTCTGGCCGGCCAAATCCATCGCGTGGGGAGTCCCGTCAAGCCGCGGCCGTCCTGGCAGCGGCTGAGGGCTGGCCATCGCATCGCCGACCAGCCCGCGCAGCCGATCCGTCAACGCATCCTGCGCGGCGCGGTCGTGAAGATCGGTGGTGAGGCGGGAGAGGAGGCGCAGGGAGGTCTGGCTGCGGGATTGCAGGGTGAGGGTGATGGCGGCGAGGAGGAGGAGAAGGGCGAGGGTGGGGAGGAGGGCGAAGCCGCCACGCTTGGGCGTCCCACTATGAACGAAGCACGCTGTCTGCTCCGGATTCGAATCTTCCTTAATCAATTATTAGCATTTAATTCAGCGCCAACAAACTTATCGCCATTCACCCCCAACGGTTGAGATTTTGAAGTGATTTCAACAAATGCGCCACTACTCTGGGCCGTACGAGCAGTTCTATAATCGCAGTCGAAAATAAAAGTCATCGCTCGAATATCGAGATTTTTCCCGGTGACGATTCCCGGCTCTAGAGTATTCTCTGAGTTACGATACACGCTCCCATTGAAATGATTAATCGAAGAACTAAAAGCCAAAATCTTGCCAGGGGCCAATTTGACAGGAGATATATCAAAATTATGGCCAGCCGTACTAGACGCATCGGCTTCAAAAACGTCTCCATCTCCCAGATCGGAAACAAAAAAGCCGGTCCGACGATGAAAAACCTCTATGCCAGATGCAATTGGATCCCCGGGCAAGACGCACACATCCGCATCTGATTTGTTTTTCAATGTCGCCGAGAACGTTAGCGTGCCATCATCTGAGATCGCAACGCCATCAAGCAAAAACGAGACGGAGTTAGCCCCGACAGCGGGTACCTCGCGTCGCAGGTCCTTGTTGGCGTTGATAGGCTCAACGCATCCTGAAATGACCAAAACGGATAATGCTGTTCGACTGATTTTTAGCATAGACCTACCGCGCAGGTGAATGAATCTGTTATTCTCGTTTTGTTTCCGAGGCGAGAAATGACATCTACGGGTGGTCACCGATAGGCATTGCTTATCAAAGCTGATTTGTAAAATACGTTTACCTTATCTGGCGCCAAGATTGCAACCGATACCTGATCCGTCAAGCCAAGAATGGCGTGACCCAACTCGTGGACTAACACGTAGGCCGTTCTTTATTTTGAAAAATAGTCGTCATGCACCGTTATCTTTCCTCTTCCGCCGGGCTTGCCATATGCCAGAACGCCTTTCTCTGGAGAGGGGCCGCCATACCCAACAAGGACGCCAGATCCGCGCTCCCCTATGCCCTTTAGGGCCTTCTTCATTTCCTTTATGGCGGCCTTCACATCTGCACCTGACACGCCGCCTACTGGGTTTCCCAGAGCTCTTTCGACATCTTCTAGAGCCGCGCGTTGAGCTTTTGTTTTAGCCCTTCCCCCGGCAGCAAGAATCTCTTCCAGAACCTTCAATCTATCCTTTAGCGTTGACCGCGCCTTGTCGAAATCTTTCTCGATTACTTCTTTCTTGTCTTCAGGTAGGGCCTTTGCGTCTTCAGCGTACATCTCATTTCCATTTGGGTCGAGGCCATTCACCGGATCATTGAACGAATACGCATACCTATTCGTCCCGTCCCCCGGCATGGTCACTTCAAACCAATCCGGCTGGATGAACATGCCCAGCACCGGGTCGTAATACCTGGCGTTCAGATATTGCAGCCCGGCATCGGCGTCGTAGCGCTCGCCGATCCAGCCCTTGGTCTCGGGCGCGGTCTGGCTGGGTGACAGCCATTCCGACTGCTCGCCAAAGGGCTTGTAGACCGCGCTTTCGATCTTCACCCCGCCGGCGTGGTGATCGCGCGGACCGAGCCCAGGTGGTCGCGGTGCAGATCGGTCACCGAAGTCGGGGAAAGCCCTTCCCCCGACCGGCCCTTACCCCCGGATCACCTTGCGGAACGGTTCGAACAGCGCCTCGTTGCCCGCGATCAGCGCGCCGTCCAAGGGCTCTTGGCCCTCGCGCAGGCCCGAGACCATTCCGCCCGCTTCCTTGACCAGCAGAAGCCCGGCCGCGATGTCCCAGGGTTGCAGTTCGCGCTCCCAATAACCCTCGTAGCGGCCCGCCGCGACATAGGCGAGGTCCAGGGACGCCGCGCCCCAGCGCCGCACGCCCGCACATTCCGGCATCAGCCGGGCCAGATCCTGCACCATGGCGGGCAGGGTCTTCTTGGCGCCAAAGGGAATGCCCGTGGCAAAGACGGCTTCGGCCAGGTGGCGGCGGCCCGAGACGCGCAGGCGGCGATTGTCGTTCAGCCAGGCGCCCGCGCCCTTTTCGGCCCAGAACATCTCATCCTTGGCCGGGTCATAGACCACGCCCGAAACGATCTCGCCCTTGTGCTCGAGCGCGATCGAGATGCCCCAATGCGGCATGCCGTGCAGGAAATTGGTGGTCCCGTCGAGAGGATCGACGATCCAGCGCCGGGTCGGGTCGGCCCCGGCCGTCTCGCCGGTCTCCTCGCCCAGCCAGCCATAGGTCGGCCGCGCGCCCATCAGCTCTTCCTTGATCAGGCGCTCCGCCTCGCGGTCGGCGCGGCTGACGAAATCGCCCGGCCCCTTGGCCGAGACTTGAAGGTTCTCGACCTCGCGGAAGTCCTTGACCAGCGAACGCGCGGCCTTGCGCGCGGCCTTGATCATCAGGTTCAGGTTGGCGCTTCCCTGCATGGGTCGTCTCCTCGGGCTACAGCCGGGCGTCCTAGCGCCAAAAGCCGCGAAAGGAAAGCCCACCGGATCCCGATTGCACGATCGCAGGGCGGGTATGTTCCCGCCTCTCGTCCCCGGCCATGCCGAAGCCGCTTTTCGCGGGGTTTGGCGCCCGCCGCACGCGGCGCTGGCGGGGGCCGCCGCCCCCGCGGGCGGGATCACCGGAAGATCCGGCAGGATCGGGGGGCGCCCCCCGCCGCCTCAGGGCAATCCAGCGCCGCCACCGCCTCGGTCAGCTCCCGTTGCAGCTTGCGCCGGATCGCCTGGGGGAAATCGGTATGGCGCAGCGCCAGTTCGACAAAGGCGCCGGGGCCGCGGATCAGCGATGCGTGGAAATAGTCGGGCAGTTGCAATTCATGGCTGCCGATGGCCAGACCGTTGACCGTGATCCCCTCCCAGCCGCCCAGGGCATAGATGCGCTCGGGCGTGGGCCCGGCATTGTTGCGCCCGTCCCCCGCCACATCCAGCACGCGCCGCTCGCATGCGGGCGCGCTGGCCAAGAGATCGCGGCCAAATTCCAGCCCGCGCCCCAGCGCGGTGTTCAGGCGCAGCTCCGGCGGCTTCAGCCCGCGCAACAGCGCCACCACCGGCCCCAGATCGGCCGGTTCGCGGATTTCCGTCCAGCCGACCAGCACCTCCTGATACTCTTCGCCGCTCCATTGATAGACCGCCAGCGCCACATCGCCCGCCGGCGCGAAGAGGGCGGTCTCGATCTCGGGCGCCTCAAGCGCATCGGCCAGACCCTGGGTCTGGATCGCGAAATCCTTGGCATCGACCGAGCGCGAGACATCCATCGCCAGCGCAAGCGCCAGCCGACATTCGGCCCGCACCGCTTGGGGCAGGCTCAGGCAGACCGTCAGGACCAGGGCTGCAAACCGCATCCGTCCCTCCGCATCGCGACGGGCCCAGCCTAGCGCATTTCGCGCGCGTCCGGGGGGAAATTCGCTCAGGGCGCGGCTTCGGCCCGCAGGAAGGGTTCGGGACTGTCGACCTCGTCCAACATCGCGACCCCGCGCCGGCCCGGCACGATCTGCCAGAACCGGTTGCCGACCGCGCGCAGGAAGGCGCGGTCATGGCTGACCAGCAGGCAGGCCGCCTCCTGCGCCAGCAACTCGCCCTCCAGCGCTTCCTGCCCCTCGATGTCCAGATGGTTGGTCGGCTCGTCCAGCAGAAAGAAATTTGGCCGTTGCAGCCGCAGGATTAGCAGCGCCAGCCGCGCCCGCTGCCCGCCCGACAGCACCGCCACTTTCCGCCCCTGCCAATCGGGCATGATGCCCGCCCCGGCCAACAGGCTGCGTGCCGTGGCATCGGCCTGCGTTAGCCGCGAGACCAGCGCGAAGGGCGTCTCGCCCGGCGCAAGCTGCGACAGCATCTGGTCGCAATAGCCCAACACGCAAGCCGCCACCCGCCGCACCGGCCCCTGCGCCCCCGCCGCCAGGATCGCCCGCACCAGCTGCGTCTTGCCGCTGCCATTCGGCCCCAGCACCACCACCCGGTCCCCCGGGGCGATCCACAGCCGCTCGCTGCGGAACAGGACCCGCCCGTCCGGCGCGCGGATCTCGGCCTCGTCCAGCGTCACCAGCGCCCGCGCCGATGTGTCGGAGGCTTCCAGCCGGATCGCCCCCGCGCCCCTGTCCCGATGCGCGGGCCGCGCCGTCGCCTCGATCCGCCCGGCGCGTTCGGTCAATTGCTTGGTCTTCACCACCAGAAGATCCGAGCCAGAATTGATCCCGATATTCTTCAGCTTCGCCGCCTGCCGCCGCAACTGCGCCGCGCGGGCAAGGTCATTGTCATAGCGGCGGCGATCGGCGGCATCGGCCTCGTCCAGCGCCGCCCGCGCCGCGCCATAGGGCAGGGCGAAGACGCGGCTCGCCTCGGGCCGCAGGAACAGGCTGCGCGTGGTCCCCTCGTCCAGAAAGGCGCGGTCATGGCTGGTGAGGATCACCCCCGTCGCGCGCGGCAGGGCGGCCATCCAGGCTTGAAGGCCGGCGATCCGCGCCAGATCCAGATGGTTCGTCGGCTCGTCCAGCAGATACAGGTCCGGCTCCATGACCGCCGCCCGCGCCAGCAGAACCATGCGCTGCCAGCCGCCCGACAGATCGGTCAGGGGCCGCGCCCGCAGATCCTGCGGCACGCCCAGATCGTCCAACGCGATATCGACGCGCCAACTTTCTTCCTCGACCACCTCCTTCGGCAAAGCCGCCGCCACTGCCTGTGCCACGCTCAGAGGCAGCAAGGCTTCGGGCAGATCCTGCGGCACATGCGCCAGAACCAGCCCGCGCGCCCGGGTGATCGTGCCCGATGTCGGTTCAAGCCCGCCCGCCAGACAGGCCAGCAACGCCGACTTGCCGCTGCCATTGGCCGCGATCAGCGCCAGCCGGTCGCCCGGGGCTAGGGAAAAGGAAAGATCGGTGAACAGGGGCTGACCAAGCGTCAGCGACAGATCCTTGACGGCAAGAAGGCTCATGGCAACAGGTCCGGTTTGGCGGAAAGGGGCGGCGCGCGAAAGCGCCGGGGTTCCGGGCGGACCTGAGCGGGTATGCGTCTCGGGTCAGCCCTGCGGGGGACGCAGGGCGGAAACAGGGCCGGGGCAAAGTTCCATGTCGAGAAGCCGGATCATGGCCGCAAGATGCCGCCGGGGGACGGCGCGGTCAAGACCGCAGCGGCAATGCGCAGGAATCGGATCGCCCCAGGGTGCCGCCGCATGGTCTCTGGGCGGCAGCGACGACAGGAGACCGCCATGCCGAAGATCCGCTTCCACCCGCTGCCCACCGCCGAAGTACAGGCCCTGCGCGCCGGTGGCCCCGACGCCTATGGCAATGCGCCCGAACGGGTGCGGGCCGAGGGCGCGGGCAACCCCTGCCGCCATTGCCTCGATTTCGTGCCCGAGGGGGCCGAAATGCTGATCCTCGCCCATCGCCCCTTCGATGCGCTGCAACCCTATGCCGAGACCGGCCCGATCTTCCTTTGCGCCGACTGCGCCGCTTGGGACAGCGCAGGGCAGGGCGACTCAGTGCCGCCGATCCTGACCCGCAGCCCCGATTTCCTGCTCAAGGGCTATACCAAGGACCAGCGCATCCGCTACGGCACCGGCCGCGTTACCCCGCAGGCCGAGGTCGCCTCCTACGCCGCCGACCTGCTGTCGCGTCCCGAAATCGCCTTCGTCGACATCCGCTCGGCCCGCAACAACTGCTTCCAGCTTCGCGTCACGCGGGGGTGAACCCGTCAAGTGCGATTCGGGCTGAGGCACATTCGGTTGCGCATCGTGTTTGTGCTCGCCATAACCACTGGCGACTATGCTATATAGCTGGGGATTTTGATTATTGCGGATGCGAATATGTCGGAAGATGTGGGGAATTTCTCCAACCGAGCTAGAGATTTTTTGCAAAGCGCAGCGTTTCTGTGCGAAAGCGCCAAACACGGGAACGACGGTTGGCTTCCTGCATCGGGCTTGCTCCTGGGCTTTGCTTGCGAGCTAATTGCCAAGTGCCGTTTAATGCGGATGGGCATTGTCCCGGACAGACTTAGAAACTCGCCCTATGGCCATGACATCATGGCCATGTGGAAGGTGCACACCACGCTGTTTGCAGAGGCCGAGGCTGTCGTTGATGAGTTCAAAAAGTTCCCAACTCGAATGGAGTTGACGCCGGTTTCAACTGGCCACTTCATTTCTCTCAGCTAGCTGCAGGACATTCCAGCCTGGGAAACTACTCCCTTAGATATCATGGAGGTGAGCGCCACTTTGCCGATCCCATGGCAGTAACAGTCGTCGTTCAACGTATTTGGGAGTTGGAAGCGAAGACAACGGGTAAATAAGGGGTCGCTTGTGGAGTTCCTTTTATGGTTGTCTTAGGTCTCGCGTGCTTGGTTAACGCGCCAGACCTCTCGCGCGCGGAAGACCTTCGCAAGACAGTGGCAAGACCGTGAGAAGACCCCGCAAACCGCCCAAAAGCCGGATGTAAACCCAGCGTTCCCGGGCCCTTGGCCCGCCTTGCCCCCGCGCCGATGCCATGGGGTGCTAGGCTACCGCGCCGCCCGCTGCAGCTTCACCGGCTCGCTGCGCCCCAGCCGCAGGAAATGCGCCATATAGGGTTTGGCGACATCTTCCTCGCGCGTCGCCGCGTAGAGGCGTTTCGAGATATTCCCCGGCCCCAGCGGCAGCGTGACGTAATCGCGGTTGCCCTTGACCTCGCGCAGCACCCAGTCGGGCAGCACCGCCACCCCGCGTCCCGACCCCACGAGCATCAGGATCACCGCCGTCAATTCGGCCGTCCGCTGGGCCCGGGGCTCCACCTTCGCCGGGGTCAGTAGCTCGGTGAAGACATCCAGCTTGTCGCGCCCGACCGGATAGGTGATCAGCGTCTCGTCGCGGAAATCTTCTGCCGAAACAAAGGGTTTTCCGCAATTCGGATGGCCTGCCGGGGCGACGAAGGTGGGCAGGTAGTCGAAGAGAGGATTGAAGATGACCCCCGGCAGTTCGACCGGGTCCGAAGAGATGACCAAGTCCACCTCCTCGCGGTTCAGCGCCGGCATCGCCTCGAAAGCCAGCCCGGCGCGGATGTCCACATCCACCTCGGGCCAGGCATGGCGGAACAGTTCCAGGACCGGGAAAAGCCAGTCGAAACAGGCATGGCATTCGATGGCGATATGCAGCCGCCCGGTCTTGCCGGATCGCAGGGCGCGGAACTCTTCCTCCATCGCGTCAATTTCGGGCAATATCCGCTCGGCGGCCCGTAACATCCTGATTCCGGCCGCAGAAAGCCGCATCGGCTTGGACCGGCGCACGAACAGTTCCATCCCCGCCTGGTCTTCCAGCGCTGCCACCTGATGCGACAGCGCCGATTGCGTCATGTTCAGCATCTCCGCCGCCCGCCCCAGCCCCCCGGCCTGCTGGATCGCGCGGATCGTGCGCAGGTGCTTCACTTCGACGTACATGAGGCGATCTCATAATCATGCTGCGGATTATGAATTGGTCTCACATTCGCAAATCTGCCACAAGAGGCGCCAAGCAAGGAGCCGTATCATGTCGAAGACCCCGCGCATCTCGTTCGAGTTCTTCCCGCCGCAGACGCTGGATGCGTCCTTCCGGCTGTGGGAAACCGTGCAGGCGCTGGCGCCGATGCAGCCCGAATTCGTCTCGGTCACCTATGGCGCGGGCGGCACCACGCGCAAGCTTACCCATGATGCCGTAGCCACGATCCATCGCAATTACGGGCTGAACGTCGCGGCGCATCTGACCTGCGTCTCGGCGACCAAGGCGGAAACCCTTGAAATCGCTGATGCATATGCCGCCGCCGGCGTGACGGAAATCGTCGCTCTGCGCGGCGATGCGCCGAAGGGCGCGGCGAAATGGGAGCCGCATCCCGATGGCTTCGCGTCCTCGGTCGAGCTGGTCGAGACGCTGGCCAGGACCGGCAAGTTCAAGATCCGCGTCGGCGCCTATCCCGAGGCGCATCCCGACAGCGCGGACACCGCCGCCGACGTGACCTTCCTCAAGCGCAAGATCGACGCCGGTGCCAGCAGCGCCATCACCCAGTTCTTCTTCGATGCGGACACGTTCTTCCGCTTCCGCGACCTGTGCGTGAAGGCCGGGATCACCGCGCCGATCATCCCCGGCATCCTGCCGATCACGTCCTGGGAAGGCGCCAGGAAATTCGCCATCCGCTGCGGTTCCGCCGTGCCGCAAAAGCTGGACGACGCCTTCACCCGCGCCATCGCCGATGGACGCGAGGACCTCTATGCACTCGCCCATTGCACCCAGCTCTGTGACCGCCTGCTGGAAGGCGGGGTCGAGGATCTGCATTTCTACACCCTGAACCGCCCGCATCTGACGCGTGAGGTGGTGCGCGCCCTGGGCATCCAGCCCGCTTTGGTGCTGGAAAAGGTGGCCTGACCCGAATTCCCCATCCCCGCCAAGGGGATGGGGTCCGATGTCTCCCTGACGGCCCAGGCGTCATCTGACGCTGGGCCGTTTTTTTTACCTGTGGCGGGCGGCGCGGTTCCGGCTAATCTCGCCCCGGAAAAGGAGCGCCCGATGCCCAAGCTGATCACCCTGTTGAACGGACCCAACCTTAACCTTCTCGGCCAGCGCCAGCCCGAGGTCTACGGACGTGAAACCCTGGCCGATGTGGTCACGTCCTGCACGGCACTGGCGGGCGAGCTTGGCTTGCAGATCAAGGCCTTGCAATCGAACCATGAAGGTCAGCTCGTTGACTGGATCCAGGCGGCGCGGGCGGATTCGGCAGGGATCATCATCAATCCCGGCGCCTATTCCCACACATCGGTCGCCATCCTGGACGCGCTGAACGCTTTCGACGGCAAGGTGCTTGAGGTCCATATCTCGAACATCCACAAGCGCGAGGCCTTCCGGCACCATTCCTACGTTTCGTCCCGCGCCGAAGGCGTGATCGCCGGCTTCGGCACCGAGGGCTATCTGCTGGCCCTGCGCCGCATGAAGACGCTGGTGGCGGCATGACCGGCGCGCTTCCCGAGAATGGCTTCAAGCGGGGCCTGGCCGAGGGGCGGCAGCTTCTGGGCATCTGGAACACCATTCCCGGCCCGGTCGTGGCCGAATTGCTGGCAACGGCGGGCTATGACTGGGTGCTTCTGGATACCGAACATTCCCTGACCGACATTCCCGACCTGATGGGCATGTTGCAGGCCGTCGCCCCCTATCCGGGATCGGCGGTGGTGCGAGTGGCGGGACAAGACCCGGTGCTGATGAAACGCGTCCTCGACATGGGCGCGCAGACGGTGATGGTGCCCTATGTCCAAAGCGCCGAAGAGGCGCGGGCCATCGTCGGTGCCATGCGCTATGCGCCGCGCGGCTTCCGGGGCGTCTCGGGCATGACGCGGGCCAGCCGCTTTGGCGCGGTCGGCGATTACGTCGCGCGGGCCGAGGCGGAACTGTGCCTGATCGTGCAGGTGGAAACCGCCGAAGCCGTTGGCCGGATTGGGGAAATCGCGGCGATCGATGGGGTGGACGCAATCTTCATCGGCCCCTCGGATCTTGCGGCCTCGATGGGCCTTCCGGGGCAGGCGGGGCATCCGCAAGTGGTGGCGATGATCGAACGCGCGGTGAAGGCCATCGTGGCGGCGGGCAAGCCTGCGGGCATCCTGACCGGCGATCCGGCTTTTGCGCGCCAGTGCATCGGCTGGGGCACGCGCTTCACCGCCGTCGGCATCGACATGTCGATCCTTGCCGCGGGCGTCCGCGCCCTTCGCGCGCAGTTCTGAAACGAAAACCGGCCCCAATAGGGGCCGGTCAGGGTCTTGGAAAGCAAGCCGGGCCGCCAGGGCCCTGCAGGCTCAGGCCCGCGACAGCAGGCCCTGCGGCCGCGCCTTGGCAAGGCCCTGCGCCAGGAATGCCGCCAGCACCGCCTTGACCAGATCGCCCGGCACGAAGGGCAGCATGGCCACCGTCGCGGCCTTGGCCTCCATCCCGGCATTGACCATCAGGCCAGCGATGCCCAGCGCGTAAAGCACCACGATCCCCCCCAGAACCGCGCCGACAAAGGTCGCCACGCCCACCGGCGCAGACATCTTCTCGACGACAAGGCCGGTCACGAAAGCCGCGAAGGGGAAGCCGATGATGAAGCCGCCGGTCGGACCGGCCAGAACGCCGAAACCGCCGGTGCCGCCCGAAAAGATCGGCAGGCCCAGAAGCCCCAGGGCCACATAGAGGGCGACGGCCAGAAAGCCCAGGCGCGCGCCCAGCACCGCACCCGCAAGCATGATGCCCAGGGACTGCGCTGTGATCGGCACGCCAATCGGCAGCGTCACCGCCGGCACGATCGTCAGAATCGCGATCAGCGCCGCGAAAAGCGCCAGATAGGCAAGTTTACGTTCCATTTCAGCCTTCTCTCCCTCTGTCGGCAGGCCTGGCCATCCTGCCAGAACATTTGCTGCAGATGCAGCATTACCTTACGTCACCTCGGGCCCGCAAGGCCTCGGCCACCTGTTCCGCATCGTCTAGCGCCCCGAGCGTCGCCGGCAGGACGATCCGCCAGCCCGCCCGCCGGGCCGAGCGCGCCCGCCAGGCCTCGGTCAGCCGCGCCACCCGTTCGCCCATCACCGGAATGAAGCGGATCACCAGCGCGACGGCCAGCCCCAAGGCGCGTGGCGGCAGGCCGAACCGGGCCAGCGGCGCGGCAAGGCGCTCGATCACGGCGATGATATCCGACAGGCGCGTGGTCATGGTGAAAAGATTTGCTGCCGCCACACCCGTCAGCAGCCGCAAGGCGATGGCGGCGCCCAGCCGCGGGTTGCCGGTGTAAAGATGCCAGGCCGCAACCATGACGACAAAGGGCAGGACGGGGCGCAACAGCCGCAGCCCGTGCCGGGCAAAGGGCCAGCCGCCCCCCCAGAGATACAGCGCGGCGACAAGACCCAGAGGCAGCGCCAGCTGGGCAGGCGTGCGCAGCGCCACCAGAAGCGCGGTGAAAAGGCAAAGGGCCAAGAGCTTTGACCCGGCGGCAAGCCGGTGAAAGGGTGTATCGACAGGAGAGAGCAGGCTTAGCATTCGTCCAGACCGCCCAGCCGTGCCATTTCGGCTTCGAAGGCGGGAAGGAGGGTGGAGGGCGGCCCGTCACCCACCAGGGCACCGCCCTCCAGCCACAGCACCCGGTCGCAGGTCGAAAGGCCGCGCGGATCGTGGCTGATGGTGATCAGGCGTTGGGGCAGGGCCTCGAGCCGCCGCGCCAGCCGCGCCTGCGTTGGCAGGTCCAGGGCGGCGAAGGGTTCGTCGAGAAGCAGCGTTCCCGGCCGCATCAACAGGACAGCCATAAGGCAGAGATGCTGTTTCTGGCCCTGGCTCAGCGCCTGGGTCGACAATCCCGCCCAATGCGCGCGGCCCTCTTCGGACAAAAGCGCGCTCACCGCAGCGGCAGCATCGGCCTTGCTGTGGCCCTGCTGGCGCAGGCCGAAGGCAAGTTCCTCATCCACAGTGGGAAACAGGATCTGGTGATCGGGGTTCTGGAACAGGATGCCGATCTGGCGCAGCGCCGCCTTGCGGTCGCGCCACAGGTCCGCCCCCTCGACCATGACCTGGCCCGAGACCGGCGCCACCAGACCCGCGATGAGCCGCAGAAGCGTGGTCTTGCCCGAGCCGTTGCGGCCGATGACGGCGATGCGCCGTTCCGTCAGATGCAGGTCGAGCGGCCCCAGCGCCTGCCGTCCAGCCAGCATGACCGCGCCCGAGGCGATGACGATGCTCTGGCTTGCGGGCGGCGGCGCGATCATGGGATATCCTCAAGGAAAAGCCCCCGCCTCATAACGGGGCGGGGGAGGTCTGCCAAGCCGGGACGACCAGCTTGATCCTTGAGACAAAAAGGGGAGGGCAGGCAAGATGCGGGACGGCGATTGCGCGCCGCCCCGCGATGTCACTGTCTTAGCAGGCCGCGATGTAGCGGTTGCCGTAGGCGTCGCGATAGTAGCACTGGCCGGGCTGGTTGGTCTGGCCGATCATCGTGCCGGCGATGGCGCCAACCGCGGCGCCGGTCAGCGCGCCCTGGGTCTTGTCCCCCTTGCCCGAGACAGCCGTCCCGATCGCAGCGCCGGTCAGGGCGCCGACAGCGGTGTTCTGCTCGGGGGTCGCCACACAGGCGGACAGGCCCATCGCGGCGATCAGGGGAAGGGCAAGAAAAGCGGATTTCATGGCGTACCTCGTAAAGCCGTGTTTCACGAAGCAAACGTATGAGCCGGGCTGCGGTTCCCCGTGATCACGATTTCCTGTGGCGGCGGGTTCCGGCCCAAGAGGGGCGCGAAATCCGCCGCAGTTCCGCCAAAGCGGCCTCAGCCCGCCCGGGCCGCCGCTACCGCCTCTTCCAGAATGGCCATTGCCTCGGCGAAATGCGCCTCGGGAATGGTCAAGGGCGCAAGGAAGCGGATCACATTGCCATAGACGCCGCAGGTCAGCAGGATCAGCCCGCGCTTCAGCGCTTCGACGCGCACCCGGCCGGTGAAGCCCGCATCCGGCTCCTTGCTGCCCGGCTTGCCGAATTCCACCGCGACCATGAAGCCCGGACCGCGGATATCCATGATCTCGGGCGTGGTGGCGCGCAGGCTTTCCAGCTTCTGCTTCAGCCGCGAGCCCAGCTCGTTGGCGCGGGCGCAGAGGTCTTCTTCCTCGATCACGTCGAGAACGGCATTGGCCGCCGCAACGCCCAGCGGGTTCCCGGCATAGGTGCCGCCAAGCCCGCCCGGCTGGCTGGCATCCATCAGATCGGCGCGGCCGGTGACGGCCGAGATCGGCAGACCGCCGCCCAGACCCTTGGCCATGCAGGTGATGTCGGCGGCGACGCCATGGGCCTGCATGGCGAACATCGTGCCGGTGCGGGCGAATCCGGTCTGCACCTCGTCGGCGATCATCACGATGCCATGCTCGTCGCACAGCTTGCGCACCGCCTTCATCAGGTCGGTGGGCGCAGGGTAGAAGCCGCCTTCACCCTGTACCGGCTCAAGGATGATCGCGGCGACGCGGGCCGGGTCGACATCGGCCTTGAACAGCTTGGTGATGCCTTCCATCGCCTGCGCGGTCGAGATGCCGTGCACTTCCTGCGGATAGGGCACATGGAAGACATCGGGCATCATCGTGCCGAAGCCCTTCTTGTAGGGTTCGACCTTGCCGGTCAGCGTCATGCCCATGAAAGTCCGGCCGTGGAAGGCGCCGCCAAAGGCGATGACCGCGTTGCGTCCGGTGGCGACGCGGGCGATCTTGACCGCATTTTCCACCGCTTCCGCGCCGGTCGTGGCGAAAATCGTCTTCTTCTTCCAGTTGCCCGGCACCTTCTCGTTCAGGCGCTCGGCGAGGCGGATGTAATTCTCATAGGGCAGGACTTGATGGCAGGTATGGGTGAAGCGGCCCATCTGTTCGGCCACGGCTGCCATGACCTTGGGATGGCAATGGCCGGTGTTCACCACGGCGATGCCGGCAGCGAAGTCGATATAGCGGTTGCCCTCGATATCCCAGATTTCCGAGTTCAACGCCCGGTCGGCATAGATCTGGGTGGTCATGCCCACCCCGCGCGAGACCGCGTCATCGCGGCGCTTGGCAACTTCGGCGTTCTTCATGGCAGATTCCTCTCGGGCTGGGGCGATATGCTCCGTCATGCGCTATTTGATCAAACTTCGCGACGGCGTTCAATCGCGGCATGAGGCCAGACCGGGCGTTTCGCCAAGTCCAGTGCTCAGGCTTGGGGCATTGCGAGGGAACAGAAGCGGCGCGGTTTACCAAGCATTAACCAGATACGGCGCAATCTGCGAGTCGCGGACAAGGCGGGGACGGTTATGGCAGATGGTCGGCTTTCGGACCCCACACACCCCACTGCACCCTTGACGGAGGAAGATCGCCTCGATCGGCTTCGTCTTGTTCGCTCCCGCCGCGTCGGTGCGGTGACCTTTCACCGCCTGATGGCCGAACATGGAGGGGCCCGGGCGGCACTGGCCGCCTTGCCCGATGTGGCACGGGCGGCGGGCGTCAGCGATTACCAATGCTGCCCGCCTGGTGTTGCGCTGGCCGAAGTTCAGGCCGCGCGCAAACTGGGGGCTGCGATGCTCTGCCATGGCGAGCCGGCCTACCCTGCCTTGCTGGCCGCGCTTCCTGATGCGCCACCCGTGCTGTGGCTTCTGGGGGATGCCGCCCTGCTGGCGCGCCCGATGGTCGCCATCGTCGGCGCCCGCAATGCCTCGTCGCTGGGCGTGCGCATGGCACGGCGTCTGGCCGAGGGGCTGGGGCAGGCGGGCTATGGTGTGGTGTCGGGACTGGCGCGGGGCGTGGATTCCGAGGCGCATATGGCGGCATTGGCCACCGGCACGCTGGCCGTGCAGGCGGGCGGGGTCGATGTGATCTATCCCGAGGAGAATGGCGCGCTGGCGGGCGAAATCCGTGCGCGGGGGCTGCTGCTCTCCGAACACCCGCCGGGCCTTCAGCCGCAGACCCGCCATTTTCCGCAGCGCAACCGCATCGTCGCGGGCCTGTCGCATGCGGTCGTGGTGGTCGAGGCTGCGGCGCGGTCTGGCAGCCTGATCACCGCCCGCATGGCGCTGGATCAGGGGCGCGAGGTTCTGGCCGTGCCGGGCCACCCCTTCGATGCCCGCGCCGCCGGTTGCAACATGCTGATCCGCGACGGCGCGACACTGGTGCGCAGCCCGGCCGATGTGCTGGAGGTGCTGGGCCATGCCGGGGCCGCGGCCGAGGAGACGGGCGAAGTCCTGCCTGAAGCGGCGCTTCCCGGCCAGTGCGTCTTGCCCGGTCCCGCGCCGCAGAACCGCCCGCTGGCCGAGAGTGCCGCTTTGCACCGGTTGATCCTTGATCGGCTGGGTCCAAGTCCCCTGGCCGAAGACCAGTTGATCCGTGACCTTGCCCTTCCCAGCGCACAGCTTGCGCCCGAGATCCTGGCTCTGGAACTTGATGGCCAGATCCGCCGCGCCCCCGGCGGGCTTCTATCCCGCGGGTAAAGACACCCGGGTCGGGGATGCCAGACCGGGGCCAGACGCCGCATTCTGCGCCCTGCGGTTGACATTCCGCCGGTCTGCCCCACATGGTGCCCCGCCATTGTCAGGCTTATCGGGAACAGGGATTCATGCCAGTCGTCGTTGTCGAATCTCCGGCCAAGGCCAAGACAATCAACAAATATCTTGGTTCCGACTATACGGTTCTTGCCTCTTACGGTCATGTCCGCGACCTGCCCGCCAAGGATGGTTCGGTCGATACCGAGCATGATTTCGGCATGACCTGGGAGGTCGCGGCCGAGTCGAAAAAGCATGTCCGCGCCATTGCCGAGGCGCTGAAATCCGATGACAGCCTGATCCTTGCCACCGACCCCGATCGCGAGGGCGAGGCGATTTCCTGGCATCTGAAAGAGGCGCTCGCCTCGAGCCTCAAGAAGGGCAAGACGGTTGCCCGCGTCACCTTCAACGCCATCACCAAGGATGCGGTGACCAAGGCGATGAAGGAACCGCGCGACATCGACACGCCGCTGGTCGAGGCCTATCTCGCCCGCCGTGCGCTGGATTACCTTGTCGGCTTCACGCTGTCGCCCGTCCTCTGGCGCAAACTGCCCGGCGCGAAATCGGCCGGTCGCGTGCAATCGGTCTGCCTGCGCCTGATCGTCGAGCGCGAGATGGAGATCGAGGCTTTCCGTGCCCAGGAATATTGGACGGTGAAGGCGGTGCTGGTCACGCCAAGGGGGCAGGAATTCGAGGCGGGGCTGGTCAGCCTTGGCGGCAAGAAACTGCAGAAATTCGACATTCCCACCGCCGAGGCGGCGGAGCTGGCGGTCAAGGCTGTCACTTCGCGGACATTGACGGTTGCTGGCGTGGAATCGAAACCCGCGACGCGCAACCCTTGGCCGCCCTTCATGACCTCGACCTTGCAGCAGGAAGCCAGCCGCAAATACGGCATGGGCGCCAAGCAATGCATGAATGCCGCCCAGCGGCTCTATGAAGCCGGGCACATCACCTATATGCGGACCGATGGCATCGACATGGCGCCCGAAGCCGTGATGGCCGCGCGGGCCGAGATCGAAAGCCGCTTCGGCAAGGCCTATGTCCCTGACGCGCCGCGCATGTACAAGAACAAGGCCAAGAATGCGCAGGAAGCGCATGAATGCATCCGCCCCACCGATATGGCCCTGTCGCCCGACAAGATCCGGGCCGAGGATGACCAGCGCAAGCTCTATGACCTGATCTGGAAGCGCACCCTGGCCAGCCAGATGGCGGCGGCTCGGATGGAACGCACGGCGGTGGATGTCGCCAGCGCCGATGGCCAGGTGGTGCTGCGCGCCAATGGCCAGGTCGTCTTGTTCGACGGCTTCCTCAAGGTCTATGACGAAAGCCGCGACGAGGATGGCGAGGATGAGGGTCGCCTGCCGCAGATCATGCAGGGCGAAGCGGTGGACAAGCGGTCTGTCGCGCCCGAGCAGCATTTCACCCAGCCCCCGCCGCGCTATACCGAAGCCACGCTGGTGAAGCGGATGGAGGAGCTGGGCATCGGCCGGCCTTCGACCTATGCCTCGGTCCTGTCCACGATTGTCGACCGCGAATATGTGCGGAAGGACAAGAACCGGCTGATCCCGGAAGACAAGGGGCGGCTGGTCACGGCTTTCCTGTCGAATTTCTTCCACCGCTATGTCGAATATGACTTCACCGCCGATCTTGAGACCGAACTGGATGACGTTTCGGCGGGCGAGCGGAACTACAAGGAAGTGCTTGCGCGGTTTTGGCGCGATTTCTCGGCCGCCGTGGCGGAGACCGCCGATCTGCGCATCGGCGAGGTACTGGAAAAGATCGACGATTTTCTGGCGCCTCATCTTTATCCACCGCGTGCCGATGGCGGCGATCCGCGCGTCTGCCCGACCTGTGGCTCGGGTCGCCTGCATCTGAAGACCGCGCGGTCGGGCGGCGCCTTCATCGGCTGCGGCAATTATCCCGAATGCCGCTACACCCGGCCCCTTGGCGGCGATGCCGAAGGTGGGTCCGCCGATGGTCGGGTTCTCGGCCAGGATGCGGCGGGCAATGACATCACGCTGCGCGCCGGGCGCTTTGGCCCCTATATCCAGCGTGGCGAAGCCACCGAGGCCCAGCCCAAGCCCGACCGCGCCAGCCTGCCCAAGGGCTGGTCGGCCGACAGCCTGACGCTGGAGCGTGCGCTTGACCTGCTGGCGCTGCCGCGGCTGATCGGCAGCCACCCCGAGGATGCCCAGCCGGTCGAGGCCGGGATCGGGCGCTTCGGCCCCTATGTCAAGCATGGCGCGGTCTATGCCAATATTCCCGATGTCGAAGAGGTCTTCACCATCGGCATGAACCGTGCGGTCGAGGTTCTGGCGCAAAAGGCCGCGCGCGGCGGCAAGGGCGCGCGGGGGGCTGCGGCCGAGCCGCTGAAGGTGCTGGGCGATCACCCCGAAGGCGGCGCGGTGCAGGTCATGCCCGGCCGCTACGGACCCTATGTGAAATGGGAAAAGGTCAATGCGACCCTGCCCAAGGACCTGGCCCCCGAAGCGGTGACGCTGGAAGAGGCGCTGGCGCTGATCGCCGAGAAAGCCGGCAAGTCGGGCAAGAAGCCGGCGAAGAAGGCGGCGGCGAAACCGACGGCCAAGAAGGCCCCGGCGAAGAAAGCGGCCGCCAAGAAGCCGGTGGCCAAGAAGGCGGCGCAGGCCTGACTTTGCATGCGCGCGTCGAAGACTTCCTGCACTTCTCGTGGAAAACAAGCGACGCGCGCATGACGCGATGACCTAGTCGGCGCTATCCGCGCGGATTCAAGAGCTTGCCCATCACATCGGCGGCGCGGATCACCCCAATTTCACGCCCATCCTCAGTGACGCGCAGCGCCTCGGCCCCGGCCTGAAAGCGCTCCATCACCGCCTTGACCGAGGTCTCTGCCTCGACCCCGGCCGCGTCCGGCGCCGTGCCCGGCCCCATCACGTCGCGGGCCGTCAGCACGCCCAGCGGGTTCATATGAGCCACGAAATCCGCCACATAGTCCGATACCGGATTGGCGATGATCTCACGCGCGGTGCCGCATTGCACGATGCGCCCGCCCTCCATCAACGCGATGCGGTTGCCGATCTTGAAGGCCTCGTCCAGATCGTGGCTGACGAAGATGATCGTGCGTTTCAGCGTGCGTTGCAGGGCCAGCAGCTCATCTTGCAACTTGGCGCGGATCAGCGGGTCGAGGGCCGAGAAGGGCTCGTCCATCAGCAAGATCGGCGCTTCGGTGGCGAAGGCGCGGGCAAGGCCGACGCGCTGCTGCATGCCGCCCGACAATTCGCCCACCTTGCGGTCTGCCCATTGCGTCAGGTTCACCAGCGCAAGCTGCGCATCGACCCGCGTGGCGCGTTCGCGGACCGGCACGCCGGCCAGTTCCAGCCCGAGTCCGACATTCTCGCGCACGGTGCGCCAGGGCAGCAGACCGAATTGCTGGAACACCATGGCGACGCGGCGCTGGCGGATGCGGCGCAACGAGGCGGCATCGGCATGGGTGGCATCGACCAGCACATTGCCGTCGCAGACATGGACCGCGCCGCGACAGACCGGGTTCAGCCCGTTCACCGCCCGCAGAAGCGTGGATTTACCTGAGCCGGACAGGCCCATCAGCACAAGGATCTCGCCCTCGGCCACGTCGAGATTGCAGTCATGCACGCCCAGGACCTGCCCGGTCGCCTGTTGCACCTCGGCCCGGCTTTGCCCCTGATCCATCAGGGGCAGGGCGCGCTCGGGCTGATCGCCGAAGACGATCGAGACATTGTCGAAACGGACGGCCAGCCCTTGCGTGGCGGCAGGATCGCTCATCATGGTCATTTCCGCGACACCCGCAGCATACGGTCAAGGATGATCGCCACCACCACGATGACGAAACCGGATTCAAAGCCCTTGGCGGCATCGACATTGGCCAGGGCCCGCATCACCGGGTTGCCCAGGCCCTTGGCCCCCACCATGGACGAGATCACCACCATCGACAGCGACAGCATGATGGTCTGGTTCAGCCCCGCCATGATCTGCGGCAGTGCCCAGGGCAGTTCGGCCTTCCACAGCTTCTGCCGGGGCGTCGCGCCAAAGGCGGTGACCGCTTCGGTCAGCGCAGGGGGGGTGGAGGAAATGCCGAGATGCGTGAGCCGGATCGGCGCGGGCAGCACGAAGATCACCGTGGCGATCAGGCCGGGCACCAGGCCGGTGCCGAAGAAGACGATGGCCGGGATCAGATAGACGAAGGTCGGCAGGGTCTGCATCAGGTCCAGAACCGGGCTCAGCGCCGAATAGAGCCGGGGCCGATGCGCTGCGGCGATGCCGATCGGCACGCCCAGACCCATGCAGACCACGCAGGCCGCCAGGATCAGCGTCAGGCTTTCGGTGGTTTCCTTCCAGTAGCCCTGGTTGACGATGAACAGAAACCCCAGGGCGACGCCGAGACACAGCTTCCAGCTGCGCTGCAAGACCCAGGTCAGCGCCACGAAGACCGCAATCACCAAAAGCGGCGGCGGTGCCTGCAAAAGCCAGAGGATCCCGCCGATCATTGCCTCGAGCGTGGCCGAGATCCCGTCAAACAAGAAGGTGAGATTGGCCTTCATCCAGTCGAAAACGGCCTTTGCCCAGGCCCCGACCGGAATCTTCCAGGCCGTCAAAAAATCCATGCGCGCGCCCCGCCGCTGTCACAAAAAAAAGGCCCCGAAGCTCGCTCCGGGGCCGTTTGATTTGGCTTACTTCAGCGCGGCTTCCACCGCGGCCACGGCATCGCCGCCATCCTTTGTGGTGACGCCGTCCAGCCAGGGCTTCCAGGCATCGGGATGGGCGGCAAGCCAGGTCTTGGCGGCCACCGACGGATCGGTGGCGTCGTTCAGGATCGCGCCCATGATCTCGTTCTCCATCGCCAGCGAGAAGACGAGGTTCGTGAGCAGCTTGCCCTGGTTCGGGCATTCCGCGACATAGCCGCCCCGGGTGTTGGTATAGACCGTGGCGCCACCGAAATTCGGCCCGAAGAAATCATCGCCTCCGGTCAGGTAGGTCATCTTGAAATTGGCGTTCATCGGGTGGGGTTCCCAGCCCAGGAAGACGATCGGCTTGCCCGCGCCATCGTGCTTTTCAACTTCGGCCAACATGCCCTGTTCCGAGCTTTCAACCAGTTCCACCCCGGCGGCCTTGAGCCCGAAGGCATCCTTGTCGATCATGTCGAGGATCATCTTGTTGCCGTCATTGCCGGCCTCGATGCCGTAGATCTGCTTCTCGAGCGCATCGGCATGGGTGGCGATATCGGCAAAATCCTTGATCCCGGCGGCGGCGCCGGCCTCGTTGGTGGCCAGCGTGTATTTCGCGCCTTCAAGGTTCGCGCGGACGGAATCGACGGTCTTGGCTTCCAGATAGGGGGCGATGTTCGATTCCATCGTCGGCATCCAGTTGCCCAGGAAGACGTCGACATCGCCCGAGGCCATCGCCTCATAGGTCACCGGCACCGCCAGCATCTGCGTCTCGGTTTCATAGCCAAGCGCGTTCAGCACAAGGCTGGTTGCGGCGGTGGTGGCGGTGATGTCGGTCCAGCCCACATCGGAGAAGACGATCTTGTCACAGCCCTCGGCAAAGGCGGACCCGGCCAGGGCGAAGGTTACGGCGCTGGTCAAAAGTGCGGAACGGACAGACATGGAATCCCCCTGTCATTTTTTGTTGATTGACGAGTCAATAAACTTCGTGCTTCACCGGAAAAGCAAGCAAATTGTTGAGTGTCCGATATGCCGAAGCTTGGAATGGAGCCTATCCGAAAGGAAGCCCTGGTCAAAGCCGCGATCGTCGAGATCGGGCGGGCAGGGTCCCTGGACGTGACGGTCAGCCAGATCGCCAAGCGGGCGGGGATGTCGGCGGCGCTGGCGCATCACTATTTCGGTTCGAAGGAAGAGATGTTCCTCGCCGCGATGCGCCATATCCTGACGCTCTATGGGGCCGAGGTGCGCGGCGCCCTGGCAGTGGCCGAAGGGGCCGAGGGCCGGCTGCGGGCGATTCTGCGGGCGTCTTTCAGCCCCGGCAATTTCCGGCGCGAGGCGGTGGGGGCCTGGCTGAATTTCTGGGTCCTGGCGCAATCGCAACCGCAGGCGCGGCGGCTTCTGGCGATTTATCAGGGGCGGCTGCGGTCGAACCTTCTGTCGGCCTTGCGGCCGATGGCGGGCGAGCGCGCCGGGGAAGTGGCCGATGGCCTGGGTGCGCTGATCGACGGGCTGTATCTGCGCGAAGTGCTGAAAACCGGCGCCCCGGATGGGGCGGCGGCGGTGTCCGTGGCGCTGTCCTATCTTAAGACCACTTTGGGGACAAAGAGATGAGCAGCGATCTTCCTGGCCCGGATGAACTTGCCGCCGCCTATGCCGAGACGCGCAAAGCGTCACGGGTCACGCCGCTTCTGGATGCGCCGGGCCTTGCGGCGCAGATCGGCGCCGCCGGGCTGTGGGTCAAGGCCGAGAACCTTCAGCGCGCAGGCAGCTTCAAGCTGCGTGGCGCGTGGTGGCGGCTGGCCTGTCTGTCGGAGGCCGAAAAAGCGCGCGGCGTTGTGGCCTATTCCTCGGGCAATTTCGCCCAGGGCCTTGCTGCGGCGGGGCGCGAGATGGGGGTGCCGGTGACCATCGTCATGCCGGTGGACGCCCCCGAGATGAAGCGCCGCGCCACCGAGGGTTTCGGCGCGCGGGTGGTTCTGTCCGAGCATGGCGAGCGCCCGCGCGAAGAGGTGGCCTCGGCGCTGGCGCAGAAAATCGCGGCCGATCAGGGGCTTGTCCTGCTGCACCCGTTCGATGATCCGCGCATCGTGGCCGGGCAGGCCGGGGCGGCGCTGGAGGCGATGGAGCAACTGGGTTGCGCGCCCGATATCGTTCTTTGCCCGGTGGGCGGTGGCGGGCTGATGGGCGGCGTGGCGCTGGCGGTGCGCGCGGCAAATCCGGCGGCAGAGATTTGGGCGGTGGAGCCTGCCGGCTATGACGGCATGGGCAGGTCGCTTGCAGAAGGCGCGCGGCTGAAGGTCGATGGCGGCGCCACGCTTTGCGATGCGCTTCAGGCCACCATGCCTGGCGCCGCGCCCTTTGCGGCGGCGCAGGCGGCGGGGGTGAAGGGGCTGACGGTCAACGATGCCGAAGTACGGCAGGCGCTGCGCGTGGCCTTCGAGACGTTGAAGCTGGTGCTTGAGCCTTCGGGCGCGGTGGCGCTGGCGGCGGTGCTGGCGGGCAAGGTGCAGGTGACGGGCAGGACGGTGTTGGTCTTCGCCACGGGCGGCAACATCCCCTTTGACCGTTTCGCGGAAATTCTTCAGGCAGAACAAGCATGAATGCGGATTATGTGATTGTCGGCGCGGGTTCGGCGGGCTGCGCCATGGCCTATCGGCTGGCCGAGGCGGGCAAGCGGGTGATGGTGATCGAACATGGCGGCTCGGATGCGGGGCCGTTCATCCAGATGCCCGGTGCCCTGTCCTATCCGATGAATATGGGCCTCTACGACTGGGGCTATCGCAGCGAGCCGGAGCCGTATCTGGGTGGCCGCACGCTGGCCACGCCGCGCGGCAAGGTGATCGGCGGTTCCTCAAGCATCAACGGCATGGTCTATGTGCGCGGGCATGCCCGCGACTATGACACCTGGGCCGAGATGGGGGCGGATGGCTGGTCGTATGCCGATGTGCTGCCCTATTTCAAGCGGATGGAGCACAGCCATGGCGGGCAGGGGCCGGACTGGCGCGGCGCGAACGGCCCGCTGCACATCACGCGCGGGCCGCGCCACAATCCGCTGTTCAACGCGTTCATCGAAAGCGGGCGGCAGGCCGGCTATCCGGTGACGGCCGATTACAATGGCGAGCAACAGGAGGGCTTTGGCCCGATGGAGGCGACGATCTGGCGCGGGCGGCGCTGGTCGGCGGCCAATGCCTATCTGAAACCGGCGATGAAGACCGGAAATGTCCAGATTGTCCGCGGGCTTGCGCGAAAGGTCGTCTTCGAGGGCCGCCGCGCGGTGGGGGTCGAGATCGCGGCGCGGGACGGGATCCGGGTGATCAAGGCGGCGCGGGAGGTGATCCTGGCGGCCTCGTCGCTGAATTCGCCCAAGCTGTTGATGCTGTCGGGGATCGGGCCCGCGGCGCATCTGCGCGAACATGGGATCGAGGTGCTGGCCGACCGCGCGGGCGTGGGGCAGAACCTGCAGGACCATCTGGAAATCTACATGCAATTCGCCGCGCTTCAGCCGGTGACCCTGTATAAATACTGGAATTTGTTCGGAAAAGCCTGGGTCGGCGCGCAGTGGTTGCTGACCGGGGGCGGGCTTGGGGCGTCGAACCAGTTCGAGGCCTGCGCCTTCATCCGGTCCAAGGCCGGGGTGGAATATCCCGATATCCAATATCATTTCCTGCCCATCGCCGTGCGTTACGACGGCAAGGCGGCGGCGGAGGGCCATGGCTTTCAGACCCATGTCGGGCCGATGCGGTCGAAATCGCGCGGGTCGGTCACGCTGCGGTCCGCGCGCCCCGAGGATGCGCCGGTCATCCGCTTCAACTACATGTCCGATCCGTCCGACTGGGAAGACTTCCGCGCCTGCATCCGCCTGACGCGCGAGATATTCGGCCAGGACGCGATGAAGCCCTTCGTCAAATCGGAAATCCAGCCCGGTCAAGGGGTTGAGACGGATGCCCAGCTTGACGATTTCCTGCGCGAACATGTCGAAAGCGCCTATCACCCCTGCGGCACGGCGCGGATGGGCAGGGCCAGCGACCCGATGTCGGTGGTCGATCCGCAGGCGCGCGTCATCGGGGTCGAGGGGCTGCGGCTGGCCGACAGCTCGGTCTTTCCGCAGGTGACGAATGGCAATCTGAACGGGCCGTCGATCATGGTGGGCGAGAAAGCGGCGGACCATATCCTTGGCCGCGACCCACTGCCTGCGTCGAACCTGGAACCCTGGATAAACCCGGATTGGCGTGTGGCACAACGCTGAGGCATGCGAGGGTATAAGCCGCTGAGATCGTTTGATTCTGGCGTCTTGCAAACGTCTTCCGATTGTCTTGCCAACGTCTTCCGTTTTTTGCCCGCAAAATGCGCCGAACTTGACCGGGATCAAGGTCTGCGGCAGGCCTAGGGGCGAGGGTAGCCTCGAACCGAAGGCAAAGGAGAAGGCCATGGCCAATACGCCGCACACGCTTCAGGACGAATTCCCCGGCGAGGCCGCGAAGATCAGCGCGCTCAAGGGCAGCGACGCCCGTTTCGCGCGGCTGTTGCAGGAATATGACGAGGTGAATGACAAGGTTCACCGCGCCGAGACGCGGGTGGATGCTGTGTCCGAGGAACATGAAGAGGCCCTGCGCAAGCAGCGGGCGCGGGTGAAAGACGCCATCGCCGCCGCATTGCGGGCGTAACGCCGGCGGCTGACCCCCGGGGGTTTCACACCCCCGGACCGCTCTTGGGATATTTTGAGCAGAAGAAGGGGGAAGTTGCGTTGCCGAGTGAGCCGCGCGGAGGTCCCGTTTCTGGCAGATGAGCGCGGCTCGGTCGCCGCCTGGCGGCGATGATGGCGCGGGCGGGACGATGGACGCCCCTCTAGACAATTGCGGGTGCCAACTGATCCGCTCGGACGATCTGGGCCGCTGATTGAACTGAGTGCAGGCCTCTCTAACACGCGACGGCGCGTTTCTGGACCTCAATCCGCGATCTCGTAAGGCAGGGTGTCCCGCCGGTCGGGGTTCACCTGCAGGCGGCGTTCCAGCGGCGGGACCGAGCGTTGGTGGCAATTCGGACGTTCGCAGATGCGGCAGGAGATGCCGATGGGTTCGAACCGGCCCTTGAGGTCTAGGCCGTCGGAATAGACCAGTTCACCGGCATGCTGGACCTCGCAGCCAAGGCCGATGGCATAGCGGCGGACGGGGGCCAGATAGGCGCCTGCGGGTTTCGCGACATCGCGCGACAGGCAGAGGTAGCGCACGCCATCGGGGGTTTCGGCCAGCTGGCGCAGGAACTGACCGGGGGTTTCAAAGGCGCGGTGGACGTTCCACAGCGGGCAGGCGCCGCCGAAGCGGGCGAATTGCAGGCGGGTGGCCGAATGGCGCTTGGTGATCGTGCCGGCCTGATCGACGCGGACGAAGAAGAAGGGAATCCCCTTGGCGCCGGGACGTTGCAGGGTGGACAGGCGGTGGGCGACCTGTTCGATCGAGGCACCGAAGAGGTCGGCCAAGCGCTCAAGGTCATGGCGCGTCTCGCGCGCGGCGTCGAGAAAGGCGCGATAGGGCAGAAGGGCGGCCCCGGCGAAGTAATTCGCCAGCCCGATCTTGGCGATGCCGCGTGCCTCGGGCGTGGAAAATCGGGCGAGGTCGAGGGTCGCTTCCAGAAGCGGGTTCTGGGTGATCAGGGCAAGCTGGTGCAGAAGCTGGAAGCGGCGGGTGGGCGATTGGGCGCGGCCCGAGATTTCCAGTTTCTTCGCGGCAGGATCATAGGCGCGGATGCCGGGAATATCCTTGTAGGCGAGCGTGACGCCCTGGCGCCGCAGGGTTTCCTCGGCCAGTTGCGCCACGTCGCGCCTCTGGCCGCCGGGCATCGCGAAATGTTCGGCGGCGCGGTCGACGGCGTCGAGATAGTTGTCGCAATAATGGAAGAAGTCGCGGACCTCTTCCCAGGGGCTGGGTTTGAGGGCGGCATCCTCGCGGCCAAGCGCCTCGTCCAGCGAGGCGAGGCGTTCATGGCTTTGGCGATAGGCGCGGTGCAGGTCAAGAAAGGCGCGGGCCAGGGCCGGGGCGTTGGAGGCGGCCAGGCGCAGATCGGCCAGGGGCGGGGTGCCGGAGGTGAAGACCGGGTCGGCCAGCGCCTCGCGCATGTCCGAGACGAGGCGCTCGCTTTCGCCGACGGTCAGTTCGGTGACGTCAAGGCCGAATTCCTGCGCCAGCGCGAGGACCACGGCGGCCGAGACCGGGCGGTGGTTGTTCTCCATCTGGTTCAGATAGGGCAGAGAGACACCCAGACGGTCGGCAAAAGCCTTTTGCGTCAGCGACAGCCGGGCACGGATCTCGCGCAGCTTGACGCCGGCATAGAGTTTCTGGCTGGCCATGGCTGCTCCCCCGCTTTGCAAAGAGATCAACAACTTTGCAAAGCGGACGTCAAGAGGCGGGGGCTGCCGGGCGAAAATCAGGCGGGCAGGCCGATGCGGCGGGCGCGGCGCAGGACCCAGACGATCGCGGCCATGGAGGCGATCGAAGAGGCGAGCATCAGCAGGATCAGGGGCAGTTCGGTGGAGCCGGGGGTGAGAAGGGCGCCCGCCAGCGAGGCCAGCGCCGCGCCACCGCCGATCATGATCGCGCCGCCCAGCCCCGAGGCTGAACCGGCAAGATGCGGACGGACCGAAAGGATGCCGGCATTGGCATTCGGCAGCGCCATGCCATTGCCCAGGCCCATGGGCACGGTGAGGCCGAAGAAGACGACCGGATGCGACAGACCGAGAAGGGTGAAGAGGGTCAGAAGGCCAAGCCCCGCCGTGGTGGCGGCGGTGCCGAGCAGGATCATTCGGTTCATGCCGATGCGGGTGGAAAACCGCCCGGCGATGAAATTGCCCATCGCATAGCCGACGGCGGTCAGCGCGAAGAGCATGCCGACATGGAAACTGTCCAGCCCGAAGACCTGATTGCCGACATAGGGCGCGCCGCCGAGATAGGCGAAGAAGCAGCCCGAGGCGAAGGCGGCGGCCAGGCAATAGCCCCAGAAGCGCTGCGAGGTCAGCAGAAGGGGATATTCGCGCAACTGCGCCAGGATCGAGGTATCGCGCAGGCTGGCCGTCTCGCCCAGGTCGCGCCAGACCAGCAGGGTGACGGCAAGGCCAAGGACGAGGAGGGTGGCGAAGCTGGCCTGCCAGCCGAAGGCCTGGTCAAGCCAGCCGCCGATCACCGGGCCGATCATCGGCACCAGGCTCATCCCCATCGTGACATAGCCGATCATCGAGGCGGCCTCGGCATCCGAGGTGATGTCACGCACGATGGCGCGCGACAGGACCATGCCCGCCGCGACCACGGCCTGCAACATGCGGCAGATCAGGAAGATCGTGGCATTGGGGGCGAGAAGCGTGCCGAGCGTGGCCAGGAGGAACACGGTCAGCGCGACCTGAAGGACACGGCGGCGTCCGTAGCGGTCGGCCAAGGGGCCGATCACGACCTGAAGGGCGGCGGAGAGCGCGAGATAGAGCGGCACGGATTGCTGCATCGTGCCGTAGCTGACGCCGAACCACGCGGCCATGCCGGGCAGCGAGGGCAGGAAGATGTTCATCGCCAGCGCCGAGAGACCCGCAAGCAGGATCAGCGTGGCAAGATGGGGCGGGGTGGTCGGGTCGAGAAAACGGGTGCGAGCGGCCATCCCCCCGCGCTATCGGCTTGGGCGACTGTTGTCCATGGGGCGGAGACGCCGCGCTGCGGCGCGGGTCAGGACCATTTGTGGAAGATGAAGAAGGCGCCGAGCGCGATGAAGGCGAAGCCGACCAGGTGGTTCCAGGTCAGCGGTTCCTTGAGATAAAGGGTCGAGAAGAAGGCGAAGACCGTCAGGGTGACGACTTCCTGAATGGTCTTGAGCTGGGCCGCGTTATAGACGCCGTAGCCCACCCGGTTCGCGGGAACCATCAGGCAATATTCGAAGAAGGCGATGCCCCAGCTGATGAAGATCACGGTGATCAAGGGGGCGGAGCGGTCCTTGAGATGGCCATACCAGGCGAAGGTCATGAAGACATTCGAGCCGATCAGCAGAAGGATGGTCAGAAGCGGGGCAGGGATCGCGGGCATCGGGGGCCTCGGGTTGGACTGGGTCTTTGACGACGGACTTGGCTTGTTTCCGCGAGGCCGGAAGGGGGCACCCTTCCGGGCGGGGTATTTCTGCCAAGATGAAGAGGAGGACGCGGGTTGGGCAGGGCATTGCCGCACGGATTAGAGCGGATAGGTGCGGCCTGCCAGTCTTCGCGATTATGCAATTCGCGACCGAGGTCTTGGGAAATATTTGCAAATTTTCCAAACACCGCTTTGCGTGCGCAGCATGGGCCGCTATGGTCGCGCGCAATTCAGGGTCGGCCGGCCCTGCGCAGCATTCCGGGGGAGGCGTGATGAAGGACATTCTGGCAGAGCTTGAGGCGCGGCGCGATGTGGCGCGGGCGGGCGGCGGGGCGCGGCGTGTCGAGGCGCAGCATGCCAAGGGCAAGCTGACCGCGCGCGAGCGGATCGAGCTGTTGCTGGACGAGGGGTCCTTCGAAGAATTCGACATGTTCGTCGCCCATCGCTGCACCGATTTCGGCATGGAGGCCGACCGGCCCGCGGGCGATGGCGTGGTGACGGGCTGGGGCACGATCAACGGCCGCATGGTCTATGTCTTTTCGCAGGATTTTACCGTCTTCGGTGGGTCGCTGTCGGAAACCCATGCTCAGAAGATCTGCAAGATCATGGACATGGCGATGCAGAACGGCGCGCCGGTGATCGGGCTGAATGATTCCGGCGGCGCGCGGATCCAGGAGGGTGTGGCCTCGCTGGCCGGCTATGCCGAAGTGTTCCAGCGCAACATCATGGCCTCGGGCGTGGTGCCACAGATTTCCGTCATCATGGGCCCCTGCGCGGGCGGCGCGGTCTATTCGCCGGCGATGACCGACTTCATCTTCATGGTGAAGGACAGCTCCTACATGTTCGTGACCGGCCCCGATGTGGTGAAGACGGTGACGAATGAGGTGGTGACGGCCGAAGAGCTGGGCGGGGCCTCGACCCATACCAGGAAATCCTCGGTCGCCGATGGCGCCTTTGAAAATGACGTGGAAGCCTTGGTCGAGATTCGCCGGCTGTTCGACTTCCTGCCGCTGAACAATCGCGAAAAGGCGCCGGTGCGGCCCTTCTTCGACGATCCGCAGCGGGTGGAGACCAGCCTCGACACGCTGATCCCGGACAATCCGAACCAGCCCTATGACATGAAGGAACTGATCGTGAAGGTCGCCGACGAGGGCGATTTCTACGAGATCCAGAAGGATTACGCCGGCAATATCATCACCGGCTTCATCCGCATCGAAGGCCAGACCACCGGCGTGGTCGCCAATCAGCCGATGGTGCTGGCCGGCTGCCTGGACATCGATTCCAGCCGCAAGGCCGCGCGCTTCGTGCGCTTCTGCGACGCGTTCGAAATCCCGATCCTGACTTTCGTCGACGTTCCGGGCTTCCTGCCCGGCACGGGGCAGGAATATGGCGGGGTCATCAAGCATGGCGCCAAGCTTCTCTTCGCCTATGGCGAGGCCACGGTGCCCAAGGTCACGGTGATCACCCGCAAGGCCTATGGCGGCGCCTATGACGTGATGGCGTCCAAGCATCTGCGCGGCGATTTCAACTATGCCTGGCCGACGGCCGAGATTGCGGTGATGGGGGCGAAGGGCGCGGTCGAAATTCTGTACCGCAGCGAATTGGCCGACAAGGACAAGATCGCCGAGCGGACCAAGGATTACGAGGGCCGTTTCGCCAACCCGTTCGTCGCCGCCGAGAAGGGGTTCATCGACGAGGTGATCCTGCCGCGTTCGACGCGCCGCCGGGTGGCCCGCGCTTTCGCCTCGCTGCGGGGCAAGAAGCTGGCCAATCCCTGGAAGAAGCACGACAACATCCCGCTCTGAGGCGCTGCCATGCTGCCCATCCGCCGCCTTGCCGCTGCCTGCGCCTGCACCCTGCTGCTGGCGGGGGCGAGCTGTGACGAGGACGCGCCCGGCGCTGCCGCCGGGGGCGAGGCGGTGGCTGTGCCATCGGGCCGCGCGGTGACGCTTCTGGATGTGATCATGAATGCGCCGGGGGTCGAGGGCGCGGCGGCGCGGTTCCGCTTTATCGTCCCCGATCTGAAGGCCGGAGAGGCCGATGCCTGGGCGGATGACATGCTGGCGCTGTGCCAGGATTATGCCCTGCCGCGCGTCCGGGACAATGTGCCGGCACCAAGCCAGATCATCATCTCGCTGTCCGACCGCGCCGTGCCCTTTGGCGAGGCAGCCCCCGAAGCGGTGCAGTTTTTCGAGGCCTATGCCCCGAAAGGCGATGCCTGCATTTGGGAGATGTTTTGAAGATGCCACTACATCTTGTTGATCTTGCCGGGATTTCGCGGGTCGCTGATGTAAGCGAGTCACAGGGGCGCATTCTGGCGGGCGCGCCGCGCCGGGCACAATGTCAATGGCGTGATTTCTGGGCTATTGTCTCGGAAGGCCGCGAAAACGCGGTCGAATTCGGAAAATGGGGGCCGCGGACGGTTTGGTCCGGCGCGACCCCCCAAGAAAGATGGAGTCGAGGATGTCGAAGAGCAAACAGATCGTTCTGGTTCTGGCCTGCGCCGCTGCACTGGCCGCCTGCGCCAAGAAGGAAGCCGAAGTCGTCTATGTGGACGAGCCCGTCACGGTCGAGCCGACCTACACCGGCAAGTACAAGTAAGACCAGCAAGACCGGGGGGCGGGCCTGTCGGTCGCTTGCGGCCGCGCGGCCCGCCCCCTTGGCATTTCCGGGCTCTTTTTCGGGCTCATTTCCGGCCGCGCTGCAAAAGCCTGCCGATCCCTTCACGAAGCTGTTTGCCCTTGGCGGTGCGCATCAATATGGTGCGGCCACCTGCACAGATTCTGAACGGAGTATATCATGCGGAACATCGCCATCGTCGCTCTCGTGGCCGTCGCCACGCTGGCTGCCTGCGCCAAGAAGGAAGAAGCCGTGGTCGTCGATGACGCTGCGGTCACCGTCGAGCCGACCTACACCGGCAAGTACAAGTAATCCTGCCGGACGGGTCCGGCAGCACGATCTGCCGGCACCCGTCCTGCGGTTTGCGGGGGCGGTGAGCCATCGCCCCCTGCCATGCCCGGCGCGGTTCCGGCGGTCAGGCCCCGAGGAGGGCAGGACATGCTGAAGCACCGCGGGTTTCCGGGACGTCTCCCGAGCACCGATTATCAATTCACCATCCGCCGCGCCAACCACAAGGAAGGCGCGACCAAGATCATCCGGCGCGAGCGGTTCAAGGACCGCAAGGGGCTGGACCGCAAGGCCGACGAGGCCTTCCTGGCGGCGCTGTGGTCCTATTTCGGCGAAGAGGTCTTTGAGCGCGGCAATCTGGATGCCGGGCGGCTGTCCTGGCTGTTTGGCCGCGAGGTCGTGCCGGCCGAGGATCCGTTCGATCCGGCCTCTTACGACGCGCTTCTGAAGATCGATGTCGCGCGGGCGCGGGCCTCGTTTCCCAATGTCTTCGATCCGCCCGAAGGGGCGCCCGGCTATGACTGGGATGACGAAGAGGACGAGGACTAGGCATGTTCCCGCCGCCGTCTCCTCTGTTCCGGCGTCCGATTGCCGAGGCTTTTGCTGCGGGCCTTTTGCCCGTTGCGCGGGCTTGTGGCGCGGTTCAGTCTGATCTTGCGGTCGCCGGACGGCCCTGCCTGGCACCGCAGCCTGTTCCTGATTGCTTTTCTTCCCTGTCGCGGTCCGGCCCCCTCATGGCCGGGCCGCCTCTTTCGCGGCAGGCGCCTGCGGATGGGCAAGATGATGCCGATTTTGTGATCGGTAAAGGGAACCCTTTTGAAACGCTGTGGTTTGCGGTAGAATCGACCGCAATAACAACCACAAACCGAGGCAGTAACACATGCGCAAGTCGCTTATCCTCTTCGCCCTTCTCACCGCTCCGCTGGCCGGATGCATGCAGGACCCTGCCTCGCGCGGGTTGGCCGGTGCCGCAACGGGCGCGCTTCTCGCCGATGCGACCGAAAATAACGTGCTTACAGGCGCGGTCATCGGCGGTCTCGCCGGCGCTGCGACCTGCGGCATCGAGCTGGGCCTGCCGCCCTGCCGCTCGGGCTACTGAGCACCGTGATCTGATTTCGGCCGCCCGCGCCGCGGGCCGGCCTTCACCTGACATTGACGGGGTCGTCCGGGCGGAATGCCTGGGCGGCCCCGTTTCGCATTTGCCCGCTGGCCCGGGCCGAGACTTCAAGGGGGAGCCATGTTCAAGAAGATCCTGATCGCCAACCGGGGCGAGATCGCCTGTCGCGTCATCAAGACCGCGCGCAAGATGGGCATCAAGACGGTGGCGGTCTATTCCGATGCCGACCGCAATGCGCTGCATGTCAAGATGGCCGACGAGGCTGTGCATATCGGCCCGTCCCCGGCGGCGCAGTCGTATATTGTCATTGACAAGATCATGGCGGCGATCCGCCAGACCGGGGCGGAAGCGGTGCATCCGGGCTATGGCTTCCTGTCCGAGCGCCGCGATTTCGCCGCCGCGCTGGAGGCGGAAGGCGTGGTTTTCATCGGGCCGCCCAGCCCGGCGATCGAGGCGATGGGCGACAAGATCACCTCGAAGAAGCTGGCGCAGGAGGCCGGGGTTTCCACGGTTCCGGGCTATATGGGCCTGATCGCCGATGCCGATGAGGCGGCGAAGATCTCGGGCGAGATCGGCTATCCGGTGATGATCAAGGCTTCCGCCGGCGGCGGCGGCAAGGGGATGCGGATCGCCTGGAACGAGGCCGAGGCGCGCGAGGGGTTCCAGTCGTCGAAGAACGAGGCGGCGGCCTCCTTTGGCGATGACCGGATCTTCATCGAGAAATTCGTGACGCAGCCGCGCCATATCGAGATCCAGGTCCTGGCCGACAAGCATGGCAATTGCGTCTATCTGCATGAGCGCGAATGTTCGATCCAGCGCCGCAACCAGAAGGTCATCGAAGAGGCGCCCTCGCCCTTCCTGGACGAGGCGACGCGCAAGGCGATGGGCGAACAGGCCTGCGCGCTGGCGAAAGCCGTGGGCTATACCAGTGCCGGGACGGTGGAATTCATCGTCGATGGCAGCCGGAACTTCTATTTCCTCGAGATGAACACCCGCTTGCAGGTCGAACATCCGGTGACCGAGCTGATCACCGGCGTCGATCTGGTGGAACAGATGATCCGCGTCGCCTATGGCGAGAAGCTGCCCTTCGCGCAGAAGGACCTCAAGATCAACGGCTGGGCGATGGAAAGCCGGCTTTACGCCGAAGATCCCTATCGCAACTTCCTGCCCTCGATCGGCCGCCTGACCCGATACCGCCCGCCGGTGGAGGGTGCGACGCCGCGCGGCGGCATCGTGCGCAATGATACCGGCGTCTTCGAGGGCGGCGAGATCAGCATGTTCTACGACCCGATGATCGCCAAGCTGTGCACCTGGGGCAAGGACCGCGCCGCCGCGATCGAGGAGATGCGGCTGGCGCTGGACACGTTCGAGGTCGAGGGCATTGGCCACAACCTGCCTTTCGTCGGGGCGGTGATGGATCATCCGCGTTTTACCAGTGGAAACATCACCACGGCTTTCATCGCCGAGGAATATCCTGACGGCTTCCAGGGCGCGGTGCTGGACGAGGCGGGGCTGCGCCGGGTGGCGGCGGCGGCGGCGGCGATGAACCGGGTGGCGGAAATCCGGCGCACGCGGATTTCGGGCACGATGGACAATCACACCCGCCGTGTCGGCGATGATTGGGTGGTCAGCCTGCAGGGCACGGCCTTTCCGGTGACGGTGCAGGCCGATCCCGATGGATCGACCGTGACCTTCGCGGATGGCCAGGCGCTGCGGGTGGAAAGCGATTGGGTGCCGGGGGAGCCGCTGGCGGTGCTGTGCGTCGATGGCGCGGAGATGGCGATCAAGGTCGGCAAGATCCCCATGGGCTTTCGGATGCGGCTGCGCGGGGCGGATCTGAAGGTCCATGTCCAGTCGCCGCGGCAAAAAGCGCTGGCGGCGCATATGCTGGAAAAGGCCGCGCCGGATACGTCGAAATACCTGCTTTGCCCGATGCCGGGTCTGGTGGTGAAGATTTCGGTCGAGGAGGGGCAGGAGGTGCAGGAAGGTCAGGCCCTGGCCACGGTCGAGGCGATGAAGATGGAGAACATCCTCAAGGCCGAGAAGCGCGGCGTCGTGAAGGCGATCAAGGCCACGGCGGGTGCCAGCCTGAAGGTGGACGATGTGATCCTGGAGTTCGAATGACCGGGCAAGCGCCGCGCCGATTTCTTCGCAGAAATCGGGCCGGAGCCTATGGGGCCGGCGGTGCGGAGGGGTCCGAACCTCCGCGCTACCGCCCGGCCGGGTTCTTCTCCAGCGCTTCGGCGCGGGCGATGGGCATCTTGTCGATGGAATTGACGATCTCGCGCCCTTCCCAGGGCAGGGGTTTGCGGATCGAGGGCTTCCAGTCCTTGTCCATCACCACGAGCGAGAAGCCGCGTGGGCGCAGTTTCAGGCGCAGCGCCGAGGGGGTGGCCGGGTCGGTATCGGTGATCAGGATCACGTCGCGCGCGGCGAGATCGTCATAGGAGCGGGAGAGAAGTTCCATCTGGCGGATGTAATTGGGATCCCGCGGGTTGTCGGCAAAGACGATCACCGGGCGACGCAGGAAGAGATAGTCGGCCTCGACCACCTCTGCGGCGGGAATGGGAACGAAATCGGGGGGCTCTTCGGCCCCGGCAACACGAGCGAACGGCGCAAGCGCCGTGAGGAACAGAAACGGTCGGCGGTGCAGGCGGAACTCCATGTCCCTCATATAGGGCAGTCCGCGGCAAAGCCCAAGCAGGGACGGCATTGGCCCATGCCGCCCAAGGGGATGTGAGGGAAAGATGACGGACAAGACCACCTGGGAGAAGCTGGCGTCGAAAGAGCTGAAGGGGGCATCACCCGACAGCCTGACCTGGGACACGCTGGAGGGGATCGCGGTCAAGCCGCTTTATACCGCCGAGGATGTGCAGGGCCTGCCGCAGATGGGCGAGCTGCCGGGCGTCGCGCCCTTCACCCGCGGGGTGCGGGCGACGATGTATGCCGGGCGTCCCTGGACGATCCGGCAATATGCGGGGTTTTCCACGGCCGAGGAATCGAACGCCTTTTATTGCAAGGCTTTGGCGGCGGGGCAGCAGGGTGTGTCGGTCGCCTTCGACCTGGCGACGCATCGGGGCTATGACAGCGACCATCCGCGCGTGGTGGGCGATGTGGGCAAGGCGGGCGTTGCGATCGATTCCGTCGAGGACATGAAGATCCTCTTCGACGGTATCCCGCTGGAAAAGATCAGCGTCTCCATGACGATGAATGGCGCGGTGATCCCGATCCTGGCGAATTTCATCGTCACGGGCGAGGAACAGGGCGTGTCGCGGGCCGACCTGTCGGGCACGATCCAGAACGACATCCTGAAAGAGTTCATGGTGCGGAACACCTATATCTTCCCGCCCGAACCCAGCATGCGGATCATCGCCGACATCATCGAATATACTTCGAAAGAGATGCCCAAGTTCAACTCGATCTCGATCTCCGGCTATCACATGCAGGAGGCGGGGGCGAACCTGGTGCAGGAGCTGGCCTATACGCTGGCCGATGGGCGGGAATATGTGCGGGCGGCGATCGCGCGAGGCATGAATGTCGATGATTTCGCCGGGCGCCTGTCGTTCTTCTTCGCCATTGGCATGAACTTCTTCATGGAGGCGGCGAAGCTGCGTGCGGCGCGGATGCTGTGGACGCGGATCATGCAGGAATTCAAGCCGCAGAAGCCGGGCAGCCTGATGCTGCGGACCCATTGCCAGACTTCGGGCGTCAGCCTGCAGGAGCAGGACCCCTATAACAACGTCATCCGTACCGCTTATGAGGCGATGGCGGCGGCCTTGGGCGGTACCCAGTCGCTGCACACCAACGCGCTGGACGAGGCGATTGCCCTGCCGACGGAATTCTCGGCCCGCATCGCGCGGAACACCCAGTTGATCCTTCAGGAAGAGACCGGGATCACCCATGTCATCGACCCGCTGGCGGGATCCTATTACGTCGAAAGCCTGACGGCGGAACTGGCGGAAAAGGCCTGGGCGCTGATCGAGGAGGTCGAGGCGATGGGGGGCATGACCAAAGCCGTCGCCAGCGGCATGCCGAAACTGCGGATCGAAGAGGCGGCGGCGCGCCGTCAGGCGATGATCGACCGCGGCACCGAAGTGATCGTCGGCGTCAACAAATACCGTCTGGCCAAGCAGGACCCGATCGAGATCCTGGATATTGACAACGTCAAGGTTCGGGACGGCCAGATCGCCCGACTGCAGGCGACCCGGGCGGCCCGCGACGAGGTGGCCTGCCAGGCGGCGCTGGCCGAAGTGACGCGGCGTGCCGAACAGGGCGGAAATCTTCTGGAGGCGGCGGTCGAAGCCGCGCGGGCAAGGGCCACGGTTGGGGAGATCTCGGACGCGATGGAAAAGATCTTTGGCCGCCACAGGGCGGAAGTGAAGACGCTGGCCGGGGTCTATGGCGCAGCCTATGAGGGCGATGCGGGCTTTGCCCAGATCCAGAAGGATGTCGAGGCCTTTGCCGAGGCCGAGGGACGTCGCCCGCGCATGCTGGTGGTGAAGATGGGGCAGGATGGCCATGACCGGGGCGCGAAGGTGATTGCCACGGCCTTTGCCGATATCGGCTTTGACGTCGATGTGGGGCCGCTGTTCCAGACGCCCGAGGAAGCGGCGCAGGATGCGGTGGACAATGACGTGCATGTCATCGGCATCTCGTCCCAGGCGGCGGGGCACAAGACGCTGGCGCCGAAGCTGATCGAGGCCTTGCGCGAAAAAGGCGCCGGGGAGATTCTGGTGATCTGCGGTGGCGTCATCCCGCAGCAGGATTACGATTTCCTGAAGGCGGCCGGGGTGAAGGCGATCTTCGGGCCGGGGACCAATATTCCGGCGGCGGCGAAGGAAATCCTTGACCTGATCCGCATCGCGGGCTGAGGCGGCGCGGGGGGGGCTTGGCCCCCCCTATGCCCCGGGCATCTCGGCCAAGGCGAAAGGCCGGATCAGAGGTCGATTTCGCCGTTCGGGCCGGGGCGGGTGATGCCGGGCGGAACGGGCGGCGCGATCTCCGGTTCCGCGCCGGGCAGGTCGGGCATCGGCGGGGCATCGGCCTTGCGTCGGATCAGGATGTCGCCATTGTCGAGCCGGACCGGCGCCTCGTAATTGCGCACATTGCCCATCAGCGCGGCCATTTCCTTGACCCAGGGCGTCAACTCCTTCATCGCCGGGCCAAGCGTGTCCATCGCCGCGCCCATGTCGTCGAGCGCGGGTTCCATTTCCTTCATCAGCCCGCGCAGCATGAGCTTTGCGCCCTCTTCGAAGAGCGAGCTGTCCTCATCCTCGGGGACGGCATCAGGTGCAGGATCGGGGATGACGGTCTGGGCGCGCACGGGAAGCGGCGCGGGCAGCGTGACGCCGAAGGTGGCGGCCATAGCAAGGGCGGTGGTAAGGGCGATCCGGGCCATGGGGCCTCCTGTCGTCACGGAATTCGATCCCAATATGGGGGCAGGATGTGACGGGCGCAAATCACGCGCGGGTCACGCAGGCGGGATCGGCAGGTCGATGCTGACGGGGAAATGGTCCGAAGCTTGCAGCAGCGCCTCGCGCAGTTCCGGCACGGCGGCGCAGCCGGGATCGTTGAACGGGTGCCAGATGCGCCAGTCGGGGGCGCGGGCGGCAAGGTCGGGCGAGACCATGATGAAATCCAGGAGCGCCTCGAACCAACGCTTTTTCGGCCCGTGCCAGAAGCGGGCCGAGGTGGGCTGCATCGAGACCCGGCTTTGCAGCGCCATCGCGGCATGGGGATCGGTCAGGCGGCGATCGGGCGGGGCCTCGGCGCCCAGCACGATCTCGACACCGGAGCGGCCGAAGAGGCGCTCGAATTCGTCAAGGCCGGGGCCATCGTTGAAATCGCCCATGACCATGAGGCTGTCGCCCCGGCTGAGGTGATCCTCGACCCGGGCGCGGATCCAGATGCATTGGGCAAGCTGCTTGCGGCGGTTCTCGATCGACAGCCGCATGAGCTGATCGGGGCTGGTGGCGCCATGCGGGGCCTTGGATTTGGCATGAACGCCGATCAGGCGCAGGGCCGCGCCGCCCTGCGGCGTGACCAGAAGTTCCAGCGGCGGTTTCGAGAAGCGGATGACCTCGGGCGCGATGTCCGTGTCGAGATCGTAGCGGAAGGCGGTGTCGAAGCGCGGCGTGCCGGGGCCGGAGAGCAGGCCCGCCGTGGTGGCCGGCAGGCCCTCGGGCGCGTGTTCGGCGGACAGGCGGTCGGGATCGTAGAGAAAGGCGATTTCCTGTTCGGTCTCGGAGGAAAAGCCATGGATGCAACGCCTTGCGCGCAGGCCGAACATGGCGGCGAAATTCTCCAGCGCGGTCACGGTCGAGCGGCGGGAATTGCTGTCGGGTGCCTCGATCACCATCACGCCATCGGCGTCGAGCGCGGTGAAGACGATGCCAAGCGCGCCAAGCTGCTGGGCGCGGCTGGTCTGGTAGCGGGCCGAGAGGGCGTCGTCGTCGTAAGGGCGGCCGCGATCGTCGAACAGTGCGTTGAACCATTCGGTGTTGTAGCTGGCCAGCCGCAGCGGGCGGTTGGGCGCGACCCCGGTCATGCCGCCTGCCGGGTTTCGATTTCCTTCCAGGCGGCATTCACCAGCATCAGCCGACGCTCGGCGAGTTGCAGCGCCTCGGGCGGGACGCCGCGGGCGATCATCCGGTCGGGATGGCTGTCCTTGACCAGGGCGCGCCAGGCGGCCCGGGCCTCATCGGTCGTGGCATTGTGGGGGATGCCCAGCACGTCATAGGGATCACGCGGCGCGCCTTCGACCAGACGGGCGCGGACGGCGCGGAAACAGGGTTCGTCCAGACCGAAGATGCCCGCGACATGGGCGAGGAAGGCATCCTCATGGTCGTGATAGGTGCCATCGGCCAGGGCGACGGTGAAGAGGCCCTCCAGGATGTCGATCAGCACGGAATGGCTGTCGGCGCAGATCTTGCGGCCTTCGGGGTTGAAGAGGCGGGCGATCTTGGTGGCATAGGCGTCGAATCCCGCCACGTCCTGCCGGGCCAGGTTGAAGACGCGGGCGGCATGGGCCTCTTCCTCGGGGGGCAGCATGAAGATGCGCCGGAAGGCGGTGACCTCGTCGCGCGTGACTTCGCCATCGGCCTTGGCCATCTTGGCGCCAAGCGCCAGGACGGCGATGGTGAAGCCCACCGATTGTTCCGGCACAGGTGCGCCCATCAGGCGATCGAACACGACTGACAGGGGTTCGCCCTTGGTGAGGGCGGAAAGGGCGGCGGCGATGCGGGTCCAGATCGACATGATGCGGGCAGGATATGCGGCGGCGCGGCATCTGTCACGGTGGAAGCAAGGTGCATTTCAGCACAATCACGCCAGCGTCAGCGCGGCCTGTGCGGCGGGTCAGAGGTATTTCTGCAAGAGCCAGAGATCCATGTAGCGGCCGAACTTGTGGCCCGCCTCGGGGACGGTGGCGATGAGACGGTAGCCGAGCGCTTCGTGAAAGGCGCGGCCCTCGGGGTTTTCGCCCGAGACGCCCGCGATCATCTGATGCGCGCCGCCCGCGCGGGCATGGTCTTCGACCGCCTGCATCAGCGTGCGGCCCGCGCCCCTGCCGCGGGCTTCAGGGGCGAGGATGACGGAATGTTCCATCGTGCGGGCATAGCCCGCGCCGCCGCGGAACTGCGCATAGGTGGCGAAGCCAAGCAGGTTGCCGCCGGATTCCGCGACGAAGAAAGCCTGGCCCGCCGATTGGCGCGCGGCGATCAGGGTGGCCATGTCTTCGGGGGTCTTGGGATCGGGGTTGAAGGTGATCGCCGTGCCGGTGATCCAGGGGTTCCACAGCGCGGCGAGGGCCGGGGCGTCGGCTTTGGTCGCCGGGCGCAGGGACAGGCTTGAAGCGGGCGCCAACGGGCTGGGCAGTGTCATGGCAGCGCGCGTGGTCCTTGCGGTGTGTCGATCAGGGCAGAAAGGCCAGCGGGGCCGGTGGCGAAGCGCAGCCTCGGGTCTTCGGCCAGCGCGCCCAGAGCGGTGCGCAGGGCGGGGGCCTGGGGATGGCTGACAGTCAGGCGGGCGAGACGGCAGCCGCTGTCGGGCAGGGCGGCGGCGGGGTGGAGCGCGCCTTGCCAGCGGATCAGGGCCGGGAAGAGGTTGTCATAGGGCAGGCGACCGCTGTCGGGCACGGCCATCTGCCAGCGATAGTCGCCGCGCGCCAGCGAGAGGGGCGTGCCGGTGCCGGGCGGCGCGGTGGCAAGCGCGGCGTCGAGATCGTCGCAGGCGGCGATCCAGTTGGTCAGGCGCGGCGGGCCGGCAAAATGGTCAAGGTCGAACCAGCGCGGGCGGCCCGGCGCGGGGGCGGCCGGGTTGATGGCGATGACCTCGAGATAAAGGTCGCCCAGCGACAGGAGCCGGTTATGCGTGCCCATCAGCGGGTGGTCACCGCCGCCTGCCATGGACACCCCAAGCGCGGCTTCCACCGCCGCGACGCCTTCGGCCAGCGCGGTGGCTGAGACGGCGATATGGTCAAGCCGCAGCGTCATGCCGGTTCGGCCAGCGTGACCCGGGGCTGCGCCTTGAGCGCCACGGCCAACGCGGTGAAGCGGGCCTGCGCCACTTCGCCGAAGAGGCCGGCGCCGTCCTCGGTCAGTTCCAGCCCCAGCACGCGCTTCTTGGCCTGCCAGGTCAGCCGCCCGGCCTGGGCCGGGTCGCCCACGGCGAACATGGCGCCAAAGCGCATCGCCTTGCCCAGAACCTCGGCCTGGCGGATGTCTTCGTCCGAGAGCAGCCGGAAGATCGGCTCCATCCGGCTGCCAGTGCGGCTGTTCTTGTAGCGGTGCAGCAGGGCAAGACCAAGGAAGACCCGGCCCGGGTGGTCAAGCCCGCCGAGATTGGCGCGGGTGGCATTGTCGAAGCAGGCCTCGGCGCGATAGTCGGGGTGGGCGCGCCAGGTGGTGTCATGCAACAGGCAGGCGGCCTTGATCAGGCGCAGCCGGTCCTTGGGGGCGTCCTTGAACAGAGGCGCCAGGAAATCGAACAGCTTCTTGCCGAAGCCGGGCATCCTTGCCTGGGTCTGTTCGGTGACGCGGGCGGCCTCGATCAGCGGATCGCGGGCGCGCAGCTTCTCGGGCATCTGTTCGTAAAGCAGCCCCTCGCGGATGCCATAGGCCGAGACGTCGATTTCCGAAGGCTTGAGCAGGGCGACGAGCTCGCGGAGCACTTCGCAGGCCAGGGGGACCAGTTCCATCCGTTCCGCCGAAGTGCCGGTGCGGGCGCGCAGCAGCGCGAGGTCGGAGGCGGCAATCCAGTCGAGCGTGTCGAGAAGCCCTTCGGGTGTCATGCGATATTCGTGCAGGACCAGAAGGGGGTAGTTGCGCCGCTCCATGTCGAGCCGGGCGATCACGCGCCAGGAGCCGCCGACGAGGTAGATCCGCTCGCCCTGCGCGCGGATCACATCCTGTGCTTCGCGCAGGATGCGCTCGATATGGGCCTGGCGCTTTTTCGGCCCGCCTTCAAGCTGTTGCAGGCGGAAGGGGCCAAGCGGCATGGAGATGCGTTTGCCGACGCGGCCATCGCCGATGCGGGCCAGTTCCATCGAGTTGCCGCCGATGTCGCAGACCACACCCTTGGCATCGGGCCAGCCCAGAAGCACGCCCTGGGCCGACAGCCGGGCCTCTTCGTCGCCATCGATGACATGGAGCTTGAGACCGGTCTCACGGGTGACCTCATCCTGGAAGGCGGGGCCGTCCAGCGCCTCGCGCGTGGCCGCGGTGGCGACGGCGGTCAGAGGTGCGATATCCATGCCGCGCGCCACGAGGGCGAAGCGTTTCAGCGCGGACAGGGCGCGCTTGCGCCCCTCGGGGTTCAGATGGCCGGTCTCGGCCAGGCCCTTGCCCAGGCCGGCCATGATCTTTTCGTTGTAAAAATAGGCCGGGCTGCGGGCGGCACCGTCGAAGACGACCATCCGCACCGAGTTCGAGCCGACATCGACCACGCCGACCCGAGACAGGGCGCGGGCGGACGGGTCGCCGAAGAGCGGGCGGCCGAAGGGCTCCCAGTCTTCTTCGTCATGGGCGGTGGTCGGACCGTTGGCAGACATGCAGAATCCCCCCGGAACCTTGCGGCGAAAGACTGCCGCCCCGGACGGGGCGGGTCAAGATCGGACGCGGCGAAAGCCTGTGGTCCTGTGCGGCGACGATCCTTCGCTGAAGGATCGGTTGCGGATTCTCGACGAAAATCCGGGGGTTCAGTCTTCCATCGCCTCAAGCTCGTCGATGAAGCCCGCGATCATCGACAGGCCCTTGTCCCAGAATTTCGGATCCGAGGCGTCAAGACCGAACGGCGCCAGCAATTCCTTGTGGTGCTTGGACCCGCCCGCCTTGAGCATGTCGAAATACTTGTCCTGGAAGCCCGGCAGGCCATCGGCATAGGCGGCGTAAAGCGCGTTCACGAGGCCGTCGCCGAAGGCATAGGCATAGACGTAGAACGGCGAATGGACGAAATGCGGGATATAGGCCCAGAAGGTCTCATACCCGTCCATGAATTCGAAAGCGTCGCCAAGGCTTTGCGCCTGAACGCTCATCCACAGGGCATTAATGTCGTCCGGGGTCAGCTCGCCCTCGGCGCGGGCGGCGTGCAGCTTGCATTCGAAATCGTAGAAGGCGATCTGGCGGACGACCGTGTTGATCATGTCCTCGACCTTGCCCGCCAGCAGGGTCTTTCGCTCGGCCGGGGTCTTGGCACTGTCAAGAAGGGTGCGGAAGGTCAGCATCTCGCCAAAGACAGAGGCGGTTTCGGCCAGGGTCAGGGGCGTGGAAGACAGAAGTTCGCCCTGCGCGGCGGCCAGAACCTGATGGACGCCATGGCCCAGCTCATGCGCCAGCGTCATCACGTCGCGCGGCTTGCCCAGATAGTTCAGCATCACATAGGGATGCACGGTGGTGACGGTCGGATGGGCGAAGGCGCCGGGGGCCTTGCCGGGCTTTACGCCCGCGTCGATCCAGCCCCGTTCGAAGAACGGCTTGGCCAGATCGGCCATTTGCGGCGCGAAGGCGCCGTAGGCCTGCATCACGGTCGCCTGCGCCTCGGCCCAGCCGACGGTTTTCGGCGTTTCGATCGGCAGGGGGGCGTTGCGGTCCCAGACCTGGAGTTTTTCGAGGCCCATCCACTTGGCCTTCAGCCGGTAGTAGCGGTGCGACAGTTTGGGATAGGCCGCGACCACGGCATTGCGCAGGGCCTCGACCACTTCGGGCGCGACATGGTTCGACAGGTGCCGCCCGGTCTGCGGGCTGGGCATCTTGCGCCAGCGGTCGGTGATCTCCTTCTCTTTCGCAAGGGTGTTGTGGACGCGGGCGAAGAGCTTGATGTTGCGGTTGAACACATCCGCCAGGGCCCGGGCCGCCGCCTCGCGCTTGGCGCGCACAGGGTCGGTCAGAAGGTTCAGCGTGGCTTCGAGGTTCAGTTCTTCCTCTTCGCCCGCGACCTTGAACATCAGCCCGGCCATCGTCTCGTCGAACAGCTTGTTCCAGGCCGAGGCCCCGACGACCGAAGTGTCGTGCAGGAACTTTTCCAGCTCGTCCGACAATTGATGCGGCCGCATGGCGCGCAGACGGTCGAAAACCGGCTTGTAGCGGGCGAGATCGGCATTGGCGGAAAGAAGGCGGGCAAGGTGGTCGTCGTCGAGACGGTTGAACTCAAGGCTCCAGAACACCAGGGGCGTGGTGAATTCGGTCACATTGCCCTCGGCATCGGCCATGAACTTGGCGCGGTCGCTGTCCATGGTGTTCTGGTAATAGCGCAGACCGGCATAGGACATCAGGCGCCCGGCGGTGATGTCGATCTGTTCATAGTCCCGCACGGCTTTCAAAAGCCCTGCCGCGTCCAGCGTGGCAAGCTTGCCCTCATAGGCGGCGGCGAAGCTGGCGCAGGCTTTTTCCAGCCAATCCATGTCGCGGGCGAATTCCGGCGCATCCGGCGAGGGGTAAAGGTCACGCAGGTCCCAGTCGGGCAGGTTGCCCAAGCCGCCGCTGGACGGATTGGCGTCGAAGACCGGGCGGGGCAGCGGCAGGGACAGGGCCGGAAGCGGCATGGGGCGGACCTTTCATCAGGGACGGGTCGTCTGGGTCGGGCCTATCTAGGCGCGCGAGGGGGGCCTGTGCAAGCGGTGCGGTCCGTGCATCATTTCTTGGCGATTGCTGGTAGAATGGGCGGCGGTTCGCGTCTGTCCCGGGCGGGCGGCGCGTCGAAGCCGGAAGATCGTGCGCATTGCGCTGCGCTGCAGCATCATTGCGGCAGGAAGGTCCCGAACCACGCGAGGGGTACCATGATCGAGCTTGCCTTCATTGCCTGCCTGTCGGCCGATCCGTCGGCCTGCGAGAAGAAAAGTCTCTTGTTCGATGATATTTCGCCGATGATCTGCATGATGACGGCGCAGCCCCTGTTGGCGCAATGGGCGGGCGAGCATCCGCAATGGAAGGTCGCGCGCTGGTCTTGCGGACTGCCCCGCGCCGGGGGCGAGCAGACCTGACCTAACCGGTCTGCGCCGCCAGAAGCGCCTTGAGGCTGTCGAGCGTGTCGATTTCCGAGACCGGCTTGTCGCGGCGCCAACGCAGCATCCGGGGAAAGCGCAGGGCAATCCCGGATTTGTGGCGCGGGCTGGCCTGGATGCCCTCGAAGCCCAGCTCGAACACCAGCTCCGGCGGCACCCGGCGCACCGGGCCGAAGCGTTCCAGCGTATGGGCCTGGACCCAGCGGGTGATCTCGGCGAACTCGGCATCGGTCAGGCCGGAATAGGCCTTGGCGAAGGGCACCAGCGCATTGCCGTCGCGGACGGCAAAGGTGAAATCGGTGAAGAGCGCGGCGCGGCGGCCATGGCCGGCCTGGGCGTAAAGCATCACCGCGTCGACCGTGTAGGGGTCGAGCTTCCATTTCCACCAGTCGCCCCGCTTGCGGCCAGTGAAATAGGGGCTTGAGGCGCGTTTCAGCATCAGCCCTTCGGCCAGAAGGTCGCGGGCGGTTTCGCGCAAGGCCACCAGGCCCGGCCAGTCCGGCGCGGTCAGCAGGGGGGAGGCGGCAAGGGGCAGCCCGGGCGGCAGGGCATGGAGCAGCCGGTCCAGCCTGTCGCGCCTTGTGGCCAGGGGCAGCGGGCGGAGGTCTTCGCCGCCTTCCTCGAGCAGGTCATAGGCGAGCAGCCGGGCCGGGGCCGCGCGCAGCAGCGTCTTGGGCACGGTCTTGCGGGTGATGCGCTTTTGCAGGGCCGCAAAGGGCAGGGGCCGGGTGGCTTCGGCATCCCAGGCCAGGATCTCGCCGTCGATCACGGTGCCCATGGGCAGGAAATCGGCCAGCGGAGCGAATTCGGGGAAGCGGTCGGTGATCAGTTCCTCGCCGCGCGACCACAGCGCGAAGGCGCGCGGGCGGGCGATGAGCTGGCCCCGGATGCCATCCCATTTCCATTCGGCCAGCCAGTCGGAGGCCTCGCCCAGCGTCTGTGGTTCGGCCTCAAGCGGTGAGGCCAGCGCGAAAGGATAGGGCTGGGCGCCTTGCGCGTCGGGGGCCTCGGTCAAGGTGGCGAAGCTGGTGGTGGCCGGGTCCCAATCGCCCATCAGGCTTTGCGCCACGGCGGTTTCAGCCGCGCCCGTGGCCTGGGCCAGCGCCCGGGTCATCAACCCTCGGCTGACCCCCATGCGGAAGCCGCCGGTCAAAAGCTTGGTGAAGAGGAAGCGTTCTGCCTGCGGCAGGCTGCGCCAGGCGGCCAGGATGGCGGCGCGGCGGGCCTCGACCGGCTGGCCCGGCAGGCGGGAGAACGCGGAAAGGGTTTCGGTCAGGCTGGGGGTCTGGGCGAGGCTGGCGGGGGGCAGGATCAGGGCGATGGTCTCGGCCAGATCGCCGACCAGCGTGTAGCTTTCCTCGAACAGCCAGTCGGGCAGCGCGGCCTCTTCGGCGGCCCATTGGCGCAGCTCGGTCGAGGTGGCGGCGCGTTTGGGGCGGCGGCCCGAAAGAAGCGCCACGGTCCAGACTCGGTCGGCTTCGGGTGCGGTGCGGAAATACTCGGCCAGAGCCGCCGTCTTGGCGGCGGTCGAGGTGGTGGCATCCAGCGCGGCGAAGAGGGCGGCGAAGCGGTTCATGGCGCGGCCTCAGTCTGGCCGTCAGCCCGAGATGCGTCGGTTTCCAGCACAGGGGCGGCGGGGGCGTCTTCGGCCTCGGTGCCGAATTCGGTTTCCAGGGGGCTTGCCTGATAGCCCTGATCGGTCAGCCAGCGGGCGAAGGCATGGGTATAGCCATGGGTCGCCAGAACCCGGCTCGCCCCGGTGGCGCGGATCGCGGCATTCAGCCCGTCCCAATCGGCATGGTCCGACAGCGCGAATCCCTGCCCCAATCCGCGCCGACGGCGGATGCCGCGCACTGCCATCCAGCCCGAAGCCATGGCCTCTTCGGCGGGCTCGAAACGGCGCGCCCAGGGCGTGGCCAGTGCCGAGGGCGGCGCGATGACCAGCGCGCCGGGATGGGTTTTCGCGGTGGTCTCGGGCGTGACGCGAGTGGTTTCGGGCAGGGCATAGCCTTGGCCACGCAGGATGCGGTTGATTTCCTCGACCGCGCCATGGGTCAGGATCGGACCAAGGGGCGGAAGCGCCGCCAAGAGGCGCTGGGCCTTGCCGAAGCTGTAGGCGGCCAGCAGCGAGACCTTGCCCGCGGCAGCATTGGCCGCCCACCAGGCAGCGATTTCGGCAATGGTCCTTGCCTGCGGCTGCCAGCGGAAGACTGGCAGGCCGAAGGTGCATTCGGTGATGAAGGCGTGGCAGGGAATGGGGGAGAAGGCTTCGGCCAGCCCATCGGCCTCGGTCTTGTAATCGCCCGAAACGACCCAGACCTCGCCTCTGTGCTCGACGCGGATCTGGGCGGAACCCGGCACATGGCCCGCCGGGTGGAACGAGACCGTGACGTCGTTGATCGCGAGGCTCTCGCCATAGGGCAGGGTCTCGGCCAGCAGGGGACCTAGGCGGTGGCGGATCACGGGCAGCGCCTGCGGCGTGGTGAGATAGGCGGCATGGCCGGCGCGGGCATGGTCGGAATGGCCATGGGTGATCAGCGCGCGGGCAACCGGGCGCCAGGGGTCGATGTGGAAATCGCCGGGCGGGCAGTAAAGCCCCTGCGGCGTGAGGGTCAGAAGATCGGCCATGCTGCGGAAAACCTGTGGATTTGCAGGCGCTGCGGCAAGGGGCGGCGTGGCCGGCGGCGGGCTTGCGCCGAAAGCACTCGGACGGCGACGCTGCGGGCGGCGCGCGGAGGATGAGGCAGGGCAAGCCGGGCGAGGGCGATTTCGCGTTTTTTGACAGACACTTCGCGGCAAATGTTGCCACGGGGCCGACGTGTGGCCGCATGTGGAACTGCCCAAAGATTGAGCAAGCGCCCATCCGTGATGCGGGGCTTCGCAGAAGGGGCTTTACGACGGCGGTGCGGTTGGATTGACTGGATCCAAGGTATCAGGGGGTGACGGGTGACCGCCTATTTCGACGAGATGAACGGCAAGGGCACGGGGGTGCGCGCGCCCTATGCCCGCCTGCAGGACTGGGTTGGCGCGATGCCGGTGGACCTGCGGACATTGAAACAGGCCGAGGCCGAGACCCTGTTCCGCCGCATCGGCATTACCTTCGCCGTCTATGGCGAGGGCGGCGATCCCGACAGGCTGATCCCTTTCGACATGTTCCCGCGGGTCTTTTCGGCGAATGAATGGGCCAGGCTGGAAAAGGGCATCAAGCAGCGGGCGCGGGCGCTGAACGCCTTTCTGGTCGATGTCTACGGGCGGGGCGAGATCGTGCGGGCGGGGCGGATTCCGGCCCGGCTGGTCTATCAGAACGCGGCCTATGAAAAGGCCTGTGTCGGTTTCGTGCCGCCCAAGGGGGTCTATAGCCATATCGTCGGCATCGACATCGTGCGCACCGGCCCGGACGAATTCTTCGTGCTGGAAGACAATTGCCGCACGCCCAGTGGCGTCAGCTACATGCTGGAAAACCGCGAGATCATGATGCGGATGTTCCCCGAACTGTTCCGGGAAAACCGCATCGAGCCGGTGGACAGCTATCCCGAGAAACTGCGCCGCACCCTGGCAAGCGTTGCCCCCGCCAAATGCAAGGGCGAGCCGGTGGTGGTGATCCTGACACCGGGGCATTTCAATTCGGCCTATTACGAGCATTCCTTCCTGGCCGATCTGATGGGGGTTGAGCTGGTCGAGGGGCAGGATCTCTTTGTCGAGGGCGAATACGTCTATATGCGCACGACCGAGGGGCCGAAGCGGGTGGACGTGATCTACCGCCGCATCGATGACGCCTATATCGACCCGCTGTGCTTCCGCCCCGACAGCATGCTGGGGATTCCGGGGCTGATGGATGTCTACCGCTCGGGCGGGGTGTCGATCTGTTCGGCCCCTGGCGCGGGCGTCGCCGATGACAAGGCGGTCTATACGTTCGTGCCCGAGATGGTGCGCTTCTATCTGGGCGAGGAGCCCCTGCTGAACAATGTGCCGACCTGGCAATGCGGCAAGGCGGATGACCTGAAATACGTACTCGACAATCTGGCCGAGCTGGTGGTCAAGGAAGTCCATGGCTCGGGCGGCTACGGCATGCTGGTCGGGCCGAAGGCCTCCAAGGCCCAGGTCGAGGCCTTCCGCGCCAAGATCGAGGCAGATCCCGGCAATTACATCGCCCAACCGACGCTCGCGCTGTCGACCGTGCCGTCCTTTGTCGCCGAAGGAGTGGCGCCGCGCCATGTCGACCTGCGGCCCTACTGCCTGGTGGGCGAGCGGGTGGAACTGGTGCCGGGCGGGCTGACACGGGTCGCGCTGACCGAAGGGTCGCTGGTGGTGAACTCGTCGCAGGGCGGGGGCGTCAAGGACACCTGGGTTCTGGCGGAGTGAAGGCGATGGCGCGATTTTTCGGCGAAAGATCGGGCGCGGCGCGGCCAGGGACGGAAGGAGACGGGTGGTGCTGAGCCGGACGGCGGACAATCTTTACTGGATCGCGCGCTATATGGAGCGGGCGGATACTTCGGCGCGGCTGCTGGAGGTGGGCAGCCGGATTTCTCTGATGCCCTCGGCTCATGGCTATCGCAGCGAATGGGATTCCCTGCTCCAGGCCTCGGGCATGGCGGAGGGCTTCGCCAAGAAATACGGCGACCCGGTGCAGCGCAATCTGGAAAGCTGGCTGTTCTTCGACCGCGACAACCCGTCCTCCGTCGCCTCCTGTCTTACCGCCGCGCGGGAAAACGGCCGGATCGTGCGCACCGCGCTGACCGCACAGGTCTGGGATGCGCTGAATTCGGCTTTCCAGGAATTGCGCGTGCTGGAACGGCGGGAAAGGTCGTCACTGGAACTGTCGGAACTGACCGATTGGGTGATGCAGAAGGCGGCCATGGTGCGCGGCGCGATCGACGCCACGCTTCTCAGGAATGACGGCTACAACTTCCTGAACATCGGCTATTATCTGGAACGGGCCGACAATACCGCCCGCCTGATGGACGTGAAATACTATGTCCTTCTGCCGCGGGTCGAATTCGTGGGCTCGGGCCTGGACAATTACCAATGGACCACGCTTCTGCGTGCCATGGGGGCGCAGCGGGCCTTTCACTGGGCCTATGGCGGCGAAGTCACGGCGGCGAAGATCGCCGAATTCCTGATCCTGAATCCGCAATGCCCGCGCTCGCTGATCACCTGTGTCGCGGGGATCGCCAACCATCTGGGGCGGCTGGCCAAGGCCTATGGCCGCGAAACCGGGGCGCAGGGGCGTGCGCGGGCCATGCTGGCCGATCTGGAAAGCGAGAGCGTCGAGCGGATATTCGACGAAGGATTGCACGAATATCTGTCGCGCTTCATTGGCGATGCGGCGGCGTTGGGCGGCGCGATCCATGATGTCTATCTGAGCGGGGAGACACGCTGATGCGGTTGAGCGTCGATCATGTGACCCGGTACCGCTATGAGGCGCCGGTGCGCGGCGTGCAGCAAAGCCATCGTCTGACCCCCGCCGATTTCGACGGGCAGAAGGTGATAAGCTGGGCGGTCGACGTGTCGGGTGGGATCAAGGGCGGCACTTTCCGCGACGGGGCAGGCGACCGGATGCAGGCCTGGTCGGTTCCGGGGCCGGTCGAGGAGGTGACGGTCACGGTCCGCGGCACGGTCGAGACCAACGATACGGCGGGGGTGCTGAAAGGTCTGCGTGAGACGGTTACGCCGGCCTGCTACCTGATCGAGACCCAGGCGACCGAGATCGAGGGAACTTTGCAAGCGCTCGCCGATGCGATCGAGGCGGACGGTCCCCTTGCGCTGGCGCATAAGTTGTCGGCGGCGGTGTCCAGGGCCGTGGCCTACAAGCCCGGTGTGACCCATGCCGCGACGACCGCTGCCGAAGCACTGGCGCTGGGTGAGGGCGTCTGTCAGGACCATGCCCATGTGCTGATCGCTTGCGCACGCGCCCGGGGGCTACCGGCGCGCTATGTCTCGGGCTATCTGTTCACCGCCAAGGATGGCACGCCGCATGAGGCGGCGCATGCCTGGGCCGAGATCCATATCTCGGGCCTTGGTTGGGTGGGCTTCGATCCCGCGAATGAATGCTGCCCGGACGAACGCTATATCCGCCTTGGCAGCGGCTTTGACGCGCAGGATGCGGCCCCCATTCGCGGCATCGCGCGCGGGCAGGTCGCGGTGGCGCCCGAGGCGCTGGATGTGGAGGTGCAGGTCGTGGCGGGTGCGCAACAGGCGCAGGGCCAGTCGCAATAGGGGAACCCTGCCTTGCCATCTCGGCGGGCGGGCGTGAAGGTCTGCCGCGCCCGGCAGGAGGAACAGCAGTGGCGGATCTTCCCGAGCGGCTTCTGGTCACGGGCGCCCGTGCGCCGGTTGCTGTGCATCTGGTGCGTCTTCTGGGGGGCAGCGGTTTTCATGTCGAGACCGCCGATTGCATCGCGCCCACGCTGGCCGGGGCAAGCCGCCACTCTGCGCGCTTCCACCAGATCCCCTCGCCGCGCCACGCGCCCGTGGCGGCGGCGGCGCGGCTTCGCGCGATCTGCCGCGACCGCGGGCTGGGGATGATCCTGCCGACGTGTGAAGAAGTCTTTCACCTGGCCGCGCTGTGGGACGCCGGGCAGCTTGATGTGCCGCTTCTCGCGCCGCCCCTGGCGTCGCTTCTGGCCGTTCATGACAAGGGGCGGTTTGCCGAGCTGCTGGCGCAGTTGGGCCTGCCGCATCCGGTGACATGGCGGCTGGAAGGGCCGGGTGATCTGGTCGGGCTTGATCCGCGCGGTCTGGTGCTGAAACCCTGCTTCTCGCGCTTTGGCGATGCGGTGCGGGTGACGCCGTCGCGGATCGACATCGCGCCCACGCCCGCACGGCCCTGGGTGGCGCAGGACTTCGTGGCGGGTGAAGAGATTTCTGTCCTTGCGCTGACGCGTGGCGGGCGGGTGCGTGCGCTTTGCGCCTATCGGGCGGGCTGGCGGACGGGGCGGCACGGGGCCGGGATCTGGTGCGAACCGGTTGAGGCCGGCGGAGTGCGGGCCTTGGCGGAAGCGGTGTCGGAGGCGTTGGGCTGGGAGGGGTTTCTGTCCTTTGACACGATCCGGCGGGCGGATGGGGTGCATGTCGCCATCGAATGCAATCCGCGCCCGGTGACAGGACTGCATTTCTTCCGCGATCCCACGGCGTTCCGCGCAGCGATGCGGGGGCGTGAGGGCTGTCTTGCCCCCGATGCGACCGGCCCGCAGGCGATGAAGCTGGCGCTTTGGGCCTATGGGCTGGGTCGCGGCAACCCGCTGCGGCTGTGGCGCGATGCGCGGCGGGCCACGGGCTTTCTCGACTGGTCCGGCGATCCGGGGCCGGGCCGGGCGCAGCTTGGGGTCTTTGTGGCCTTTGCCCGGCGCGCGCTGCGGCAGCGGGTGTCGCTCACGCGGGCCTCGGTCGAGGATATCGCCTGGGACGGCTAGTGCCTTGTCCAGCAGTGCGTCCCGGAGGGGCCTTGTCCCCCTTGGGAGCTCGCCGCAGGATCTTTGCGGGCAGAGGATGGAGGCGGGTCAGAGGCGCATCCGCCGCATGAGCGGCACAGCGGTCGTTTTGAGCAAAGAACGCAACGTCGCCAGGGCGGCGCGTTGTTTGCCGGGCAGGTGGGCGGCGAAGACGGCGGTGTATTCGATGGCGGGCGTGGCGCCGCGCAGGCGCTTGAACCGCGCCGCCCCGGCCGAGGCATTCAAGAGCAGACCCTGGTCTCGGGCCGCGAGATGGGCGCGCATCACGGCGAGGCGGTAGAGGCCGTCGCGTTGTGGGCGGAACAGATCATAGCCGAGGATCGGCTGGGTCAGGGTGGCGCCGTTGCGGAACAGGCCCGAGATCGCGATCAGATTTCCCTCCGGCCCGCGCCAGCCGGCCAGATCGATCAACCCGGCTCGCGCTGCGCCTTGCAGGAAGGCGGCTGTGTAGGCCGGGTTCAGCGCGGGATATTTCCGGCGGTAAAGCTGGTCGTAAAGATCGGCGGCACGGATGAAATCTTCGGCAGCAAAGCCATCGGCCTGAACAAGGGGAAAAGGGCTGCGGGCGGTCAGCCGGGCATCGGCCATGAGGTCGCGCCAGCGCGCGGCCTCGGCCTGTTGCGGGTCGATCCGCCAGATCTGTCTGGCGGGCAGTAGCACCCAGCCCAAGGCCTTGAGCGCCGCGAGAGAGGTGGCATCGTCCACCTCGTTCAAGGATCGGATCACCAGGGCATGATGCGAGTGGCGGGGGGCGAGCGTGCTGGCCAGCGCCCTTGCTGTGGGGGAAGAAAGGGGCGGCACGGGACAGGTCGAGAAAAGCCAGTTGTTGACCTGCACCTGGCGGTCAAGGCCGGTGGCGCGCACCAGCGGCCCAGCTGCATGGATCAGACCCCGCATTGCGGTGCGCAGTGCGGGATGGGCGGCAAGATTGCGGGTCTCTTCCAGCGCATAGTCGAGATAGGCGGTGACGCCATCGACCAGATAGCATGTCGGCCCGCCCTCGGTGATCGTCAGGGGCCAGTGCCTGCCGCCGATCTCTTCCACCGCGAAAGAGGCCCGCATGTTCCGCGCAATCGCCTCGGTCCGGCCCTGCGCCAGACGGGCCAGGCCGGCAAGGCGGGGGGCCTCGTTCCAGCTCATGGTTTCCAGATCCGTTCCACCCGGCGCAATTTGCGCGTGGTGTCGAGCGGCAGAGGCCGGCTGTCCAGCGTGACATCGACCTCGGGGTCGAAGCGATAAAGCAGCGCGGCGACGGCGGCCAGCGCCTGTGCCGCTCCGGGCACGTTCGGGGGCAGGGTGAGGGTGACTTTCCGGGGGCCGCTCTGGACCAGGCGGAAATCGGTGATGCCGGGATGGGCGGTCAGCACGGCATTGCGCAGGATATCCGGCGTGACGGGCTGGCCGCGCAGCTGGAAGATGTCATCGGTGCGCCCCGCCACTTCCGTGATGGCTTGAAAGGGCAGGCCACAGGAACAGGTGCCAAGGCGCAGCAGATCATTCATCGCATAGCGCGCCATGATCTGGGTCTGGCGGCGAAAAGCGGTGATGCGGGGGGTGACGAGATCGTCCACCGGCTCGAATTCGAAATGCAGCGAATCCTCGCAAAGATGCAGGGTGCCCTGGGCGCAGGAGACGGCGAGAAGCCCCTCGGTCGCCATGTAGATCTGGCGCAGGGGCGCGCCGAAGCGGGCTTCGATCGGGGCGCGATCATTGGGGTCGAGCGTCTCGGCTGCGGAAAAGACCCGGTTGGGGGAAAGGCGAAAGCCCTCTTCTGCCAGATGGCGCAGGATCTTGGGCGTGGCAACGAGGACAGTGGGGGCGAAGCCCCCAAGCCGGGCGCGCCAGGCGGCGGGGCCTTCGGTCAGGTCGAAATGCTGAAGCTGCAGCCAACGCCCCTGTGCTGCGCCATAGATGCCCGCCGATCGGGGCAGGATCAGCGCGACGCGTTGCGGGCGGACGATCATGTCGGGCAGGGCATGCGCCAGGATCGCCCCCAGCCAGCGGTGACTTTCAGCCCGTGTCGCAAGGTAGAGGCCGCGATTGCCGGATGTTCCGGTCGAGGCCCCGGCGATCAGATCGCCCTGCACCATGCCCGCCTCGATGATGGCGCGGGCGCGTCCGGCGCTGATGCCGCGCGTGTTGAAGGCGGAGAAATCGGCCATCAGCGTGGCCTTGTCGGTCAGGGGCAAGGCGGAAAGCGGCTGGCCCGCAAGTCGCTGGTAGAAGGGCGCGCGCGGAAGATCGCGGGCAAGCCAGCGATCCAGCGCGCGGACCTGCCAGTGCAGAAGCTGCGCCCGAGACAGGCGCGACAGGCGGCGGACCAGAAGGAAACTTGGCAGCGCTTCGGTCAGGATCAGCATGGCGCCTTCCAGGGCTCGTCCCAAGGCGTGGGCGCGGGCGCGTGGCAGTAGATGACGGGCGCGCCGCTTGCGGCGTGGCTTTGGACGGCGGCGAGGCTGGCGGCGAAGCCCCGAGGGTCGGGTGCCACGAGGCGGCCGGGAAAGGGCGGCGGCGGTGCATCGTGCAGCCAATGCGTGTCGGCGGCGTAGAGAAGGCCGGTCGCGGGCCAGAAGATTCCGTGATGGCCAAGGGCATGGCCCGGCAGCGGGATCGCGAGCACACGGCCATCGCCGAAGAGATCATGGCCCTTCGGCAGGGCGGGGGCCGACGCGCGCAGGGGCCGCGTCTCGAACCCGGTCAGGCGCTGCGGGAGATCGGGCGGCAGGAATTCGGTGAAGGCGGCATGGCGCAGGCGGCGCAGCGGCGACAGGGCCAGCAGCGCGGCGAGGCCGCTGCCGGAAGCCATGATCCTTGCTTTGGGAAAGCGATGCAGGGCGCCGATATGGTCGGCGTGGAAATGGGTCAGGATGATCAGGCCGATATCGTCCGGGCGCAGGCCTTGGCGGGAAAGGAAGGCGCCGGTCTGGCCCGCAGCCAGGATTTCGGGCGCGAAGACGCCAGCATAGGCGCGCAAGGGCAGGCTGCGGCGACGTCCAAGCTCGGAATCCGAAAATAGGGCATGGTCATAGCCGGTGTCGATCAGGGCGGGGCCAAGCGGGCTGTCGATCAGACCATAGCGCACCGGCAGGGCCAGACGGCCCTGCGCGCCGCGCCGCAGATAGGCCGCGTTGACATGCACAAGCGCGGAATTGGCGAAACATGGGTTCACGGCGCGTCGCCCGGTGGTGGCAGCGCGGTCAGAAGGCCGCGGCTGAAGGGAATCTCGGGCCGCCAGTCGAGGCGGGCGGCCGCCGCGGAGAGATCGAGGCTCTGGCGATAGGCGAAAAGGCCCAAGCCGTAGCGGGTGACCGGTGGTTCCGCCCCGCCGCCAAGCCGGGCCAGGAACTCGGCCGCCCCGGCCAGCGCAAGCGCAGGTCGCAGGGGCAGGGGCCGCCAGGACAGCGGCACAGCCGCACGCGCGCAGGCCTGCGCGACAATCTCGGTGACGGGCAGAACCTCGCCGCCGGAAATGTTGTAGATCCCGCCCACAGCGCTGGCCGGTGCGACAAGGGCAGCCAGACAGGCCCGAGCCGCATCGGCGACATGGGTCAGGTCGATCTCTGCCACCCCCTTGCGCAGGAGCGGCAGCGGGCCGCGCCGCGCCGCGCGCAACAGGCGTGGCAGGAGGGCGCTGTCGCCCGCGCCATAGATGCCGCGCGGACGCAGGATAATGGGGCGCAGCTCGGGCCGGGACAGGACAAGACGCTCGGCCTGACGTTTGGTCGCGGCATAGGCATTGACGGGCGGCGGCAGCGGGCCGTCCTCGCGTCGCATCACATCATCGGCGAAAGCGAAATAGACCGTGGGCGAGGAGACCAGGACGAAACGGTCTAGCCGTGGAAAAGCGTCGAGCAGGCTTTGCGTGGCGGTCACATTGGCGGCCAGGAAGGCGCGCGCCGGGCCGAAGGGGGCCGAAAGGGCGGCGCAGTGGATGACGGCGTCGACATCTCGCGCCGCGCCGGGCAGGGGATCGGTCAGGTCATGGCCCATGACGGCAAAGCCGCGCCGCTGCAGCTGGTCGATGCGGGCGGCATTGCGGCCAAGGCCGAGGGCGGAAATGCCCGCCTCGCGCGCCTGGGCCAGCACTTCGCCGCCCAGATGGCCGGTCGCGCCGGTGACGAGAAGGCGCTCAGGTCTCAAGCGCCAGCCCTCCGAAGGTGACGCCCGCCGCCGTGCCCAGCAAAAGAACACGGCGTCCCGGGCCAAGCAGGCCGCGGTCATGGGCGACGGCAAGCGCGGTCGGGATCGAGGCGGCAACCTGATTGCCGAAATCGAGAGATATGTCGATCATGCGCCCGATCGGAACGTCCAGCGCGCGTGCCATGCGCGACAGGGCGCGGGGGCTTGCCTGATGGGGGATGATCAGGTCGATCCCGGCCAATGTCCAGCCAGCCTCCTCCAGAAGATCTTGCAGGAAGGCGCGGAAATGGCGGGCGGTCAGGCGGAACAGGGCCTCGCCCTCCATATGAAACCACGCCCCGGCGGCGAAGCCCTCGGGGTCGGCGCGCAGATCGATCGCCGTGCCACCCGACCGCAGACCGCAGGCCTCATAGCCCGACGGATAGCTGCGCATCCGGCAGGCGGCGATGCGGCCCGTGCCGGGACCAAGGACCACTGCCGCTGCACCATCGCCGAAATGGGCGGCGACGAAGGGATCGCCCGCGAAATTCAGCGCGCGCGAGGCGATTTCGGACGAGAAGACAAGGGCATGGCGGGCGCGGCCCAGAGCGATCTGGGTTGCGGCATGGTCGAAGGCGGGAAGGAAGGACAGGCAGGTGGCGTTCAGGTCATAGGCCGCGGCCTGCCCGTCGGCGATGCCCAGACCGCGCATCACAAGCGGGGCCGTGGCGGGCAGTGGCTGATAGGGCACGGCATTGGCGCCAAGCACAAGGTCGATCTCGGCTGGCGCGATCCCGGCGCGATCCAATGCCGCGCGGGCGGCGGCAACCGCAAGGTCGATCTGGCTTTCGCCTTCCACATGGAATCGGGCGGCGATGCCGGTGGCAGCCTCGGTCCGGCCCTCGGGCAGGCCGCAGCGCCGGTCGATCTCGGTCGAGGGCACGCGGCGCGCGGGCAGAGCATGGGCCGCTGCAAGGATCATCTTTTCCCCTCCACCGGGCCCGCAAAGGCTAGCCTTCTGCGAAAATGCTCGCAAGGCGGCAGGGGCGGAAGGTCTGGTTCTGCCCACCCTGTGCGAAGAACGGGTCCGGCCCCAGTCACGACGATGCGAGCGGCACTGGCGGCGGCTTCCGCGCCCCGGCCGCTTTGGCCTATCATGCCCGGGGCGCCGCGCGCGCCTCGGAGCAGAACCGCCTGATCCGGGCGCGATTTTCCGCGACGGAGTTTCACGGATGCGGCGTATCATGGCGGCGGGGCCTGTGCGGGCCCGCCCAGAACATGTGAGGACCGGCCTTGCCCGGAGCCCTCTTCGACAGGAAGGACCGACCGCCGCATGAGGCCTCTTTCGCAAATCGCCCTTGTCCTTCTGTTGGGGGCCGTGGCGGTGCCCCTGGCGGCCCGTTTCGTGCCGGGCACCCATCCCTGGCTGGCCAGGGCCGGGCTGCTGACACCCTTGCAGGATGCGGGCATCGTCGTTCCTCCGGCCGAAGCGGCGGCTGGCGGCCCTGGCGGGGGGCAGGGTGGTGGTCAGGGCGGCGCATTGGTCGTGGCGGCCCCGGCCGCGCATGAGATTCTGCGGGATGTCGTCACCGCCATCGGCTCGGCGCGGGGCGTGCAGGCGGTGGTGGTCTCGCCCGAGGTCGCGGGCAGGGTCATGGTGCTGCGCGCGGTGCCGGGGCAGGCGGTCAAGTCGGGTGAGGTGATCGCCGAGTTGGATGCCGAGCAGGCCGAGCTGGCGGTGGAGCGGGCGAAGCTGGTCTATGAGGATGCGCAGGCCACCTTGACGCGGCTGGAACGGCTGGCGGGGTCTGGCGCGACGACGGACCTGCAACGGCAGGAAGCGGAACTGGCACGGCGCACGGCGGAACTGGCGCTGGCGACGGCGGAACGCGATCTGGCCGATCATCGTCTGGTCGCGCCCATCGCGGGTTTCGTCGGGCTGATCGATATTCAGGACGGCGATCTGGTCACCTCTTCCACTGTCGTCACGCGGATCGAGGATCGCTCGAGCCTGATCGTCGATTTCCGGGTGCCGGAACGGGTGGCGACGCTGGTGAAGCCGGGCGATCCCCTGACCGCCGCGCCGGTCTCGACCCCCGGGAGGGTGCTGGATGGCAAGATCACCGCGGTCGACAACCGGGTCGACGAGACTAGCCGCACCCTGCGCGTGCAGGCTCAGATCGGCAATGACGGCGACGCCCTGCGCGCGGGGATGGCCTTCCGCATCGCGCTGGAATTCACCGGGGCGGAGTATCCGGCGGTCGACCCTCTGGCGATCCAATGGGGGGCCGAGGGCGCCTATGTCTGGATCGTGCGCGAGGGCAAGGCGGCGCGTCTGCCGATCCGCATCCTGCAACGGAATGAGAAGGCGGTGCTTGTCGAGGCCGCGCTGGAGCCGGGCGATCTGGTGGTGACCGAAGGGGTCCAGACGCTGCGGCCCGGTGCCGCGGTGACGCTGGCCGAGGCCGAGAGGGCAGCGGGATGAGCGGGAAGGAAGACACGCCGCCGCAAGAGCCGAAGCCCGAGTTGCCGCAGGGTGTGCCGCCCGGCCCGTCTGAAGTGCCGCCCGCGCCGCCGGGCGAGGCGCCGTCCGCGCCGCCCGAGGCGCCCGGCCCCGCACCGGACGAAGTGCCGTCGCCGCCCGATGGGCCAGAAACGCCAGGTCCCGACCTGCCCCCCGCGCCGCCCGCAGAGACCCCGCCGACAGGGCCGCAGGAAATTCCGCCCGGCCCCACCGAGGCGCCGCCCGACCTGCCGCCCGAGCTTCCACCGGAAACCCTGGCCATGCCCGCCGGGCGCACCGCTCTGTTCATCCGCCGCCCCATCCTGGCCTTCGTGCTGAACGCCTTGATCGTCATTGCCGGGATCGGCGGCTTTCTGGGGGCCGATGTGCGCGAGCTGCCCGATGTGGACCGGCCCGTCGTCACCATCTCGACCGCCTATTCCGGCGCGGCGCCGGAAACCATCGACCGCGAAGTCACCTCGGTGATCGAGGGCGCGGCGGGGCGGGTGCCCGGGGTGAAGGGCATCTCCTCCTCATCGCGCTTCGGCACCAGCCGGGTGACGGTCGAGTTCCGCGACGGCGTCGATCTTGATGTTGCCGCGACCGATCTGCGCGAGGCCGTGAACCGGGTGCAGAACAGTCTGCCCGACGATGCCGAGGCCCCGCGTGTGGTCAAGGCCGATGCCGATAGCGACGCCATCCTGCGTATCGCGCTCACCTCGTCGCGCCGCAGCGCCGAGGAACTGACGCAGTTGGTCGAGGATCAGGTGGAAAGCCGCCTGCTGGGCGCGCCGGGCGTGGCCGATGTGCAGATCTTCGGCAATCGCGGGCTGGTTTTCCGGGTCGATGTCGACCTGATGCAGCTTGCCGCGCGCGGGCTGACACTGGCCGATCTGCGCACGGCGCTGCGCAATGCCAGTTTCGATGCGCCGGCAGGCGCGCTGTCTTCCGACCGGCAAAGCCTGATGGTGCGCACCACGGCCGCGATCAGCAGCGCGCCGCAGATCGAGGCGCTGACGGTCGCGGGCGATGTGAAACTGGGCGATGTGGCGCAGGTGACGCTGGGGCCGGAGCCGGGCGCCAGCATCCTGCGCGCGAATGGCGAGACCGGGATCGGGCTGGGCATTATCCGCCAAGCCAATGGCAACACCTTGCAGATATCGGCGGCGGTGCGTCAGGTGGTAGCGGATCTGCAGCCTATCTTGCCGCCCGATGTGCGGATGTTCATCACCTCGGACAGCGCCGATTTCATCAATGGCGCCATCCATGAGGTGGAAATCGCGCTGGTCCTTTCCGTGCTGATCGTGACGGCGGTGATCTATCTGTTCCTGCGCGATGCGCGGGCGACGCTGATCCCGGTGATCGCCATGCCCGTGGCGCTGGTCGGCACGTTGGCGGCGATCTGGCTGGTGGGATTTTCCATCAACATCCTGACGCTGCTGGCGCTGGTTCTGGCGACGGGCATCGTGGTGGATGATGCCATCGTGGTCTTGGAAAACATCGTGCGGCGGCGGTCCGAGGGGATGGGGGCGCGCGCGGCGGCGGTGATGGGAACCGAACAGGTGTTCTTCGCCGTCCTTGCCACCACCACCACCCTTGCGGCCGTCTTCATCCCGCTGTCCTTCCTGCCCGGCCAGACCGGTGGGCTGTTCCGGGAGTTCGGCTTCACGCTCGCCATTGCGGTCCTGCTGTCTTCTGTCACGGCGCTGACGCTGTGCCCCGTTCTGGCGGCACGGATGCTGCGGCCACATGTCGAGAAGCGCGGCCCGATGACCGTGCTGGGTGATATACTGGCCGGGGCCTATGCCTGGACGCTGCGCGCCTGCCTGAACGCACCCTTGGTCGCCGTGGCGGTGGCGGCCTTGTTCGCCGCGCTGGCGGTGGCAAGTTTCGGCACGCTGCGGCAAGAGGTGACGCCGGCCGAAGACCGCGCGCAGATCCTGTTGTCGGTGCAGGCGCCGCAGGGCGTGTCGCTGGATTTCACCGATGGCAAGATGCGCGAGGTCGAGGCCCTGGTCGAGCCCTTGCGCCGTTCGGGCGAGGTGGTCAGCATCTTCTCGATCACCGGGCAGGGCAGTTCCGACAATCGCGGCTTTCTGGTCGTGACTCTGGCCGACTGGGCCGACCGAACCCGCAGCCAGCAAGAGATCGTGGCCGAGCTGCAAAAGGGCCTGCGCGGCGTGATCGGCGTGCGCGCCTTTGCGATCCAGCCAAATTCGCTGGGCATCCGCGGCGCCGGGCAGGGCCTGTCCTTCGCGCTTTTGGGCGATGACTACGGCGCGCTGTCCCAGGCTGCACAGGCGCTGGTCGCGAAGATGGAGGAGGATCCGCGTCTGGGTCAGGTGCGGCTGGGCTATGACACGACGCAGCCGCAGCTTTTCATCGAGGTCGACCGGTCCAAGGCCGAAGATCTGGGAGTGGGGATCGACGGGCTGGCCGAGGCCTTGCAGGCGGTTCTGGATGGCCGCACGGTGGGCACGCTGTTTCTGGATGATGACAGTTTCGACATCCGCCTGATATCGACCGCCGATCCGGTGAATGACCCCGGCGATCTGGAGCGCATCTTCATTCCCGGGCGTGACGGGCAGATGATCCCGATGTCGAGCTTCGTGACACTGAGCGAACGGGCCGTCGCGCCGGAATTGCAGCGCGAAAGCCAGATGCGGGCGGTGCCGATCACCGCCGGGCTGACGCCGGAGATCGCGCTGGGGGATGCCCTGACCGAAGTTCAGGCAATGGCGGCAGATGTGCTGGGCGAGGGGATGCGCATCGCGCCCCTGGCCGAGGCGGCGACATTGGGCGAAACCTCGTCGGGGCTGCTGGTCACCTTCGGCATCGCGCTGGCGGTGGTGTTCCTGGTCCTGTCGGCGCAGTTCGAAAGCTTCGTCTCGGCGGTGATCGTGATGGCGACCGTGCCTTTGGGCCTGGCCTGCGCGGTCTACGCGCTTCTGGCGACCGGGGGCAGCCTCAATGTCTATAGCCAGATCGGGCTGGTGCTGCTGGTTGGGATCATGGCGAAGAATGGCATCTTGATCGTGGAATTCGCCGATCAACTGCGCGAGCAGGGCGCGAGCGTGCGCCAGGCGATCGAGCGTGCCTCGATCCTGCGGCTGCGTCCGGTGATGATGACGATGATCGCGACCGTGCTGGGCGGGGTGCCGCTGGTTCTGGCGCAGGGCGCGGGGGCCGAGGCGCGGGGGGTGCTGGGCTGGATCATCGTTGGCGGTCTGGGCCTCGCGACCTTTGCCACGCTGTACATCACGCCGGTTGCCTATCTTCTGCTGGCGGGCCTGTCGCGCTCGCGGGCGCATGAGCAGGACCTGCTGGCGGCCGAGATGCGGGCGGCGGCGAAGGTGCGGGCCGTACCGGCGGAATAGCCTTTGACGGGCGGCCTTTGGGCAGGCCGCCGGGGGCGCTTCGCTTCCCGCCCCCGAGAGTATTTGTCCCTTGGTGAAGCCGAGGTGCGACGTCAGGCTGCGCTTTGCGGCAGAAGCCAGGGGCCGGTCTGTGGCGGGGTGGCGATGCGGATGCGGCAGCCATAGGCCTGCGACAGAAGACCGTCGGTCAGCACCTCCTCGGCGCTGCCCTTCGCCAGAAGCGCGCCGGATTTCAGCAAGAGCACCTTGTCCGCCGCCATGGCGGTGAGGTTCAGGTCATGCAGCACCATGACCACGCCGCCGCCCGCATCGGCGAAGCTGCGGGCAAGACGCATGACCATGAGCTGATGCGCAATGTCCAGCGCGGCCACCGGCTCGTCCAGAAACAGCCAGCCGGGGCCGTCGGGGGTGACAGGTTGGCGGGCCTGGGCCAGGGTGCGGGCCAGCTGGACCCGCGATTGTTCGCCGCCCGACAGCTGGTGATAGGGCCGGTCCATCGCGCCCGCGAGGTCGACCTCGGCCAGAAGGCGGGCGGGTAGGCCGGGATCGGCGGGGCCGGAACCGGCGTCCAGGCCGAAACGGACGATCTCGCCTGCCGTGAAGGGGAAGGCCACGCTGGTCGATTGCGCCAGAACGGCGCGGAACCGGGCCAGGATGCGCGGCGCGGTGCGGGGGATGTCATGGCCGTTGAGCGCCAGCCTGCCGGTGGCGGGCAACTCCCCGGTCAGGGCGCGCAAAAGCGTGGTCTTGCCGGAGCCGTTCGGGCCGATGATTGCGGTGATCTGGCCGGGGTGGGCAGAGAAGGTCAGACCGCGCAGCAGAGGGCGGCGGGACAGCGTGACCGAAAGGTCGTGAACCGACAGCATGTCAAAGCCCCGACAGGCCGCGGCGGCCAAGCAGGATCCAGAGGAAGACCGGCGCACCAAGGCATGCGGTGACGATGCCGATGGGCAATTCGGCGGGGGCGACGATGGATCGGGCGATCATGTCGGCCCCGATCAGGAGCGCGGCGCCCAGAAGCGCCGATTGCGGCAGCAGGGCGCGATGATCGGGGCCGCAGGTCAGGCGCAGCAGATGCGGCACCACGATGCCGACAAAGCCGATCCCGCCCGAGATCGCCACCGCGGCCCCGGTCGCGGCGGCGGTGACGAAGACGGCGAGCCGTTTCAACGCCTGCACGCGGATGCCCAGATGCAGCGCCTGTGCCTCACCCAGCGCCAGCGCGTTCAGCCCGCGGGCAAGGAAGGGCGCGGCCAGAAGCGCGGGCAGGATCAGCGGCAGGGCGCTGGCGATCTTGGCCCAGCTGGCCCCGGCCAGGGACCCCATCGACCAGAAGGTCACGTCGCGCAACTGCCGGTCATCGGCGAGATAGATCAGGATCCCGGTCGCGGCCCCGGCAAAGGCGGCCAGCGCGATGCCCGCAAGCAGCAGGACCGCGACCGAGGTCTGCCCGCCCCGCGTCGCAAGTTGGTAGAGCAACAGCGTCACGGCCAGCCCGCCGATGAAGGCGGCGAGGGGCACAAGGTGGAGGCCCGCAAAGGCGGCAAGCCCCGGGGGCAAGAGCCCGCCCAGCACGATGGCCAGCACGGCGCCAAGGCTTGCCCCGGCGCCGACGCCGACGATGCCGGGATCGGCCAGGGGATTGCGGAAAAGGCCCTGCAGCAGCGCGCCCGACAGGGCCAGCGACGCGCCCACCAAAGCCCCCATCGCCAGCCGCGGCAGGCGGATGTCCCACAGAATCACCTGCGCGCGATGGTCCAGCCCGCCGTCCCGGACCGCGCGGGCCAGATCGGCCAGGGTCAGACCCGCAGCGCCGGTGCCCAGAGAAGTGAGCGCCGTTCCCATCAGGAGGAGAAGAAGGCCAAGGGTGATCCAGCGGGCCGGGGGGCGGCCCCGAAATCCCCGTGGCGCGGCAAGCGGCAGGGCGACCATGCCTCAGCCCGCCGCCGGGTAAAGCGCGTCATACAGCGCGGCGGCGGCCTGCGGCGTGCGCGGGCCAAAACCCAGAAGCAGCATACCGTCCATGCGGATCACCTTCTGCGACCGACCGGCCGACGTCAGCGCCAGCGCCGGATGCGCCCAGAGATCGGCATCGGCGACGGCAAGATCGCCCTCGCGGTCCATCATCAGCACCACATCGGGCGCGGCGGCGATAACCGCTTCGTCGGTCATCTGCTTGTAGCCGGAAAAGCCCGTGGCCGCGTTCGCGCCGCCCGACAGCGCGATGATGCCCTCGGCCTCGGTTCCTTCGCCGCCCGCCATGATCCGCCCACCTTGCAGCGAGAGGATGAAGAGAACGCGCTTCTTCCCGGTCACCGCTTCGGCGCGGGTGCGAGCCTTGGCCAGATCGGCCTCAACCTGTGCCGCCAGCTTCTCGCCTTCGGGCGCAAGATCCAGCGCCGCCGCGACGGCGGTGATCTTTGCAGTCACGCCCTCGGGCGTGGTGGCCTCGGGCACCAGGGCGAAGGGCACGCCCGCCGCTTTCAGCACCTCTACCGCTTCGGGCGGTCCGGCATCGCCCTCGGCCACGACCAGCCCTGGGTCTTGCGCCAGCACGCCCTCGGGCGAGAGCGCGCGGATATAGCCGACATCGGGCAGGGCGAGGATGCTGTCCGGATAGTTTGAGGTCGTGTCGCGGGCGACAAGCCGCGCTTCGGCCCCAAGCGCCACGGCGATCTCGGTCACCGAGCCGCCCAGCGTGATGACGCGTTGGAGCGGTTCGGCAAAGGCGCTGGCGGCAAGGCCAAGGCCCAGACAGCCGATCAGGCCGGCCTGAAGCCGGGCATAGGTCAAGCGGGCCATGAATCAGGCCTCCGACTTGGGCAGGGTCAGAGTCAGCGCGTTCCAGGCGTCGGGTGCCGTGTCCTTGCGATAGCCGAAGATCTGCAGGATCAGCCCGCCTTCCGCGTCGAAAGCCTCGACCGAGATCGCGGCGCCGGTGCGGGTGGGCTTGTTGACCAGCCAGACCTCGGCGATGTGGTCACCGCGCAGGTGCAGGTTGAAGCGCGGGTCCATGACGTTGATCCACGGTCCCATCGGGACGACCTTGTCGATCAGCCCACCATGGATCTGGATGCAGCCCTGATTGCCGACGAAGATCATGACCGGCACGCGGTCCTCAGCGGCCTGCACCAGCGCCGCGTTCACCGCCTTGGGGTCCAGCCGCTGCGCATAGGGGGCACCGGCGACGCGGTTGGCACCCAGACGGTTCATCTTATGCGTCTTCACCAGTTTCAGGAACTGATGCGTATCGGTCATCCGGTCCCAGTCGGCGCGCAGGGCCTGCGCCCGGGTGTGGTCTTCGCGAGCGGGTTCGACCGGCTTGCGCGGTTCCAGAGCCAGCGCTTGCGGCTGGGCGTCAAGGCGCAGGGCTTCGACCAGGCGGTCAAAGGCGGCCACGTCGCTTTCGGGCTTGAGATGGACCTTGTGGATCGCATCGCCAGCGGCATCGAAGACCTGCAGACTGCGCTTCACCGTGCCATCCGCACCCGTCTCGGCCAGAGCGAAGCCATGCACCCAATGTGCGGGAAAGATGCGCATGTCGATTTCGGGATCGAGCACCATGCTGGCATGCGGCCCGCCACGGTAGTCGCTGTACTGGCCGCGGCGTTCATGGACGCAGCTTTCGTTGCGCGTCAGCGCCAGCACATCGCCCAGATCCTTGATCAGCGGGAACAGCCTGTCGGGCGTCGCATCGATCACTGTGGCGCCATGACCGACATGGGCGGCGACCAGATCGGCTTCGGTGATGCCCTGCGCGGCGGCGAAATCGCGGGCGCGGGTCTTTGGGGCCTCGGCGCGCCGGGCGCGGAGTGCCGAGGGGGAAAGCGGGGTATCGTTTATGGGACCATCGGCCATGGTTTATCCTTTCGCATCATGCATCTGGGGCGCATGTCTGGCGGATGGCGGCCCGGATCGGGCGGCGGCCATGGCTGGGGCGCATTGATCTGTCAGCCACCCGTTTCGGATACTTGACAGTTACACTCGGCTTTTCTAGGAGTCCTTTCCTGACAGATCAAGTCGGAATCTACCGATATCTGCATGCCAGCTCCGCAGCGCCGTGAAGGCCCGGGCCAGCCCTTCCATAAAAGCAATCGACCGAAGGGACGCCCATGTCTGCCTGCCGCCCCGCCCGCTCCGGGCTTTTCACCACCGCCGCCACGGCCCTTGTCCTTTGTAGCCAGCCCGCGCTGGCGCAAGAGCAGGGCGAGGGATTTTTCACCATGCTGGGACGGATCATCCTGGGCAGCGGCACCGCGAAAGTGGCCATCGACACGCCTCAGGCGGTGACGGCGCTGGAGCAGGAGGATCTGGACCAGCTTCAGCCGTCGAACATCTCGGACCTTCTGAAAACCGTGCCGGGTGTTCAGGCGGCGGGAGCTTCGGCGCGGGCGCTGGGCATGGCCTTCAACATCCGCGGCATCGGCAACACCGAACAGAATGCCAGCGAGGAACGCATCAAGGTCGTGGTCGATGGCGCGCCCAAGTTCTTCGAGAGATACCGGATGGGCAGCTTCTTTGGCGATCTGGACCTGTACAAACGGGTCGAGATTCTGCGCGGCCCGGCGTCGAGCACGCTTTACGGTTCGGGGGCCATTGGCGGTGTGGTCGCTTTCACCACCAAGGAGGCCAGCGATTTTCTGGGCGAGGGCGACGGCGCGTCGCTGCGCGTCAAGCTGGGGTATGACAGCAACGGCGAAAGCGACAAGGAAGGCGTGATCTACGCCACCCGCAAGGGCAATGTCGAATTCCTGGCGGCGCTGAACCGGTCGTCCGGCGGGATCATGCAGGATGGCTCGGGCACCGATATTCTGGGTACGGAACATTCAAGCTGGTCGGGCCTTGTGAAGGGCAAGCTGACCTTCGGCAATGACAATGACCAGAGCCTGACCCTGGCCCTGTCGCGCACCGACAGCGATCTGGACGACACACAGGTCGCGCAGACCGGCGGTTCGGCGGCGTCCTTCTTCGGCACGGCGGATGTACATGCCATCGATGACACGGTTACGCTGACCTATAACAACGCCTTTCCCGACAGCCCCTTCCTGAACCTGACGGTGCAGCTGTCCTATACCGACACCGCGACCCGACTGCGCAATTTCTCTCTGGGCGCGATGTGCGCGCCGGGCACCTTCCAGATCCTGTGCGACAATGACGCGGCCTACACCACGACCACGCTGAAGGTCGAGAACGTGGCCGACCTGTCGACCGGCGCCTGGGAGAATTACCTGACCTTTGGTGTCCAGCTGTCGGAACAGGAGCGCACCGCGACCTCCACCCTCGGCGATCTGAGCTTCCACCCGCAGGGCACCGATCGCAAGCTGGGGCTTTACGTGCAGGGCGAATTCACCCTGAACGAGAAGCTGACGATCATCCCCGGCCTGCGGGTCGATTTCGGCGATCGGACGCCGTCGGCCGCCTCGGTCGCGGCGGGGGCGACGGCCACGGAAGATACTGCCATCTCGCCCAAGCTGGCGGTGCTGTACAAGCTGACAGACAATTGGGGCCTCTTCGGCTCGGTCGCACGTACGGAACGGATGCCGACGCTGGACGAGTTGTACAGCTTTGACGGCGACGAGCCGCCCAGCCTGAACCTTGACAAGGAAGAGGCGGATTCGATCGAGCTGGGCTTCACCTTCCAGAAGGGCGACGTCCTGTCGCCGGGCGACAGCCTGCAGTTCAAGGCCACCGCCTTCCACAATGACCTGTCCAACCTGATCGCGCGCGACAGCACCGCGGGCACGCCCTATTATCGCAATATCCGCGATGCCGAGATCTGGGGGGCCGAGCTTGAAGCCGCCTATGACGCGGAACGCTGGTTCGGCAGCCTGGCCTGGAGCCATGTCAAATCGAAGGACCTGTCGACCGGCCTGACACTGGCCGACACCCCGGCCGAGAATGTCGCGCTGACGCTGGGGGCGAAATTCCCCGACCAGAACCTGACCCTGGGCTGGCGCGCGGCCTATTTCGACAAGATCACCACCTCATCGGCCACCACCTCGGGCGAGGCCTATGACACGCATGACCTTTTCGTGGCCTGGAAGCCGGATCAGGGCGCGCTGGCCGGGATCGAGGTGAACTTTGCGATCGAGAATGTCTTCGACAAGACCTATCGCAACAATCTCGCACTCGACAATGCGACGGGGCGGAACGCCAAGCTGACCATTTCCAAAGGATTCACCTGGTGAGCGTCCGGGCAGGATATCTGGCGCTGGCCCTCGGGCTGGTGCCGCTGACCCTGCCCGCCACGGCGCAGGAGGGGGCGGCACCGCCTCCTGCGATCATGGCCGAGGCCCCGGCGCTGGCGCCTCTGGCCGAAGCCGGGCCTTCCTCTGGCGTGTCGCTTCCCTCGGTCGCGTCAGAGGAAGGTTCCTTGATGCCGGGGGCTGCATCGGCCCCGGCCCATCATCCGCTGGTCGAGATCGTGCTGGTCGCGCATCCGGTGGTGCAGGCGGTCATGGCGATCTTGGCATTGGCGGCCTTCGTGGCGCTGACCATCCTTGTCCAGAAACTCGCCGAATTCGCCTTGGCCTTCGCGCGGCTGCGGCGGGCGGCCAGGGCGCTGGGCGCGGCCACCGACCTTGCGGATGCGGCCCAGGCTTTGGCGGGCGAACGCGGCCCCGCCGCCGCGATGACCCGGGCGGCTGCCGAGGAATTGCGCCTTTCGGAAGAGGATGTGGCGCTTCTGCCCGGGACCCAGTCGCGCAGCACCGCCGCTTTGGCGCGGATCGAGGCTGGGGCGGCGCTTTCGCTGCGCGCGGGCACGGGGGTTCTGGCGTCGATTGGCGCGATTGCCCCCTTTGTCGGGCTATTCGGCACGGTCTTCGGCATCATGAACAGCTTTCTTGCCATTGCCGAGACCAAGACCACCAACCTGGCGGTCGTCGCCCCCGGCATTGCGGAGGCGTTGCTGGCTACCGCCATCGGCCTTGCCGCGGCCATCCCGGCGGTCCTGATCTACAACCTGCTGTCGCGCCGTCTGGCCAACTATCGCCACCGGCTGACCGACCTGTCAACCATGGTGCTTGTGCTGCAAAGCCGGGCGCTGGACCGCCTTGCGGCCAAGCCTGCCACGCGGGCCATGTCGCTGCCGCGTGCGGTGGGGGGCTGAGCCATGGCCTTCAGCGTCGGTGGCGGCGAGGATGCGCCGGAAGAAATGTCGGAGATCAACGTCACGCCCTTCATCGACGTGATGCTGGTCTTGCTGATCGTGTTCATGGTGGCGGCCCCCTTGTCCACGGTCGACACGCCGGTCGATCTGCCCGTTTCGACCGCGCCGCCCCAGGACCGGCCGCAGGACCCGGTCTGGCTGACCGTCGCAGTCGAGGGTGATCTGATCCTTGGCGACGCCCGGCTTGCGCCCGAGGCGCTGCCTGCGGCGCTGGATGCCGCGACGGGCGGGCAGCACGAGACGCCGATCTTCCTGCGCGCCGACCAGAGCATCGCCTATGGCCGCCTGATGGAGGTGCTGAACGCCCTGCGCGCGGCGGGGTATCTGAAAGTCGCGCTGGTCGGCCTTGACGGGGGGGCACCATGAGCGCCGCACGCTGTCCGTTTCGCCCGGAACTGACGCTGGTCGCGACGCCTCGCAAACGTGGCGCGACCCTGGGCTGGTCCGCATCGGCGGCTGTGGTGGCATTGGGCCTGTCGGGCCTGGCCGCCCTTGCAATGCAGGCGGCCCCCGGCGGCGAGGCGGGCGCGGCTGACAGGGCGATCCCGATCCTGATGCCGCCCGCGCCCGCACTGGGGGCCCTGTCGGAATCCGCCCCCGAGGCCGCGCCCGAAGCGCCCGACGCCGCAGAGGCGCCGGTGCAGGACAAGGCGCCCGAGCTGCCCGGCGCTGTAGATGCCCCCGCGCGGCCCGACGCCCCGCAGGCGCCTGTTGGGGCGCAGGCCGAAGCCGCACCCGAGATGGAAAGCGCCTCGGCGCGGCCCGAAGCGGCAGCGCTCGCCGAGGCCGAAGCCGAACCGGAGCCCGTGATATCCGTCAAACCCAAGGCAAGGCCGCAAAAGCGGGCGGAGAAGCCGGTTGAAAAGCCGGCCGCGAAGACGGAAGCGGCCAAGGCCAAGCCCGCTAAAATGGCAAAACCCACCGAGGCTGCGAAAGAGCGCAGCGCCGCCTCGGTCGAAGCCGCGCCGGTACAGAAGCAGACGGCGAAGGGCGTTGGCGGCGGCAAAGTCGCGGCCGCAAGCTATGGCGCCGAAGTGATGAAGAAGATCCGCAAGACCAAGAAGCAGAAGGCCGGAGCCCGGGGCACGGCGGTCGTGGGCTTCCAGATCTCTGCTTCAGGCGGGCTGGTTCTGGCAAAGATCATCCGCTCTTCGGGCAGCCCGGCGCTGGATCAGGTGGCCTTGGACCATATCCGCCGCTCGGCCCCCTTCGCACCGCCGCCCGCCGGAGCCGAGACGCGGTTCTCGTTCGAATTCGTCGGAAAATAGCGCTTATATCGGCCCGAGCGCCTGCTCGAGCAGAGCCAGCGCTGCCGCTCTGGCCTTTCCGGGCGAAAGCCGCTCGGGGTCGATCTGCGCCTCGAGCCACAGCCCGTCGATCACCGCCACAACCGGCCGCGCGAGCGCCTTTGCGTCAAGGTTGCATCCGGCATGTGCGGCATGCTGGGCGATCGCACGTTCGACATGGTCAAGATAGGCATCATAGCATCGGCGATGTTCTTCGCGCAGCGCCGGATTGACCGATATCTCCCCCCAGAGTGCCAGCCAGATCTTCAGCGTGTCCCGGTTGAACAGGGCTTCCGAAAAGGCCCGATCCAGCACGTCGCGCAGCGATGGGTCCCCGCCGTCGGGCGCAAGAATATCAATGAAGCCGCGATAGGCCTCGGCATGAACCGCGGTCAAAAGCCCGTCCTTGCCACCGAAATGATGCGAGATCAGTCCGCGGCTGACCCCGGCTTCCCGTGCGATATTGTCGATGGTGAAGGCCGACAGCCCGCCGCGGGCCAAACAGGCGATCCCCGCCTGCACAAGCATGGCCGAACGGACTTCGGGCGTGAAGCGGCGGAAACGCGGAGCCTCAGTCATCATCTTGATATGCCGTCAGATATGATCCCGCGCAATGCTTTCCTTCCAGCTTCTGCGGTAAAGGCTTTCACCATTCTCGCTGACAGTCAGATGCATCTCGACATGGAAATGCGTGGCATCGCAGGACAGCGTGCCGTGGCTTTCATGACGGAAGCGGCCATCCTTGCGGATGATCTCGCACATGGCTTCGGTCTCGCAGCGGGCCGAGAGCGGATCGTTGCCGGTGATCCGGTAGCGCGCCATGGCATGGCTGCGCACGGTGGTCGCGATATCGGGCATTTCGGTCGCGTAGGTCCAGCGCGGGAAATCCACCACGCTTTCGCCGGTCAGCAGGTCTCGCAAGACCCGCCGGCGCACGTTTGCCTCCGCCGGATGGTCGATCCGGGGCAGGGGCGGGGCCGCTTCGGGCGGATCGAAGGGGCGCAACGCGGCATCAGCCTCGCGCCGCGGGCGCACGGGCAGCTCCAGCCGACATCCGGCCAGATCAAGCGTCAGCGTCGCAAGCGCGGGGCTGGGCCAGGCGATGGGCCAATAGCTCGTGGAAAGTGACAGGGCGATGCGATGGCCCGGGGGAAAGGCATGGGCGATGTCGTCCAGGTCGACCACGGCCTCGGTCCATTCCTCCGGCACCAGCGCCTGGGGCGCGCCGTGGCCCCGATGGTGGCAAAGGTTGAGAAGACCCAGCGCCACGCGGGTCGAGGCGCCATCGGGGGCCACGTCATTCAGGCGCACCGCGACCAAGGCCTGCGGCTTGTCCGACCGGAAGCGCAGGCGAAGCTGCGGCGCGCCCATGATCTCGGTGCGGGCGGCAAGCGGCGGCAATGTGAAGACCAGCGAGCCGCCATCATCCTCGCGCTGGTCGGGCGGCCAATCGGCGTTGTCGCCATAACGGCCGACTTCGCCCGCGGCCAGGCCAACCCAAAGCGGAGAGCAGATTGCGGCCTCGCCCGTGCCGGGCTGCGGCGACAGGGTATTTCCGTTGGAAAGATAGTGGCTCTGCCAGGCGATCCTCGGGCTGGGCCAGCAGTCCTCGGCCACCCAGCGGCCGGGGCGCTCGGTGTAGCAGGTTTGCGGTGCCACGCTGTCCTGCATCCAGACCCGCAGGGCGGGCTCGTCCATGATTCCGGTTTCCCGGCCCTTCATCCAATGGTCGCACCAGCGGATAACCTCTTGCAGCCAACCGATTTCCGGTGCGACGCTGGCATCCTGCGGGTAGGAATGCGCCCAGGGTCCGATCAGCCCGCGCACTGGGGATTTGAGCCCCGCGACCAGCCTCGGCACAGCTTCGGAATAATTGTCGGCCCAACCCGAAACGGCGTAGACCGGTATCTTGATGGCGCCGAAATCTTCACAGACTGACCCCTGCTTCCAATAGTCGTCACGGCGCTGATGGGCCAGCCAGGGCAGGATCCAGGGCGTATTGGCCCGCATCCGCGCCTGCCACATCTCGCGCCATTGCGGGCCGACGATCTCGGGGTCGGGGGGCAGGTCCTGGCTTGCGAACATGGTCTGCGACCAGTCGAAATTGTCCTTCGACAGGCAGCCGCCGATATAGTGCACATCGGTTGCATAGCGATCATCGGTCGACCCCACGGTGATGATCGTCTTCAGTGCCGGAGGCTGCCGTGCAGCGATCTGCAAGCCGTTGAACCCGCCCCAGGATATTCCGATCATCGCGACCTGGCCGTCGCACCAGCCCTGCGCCGCAATCCATTCGATCGCGGCAATGCCGTCCAACTGCTCGGTCACGGTATATTCGTCGTCGATCAGCCCTTCGCTGTCGCCCGTGCCGCGAATGTCCAACCGCATCGAGGCATAGCCATGACCGGCGAAATAGGCGTGCCATTGGTGATCGCGGCCGCGCGTTCCGTCGCGTTTGCGATAGGGCAGATATTCCAGAATCGCAGGCACCGGCCCCGAACCCTCGGGCAGCCAGAGTTTCGCCGCAAGCAGGGTGCCGTCGGGCATCGGGATCTTGATGTCTTCGATCACCTTGATCTGGTGGGTGAATACAGTCCGCTCGATCGGCACGGTGGTGTCTCCTCTTGCTGAACCTTCAGACAACAACGGCCAGCCGGCAATCAGCGAGGCTTGACCGATGTTCCGAGTACACTATTGTACGACTGTTCAGCAAGAGGAAGCCATGCCGCGCGATCCCCGCTACGACATCCTGTTCGAACCCGTAAAGATCGGCCCGAAGACGGCGAAGAACCGCTTCTTTCAAGTGCCCCATGCCAGCGGTATGACGAATGCCGCGCCGCAGGTGCGGGCGGCCTTCCGGGGGATGAAGGCCGAGGGCGGCTGGGGCGTCGTGTGCACGGGGGCGGCTTCGGTCGACCCTTCTTCCGACGACAGCCCCTTTCCCTGCGCGACGATCTGGGATCGCGCCGATATCGCCGCGCACCGGGTGATGACCGAAGCGGTCCATGCCCACGGCGCTCTGGCGGGGATCGAGCTGTGGCATGGCGGGGCGGCTGCGGTGAACCGCACCACCCGTCTGCCGCCCTTGTCGCCCTCGGGCGTGCCCTGGATGGCGACGCATGTGCCCTTCATGTCCGCCGCTCGGCCACGGGTGATGGATGCGGGCGATATCCGCGAGCTGATCCGCTGGCATTCCGAGGCGGCACTGCGGGCCGAGGCGGCGGGGTTCGACATTCTCTATGTCTACGCCGGCATGGGCTATCTGCCCTATCAGTTCCTGCTTTCGGATTATAATCACCGCACCGATGCCTATGGCGGCTCGGTTCGCAACCGGGTGCGGCTGGTGGAAGAGCTGATCGACGCCGTGCGCGAGGCGACCCATGGCCGCTGTGCCGTAGCGCTGCGCGTGTCGATGCAGGAATTGCGCGCGCGCCGGTCCGATTCGGCCGAAAGCGAAGCGCATGAGGTGATCGGGCTTCTGAAGGATGCCCCCGATCTTTTTGATGTAAAGATGGACTATTCCGGCACGGATTGCGGCCCGAGCCGCTTTGTGCCCGAGGGCAGCCACCGGCCTGTGGTCGATTTCATGAAACAGATCACCGACAAGCCGGTCGTCGGTGTCGGTCGTTTCACCAGTCCCGACACGATGGTGCAGATGCTGCGCGACGGCGTTCTGGACCTCATCGGGGGTGCGCGGCCTTCCATCGCCGACCCTTTCCTGCCGCAGAAGATCGACGAAGGGCGCGAAGAGGACATCCGTGAGTGCATTGGCTGCAACATCTGCATTTCCTCCTGGCATGACGGGGTCTGGGTGCGCTGCACGCAGAACCCGACGGCCGGCGAGGAATGGCGGCGCGGCTGGCACCCGGAACGCCCGCGCGCATCCGGCGAAGGGCAGGTTCTTGTGGTGGGCGGCGGGCCTGCCGGCCTTGAGGCGGCACTGACGGCGGCACGGCGCGGCTTTCGCGTGGCGCTTGCCGAGAAAGCCGATACGTTCGGCGGGCGGCTACGATTTGAAACGGCGCTGCCAGGGTTGAGGCAATGGGGCAGGGTGGCGGACTATCGCCTTGGCCAGCTTCGGAAAATGGCGAATGTCTCGCTCTATGCCGGATCGGATCTGTCGGTGGATGATGTGGTCGAGTTTGGCGCGGATCATGTGGTGGTCGCGACCGGGGCTCAGTGGACAAAGGCCCTGTTGGGCGCCAGCGAATTGCCCGAAGGCGCGGCGGACGGGCCGCGCGTCTATACGCCCGACGATCTGGCGGCGGGCGCGCAGCCAGAAGGTCCGGTCACCGTTTTCGATTTCGACAACTATTATCTTGGCAGCGCGATTGCCGAAGACCTTGCGGCGAAGGGTCTGCCCGTGACCTATGTCACCAGCGCCGGCGCGGCTTCGGCCTGGAGCTTTCTGACCAATGAACAGGGCCATATCCACGCGGCACTTGCCCTCCGGGGCATCGGTTACCGTACCCTTCAGCGCGTCACTGGCTTTGACGGGAACAAGGTGGATCTGGCGCAGATGATGAGCGGCGAGCCGTCCAGCCTGACCGCAGGCTCGCTGGTGATCGTTGGGCTGCGGCTGGGGCGCAGCGCGCTGTATCAAGAGCTTGTGCAGCGCGGTCTTAGCGTCCATCTGACCGGAGACGCCAATGCCCCGGGGGCCATAGCCCATGCCGTCTGGCAGGGCCATCGCACCGCCGAGGGTCTAGGTCTTTCCAATGTCATGATCCGGCGCGATCCCGGCCCGGCCGCCTTGCCGCAGGTGGCGCAATGACCCGGCGGCCGCGTCGCGCGCCGGGCGGCATCCGGCAGCTTCCCTTTGGTCAGGTGCCCCGGCTGTATGATCCGCTGAAGGTGATCTCCGACGATCAGGTGGCGGCGATCCATGCCGCCGCGCTTGAGGTGCTGCTCCGTCTGGGCATGCGGGTGCTGCATGAAGGCGCCCGCGCCCGGTTCAGGGCGGCAGGCGCCACGGTCCGGGAGGATATGGTTCATCTCGACCCCGCCATGATCGGCGAAAGGCTTGCGACAGTGCCGGCCCAATTCACCCTGACGGCCCGTGACCCAGCCAAATCCCTTCGGCTGGGTGGCGGGCATTGCGTCTTCGCTTCTGTCGGCGGTCCGGCCTATGTGATGGACCTTGATCGGGGCCGGCGCGACGGAAGCTTTGCCGAGATGTGTGATTACCTGCGGCTGGTGCAGGTGCTGAACGTGATCCAGCATGAGGGCGGCTGTCCGTTCGAGCCGATGGATCTTCCGGCAAACACCCGCCACCTGGACATTTACCGCGCCCAGATCGGCCTTCTGGACAAGAACTGGCAGACCCAGACCCTGGGTCATGCGCGCACGATGGACGGGCTGGAGATGGCGGCCATCGCCGCCGGAACCACGCCCGACCGCCTGCCGCCAACGCTTCTGGGGATCATCAACACCAATTCCCCCCGGCAACTGGACATTCCGATGGCCGAGGGGCTGATCGCCATGGCCGAACATGGCCAGGTCAATGTCATCACGCCCTTTACCCTGGCAGGCGCCATGTCGCCGGTCACGCTCGCCGGGGCTCTGGTGCAGCAACATGCCGAGGCGCTGGCGGGGATCGTGCTCACCCAGATCGTGCGGCCCGGCGTGCCGGTGATGTATGGCGGGTTCACCAGCAATGTCGACATGCGCTCGGGCGCGCCCGCTTTCGGCACCCCGGAATATGCCAAGGCCGCCGCTGCCTCGGGGCAATTGGCCCGCCATATCGCCGTGCCGTTCCGGTCCTCGAACGTCACAGCCGCCAATGCGGTCGATGCCCAGGCGGCCTATGAATCCCAGATGGCGCTTTGGGGCGCGGTGATGGGCGGGGCGCATCTGATCGAGCATGCGGCGGGATGGATGCATGGCGGCCTGACCGCCAGTTTCGAAAAGCTCATCCTCGATGCCGAGATGCTTCAGATGATGCAGGCCTTTCTTGCGCCGCTCGATTGCCGCCCCGAAGCGCTGGCACTTGAGGCCATGGCCGAGGTCGGCCCCGGCGGTCACTTCTTCGGTGCGGCTCATACGATGGAGCGGTATGAAAGCGCCTTCTATGCGCCGATGCTGTCGAATTGGGACAATTACCCGCAATGGCTGCAGGCGGGTGCCACCGAAGCCCCCGCGCGGGCGAACGCGATCTGGAAAGAGCTTCTGACGCAATATGAGGAACCCGCGCTCGACCCCGGCCGGGCCGAGGCGTTGGATGCCTATGTCGCCCGCCGCAAGGAAGAGGGCGGGGCCCCGATGAACTGAACGGGCGGGCGCGCGGTGACGCGCCGCCCGAATGGCGCAAAGGACCTCTGCATGGCGTCCATATGTGCCGGGTGTCCTTGCGAAATTCTCGCCTTACCCCATTGCGCCGATCCGGCCTTTCCATCAGGTTCTGGGCCTGCTGCCCCATCCCGGGGATGCGACTGCCACTTTCACCGGGGCCTTCAGGGCAGCAGCCATGGCAAAGGAAAAGATCATGCCGCATTCACCCGATATATCTGTGTCTTGCGCGCCTTTGATCCCGGCACCGCCGCTGTGGCCGGCAAGCAAGCCCGCCGTCACGGAGTGCGCCAAATGAGGCTGGTCAACCGGACCTTCGACGAATTGCAGCCGGGCGACACCGCCGAATTGCGCCGCCTGATCACGCAGGACGATCTTTACGGTTTCGCGTCTGTTTCGGGCAATTTCAATCCGATGCATTTGCCGAATGAGGATGGTGATGGGGATGGCCATCCCGACGGCATCGCCCCGGGCATGTTTGTGGCTTCGCTTTTGTCGGCGGTCCTTGGCTCGCGCCTGCCCGGACCCGGCACATTGTATCGCCGTCAGGGGCTGGAGTTTCATCAGCATGTCCGCGAAGGGGATGAGCTGATCACCAGGGTCACCGTGCTGTCTAAGGCGCCAAATGGCGAGGTGACATTGGCGACCGAGATCCGCCGTGTCGCCGATGCGGCGCTCGTCCTGTCGGGTGAGGCGGTCGTCATCGCCCCCACCTTCAAATTCGACCGCGACGATATCGAGGTGCCTGGTCTGATCGTCCAGCGCCACCGCCATTTCGACGCTTTCCTTGAAACCGCCCGGCCCTTGCCCGCGCTGGTGACGGCAGTGGTCTGCCCGGAAGAGGCCAATTCTCTGGACGGCGCGCTGCTGGCGATGAAGGAATCGATCATCACGCCGATCCTTGTCGGCCACGCCGCGGCAATCCGTGCCGCCGCGGCCGCTCTGGGCGCCGACCTGACCGGGATCGAGATTGTCGAGGCCGCCACCCATGCCGAAGCCGCCGCCTTGGCCTGTGCGCTGGTGCATGAGGGCCGGGCGCAGGCGGTGATGAAGGGGCATCTGCACACGGACGACCTGCTGAAACCCATGGTCGACCGCGACAAGGGTCTGCGCATCGGGCGCCGCTTCACCCATGTCTTCGTGATGGATGTGCCGGGCCAGCCGCATCCGGTGATGGTCACGGATGCGGCGATCAACATCGCCCCCGATCTCGCGACCAAGGTGGATATCTGCCAGAACGCCATCGACCTTGCCCTGTCGCTGGGAATGGAGCCGAAGGTTGGCGTCCTTTCGGCGGTCGAGACGGTGAACCCGGCGATCCAGTCCTCGATCGACGCGGCGCTTCTGTCGAAGATGGCCGATCGGGGGCAGATTAGGGGCGGGCTGGTCGAGGGACCGCTGGCGATGGACAATGCCGTGGATCTGGCGGCCGCCCGCAGCAAGGGGCTGAAGGGCGGGGTGGCCGGTCAGGCCAATATCCTTGTCGTGCCTGGAATCGACGCGGGCAATATGCTGGCCAAGCAACTTGCCTTCATCAGCCATGCCGAAGGCGCGGGCCTTGTTCTGGGGGCGAAAGTGCCGGTGATCCTGAACTCGCGTTCGGACAGCAGCATGTCGCGTCTGGCCTCTTGTGCTGTCGCTGCCATCCATCACTTCCATGTGCTGGGCGCTACCAAGGCATGAAATGGGCTGGGGAGGGCCGGGCATGACAGGTCGGACGGCGGGGGCGAAGATGGGCGGCATCCTGACGCTGAATGCGGGCTCGTCCTCGCTGAAATTTGCGCTGTTCGGCCCGGCGGGCGAGGCGCCGCTTGCAACCGGGCTGGCCGACCGGATCGGCCTCCAAGGCAGTCTGAGGCTCAAGGACAGCGCAGGCGCGGCCCTGCCGGTCGCGCCCGGAAGCCTGACGAGCCATGCCCAGGCGTTGCACTGTGTCCTCGACAGCCTGCACGCGGCCTTTCCGGGCATTGGCGTGGGGGCGGTCGGGCACCGTGTCGTGCATGGCGGCCCGGAGCGCGCGACTCATGCGCTTGTGGACGCGGCGCTGCTGGACGATCTGGCAACCCTGTCGCCCTTCGCGCCGCTGCATCAGCCGCACAATCTGGCGGGCATCCGTGCAGCCATCGAAGCCTTCCCCGAAGCGCCGCAGGTCGCCTGTTTCGACACGGCCTTCCACCGCAGCCATCCCTGGGTGAACGACACCTATGGCCTGCCGCGCCAGCTGTATGACCTGGGCGTGCGCCGCTATGGGTTTCACGGCCTGTCCTACGACTATATCGCCGGTGAACTGGCCCGCAGCGCGCCCGCGCTGGCGCAGGGCCGCGTCGTGATCGCCCACCTGGGGAATGGCGCCTCGCTTTGCGGCCTGCTGGCCGGGCGTTCGATCGCCTCGACCATGGGCTTCTCGCCGCTGGATGGGCTGCCAATGGGCACAAGGCCGGGGCAGCTCGACCCAGGGGTGATGCTGTTCTTGATGGACCAGCAGGGCATGAGCCCGCAGGACATCTCGGACCTTCTCTACAAGCAGTCGGGACTTTTGGGCCTTTCCGGCCTCTCGAACGACATGCGCACGCTCGAGGCCAGCCCGGCGCCAGAGGCGGCGCAGGCCATCGAGTATTTCACGGCCCGGATCCGGCTCGAGATCGGCTCGATGGCGGCGGCCTTGGGCGGCATCGACGCCCTGGTCTTCTCGGGCGGCATCGGCGAGAACTCTGCCCTCGTGCGGGCCAAGGTCTGCGCCGGCATGGGCTGGCTGGGAATCGAGATCGATACGCTGGCCAATGAAGCCCATGCCAGGGTGGTCTCGGCGGCGGGGGCGGCGACGGATGTGCTGGTCGTGCCGACGAATGAAGAACTGGTGATTGCAAGGGCCACGCGCGCGCTGGCCGGCGGCGGTGAAAGGACGGCGGCATGAAGGGCGTGTTGAAACCCGAGGCGGCTGCGGCGATGATCCCGGATGGTGCCAGCCTGATGATCGGCGGCTTCATGGCCGTGGGCACGCCCGAACGCCTGATCGACGCTCTGGTCGCGCAGGGCGCGCGCGGGCTGACGGTGATCGCCAATGACACGGCCATGCCGGGAAAGGGGATTGGCAAGCTGATCTCGGCGGGGTGCGTGGCGCATGTCATCGCTTCGCATATCGGCCTGAACCCCGAGATGCAGGCCAAGATGATCGCCGGAGAGATCGGTTGCGAGCTGGTCCCGCAGGGCACGCTGGTCGAGCGCATCCGCGCGGGTGGCGTGGGGTTGGGCGGGGTTCTGACGCCAACCGGGTTGGGCACCGAGGTCGAAGCGGGCAAGCAGGTGGTAGAGGTTCAGGGAAAGCGCTTTCTGCTGGAAACCCCGCTCACTGCCGATTTCGCACTGATCGCGGCGCATACCGCCGATTACATCGGCAATCTGAGCTACATGCTGACCGCCCACAATTTCAATCCGATCATGGCTATGGCCGGGCGCAAGGTGATTGCAGAGCCCGACAGCATCGTCCCGGTGGGGGTGATCGCGCCCGATGCGGTCAAGACGCCGGGCGTGCTGGTCGACCATCTTCTGATCCGCAAAGGGTAGCGCCATGGATGCCAAGGAACTGATCGCCCGCCGTGTCGCGCGCGAGATCAAGCCGGGGATGCTGGTCAATCTGGGGATCGGCCTGCCTTCGATGGTGGCGAATTTCGTGCCCGCCGAACGCGGCGTGTTCTTTCAGGCCGAGAATGGCGTGATCGGGCTTGGCGCCCGCCCGCCCGAGGGAATGGAGGATCGCCACCTTACCGATGCAGGGGGCGGCTTCGTCACCGCCGTTCCGGGCGCCGTCTCGATCGACAGCGCCATGAGTTTTGGCCTGATCCGGGGTGGGCATCTCGACATGACCGTGCTGGGCGGGCTTCAGGTCGATGAAGAAGGGCATCTGGCGAATTGGAAAGTGCCGGGCAAGATGGTGCCGGGCATGGGCGGCGCGATGGACCTTGTGACGGGGGCGGCCTGTGTGATCGTCGCCATGCAGCACGCGGCCAAAGGGCAGTCGAAGATCGTGCCGCGCTGCGTGCTGCCCTTGACCGCGCTGCGCCGGGTCGATCTTGTCGTGACCGATCTTGCGGTCCTGCGCCCCGGCCCCGAGGGATTGTCCCTGGCCGAGCGCGCGCCGGGCGTCAGCGTGGACGAGATCCTGGCTGCGACCGAAGCGCGGCTGATCGTGCCCTCCGAGGTTCCCGAAATGCGCGTTGACTGACGCGTCTGGTGATGCGGCCTTGCCCGCTTCAGTCTGGCCAAAGTACTCTGCCGCGATGCCCGGAGGAAACACGACACCAAGGGCGCAATCGCGGCGGGGAGGCCGGCGGATGAGGAAAGCGTTTCTTGCGGAAGACGGCACCCGTCTGGCCTATCGCGACGAAGGCGCGGGCCTGCCCGTTCTGGCACTGGCCGGCATGACGCGCGACGGGCGGGACTTCGAGTATCTTGCCTGTCACCTGCCCGCTGACATCCGCCTGATCCGGCTTGACAGCCGGGGGCGCGGAGCCTCTGCCTGGGCCGATTGGCACAGCTATACCGTGGCGCAGGAGGCGCGCGATGCGCTCGCGCTCCTTGACCATCTGGGTCTTGACCGTGTGGCGGTTGTCGGCACTTCGCGCGGCGGGCTTCTGGGCATGGTCATGGCGGCCTTTGCCAAGGCGCGCCTGACCGGGTTGTGTCTGGTCGATTGCGGCCCGGTGCTGGAGCGCGCCGGTCTGCAAAGGATCGGCGATTATGTCGGCGTCGTCCCCCCGGTCGCCACTTTGGAACAGGCCGCAGACCGTCTCGCCGCCAGCCCCGGCTTCCTGAAGGTGCCTACCGAACGCTGGGCGGAAGAGGCGGCCCGGCGATATGTCCAGCTGGAGGGTCGGCTTGGCCTGCCCTATGATCCGGCGCTGCGGCAAAGCTTCGATGCGGCGCTGGCCGCCCCCACCGCCGATGCCTGGCCGCTGTTCGATGCCTGCGCGGGTCTGCCGCTGGCGCTGATCCGGGCCGCCAATTCCGACGTGCTGTCGGCAGAGGCCGCGACAGGAATGGCCCGCCGTCGCCCGGATCTGATCCGCGTCGATGTACCGGATCGCGGCCATGTGCCGTTCCTCGACGAGCCACAGTCGCTGCGCACCATTGCCGCTTGGCTGGATGCCGTGCGGGCCTTCGCGGCGTCTCAGCCCGCCGCCACCGCACCATAGGCCATCCGGCCCGCGACCAGCGTCTGGCGCACCGCCGGGGCCTGCCCTTCGGGCCAGTCGACCAGCACAAGGTCCGCCCTTTGCCCCACCGCAATCTCGCCGCGGTCCATCAGCCCCAGCGCGCGGGCCGGGTTGGCGGCGATCAGCGGCCAAAGCCGCTCGAGCGGGGCGACCTTGTCGGCCGTCAGGCGGGCCACGGCAGAGAGCATCGCCGGGTAATAGTAATCCGAAGCGAGGATGTCGCAGAGCCCTTCGGCGATCATCGCCGCCGCGCCGGGAGACCCCAGATGGCTGCCGCCCCGCGCCGCGTTGGGGGCGCCGAAGACGATGCTGTCCCCGGCCGCGCGCGCGGCCCGCGCCGTGGCGAGGTTCATCGGAAACTCGCTGATCCGGGCACCAAGCGCGCGGTAGAAATCACGGGTCTCGGCCCGGGTGTCGTCATGGCTCAGCATCGCGGCTCCGGCCTTTCGACCCAGCGCCGCGACCTCGGCGATCATGGGCGGCACGTGCGGGCGGCGTGACCAGATCTCGCGGATCAGATCGACGCAGGCCGCAGTTTCCATCTGCGACCGCTTGGCGCGCAGCTCCATCTTGGCCAGGAAGACCGGATTGTCGAAAGACGTCACCGGAAAATCCGGCGCATGCTCAAAGGGGCGGTCCTGTAGGGCGACACTGGGGTCTAGCAGGATCATCGATGTATGATCGTTGAAGGCGACCGACGGCGTCAGAAGCCCGGCCAGCGCCGCCTCGATCAGCGGAACGGCCTCGAAGCAGAAGCTCTCCCAGCGCAGTTGCAACCGATTCTCGACCGTCAGGCGCGGCGCGATGCGGGACAGCGTGCCAAGCACATCCCAGCCCATCTGGACCGAGCGCAGCCCAGGCTCCCAGCTCAGCGTCAGGGCGTGATAGGCGGTCGCGATGCCGTTCGCCGCAAGCTGTCGATCGGTTTCCAGAAGCGCCGCCTCGACGGGCAGCAGCACGCCGGGGCGCGGCATCAACTGGCGCTCGAAGGCATCGCCGTGAATATCGACCAGGGCGGGGGCCAGCAGCATGCCCGGCGCTGAAACCCGACGCGCGCCATCGGCGGCGACGTCGATGCCTGTGATCATCCCGCCCTCGAGTCGGACAGAGACCCGCGCCAGCCCTCCTGGCATCAGGACCTCGGCACCCTCGATCAGCAGGGCATCTTCGGTCCGGGTCGGGGCAGTGGGCGGCAAGGCATTCATCGGCAGGGCCTTTCTTGTGGCGGGACGTCGATTTTGCGGCCGCACCCGGCGCGACTATAGCGCTTAGGTCACAGCCAGATGGCAAGAGCGATCACGCTGTCTCGACAATCGGCGCCGCTTTGCCGAAGGTCGCGCCGCTGAACCCGGTGCCCGGTCGGGCCCGCAAGCTAGGACTGTCCCGCATTTGTCTCCGTTCCTGCGCATTGTCTTCGGGCTGATCATCGGGGTTGCCGGCGGTGCCTTGTTCCATTGGCTGGCACTGCCGCTGCCTTGGATGCTGGGCGCGCTGTTCGCCACCATGGCGGCAGCGGTCGGGGGCCTGCCGGTCAAGGGCCCAAAGCGGCTGCGCCCGGCCACGGTTGCCGTGATCGGCGTGCTGCTTGGATCGCGATTCACGCCTGATGTGCTGGTCGGCGCCGGACAATGGGGCATGACCCTTGCGATCATGCTGGTCTATCTGGCGGTGGTCGGCATGATCGTCGTGCCCTTCTATCGCCATCTCGGCCGCTTCGACTGGACCACCGCCTATTTCGCCGGAATGCCGGGCGGCCTGAACGAGATGGTCGAGATCGGCGAGGCGCGCGGCGCCCGCGTCGAGCAGGTGATCCTGGCACAAAGCCTGCGCATCGTGACCGTGATCGCGATGATCGCCGTGTGGTTTCGGATGGTGCAGGGCGCGCAGATCAGCGGCGCGGCGCGGGCCGGCGCGGAATGGCCGGATTATGCGGATCTGGCGCTGATGCTGGCAGCGGCCGTTTTCGGCAGTCTCATGGGACGGAAGTTGCGTTTCCCGGCGCCGACCTTCCTTGGCCCCCTGATCCTGTCCGGCGCGTTGCATCTGGGCGGCGTGACCGAAAGCGCGCCGCCCGGGCTTGTCGTCAATACCGCACAGGTGATCCTCGGCACCGTTCTCGGCTGCCGCTTCGCGGGAATCGGGGCGGCTGCGCTGGGCCGCGCCGGAGTGCTCAGCATGGGAGCAACGATTCTGGCTCTTGCCCTGGCCCTGGCGGGCGGTCTTGCCATGCAGGCGGCGACCGGCGTGGGGATGGAACAGGCGCTGCTGGCGCTGGCTCCGGGCGGGCTGACGGAAATGGGGCTTGTTGCGCTGGCAATCCAGGCCGATGCGGCCTTTGTGGTGCTGCATCACGTTATCCGCATCCTGGCGGTGATCGTGGCGGCGCCGCTCTTGCATCGCCTTCTGTCGCGGGACGACCCGCCCGCCGCCTGAACGCCCCCCGCGTCGTCCAGGCGCGATCAGCCGGTGGACCGGGTCCCGCTCAATAGCGGCCGGTCAGCTTATTGCCCCAACCGGCCAGCCGCGAGGGCGCGGTGGTGCCCGGCCTGGCCTCGGCCCGGTCGGCGGCATTCAGCAGCGCATACATGCCGTGGACGCCCAACCAGCGGAAGGGCTCGGGCTCCCAGTTGCGCACCCGACGGTTGACCCAGGGCAGGGTGGTCAGATCGGTTTGCCGCCCCAGCGCCAGGTCGGCCAGCGTGCGGCCCGCCAAGTTCGAGGTCGAGACGCCGGTGCCGACATAGCCGCCCGCCCAGCCCCAGCCCTGCGCCGGATCATAGCCCACCGTCGCGCACCAGTCCCGTGGCACACCCAGCACACCGCACCAGGCATGGGCGATACGATACCGGGCCGCGGCAGGGAAATGGCGGTGCAGGATCGCGGTGAGGCGGCGGATCGTCTCGGCATCGGGCGCGCCGTTAGAATCGAGGTTCGAGCCGAAAAGATAGGGCACACCCCGTGCGCCCACGGTGATGCGCCCTTCGCGCGTGCGCTGGCAATAGCAATATCCATTGGCGAAATCGCCCACGATCTCATGGCCCTGCCAGCCAATCTCGTCCCAGATCTCGGGTGGAAGCGGCTCGGTCGCGACCTGGGCCGAATTGAGCGGCAACCATTCACGTTTCATACCCGGCAAGCCCGCCGTGAACCCTTCGGTGCAGCGCAGGACGGAGGGCGCGGTCACGACACCCCGGTCGGTCGTGGCGCGGCCTTTCTCAAGCCCCGTCACGGTCGTGCCTTCATAGATGGCGATCCCGGCGCGTTCGCAGGCGGCGGCCAGGCCACGCACCAGTTTCGCAGGCTGGACGCGGGCGACATTGGTGACGACAAGCGCCCCCAGCGCGCCGGGAATGCGGATACGGGCGGCCATTTCCTCGGCCCCGATGCGATGGACCCGGGCCTCTTCGCCCCAGTGGCGGCGGTGCTCGACCTCGGCCCGCATCCGTTGCGCCTGGGCCGGGTTCACCGCGACCAGAAGCTCGTCGGTGCGCCGGATGTCCGCGTCGATTCCCTGCGCCGCGGCCACGGCGATCACTTCGTCCACCGTTCCGTTCATCGCGCGCACCATGCGGCGTACGGCATCTTCCGACGTGGCTTCGGCATAGCGGCGGTGGTTCCAGGAGAAGCCGCCCGAGAGCCAGCCGCCATTGCGCCCCGAAGCGCCGAAACCGGCGAATTCCTTCTCGACCACCACGATGCGCAGCGCAGGCTCGGCCTGTTTCAAATACCAGGCGGTCCAGAGGCCGGTATAGCCCGCGCCGATGATGCAGACATCGGCCTCGACATCGCCCGGCAGCGCGGCGCGGCGGGCGGGCAGGCCGATATCAGCATACCAGAAGGACACATCACCGATACGGTCGGGAGTTTGCGGGCTGGGCATGGCTCTCTCGCAAAGGGGGGCGGGGGCAGGTAATCACGGCCCGCCCCCCAGGCGCCAGCCCCCCGCCAGCGCCGGAAAGCGATTTTCGCAGTGTCAGTAGCCGCGCGACGCGTCGGCGACCGCTTCCGAGGTGCCGGTCGCCTCGAAGCTGCGAATATTCGCAGCGATGACCGAGGCCCCGGTTTCAGCATCGATCATCGAGGCGATATGCGGAGTCACGCGGATTCTCGGATGAGTCCAGAACGGATGACCAGCGGGCAGGGGTTCGGTGCGGAACACATCCAGTGTCGCGCCGCCGATCTGGCCACTGTCCAGGGCCGCCAGCAGGTCGGCCTCGACCAGATGGCCGCCGCGCCCGGCATTGATGATCCGTGCACCCTTGGGAAGTTGTGCCATCAGAGCGGCATCCAGGATGTCGCGGGTCTCGGGGGTCAGTGGCAGCAGGCAGACGAGGATCTCGGTCCGCGCTAGAAAGGCAGGCAGGCCTTCGGCCCCGGCAAAGACAGTCACGCCCTCGACCGCGCCGCCCGAACGCGACCATCCCGCGGTGTCGAAGCCTAGGGCCGCCAGGGTCTGCGCGCAGGTCCGCGCGATGTTGCCCAGGCCCATGACGCCCACGCGACGGCGCGAGGCCAAGGGCGTGACGATCTGTTTCCACACTCCCGCGCGCTGATTGTCGTCGGTGATGCCCAGCTCGCGGTGATGGGTCAGCACATGCAGCGCCACATATTCGCGCAGACGCTGGACCATGTCGGGGCCGGTGGTGCGCAGGATTGGAAGATGCTTGGGCAGGTCGGGGTCGCGCAGCACATGGTCGACGCCCGCTCCGATCGAGACGACGGCCTTGAGGTTCGTGAACTTGGCGATGGCACCCGCTGGCGGTCCCCAGACTGCCGCATATTCCACCTTGGCCGGATCGGCAGGGGACAGCATGTCCTCGACAGTGAATTCGGGCAGAAGGCGCGCCAGAAGCGCCACCCATTCCGCGGTTTCCGCGTCATCGCCCAGATAGACGGCAATCGTCATCGCTTTCCCCTTACGCCTTCAGTCCGGCTTCGATCCCGGACCAAAGCGCACCATATTCATCCACCGTCACCTGCCAGGCAGCGCCCAGCTCGGCCGCCAGCTTGCGCTCGACGGCGGCCCAGGCCGGCATGATCCAGATCTTGCCCGCGGCCTTGGCGGCAGCAGCAATGCGGCGCAGATCGTCGAAATCGGCCTCGGTCTTCATATAGGCGCCGCGCCCGCGCGACAGCGACAGATCGGAGGGGCCGACAAAGACCCCATCGACGGTCGGAAGGGCAAGGATCTTCTCGATATCCGCCAGCGCCTCGGCGCTTTCGACCATGGGCAGGCAAAGCGTTCCGGCATTCTCGCGGGTGTAATAGTCCTGCGTCACCGCATCATAGCGGGCGGGCCGCGTGCCCGAGAAGCTGCGCAGGCCAAGGCCCGGATATTTGGCGGCGGCCGTCACATGGCGCGCATGATCCACATCGCCGATATGCGGGATGATGACGCCATGGCAACCGATGTCCAGCGCCTGCTGGATCGGGATCGTTTCCGGTCCCAGCACCTTGGCATAGACCTTGGCCCCCAGCGCCCGGATCAGTGCGACAAGCTTGTCGGTGCCGTCGAGATCGAAATAGCCATGCTCGATATCCAGCACAAAGCGGCGGCAGCCCAGGCCGAAGGCGATCTCGACCAGTTGATGATGCGGGGTCGAAAGCCAGACCGCATGGGGCGAAATCGCGGGTGTTTCCGCATAGACGAGGTCAGACACCAGCACCCTCCATCCCGTTCTTTGCCAGCATGGCGCGGATGTCGATCAGATCCTGCAATTTCGCGCCTTTTTCCAGTTTGGCCACCCAGTCGCCTTCCTCGGCCTGATCGGCAAGGGCCGTTTCGATCAGCCGGTCCAGCCGCGTGGGCGGCAGCACCACGACGCCGCAATCATCGGCGAGAACCGCGTCACCCGGCGTCACCGCGACACCGCCGATATTGACCGGCACGTTGAAGCCGCCGCCCAGGTTCAGAAGCTTGGTCGTCACGGCCGAAGTGTCGCGCGCCCAAGTCGGCACGCCGGCCTCGCGGATCGCGGCGGGATCGGTAACCGCGCCGTCGATCACCACGCCGGCCAGGCCACGGATGCGGGCGACCGCCGCCATGAAGCCTCCCCAGCAGGCCTGGCGGTGGTCGCCCGCGCGGTCAATCACAAGCAGGTCGCCCGGACGGACCCGGTCCATCGCGTAATACAGAAGCGTGGAGTCGGGGCCGGTGATCTGCACGGTGACCGCATTTCCCGCCACGCGTGGCCCAACGATCAGGGGCCGGATGGCGGTATCGACAAAGCCCGCATGGAGATAGTGGCCCAGCGTGGCGGCCTCGACCCTGGCCAGCCTCGCGGCCCTTTCCGGGGCAAGCTGCGGTGGCAGCGGTTCGATACGATAGATGTCTGTCATGGAAGCGTCCTGCGTCTTTAAGGGCGTCAATTCTGGAAAAGGCGGATGTCGGCGGGGTCGAAGACCAGGCGCGTGATTTCGCCCGGCGCGGGGATCGCGCCGCCGCAATTCTGCTGGCGCAGCACCATGCGGGTGCCGTCGGCAAGGGCATAGACCAGCCGCTGGTCGGTGCCGATGAAATCGACCTCGTGCAGCCGGGCCTCGGGACCATCGGCCGTGCCGTCACGCCGGATGCGTTCGGGGCGCAGGGCCAGCGTCACCTCGATCCCCACCGGCACGGGAGAGGGGGGCAGCATCAGACGGCGGCCCAATGTCTCCACTTCGGTTCCGTTGGGGCCGGTCGCGGCGACACGGCCCTTGAAGAGATTGGTCTCGCCGATGAATTCGGCGGCATAGAGGCTTTGCGGTGCGTTGTAGAGGCCGGTCGGGCTGTCGAGCTGCACGATGCGCCCGCCTGCCATCAGGGCGATGCGGTCCGACATGGTCAGCGCCTCTTCCTGGTCATGGGTGACGAAGACGAAGGTGATGCCCAGCCGTTTCTGGATCGCCTTCAGTTCAAGCTGCATCTCCTTGCGCAGCTTGAGGTCGAGCGCCCCCAGGGGCTCGTCCAGAAGCAGCACTTTTGGCTCGTTCACCAGCGCACGGGCCAGCGCCACGCGCTGCTGCTGGCCGCCCGACAACTGGCTGGGCTTGCGGTCGCCGAAGCGGCTCATCTGGACCATATCCAGTGCCGCCTGCGCGCGCTCGCGTTGCTCGGCCTTTTTCACGCCCTTGATCCGCAGGGGGAAGGCGACGTTTTCGCGGATCGTCAGATGCGGGAAAAGCGCATAGCTTTGGAAGACCGTATGCACGGGGCGCTGATAGGCCGGAATCTCGGACACATCCTGCCCCGAGATCAGGATCTGGCCCTCGCTGGGCAAGTCGAACCCCGCGATCAGGCGCAGCGTCGTGGTCTTGCCGCAACCCGAGGCACCGAGAAGCGTGAAGAATTCGCCCTGGCGGATGGTCAGGTCCAGCCGGTCGATGGCGGTCATGGTGCCGAAGCGTTTGACAACGCTGCGCAGTTCGACCGCTGCGGGGCCGTGGGTCTGGTCTGGCATGGGAAATATCGCCCTGGGGATGGGGCGGCGGCAGCCCGCGCGGGGCCGCCGCCGCGATAGGCTTACTGGGCGGCTTTCACCTTGGTCCAGCCGTCCTGATAGTATTTCATCGCATCGCCCAGATCGAGGATGAAGTCGGCATTGGCGATGGTCGCCTCATCGGGGAAGACCGCAGAATTGTTCGCCAGTTCGGCCGGCAGCAGAGCCTTCGACTCGGTCACGACCGTTGCGGTCTGGGTCAGTTCGGTGGTCTTGGCCGCCACTTCCGGCCGCAGGATGTAGGAGAGGAACTTGTAGGCGGCGTCGGGGTTCGGCGCGTCCGACAGGACCGAATAGCCGTCGATCCACATGGTGCCGCCTTCTTCCGGCAGGACATAGACGACGTCCGGGTTGTCCTTGATCGCCTGCAGCACCGAGGAGGACCAGCTTTCCACGATGCAGGCCTCGCCAGAGGAGACAAGGTCGGCGAAGTTGGTGCTGTTATAGCCTGCCAAAAGCGGCTTTTGGGCGATCAGCGTTTCGGTCGCCTTCTCGATCTCGGCCGGGTCCGAGGTATTGGCGCTGAAGCCGTTCACCTGCAGGCCCGCGATATAGGCGGCCAGCATATTGTCCAGCATATAGATGCGGCCCTTGTACTTTTCGTCGAAGAGCGACTTCCAGCTGGTGATCGGCTCGTCCACGCAGGTCTTGTTATAGGCAAGGCCGGTGGTGCCCCAGACATAGGGGATCGAATACTTGTTGCCCGGATCGTAGGAGACCTCTTTGAACGAGGAACCGATCTTGTCATATGTCTCGATCTTGGCATGGTCGAGTTCGGCGATCCGGCCACGCGCGATCAGGATCTGCACCGCATATTGCGAGGGGTTCACCAGGTCATAGCCCGCGCCGCCGGCATCAAGCTTGGCGATCATCGATTCATTGCTGTCGAACGTGTCGAAGGTGACGGCGATGCCGGTTTCGGCTTCGAAATCGGCCAGCACCTCGTCGGGCATCTCATTCGCCCAGCCGAAGATGCGCAGTTCTTCGGCAAGACCCGGATTGGCGGCGCAGAGGGCCAGCACCGTGGCGGCAAGAGTTTTGGAAAGACGTGTCATTTGGCAGCTCCTTATTGGATCGGGTTGTCCGGCTGTTCACCGCCGGTTGGTTTTCAGCATCAGGGGCAAGTAGCGCCCCATCACGAGAAGCAGGATGGCGACATTGGCGACGACCATGAGGGCGCCAAGCGCGTTGATTTCGGGGGTGATGCCCAGTTTCAGCATCGAGTAGATGCGCAAGGGCAGAGTGGTCGTGCCGACGCCTGACGTGAAAGTCGACATGACCAGATTGTCGAAGGACAGCGTCGCCGAAAGGATGAAGGCCGTAAACAGCGCGGGCGCAAGCTGCGGCAGCGTCACCATGCGGAAAGTCTGCCATTCATTGGCGCCCAGATCGGCGGCTGCGTTTTCCAGACGGGGGTCCAGAGACGAGGCCGCGGCGCGGATGATCAGTGTGGCAAAGGGGATCGAGACCAGCACGTGGCCCACGATCATCGTGCCATAGCCCAGCGTCACTCCGGCAAAGGACATGAAGACCAGAAGCGCCACGCCCAGAACGATCTCCGGCAGCACAAGCGGGGCCGCCAGCGCCGCGCCCAGGACGTCGCGTCCCGGAAACTGCCGCCTTGTGATCGCCACCGCAGCCAGTGCGCCGATGGCGGTCGAGATGGCGGCACTGGCCAGGGCAACGATCAGGCTGACATGTAGGGCGCGGGCGATGTGGCGGTTCGACCAGACCTTGCCGAACCAGTCGAGCGAGAAGCCCTGCCAGACCACGGTCGATTTGCCCGCGTTGAAGGCGAAAGCGATCAGGATGACGATCGGCGCCAGCATGAACAGGTAGGTCAAGAGCGTGATCCAGCCCGAAATGCCGTGAAGGAAGGTGCGGGTGGCCCAGCCGGGGGCGCGGGGCGCGCTCATTTCATCGCCTCCACCCGGCGCAGGGCGCGCATGTACATAAGGATACCGATGCCCGAGAAGACCAAGAGCAGGACCGAGACGGCGGCACCGAGCGGGATGTTGCGGAATTCAAGGAACAGCTGGACGATCAGGTTGCCCAGGATGATCTCTTTGCCGCCGCCCAGAAGGACGGGGATGGCGAAGACGCCCATCGAAGGGACGAAGACGAACAGCGCGGCGGCCAGCACGCCCGGCAGCGACAGGGGCAGCGTCACGCGCAGGAAGGTTGTCGCCGGGCCAGCGCCAAGGTCGGCGCCCGCTTCCAGCAACCGGCGGTCGATCGGTTGCAGGGCGGCATAGATCGGGAAGACGGTTAGCGGCAGGAAGGCATAGACCATACCCACGAGGGTTGCCCCCAATGTGCCCAGCATCCCCACCGGCGCGTCGACGATCCCGGTGGCCAGCATTCCCTGATTGATCAGCCCGCCCCGGCCCAGGAGAACGACCCAGGCCGAGATGCGGATCAGGAAGTTGATCCAGAACGGGATGAGCAGCAGCATCAGCAGGGCGGGCGCCCAGGGACCGGCGCGGAAAGCGATGAAATAGGCCACCGGATAGCCGATCAACAGGCAAAGCACCGTGGTCGCGGCCGCCAGCTTGAAGCTGTTCACGAAGACCAGCAGGTAGACGCTTTGAAAAAGCTCGCGGTAATTGTCCAGGGTAAAGCCCGGCAGCACCGCGCCATAGGGATCGCGCAGGGCAAAGCTGTAGGCGGCCACGACGCAAAGCGGCACCAGCACGAAAAGAACCAGCAGCACCACCGAAGGGGCCAGCATCGCCCCGGTCTCGATCCGTTCGCGCCAGGCTCTTTGCATCACGACACCTGCCGTTTCACGCCGCCCAGGCTTTCGGCCATGGCCTGCAAAGGATTGATCGTCAGGTGATGCGCCATCGCCGCCCGCGCCGCCGCGGGGTCACGCATCCGAATGGCGGTCAGCACCTTGCGGTATGAGGCGATTTCATCGCGCACCAGCGTGACGGGAATGCGCGAGACGTAAAGCGTGCGCACCGAAAGACCGAACAGGAAGGCCAGATATTGCTGGGCGAAGCGGTTGTCCGAGGCCTCGGCGATGATACGGTGAAATTCTTCGTCCGCCGCAAGTTCCCAGGCCTCGCCGGGCGAGGCGCCCTTGAGCCCTTCTTCAATGCGGTTCAGGAAGGCGTCGAAACGGTCAAGATCTTCCTGCGTGCGCCGTTCGGCGGCAAGGCCCGCAGTGAAGCACTCGATCTCGCGCCGCATCTCGTAGATGCGCATCATATCGGCGGGGGTGGCCGTGGCCACGACATAGCCGCGCCGCCCCATCGAGGTGACAAGCCCTTCCTGTTCCAGCCGCAACACCGCCTCGCGCAGCGGCGTGCGTCCGATGTTCAGCGCTTCTGTCAGGGCTTTCTCGTCAAGAAGGGCGCCGGGCGGAAGCTCCGCCATGACGATCCGGCGGCGCAATTCACCATAGGCTTCATCACTTTTACGCTTGCTCATGGTCACGTCGCCAGTCGATATACTTTCAATATATTTACGATATACTCGAGTCGATCCGGCTGGCAAGCGATTCCACGGGTCGCGCAAATCGGCGGAAGGGCAGGGACATGGCAGAGACAAAGGCGACGTCGGCGGATCAGTGGATCACCTCGAAACGCCTGGTCAGCGGGGCGGGCGGGGTGGTCGCGGCGCAGCATGTGGCGGCGGCGCGCGCGGGCGCGCAGATGCTGACGGCGGGTGGCAATGCAGTTGACGCCGCAGTGGCCGCAGCGCTGGCGCTCTCAGCAGTCGAGCCCTGGATGTGCGGTGTCGGCGGCAGCGGTTTTATGGTCATCTGGCTGGCGGCCGAAAAGCGGGCCGTGGCACTGGATTTTCAGGGCGTGCTGGCTGCGGGGTTGACGGCCGCCGACTACCCGACAGACCCGAGCCTGCCGGTGACCTCGATGGGCTTTCCGGCGGTGAAGGATTTTGCCAATACCCAGGGCGCGAAAGCCATCACCGTGCCGGGCGCCGTCGCGGGCTTTGACCATGCGCTGACGCGCTATGGCAGCAAGACGCTGGCCGATACGCTGCAACCCGCGATCGCTTTGGCGGAAACCGGCATCCCGGCAAGCTGGTTCTGCACGCTGATGATTGCGTCAGAGATGGCGATCCTCGCCAAGGACCCGGTTTCCGCTTCGATCTACCTGCCCGGCGGCGCGCCGCTGCAACCGGGCGAAACGATGAAGATTCCGGGCCTTGCCGAGACGCTGCGCCGCATCGCCGCGCATGGCGCGCGCGATTTCTATCATGGGGCTCTGGCGCGCGATCTGGTGGCAGATCTGCAAGAGCAGGGCAGCCGGATCAGCCTGGACGACCTTGCCGGATATGAGGTTTGGGATTACGCGCCGATGGAGGCGCAGCATCGCGGCGCCACGCTTTATACGCCGGGCGAGCAGAGCGGCGGGCTGCGGCAGCGCGATTTCCTGGCCCATATTGCGGCAAACCTGCCCGCGCCGTACAAGGCCCCCGATGCGGCGAGCTGGCTCCTCTATGCCGATGCGCTGGAAAAGGCCTGGCATGCCCATCGCGCCCGCAACGGCACCCTCTCGGAAGTTGGCAGTTCGACCTCTGCCTTGGCCGCGGCGGATGCGCAGGGCAATATGGTTGCCGTCACCTATACGCTTCTCGACCATTTCGGCGCCGGCATCACTCTGCCGCGCACCGGCCTCGCCATGAACAATGGCGTCAGCTATTTCGACCCGCGTCCCGGCCTGCGCACCTCGATGGAGGGCGGCAAGCGGATCAATTCCTCGAACATGGTGCCAACGGTTGCCGTGAAGGACGGGCAGGCGCTGTTTGCCGTCGGTGCCTCGGGCGGCGATCTGATCATGCCCTGTGTGTCGCAGATCGCGGCCCTGATGCTGGATTTCGGTCTGACGCTGGATGAAGCCTTCCACTCGCCTCGCCTTGACGCCTCGCATCGTGGCAGCCTGCGCGCCGATCCGCGTCTTGGCCAGGCGGTGCTGGACCACCTTGCGCAGCATTACCGGCTTGAAATTTCGGGTAATGTAGTGATGCCCAAGCTCTATGCCTGCCCGTCGGGCGTGGCGCGCGGATCGGATGGTCGGCTTCAGGGCATCAATGACCCGGCGCTGCCCGATGGTGGCGCGGCGGCGGCCTGACAGGACGGGTGCGGCTTGCCCTTTGCAGGCAAACCGCGCCCGCCTTGAAGACAGAAAAAAGGCGGCTGGCCCGCGCGGCGCCAAGCGCCCGCTATCCTAGCAGAAGCAGAGCCGTGTTTCAGGCCCGGCCAGCGCAAGAAAGTCCAGCAGATCGTCGCGCGCCAGCGCGGCGCAGCCCGCCGTCGGCCCGTAATCGGGCCGCGCGACATGCAGGAAAACCGCGCTGCCTGCAGCCGGAACGACCGGTGCGTCGTTATGGCCCAGCACGACGACAATGTCGTAAAGCCCATCCGCCCGCCACATCTCCTCATGGCTTGCGGCGAAGGGCAGCTTCACCGGAAGATTATATGCGCGGTGATCCGGCGCATCGCACCAGCCGTCATCCGGTGCGATCGGATTTACGGCGAAAACGGTCTGCGGGGCCGCAAGTCGGTCGGCACGGTACAGGACACGCCGGATCGGCCAGGCGCCGCGCGGACTGATGCCGTCGCCCTCGCCCCGTTTCAGGCCAATACCAGCACGGCCCACGGCGCAGGGCCAGACCCGATCCGCATATTCGGCGCGATGGCCGCCATCCGTGGCTTTGGAGACGATGAGGTCCAGAACGGGGTCCTTTGCGACAAGGGGCAGGGGCGGGTGGTAGGCCCGGAGGGATTTGAACCCCCAACCAAGGCGTTATGAGCGCCCTGCTCTAACCGTTGAGCTACAGGCCCCCAGACCGGCCCCTGTCTTTGCCTTGGGTATCAGATGACGGGGCCGCGTCAAGCGGGGCGGGGCTGCGGCGCAGCGGCAGGACATTGCTGGCAGGCGGGGACGGGGCGTCTTCGGGGTGGCTGGTCCAGCCCGTCGCGGTGTCGGATTGGGTATAATACGTGACCTCGCGCGGCACGAAGTCGAGCGACAAACCCTCGGCCACCATGCGGGTCACTTTCACCGTCGCGCCATCCCAGTCGATCAGGTTCAGGTCGTTCTGGCCACCGCGCAGACGGGTGGACAGCGTGGTGCCCGCCTGCACGCAAAGCATGTTGCGTCCCTCGGACCGCACGCGATAGGGCGCCGCCGCCCAGGCGTGAAGATGTCCGCAAAGGACAATATCGACCCCTGCTTCAGCCAGGGCGAGTGTCGCCGCCTCGGCGCCGGGCATGGGCGATTTGTCCGATTGCGGCGGCAGGTGCAGCGGGTGGTGCATGGCGACGATGCGCAACTGGCCTGTGCGGGCCTTTTTCAGCCGGGTCAGGATCCGGGCCATGGCATCTCCGGGCAGGCGGCCGCGTTCCCAGGCATAGGGATCGGCCGTGTTGAACCCAAGAACCAGCATGTCGCGCGTTTCGATCACGGGTTCCAGCACATCGCCGATATGGCGGCGCCAGGCGGCGAAGGGCCAGAACAGCCGCGCGAAGGGATTCCACAGCGGCATGTCGTGATTGCCGGGGATCGACAGGACCGGGCCGGGCAGCGCAGCCGCCAGGGCCGCTGCAGGGCGGAATTGCGACGCCAGGGCGCGCTGGGTCAGGTCGCCCGAGATCACGGTCAGATCGGCACCCCAGCCCGGAGCCTGCTGAACAAGCGCCTCGGGCAGACCGGGTCGTTCCATGCCGAAATGGAGATCGGAGATATGAAGAAGACGCGCCATCCGATCAGGCCGCCAGACCGCTGGCGGTCTTGACCGCTCTATCGGGCCCCGCCACGGCCGCCGAAGCCGAATCCGAGGGCGCGCGGGGGGCCGCCAAGGCGGAACCGGCCGGCACGATCACCCGCAGGGCATCGGGACGAAGGCGAAAGTGGAAGGGGGCGGTCATCTTTTCCCGTTCGCCGTCGCGGGCGATGGTGCGGCGCGGGCTGCGCGTCTCGACCAGAACCTCGCGGGCGCCTTCAAGCGTGAAGTCGCGATAGGGCTGGGCCTGGCGCAGCGCCATCTTCAGAGCGAAAACCAGAAGCCGCCAGCGCCGCAGTTCCGGTGCGACGTAAAGCGCAAGCTTGCCATCGCGGATCAGCTCGGCGCCTTCGGTCATGCCATATTGGTCAAGCTGGAAGGCGTTCTGCGCCAGAAAGACCATCGGGCTACGGACATGGGTGGCATGGCCATCGACGGTGATGCGCAGACGGCTGGGACGGTCATAGGTGCACAGGATGCGCAAGGCCGACCAATAGGCGGCCAGGCGCGAGCGGCCGAATCTGGCATAGGCCGCTTCGCGCTGGTGCAGAAGGGCAGGGTACAGACCAAGGCTGGCATTGTTCAGGAAGAGCCGGCCATTCACCTCGGCCACATCGACCGAGGCGACATCGCCTGTCACTAGTGCGGCCACTGCGGCTGCCGGGTCCTCTGGCAGGCCCAGGCTGCGGGCGAAGAAATTGAACGTGCCGAGAGGAACGATCCCCATCGCGGTTTGCGATCCGGCCACGGCCTCGGCGACAGTCGTGATCGTCCCATCGCCGCCTGCGGCAATCACGGTCGCCGAACGGTCACGGGCGCGGCGGGCCTCGAAGGGCAGGGCCTTGCCCTTGCGGATCACCCGCAGCTCGGGGTCCAGTCCCGCCGCAACAAGGGGTTCCAGCAAAGACTCGATCTGCTTGGCCTGTTTGCCCGATCTGGCATTGGCCAGAAACGTCACGGGTCCCTGCATCCTGCTCTCCTGCCCTTGCGGATTGCCTGCTCCCCATGCCAACGCCGCGCCCGCCGCTGCGGTTCCAGGCTTTGTTGCAGCCGCGCGGCACTTGGCGTATGGGGGCGGCAGATGCGGGATGAACGGGGACGCGCGCGATGGTGAAGGGTCCGAACGGGGCAGGGCATAACGGTCTGACCTATGCCGAGGCGGGGGTCGATATCGACGCGGGCAACCGTCTGGTCGACCGGATCAAGCCCGCCGCCAAGGCGACAAGCCGCCCCGGCACCATGGGCGGGCTGGGCGGCTTCGGCGCGCTGTTCGACCTGCGCGCGGCGGGCTATCAGGACCCGGTCCTGGTCGCCGCGACCGATGGCGTCGGCACCAAGCTGCGCATCGCCATCGACACTGGCATTGTCGACACGATCGGCATCGACCTGGTGGCCATGTGCGTGAACGACCTGGTCTGCCAGGGGGCGGAGCCGCTGTTCTTCCTGGATTATTTCGCCACCGGCAAGCTGGATGTCGAAGAGGCCACTCGTATCATCGAGGGCATCGCCCAGGGCTGCGCGCTGTCGGGCTGTGCGCTGATCGGCGGTGAGACGGCCGAGATGCCGGGCATGTATCACAAGGGCGATTTCGACCTGGCCGGGTTCGCGGTCGGGGCGATGGAGCGCGGGCAGGACCTGCCGCGCGGCGTGGCCAAGGGCGACGTGCTTTTGGGCCTTGCCTCGAACGGCGTTCATTCCAACGGCTATTCCTTCGTGCGCAAGGTGGTGGAGCTGTCGGGCTTGGGCTGGGCCGATGCCTCGCCCTTCTCGGACGGCAGCTTGGGCGCGGCCCTGCTGGCGCCGACGCGGCTTTACGTCAAGCAGGCGCTTGCGGCGATCCGGGCCGGCGGCGTGCATGGTCTGGCGCATATCACCGGCGGGGGCATCACCGAAAACCCGCCGCGCCTTCTGCCGGAAGGACTCGCCTGCGAGATCGACCTGTCCTCCTGGACCCTGCCTCCGGTCTTCCGCTGGCTGGCGGCGACGGCGAATATGGCCGAGGGAGAGCTGCTGAAGACCTTCAACTGCGGCATCGGTCTGGTGCTGGCGGTCGAGGCTGAACGAGCCGAGGCGCTGTCGGCGCTGCTCTCGGGCATGGGCGAGACGGTCTGCACGCTGGGCCGCATCGTCGCGGCGGAAGGTGGCGATGCGGTGGTCTACAAGGGCCGCCTGCTGTGAGTGCAGCGCAGAAGCGCGTTGCCATCCTGATCTCGGGCGGCGGGTCGAATATGATCCGCCTTGTCGAAAGCATGGGGCCGGACCATCCAGCGCGGCCGGTGCTGGTCCTGTCGAACGATCCCGCCGCGGCCGGGCTGGTGCGGGCGCAGGGTCTGGGCGTCGCCACGGCGGCGGTCGATCACCGTCCCTTCGGCCGCGACCGCGCGGCTTTCGAGGCGGCGCTGCTGGAGCCGCTTCTGGCGGCGGAGCCCGACATCCTCTGTCTTGCGGGCTTCATGCGGGTTCTGACCCCCGCTTTCGTCGCCCGGTTCGCGGGAAGGATGCTCAACATCCATCCGTCGCTGCTGCCGAACTATCCGGGCCTGCACACCCATCGCCGTGCGCTGGAGGCGGGCGATGCCGAAGCCGGCTGCACCGTGCATGAGGTGACCGCCGATCTGGATGCCGGGCCGATCCTCGGTCAGGCGCGGGTGCCGGTTCTGCCGGGGGATTCGGAAGAGGCGCTGGCGCGGCGCGTGCTGGCGATGGAGCATCGGCTTTATCCGGCGGTCCTGGCGCGCTTTGCCGCCGGGGACCGCCGCCCGCTGCTGCTGCCCTAGGCGAGCGCGCCGCGCAGCACTCCGGCCTCGCGGCCCGTCAGACAGGGCAGCGCGGGAGAGGGGCGGCGCCGGACAAGCTCTGGAAACACTTCGGCGATTTCCGCCTGCGCTGCGGCGGGCAAGGCGGCCAGCGCCATGGGGCCGGGCAAAAGACTCTCGGCCAGCATTCCCTCGGCGCAGACCATCTCATGGCGATCGAAGGCGATGTGCCAGTAATCGACCATGGCCACCGGGGCAGGGCGGATCGCCGCGCCATCGACCAGATGGCAGGCCGCGACCAGAACCTCTGGCTCACCGAAATGCAGCTCGGCCTGCCAGCCGGTCACCAGCAGGCGGTGCTGGGGCGAGACGCGGACCGGGCGGTCATTGCCCAGAGCGCCCGCCGCGATGCGGATCGGTGCCAGCGCGCCCAGGCCGCAGACCTGACTGCGCCCGATCCAGGCCAGGGGCTGCATGCCACGCCCACGCGTCCAAACCGGATCGCCGGGTTGCAGGCTTTCGATCACGCGCAGGCCCTGCGGCGTCAGCAGGCGGGTGCCGGCGGCAAAGCAGATCACCAGATCCTGTGGCGATTGGGCAAGGCTGGCAAAGGGCAGGCGCGCGCCAAGCGGCTCGCCCAAGGCATTGCTGTAGATCCTCGTGCCGGGTGTGATGCCGTTCAGGTCGAAAAGCAGTTTGGTGGAATTGCCGAAAAGCTGATAGGCCGACCCCGAAGCCCGGCCCTGGAACATGTCATCCTGCGGATTGAGCTGCGCATAGACCAGCTTGCCCTGCGGATCGGCCTCGGACCAGCTGTAGACCGAGACCCATTGACCGTTCTGGAAATGACTGACGCCATTGTTCACCTGGGTCACGACCACGCGGTAGATCTCGCTCGCCGTGCCGATGGGCTTGGCGCCGGTGACGGTCAGCACAAGGTTGTTGCCATTGCCCTGCGAGGTGGCGTTGGCGTAGGTGCCGATCTGGTCGCCGCGAAGATATAGGGTTGTCGTCGCCAGCCGCCTGCTCCGTTCCGATGGGGTGCCGTTGCGATCCCCATCGCTTCGGCGGGCAGCTGTTAAGGAAGGTTAACCCTGCTGGCGCGGTGACGCAACCGCAGGAAGGGCGATTTTTCGTCGAAAGAACGGGCCTCCCGCTGCGATCAGCCGCGCGGACCGGAGGGGCGGGTCAGCACGAAAGCCGCCCCGATGCCGATCAACAGGCCCTGCGCCAGAAGCAATTTCAAGGGCAGGCCGATCAGCAGGCTGGCCAGAAAAACAAACCCCATCATGCTGACCGCCAACGCCTTGGCGCCGGGCCGGATCGCGCCATGGTTCTGCCAGTCGCGGATCGGTGGGCCGAAGAGCGGATGGGCAAGAAGCCAGCCGTGCAGGCGGGGCGAGGATCGCGCGAAACAGGCGGCGGCGACCAGAAGGAAAGGCGTTGTCGGCAGGACCGGCAGCACCACGCCCAGCCCCCCGAGGGCCAGGAACAGCAGACCCGAGGCCAGCCAGATCCCGCGCATGTCGCTGCTCCGTCTTGTGTCGGGCGCAGCCTTGCCCGCGCGCGCGTCCATGCACAAGCCCCCGCACAGCCCCGATACGGGGGGAGAAGTTCTTTCCTTTCGCGCCCGCCGCCCCTATAGCGGAAAACGCTGCGGGATGACCCCGCGACCGCCGGAAAGGGCCGCGATGCGCACGATTACCACGACCGAGGACCTTGCCGCCTTCTGCGCGGCGGCCAAAGACCAGCCTTATGTCACCATCGACACGGAATTCCTGCGCGAGCGGACCTATTGGTCGAAGCTGTGCCTGATCCAGATGGCGCTGCCCGGCAAGACCGGCGAGGCGGTTCTGGTCGACCCGATCGAGGGCGAGACGATGAGCCTCGAGCCGCTCTACGACCTGTTCCGCCATGAGGCGACGGTCAAGGTTTTCCATGCCGCAAGGCAGGATCTGGAGATCTTCTTCGTCGAGGGCCATTGCTTCCCCAATCCGCTGTTCGACACCCAGATCGCTGCCATGGTCTGCGGTTTTGGCGAGCAGGTGGGGTATGAGACGCTGGTGCGCCGCATTGCCAAGGCGAGCCTCGACAAGACGTCACGCTTCACCGACTGGTCGCGCCGGCCGCTTTCCGAGGCGCAGAAGGACTATGCCATCGCCGATGTCACCCATCTGCGCGAGATCTATGAATGGCTGGCGGCGCAGTTGCAGAAGAACGGCCGCGCGCCCTGGGTTCAAGAAGAGCTGGCCGTGCTGACCGATCCGGCAACCTATACCGTCTTGCCTGAAGAGGCCTGGCTGCGGATCAAGACCCGCACCACCTCGGGCCGGTTCCTGGCCGTGGTGCGCGAATTGGCGCGGTTCCGCGAGACCTATGCGCAAACCCAGAATGTGCCGCGTTCGCGGGTGATGAAGGATGATGCGCTGCTGGAACTGGCCTCGACCCGGCCGCAATCCATTGAAGAACTGGGCCGGTCGCGGCTTTTGCTGCGCGAGGGCCGCAAGCCCGAGATCGCCGAGGGGATCCTGGCGGCGGTGAAGGCGGGGCTGGAGGCGCGGCCCGAAGACCTGCCGCGCGTCGACCAACCCGCCGACCAGCCGCAGGGCAATGGCGCGCTGGCGGATCTGTTGCGGGTGCTGCTCAAGGCCAAGTCGGAGAGCCTGGGCGTGGCGCCGCGGCTGATCGCCTCGGCGGCGGAGCTGGACGCCATCGCCGCGGGCGCGCGCGAGGTTGAGGCGCTGAAGGGCTGGCGGCGCGAGGCCTTTGGCGACGATGCGCTGCGGCTGTGCAAAGGCGAGGTCGCGCTGTCGGCCAAGGGCAGCGAAGTGCGCGTGGTGCGGCTTTAGGCCGGATCGCCGCGGGCGCGCGCGAGGTTGAGGCGCTGAAGGGCTGGCGGCGCGAGGCCTTTGGCGACGATGCGCTGCGGCTGTGCAAAGGCGAGGTCGCGCTGTCGGCCAAGGGCAGCGAAGTGCGCGTGGTGCGGCTTTAGGCCGGGCATTGCTGCCGCCCGCCGGGGCCACCGGCGGGATGATTCGGGCCAGGATGAAGCGGCAAGTGCCTTGGCCTGACCGGAAAAGCGATGATCCCGGCCTTTAGCGCCGGGCGACGCGGGCGTTGGTTGCGCCCTGCACGACGATCTGGCGCACGTTTTCCAGCTTGATGTTCGACAGACTGATCGCCGCTGTCACCTCGCGCGAGCGCGGCGTGTTCACATCGGTCTTGTCGACCGGCGGGAAGAGGCGGAATTCCAGCACCAGAATGCCGTCTTCGGACAGGGGCAGCGGCACCAGCTCGGCCTTCCACCAGCCCTGGGTCGGGGTGCGGCCCGTGGCGCGCACGATGGCGCCGGTCGGGATCGGCTCGACCGCCATGCCGATGACATCGGCCACCAGCGCGCGGCCATCCTGCGGCGTGGCGGGCAGGGCCACCTTCTCGGCGGGCTGCGAGCGCCCGAACCAGTTGAACGGGTTCAACTTGCTGTCGCGCATTCCGCCGCAGCCGGCCAGCGTCGCCACAAGCAAAAAGACCGTCAGACGCTTCATTCCCGGCTCCTTCATTCTCCTGTCTTGGCTAGCCCATGGCGCGGCTTTTGAAAAGCACCCGTTTCCCCGGCACTGGACCTTTGGCGGCTATGGGATTACCTGAGGGGCTGCAAGGGAGCCCGCCATGGCCACGCAAGCCTTTGAAGAGATCGCCGAAACGCTGGAATTCCTGGAGGATTGGGAGGACCGCTATCGCCATGTGATCGAGCTTGGCAAGGCGATGCCGCCCCTCGACGATGCCTTCAAAGTTCCCGCCTACAAGGTTGATGGCTGTGCAAGCCAGGTCTGGCTGCGGCCGCGGCTGGAGGGCGGGCGGTTCGATTTCGAGGGCGACAGCGATGCGATGATCGTGCGCGGGCTGATCGCCATCCTGCACGCGCTTTATTCCGGCGTGGCGGTGGCTGAGGTCAACGGGATCGATGCCACGGCGGAACTGGGGCGGCTGGGGCTGAACGACCATCTTTCGGCGCAGCGGTCGAACGGGCTGCGCGCCATGGTCGAGCGCATCCGCAAGACCGCCGCCCAGACCTCTACCTAGATCGCGCGGCAGGCCTGGCGCAGCCAGTCCAGAGTCTCGCCCGCGACGCGCGGAGACAATTTCGCAAGAGTTTCCGCATGATAGGCGTTGAGCCAGCGCGTCTCGGCAGGTGACAGCACCTCGGCCTGGACCAGCCGCAGGTCGAAGGGGACGAAGGTCAGCGTCTCGAAGGACAGCTGCTTGCGGTTGTCGCCCAGGGCCGGGGCCTCCTGCACCACGATCAGGTTTTCCAGCCGGATGCCGAAAGCGCCCTCGCGGTAATAGCCCGGCTCGTTCGACAGGATCATGCCCGGTTCCAGCGGCACTTCGGAAATGCGCGACAGGCGCTGCGGGCCTTCATGGACCGACAGGAAGGCGCCGACGCCATGGCCGGTGCCGTGATCGAAATCCTGCCCCTCGGCCCAAAGCGCGAAACGCGCCAGCGGATCAAGGTCGCGGCCTGACAGGCCCAGGGGCCAGCGCACCCGGCTGATCGCGATCAGCCCCTGCAGGACGCGGGTATATTGCACCCGCGCTTCCTCACCCGGATCGCCCAGGGCCATGGTGCGGGTGATATCGGTGGTACCATCCAGATATTGTGCACCGGAGTCGACCAACAACAACTCGTTGCGGTGAAGCGCCCGGTCCGTTTCGCGCGTGACGCGGTAATGCATGATCGCGCCATTGGGGCCGGAGCCGGAAATCGTGTCGAAGCTGATGTCATGCAGGGCATTGGTGGCGCGGCGGAACCCTTCCAGCGCGGTGACGACGGAAATTTCGGTCAAACCTTCCGGCTCTTGGCGATCCAGCCAGCACAGGAACTCGACCATGGCCGCGCCGTCGCGCAGATGGGCCTCGCGCATGCCCTGCACCTCAGCCGCGGTCTTCCTGGCTTTGGGCAGGCGGCAGGGATCGTCACCCCAGGCGACCTCGATCCCGGCCTCGCGCAATTCGGTCGAGACCGCCAGCGGTGCAGTGGTCCGGTCGACGCGGACCGGGCCTTGTAGGCTGCCCAGTGCGGGTACGAAGGCCGAAGGCGGCTCGGTCGTGACATCCGGGCCAAGATGGGCGCGGACCGTTTCGTCCAGCTTGGCGGGATCGGTGAAGAGGCGCACGAGGCCATCTTCGCGAAGGATCGCGAAACCATGCAGGATCGGGTTGCGCGGCACATCGGCGCCGCGGATGTTCAAAAGCCAGCACAGGCTGTCGGGCAGGGTGATGACCGCTGCCTTCTGGCCCTGGGCGCGCAGGGCTTCGGCCAGCCGCGCCCGTTTTTCGGCGCTGGTCTCGCCAGCAAGCGCATCGGGGTGAACGAAGGCGAGGCCCTGGGGGGCACCGGGCTGGTCCGGCCAGATCGCATCGACGAAATTCTTGCAGGCGCGCAGGGTTACGCCGGAATTTTCAAGCGAGGACCGAAGCTTTGCGATTTCATCTTCTGTGTGAAGCCAAGGGTCGAAGCCGATCTCTCCGCCGGAAAGATTATCCTTGATCCAGTCGCCGGGCTTCACTTCGGGCCAGGGCGCCGGGGTGAAGACCGCGAGATCGACCTGGGCCTTGACCTGGGTGCGATAGCGGCCGTCAATGAACACACCGGCCTTGTCGGGCAGGACGATGCAGAAGCCTGCGGAACCGGTGAAGCCGGTCAGCCATTGCAGCCGCTCGTCGCGCGCGGCGACATATTCGCCCTGATGGACATCGGCGCGCGGGACCAGAAACCCGGCCAGACCCTCGGCCCGCAACAGATCGCGCAGGGCGGCCAGGCGAGGCGGGCCCTGGTCGGGCGAGGCATGGCTTTCAAAGGTCTGAAACACGTCGTGCCTCTTCTTCTTGGCAAAAATATTCCGGGCGGCCGGGGGGCAGCGCCCCCGGGATATCCCGGCCTAGACCGCCTTCTTGAGCCCCATCATGCGGGCCCGCGCGCGCGGATCCTTGTCGAAGAGGCCGGCCAGCTGTTCAGTCATCGCGCCGGCCAGCTGTTCGACATCGGTGATGGTCACGGCGCGCTGATAATACCGGGTCACATCATGGCCGATGCCGATGGCGATCAGTTCAACCGCCTTGCGGCGCTCGACGAGCGAGATCACGTCGCGCAGGTGTTTCTCCAGGAAATTCGCCGGATTGACCGAGAGGGTCGAATCATCGACCGGCGCACCATCCGAGATCACCATCAGGATCTTGCGCGCCTCGGGCCGGGCCAGCATGCGGCGATGCGCCCATTCCAGCGCCTCGCCGTCGATGTTTTCCTTGAGCAGACCCTCTTTCATCATCAACCCGAGATTGGGCCGCACCCGGCGCCAGGGCGCGTCGGCGGATTTGTAGATGATGTGACGCAAATCGTTAAGCCGCCCAGGCTGCTGCGGACGGCCCTGGGCCAGCCAGCGTTCGCGGGCCTGGCCGCCTTTCCAGGCGCGGGTGGTGAAGCCCAGGATTTCCACCTTGACCGAGCAGCGTTCCAGCGTGCGGGCCAGCACATCGGCGCAGATCGCGGCGATGGAAATCGGGCGGCCGCGCATCGAGCCGGAATTGTCGAGGAGAAGCGTCACCACCGTGTCGCGGAACTCGGTGTCCTTTTCCCATTTGAAGGATAGGGGCGTTGTCGGGTTGGCGACGACGCGGGCCAGCCGCCCGGCATCAAGAATGCCTTCCTCGAGATCGAACAGCCAAGAGCGGTTCTGCTGGGCCTGCAAGCGGCGCTGCAGCTTGTTCGCCAGCCGCCCGACCGCGCCCTTCAGTGGTTCAAGCTGCTGATCCAGATAGGCGCGCAGACGTTCCAGCTCGGCCGGTTCGGCAAGGTCTTCGGCCTTGATTTCCTCATCGAAATCCGTGGTGTAGACGGTATAGTTCGGGTCGGCATCGGAATGGGGCGCGGGTGGCGGCGGCTCGAGCGGGGCCTCGCCTTCGGGCAGTTCCGCCTCGTCGCCCTGTTCCATTTCGGCCTGGTCTTCCATCGAGACCTCGGCCTGGGACTGGTCGTCCTGATCTTCCTGGCTGCGTTCGGGCGAGGCTTCCGACTCGTCGCTGTCATCCTCGTCCTGGCCGGTCGAATCCGGGTTGTCCTGGTCTTCTTCGGCCTCGTCGCCCAGCTCGTCCTCGTCGGGGCGGTCGGGGTCGTCACCCAGCTGGTCGCCATAGCCCAGATCGGAAATGACCTTGCGAGCAAGGCGGGCGAAGGCGGCCTGGTCGGAGAGCGCGTCGCCGACGCCTTCCAGCGTGCCTGCGGCCTGTTCCTCGATGAAGCCGCGCCAGAGATTCATCACATGCTGCGCGCCCTTGGGCAGGTCGCGGCCGGTGGCGAGGTGGCGCACCAGATAGCCCGCCGCGACGGGCAGCGGGGCATCCTGGCTGTTGGTGATCTGGGCATAGCCCTTGCGCTCGGCCTCATGGCCGATCTTGGCGTCGATATTGCCGGCGGTGCCGGGCATGTCGCGGGCGCCCATCGCCTCGCAGCGGGCGGTTTCCATCGCCTCGTAAATGTCGCGGGCCAGCTGACCCACGGGCGCGTAGCGGGCGGAAACGCCGTCGTCGTGATATTTGCGGCGCAGGGCGAAAGCATCGGCAGTGCCGCGGGCCAGCAGCACCTCATCCCGCGTCATGCGGCGGCTAACCTGCGGAAGACGCACGCCTTCCTTGTTCATGCCTGGCGGATCGACCGAATAGGAGACGGTCATCTCCGGGTCGTCCGCCATGGTGCGGGTCGCCTCGGCGAGGGCCTTCTTGAACGGGTCGGCGGGGTTGTCTGCGGGCTTCGTCATAGCGGCGACTTTCGCACCGGCGCAGGGCTGCCGCAAGGGTGGTTCGCGTGCGGGGCAAAGGGCTTTTGCGGTGCGGCGCCGCACAGAAGCGATGCGGGGCTGCGGAATTGCGCGCAAGGCACGGGATGGTCATGTTTCCCGCATCGAATTCAAACGGCACCAAGCGCCAGATCAAGGACTTACGCCATGACCAAACCGAAAATCGCCATCATCGTCTCTTCGACCCGCCCGACCCGTTTCGCCGATATCCCGACCGCCTGGATCAAGGCCCAGGCCGAGGCGCGTGGCGACATGGACGTGGAGGTGCTGGACCTGCGCGACTATCCGATGCCCTTCTTTGACGAGGTCGCCTCGAATGCCTGGGCACCTTCGAAAAACGAGGTCGCGATCAAGTGGCAGAAGAAGCTGGCCGAATTCGACGGCTATATCTTCGTGGTCGCGGAATACAACCGGTCGATCACCGGGGCGCTGAAGAACGCGCTGGATCAGGCCTATGTCGAATGGAATCACAAGGTTGCGGGTTTCGTGGGCTATGGGGCCATGGGCGGCGCCCGCGCGATCGAGCAGCTGCGCCTGATGGCGGTCGAGCTGCAGATGGTGCCGACGCGCAGCGCGGTGCATATCGCCGGCGGCGACTTCTTCAAGGTCCATCCGGGCTTCGGCGGATCGGGCAATCTGGCCGACATCGAAGCCTCGATCGGCGCTTCGGCCAAGGCCATGCTGGATGACGTGATGTGGTGGGCGAAAGCGACGATCCCGGCCCGCAAGGCCTGAGACCGGTCTGTTCGGAACGATGCAACGGGCGGGGGTGACCCCGCCCGTTTTCCTTTGCGCAAGTGACTGGAAACGATGGATTAAGTCTGGCGGAATCGGGCTCTTGGCCTGTCTTGCAAAGGTCTTCCGATTGTCTTCCCAACGTCTTCCCTGCCGGGGGCGACCGGGGCGTTAACCATGGCGCGCGAATCGGGTGCCGCGGGCGGGGGTCAGGCCGCGGCAGTGGCAAGATCGACCTTGCCGCTGGCAAGATCGGCCAGCAGCGCGACATGGACATCCAGCGCATCGATCACCGGGAAGCCCGGGTCATGGCCGTCGAAGGCGAGGTTCAGATCGGTGCCAGCCAGCACGATGGCCTGTGCGCCGCGCTCCATCATCCGGCGCCCGGCGTCGAACATCAGCGCGCGCGCGTCCGGTGGGCAGGTGCCGACCACGGCCATGTCCTGATAGGACTGGCCGACCTGCTGAAAGTCCGCGTCAGGGGCGATCACGGTTGTACGGCTCATCTGGCCGAAAAGCCGCGTGCGCATGGCGACCCAGGTGCCCAGTATCCCGACGCAACCCAGGCCCAGCCGTGCCAGATGAGTGTCGAGAGGGGTGATCGCGCTGACCATGGGCAGGCTGGACAGCGCGCGCGTTTCAGCAAAACAGAAATGCGCGCCGATCGAGGTGAGCACGGCGCAATCGGCGCCCGCCGCCCCGAGCCGGTCGATCAGCGGAGCGAAAAGCCTGGCCTGCGCGTCGCGACCATCGCAATTGGCATGGACGATCAGCGACTGGATATCGGCCTGCACGATGGTCAGGTCCAGAGGCAGGCCGCGCCGCGCCATCTCGGCGCAGAGTCTTTGGTAATAGACCACCGTTGCCGCTGCGCCGATGCCGCCGATCAGGCCCAGGTGAAGGCCGGTGCCAGTCATGAGACTACTCATGAGAAGAAATGTTCAAACAGGCCGAACAGACTTCGTCTTCAATGCAGACGGAAAGCCGCTGGTTTCCGTTAGTCTCATCCGCAAGTTCTGCCAAGCGGTCCAGGGCCATGGACCGGCGTTCGAAGTCCAGATCGGCGGGATAGGAGCATATGGCAAGCCCCAGGGCCAACCCGTAACCGTCTCCGGGGCACCCGGAAACTTCTAGTGGAGCGATCCCTTCGGCCAGGCTAAGCAGCCTCTCGGAATGGTTCATCAGATAGGTGATGTGCCCGGCGTCGATGTATCCCAAGGTCCGGTTGTATTCGGCGCGGGCGTAGAATTCGGCCGAACACCGCAAGAGTGTATCGACATCTTCGTCTGCGCCGGCGGGAAGCGAGCACAGGACCAGCAGGGAAGCGACAGCGGCGCCCCCCCGCTGTTGCATCACTTCATCGCCTGGCTGACCGCCGATTCCGGCAGTTCTTCGTTGAAGCAGCGCTGGTAGAATTCGGCGACGGTCTGGCGCTCCAGCTCGTCGCACTTGTTCAGGAACGAGAGGCGGAAGGCATAGCCGACATTGCGGAAGATCTCGGCATTCTGCGCCCAGTTCAGCACCGTGCGCGGCGACATGACGGTGGACAGATCGCCATTCATGAAGGCGGTCCGGGTCAGGTCGGCCACGGTGACCATCTGCGAAATGGTCTTGCGGCCCTTCTCGGTGTTGTAATGCGCGTTCTTGGCCAGGACGATGGCGGTTTCCGCGTCATGCGACAGGTAGTTCAGCGTCGCGACAAGGCTCCAGCGGTCCATCTGCGCCTGGTTGATCTGCTGGACGCCGTGATAGAGGCCGGTCGTGTCGCCCAAGCCCACGGTGTTCGCGGTGGCGAAGAGGCGGAAGGACGGGTGGGGGGTGATGATCTCGTTCTGGTCGAGAAGCGTCAGCTTGCCGTCATGCTCCAGCACGCGCTGGATGACGAACATCACATCGGCGCGGCCGGCATCATATTCGTCGAAGACGATGGCGACGGGGTTGCGCAAGGCCCAGGGCAGGATGCCCTCATGGAACTTGGTGACCTGCTTGCCGTCTTCCAGCTTGATCGCATCCTTGCCGATCAGGTCGATCCGGCTGATATGACTGTCGAGGTTCACCCGCACGCAGGGCCAGTTCAGCCGCGCCGCGACCTGTTCGATATGGGTCGATTTGCCGGTGCCGTGATAGCCCTGGATCATCACCCGGCGGTTGTAGGCAAAGCCTGCGAGGATGGCGAGCGTGGTGTCGGGGTCGAATTTGTAGGTGCTGTCGATCTCGGGCACGCGATCGGTGCGGGTCTCGAAGGCCTTAACCTTCATTTCGGTGTCGATGCCGAAGACATCACGGACCGAGATTTCTTCGGTGGGCTTCATGGGGGTGTCCAGCATCGTCAGGTCCAGCTTTCGGCAGCATTTTCGGATGAAAAAGGTTGTGGAACATATCGCGGGGGGGTGCAAGGGGCGGGGCTGCGGTGGCGCCGGGGGTGAAACAAATTCCTCTCGGGATACGTATCAAGGGATATCTGCCGCGACCGACCCGGAGGAGAAGATGAACCGCCGCCTGTTCCTGAACCTGAGTGCCGCCGCCGCGGCCCTTGGCCTGTGCCCCGCGCAGGCCGAGACATTCGAAGTCACGCTGAGCGAGGCCGAATGGCGCAAGAAGCTGACCGAGATGCAGTTCTATGTGCTGCGCGAGGAAGGCACCGAACGGGCGGGGACCAGCCCGCTGAACCACGAGACGCGCAAAGGGACGTTCTTCTGCGCAGGCTGCGATCTGGCGGCGTTTTCGTCCGAGACCAAGTATGACTCGGGCACAGGATGGCCGTCCTTCTGGCAACCCCTGCCGGATGCGGTGCGGATGAAGGCCGATCCGGGCCTGTTCGGCAGCCGGACCGAGGTGCATTGCCGCCGCTGCGGCGGGCATTTCGGCCATGTCTTCGATGACGGGCCGCAGCCGACCGGCAAGCGGTACTGCATGAACGGGGCGGCGCTGGTGTTTCGCGCGACCTAGGTCAGTCGCGGAAGTAGCGGCTGTCCTTCAGCTGGTCCCAGGCCCAGACCACCTCTTGCAGCTGCTCTTCCTGGCTGCGGTCACCGCCGTTCATGTCGGGGTGGAGGACCTTGATCAGCGCCTTGTATTGCTTGCGGATCTCGGTTTTCGACATGGTGTCGCGGGCGTCGAGAATCTCGATTGCGCGGCGTTCAGTGGGCGGCAGCTTGCGGGTGGCGCCGGACAGGGGCTGAGCGCCGGGGTTGCGCGTCGCCTTCTCGCCCAGGATCTCCATCGGGTCGTTCACGCCCATCCGCGCCCATGCATTGCCGTCATCCTTGCGCGAGAAGGGCTTGGTCTCGCGGCCCCAGACCCGGTCCTTTTCCAGAAACTTGGCGAAGTCGTCATCCGAGGAGCCCTGGAAGTAGTTCCACTTCAGGTTGTATTCGCGGATGTGATCCTTGCAGAACCAGAAGAACTGGTCGAGCGCATCGGGCGATTTCGGCGCGCGGAACTCGCCCGGTTTCTGGCAGCCGACATAGTCGCAGGCCCGGCCCGTGGCATCGGCCGCCGCCGCCGCGCCGCCGCGCCGAGTGGCGGACTTGCGCTTCTTGTCGGCGCTGACGCGCAGGTCGAATTCGAAGGGAGACTTGCTGACCATGGAAACTGCGGGCCTTTCAATGGCTTTCCGACTCGGGCGCCCAAGTTTAGGGGTTCTGGCAGCGGATTGAAGGGGCGGAGGAAAAAAATGCACGTGAGAGACGAGATAGAGGCGCGGCTCAAGGCGGCATTCCGCCCGCAAGTGCTGGAAATCGTGAACGAAAGTCACAAACATGCCGGACATGCGGGGGATGACGGCACCGGCGAGAGCCATTTCGCGGTGAAGATCCGCGCGGCCGAGCTGGCGGCGCTGGGGCGGGTCGACCGGCATCGGGCCGTGACGCGCGCCCTGGGCGAACTGATGGGCCGCATCCATGCGCTGGCGCTGGACGCGGGCTAGCGGATCGGCCCCGCTGTGCGCCGCCCGCGCTTTCTGCAAAGGGCGGGCCACAAGGGCCGGAACCATCCCGCCGCGCCGGGCGTTGGGTCTGTGTGATGCAAAGACGCAACCCGCGAGGTGACAGGATGATTGCTCCGCTGAGAACGCTGCTGATCGCCCTCTGGGTGACGTGCGTGGCCGGGACCGCGGTCGTGGCTGGCCTGGTCCTGGGTTATTATTCATGGGCGACCTTTGCCGTCGCGGCCCTGGCCGGTGTGTTGATCGGCGTGCCTGCGGCGCTGGCCAATTGGGTGCATCTGCGCCCCAACCGCGCGGCCGCGCTGCGCTATCAGCTTCTGGGCTAAGCCAGACGGTCTTCAAATCCGCGCGGCACAGGCCGCGGGGATGCCACCGGTCCCCGGGAAGCTGTTTCCCTGTTTCCCCGGGGGCCGGTGCCGCGCTGGCCCTCGGGTCAGCCCGCCGCCTTGGCCTTGAGCCGCCAGGCATGAAGCAGGGGTTCGGTGTAGCCCGAGGGCTGTTCGCGTCCCTTGAACACCAGATCGCAGGCGGCCTGGAAGGCGACACCCTGATAGGTTGGCGCCATGGGGCGATAGAGCGGGTCGCCGGCATTCTGGCGGTCGACGACCTCGGCCATTTTCTTCAGCGCGGCCATGACCTCGTCGGCGCTGACCACGCCGTGATGCAGCCAATTGGCGATATGCTGGGCCGAAATGCGGCAGGTGGCGCGATCTTCCATCAGCCCGACATCGTTGATGTCCGGCACCTTGGAACAGCCGACGCCCTGATCGATCCAGCGCACGACATAGCCGAGGATGCCCTGGGCGTTGTTCTCGACCTCGCGCGTCACCTGCGCCTTGGGCCAGGCGCGGAAGGCGGCCAGCGGAATGTCGAGGATGCCGTCGACATGGGCGCGGCGGCCGCCCTTGGCCAGCTTCTTCTGCACGGCGAAGACATCGACCTTGTGGTAATGCAGCGCGTGCAGCGTGGCGGCGGTGGGCGAGGGCACCCAGGCGCAATTGGCGCCCTGGCGCGGCTGGGCGACCTTTTCATCCAGCATGGCGGCCATCAAGTCGGGCATCGCCCACATGCCCTTGCCGATCTGCGCCTTGCCCGAAAGGCCGCATTCCAGGCCGATATCGACGTTGAGGTTCTCGTAAGCGGTGATCCAGCCCTTGCGCTTGATGAAATCCTTGCGGCTGAACGGCCCGGCCTCCATCGAGGTGTGGATCTCGTCGCCGGTGCGGTCCAGAAATCCGGTATTGATGAAGGCGACGCGCGACTTGGCGGCGCGGATGCATTCCTTGAGGTTGACCGAGGTGCGGCGTTCCTCGTCCATGATGCCCAACTTGACGGTATTGGCGGGCAGACCGAGCAGGGCCTCGATCCGGGCCATCGTGGCATCGGCGAAGGCCACCTCTTCCGGCCCATGCATCTTGGGTTTCACGACATAGACTGAACCCTGGTGAGAATTGCGCAGCCCTTCGGTCTTTTTCAGGTCATGGAGCGCGATGGTGACGGTGACCATGGCATCCATCAGACCCTCGGGGATCTCCGATCCGTCGGGCAGAAGGATCGCCGGGTTGGTCATCAGATGGCCGACATTGCGGATCCACAGAAGCGCGCGGCCCTTGACGGTCAGCGGCTTGCCCTGCGGGTCAAGATATTCCCGGTCGGGGTTGAGGCGGCGGGTCAGGGATTTGCCGCCCTTCTGGAAGGTCTCGGTCAGGTCGCCCTTCATCAGGCCGAGCCAATTCTCATAGGCCTGGACCTTGTCCTCGGCATCGACGCAGGCGACGGAATCTTCGCAGTCCATGATCGCGGACAGCGCGCTTTCCATCTGCACATCGGCGAGAAGCGCCTGATCGCGGGTGCCGATGAAATGGGCGCGGTCGAAGACCAGTTCGACATGAAGGCCGTTGTTGCGCAGAAGGATGGCGTCGGGTGCCTTGGGGTTTCCGCGATAGCCTGCGAATTTCTCGGGCGAGACGAGGGGCAGGTCGTCGACCAGCAGTGCGCCGTCCTTGACGACATAGCGCCGCACATCGGCATGGGAGGCACCGGCGATGGGGAAGGCTTCGTCCAGGAAGACGCGGGCGCGGGCGACGACGCGCGCGCCGCGGCCGCGCTCATAGCCGCCCGAGGGCGGGGCAGAGCCCATGGCATCGGTGCCGTAAAGGCAGTCATAGAGGCTGCCCCAGCGGGCATTGGCGGCGTTGAGCGCGTAGCGGGCATTGGTGATGGGCACGACAAGCTGCGGGCCGGGGACGAGGGCGATTTCAGGATCGACATGGGCGGTGTCGATCTGGAAATCCGGGCCTTCGGGCAGGAGATAGCCGATCTCGGTCAGGAAGGCCTTGTAGGCGGCATGGTCATGCGGCTGGCCGCGCCGGGCGATGTGCCAGGCGTCGATGCGGGCCTGAAGATCGTCGCGCTTCTGCAAGAGGGCGCGGTTCTTCGGCGCGAATTCGGCGGTGAGGGCCGCAAGGCCGGCCCAGAAGGCGGCCGGGGTGATGCCGGTGCCCGGCAGGGCGCGGTCCTCGATGAAGCTGGCAAGGGGGAGGGCGACCTGGAGGCCGGATTTTTCGATGCGGGCGGTCATGCGCTTTCCCCCAAATGGTCTTCTGTATGCCTTGGCACACATTAGGCCCGCAGGCGGGGCAGCGGCAAGCGTTGCGGGCGCATGACTTTCATGAAGAACCGTCAAACACTTTTCTTGGTTTCGCGAAGATTGCATTACTTTGCTGATCGGCTAAGTTTTTGCTTGCGGGTCTGGAGGCGAGGTGATTGGTTAGCCGCATGGCTAAACATGATCCCGACCTTTCCCTGCTGTTCCAGGCGCTGTCCGATCCGACGCGGCGTGCGATTCTTGCCCAGCTTGCCCAGGGCCCCATGGCGGTAAGCGCGCTTGCCCGCCCCACGGGGCTGCGCCTGCCTACGGTGATGCGGCATCTCGAGGTTCTGGAGGCGGCGGGGCTGATCTGGACCAGTAAGGACGGCAGGGTGCGGTCCTGCGCGCTGGTGCCGCAGGCCCTGGTGCCGGTGCGGAACTGGCTGGAAGAGCAGCGCGTTCTCTGGGAGGGGCGGCTGGACCGGCTGGAGGATTATGTGATGCAGCTGATGAAGGAACGGGGTGATGAAGATTGATCCTGAGCGGGACATCCTGATGTCGCGGCTGCTGCCCGCGCCACCCGCCTTGGTCTGGCGCTGCTGGACCGAGCCCGGGCTTTTCGCCGAATGGTACCTGCCGAAGCCCTGGCAAGCGCGCGATCTGGTGCTTGAGGCCTGGCCGGGCGGGCGCTTTGCGATGACGGCGACGGGGCCCGAGGGACAGTCCTTTCCGGTCACCGGCAGTTTCCTGGTGGCCGAGCCGGCGCGGCGGCTGGTCTTCACTGATCTCATGGACGGCGATTTCGCGCCGTTCGACCTGCCCGACACCTCGCTTGGCCCTTCGTTCACGGCGGTGGTGACGCTGGCGCCCGAAGGGGCGGGAACGCGCCAGATCTCGGTCGCGCGGCACCGCTCGGCCCGGGATTGCGACGAGAACCGCGCCTCGGGCTTCGAGGCGGGCTGGCAGCTGACGGCAGAACAACTTGCGGCGCTGGTGGCGCGGCTGTGACGGATAACTTCATTGAAGGAATGGAAGAATGACCGAAGCGACCCAAGGCGCTGCCGCGATTCCGGCGTGGCTGACCGATTACGACCCGACTCTGGACCTGATCCTGGAGCGCGAGATCGAGGCCCCGCGCGAGATACTGTATATGTGCTGGACCACGCCGGAGCATCTGGTCCACTGGTTCGTGCCCAAGCCGCATCGGGTGACCGAATGCCATCTGGATGTTCGCCCCGGCGGGGCCTGCAACACCACGTTCGAGGTGGAGGGCAATCTGATGGAGAATAACGGCGTCTATCTGGAAGTCGTGCCGAACGAGCGGCTTGTCTTCACCGATGCCTATACCGAAGGATGGAAGCCCAAGCCCGATCCCTTCATGACCGCGATCCTGACCTTCGAGGATCTGGGCAATGGCCGCACCCGCTATGTCGCCGTGGCGCGGCACCGCACGGCGGAAACCGCCGAGAGCCACAAGGCGATGGGCTTTTACGAAGGCTGGGGCACGGTGGTGACGCAGCTTGAAGAATATGCGCAGGGGCTGATGAAATGAGCCGCACCCAGGACATGTCGGACCGCACGATGCTTTTGGAGCGGGTGATCCGGGCGCCGGTCTCGGTGGTCTGGGGGGCCTGGATGAACCCCAAGACCCTGCCGCAATGGTGGGGGCCGGACGGGTTTTCCTGCCGGACAAGCCGGATCGACCTGCGAGAAGGCGGCGAATGGGTTTTCGACATGATCGGTCCGGATGGAACGGTCTTCCCCAATCACCACAAATACGGCGTGGTGCGGGCCGAGCACCGGCTGGAATACACGCTGCACTGGGGTGAGAATGGCCCCAAACATGCCGATGCCTGGGCCACGTTCGAGCCGGTGCCGGAGGGGACGAAAGTGACGCTGGGCATGGTCTTCGTGACAGCCAAGGAATATGAGGAAGCCAAGGGCTTTGGCGCGGTGGAACTGGGCTATCAGACGCTGGGCAAGCTGGCGCGGTTCGTGGGAGCGGACTAGTGGGCGCGGATTAGCCGCCGCGTCTTCTCCTCCGGCGGGCCGGTTCCCGCTTCTGAGCCGCCTGGTCCGGCCGGCGCGCGTCGTTCCGCGTGGAGGTTGTGAAGATGGCAGGGCGGGGCGGCTGGCGCGGGCTTCCAGCGGGGATCTGGGCCTTGGGCTTCGTGTCCATGCTGATGGATGTCTCGTCCGAGATGATCCATGCCCTTCTGCCCGCCTATCTGACGCTGGGCCTTGGCGCCAGCGCATTGGCCGTGGGGGTGATCGAGGGCATTGCCGAGGCGACGGCGGCGATCACCAAGGTGTTTTCCGGCGCGCTGTCTGATTGGCTGGGGCGGAGGAAGGGGCTGGCGGCGCTGGGCTATGGCCTTGCGGCCCTGACCAAGCCGGTGTTTCCGCTCGCCCCGTCGCTGGGTTGGGTCGTGGCGGCGCGGTTCGTGGACCGGGTGGGCAAGGGCATTCGCGGCGCGCCGCGCGATGCGCTTGTCGCTGATCTGGCGCCCGACGGACGGCGGGGCACGGCGTTCGGCCTGCGGCAATCGCTGGATACGGTCGGGGCCTTTCTGGGGCCGCTCGTGGCGATCGGGCTGATGTGGGTCTTCGCCAATGACTTCCGGTCGGTCTTCTGGGTGGCGGTGATCCCGGCCCTGCTGTCCTTCGCGCTGATCCTTTTCGCCGTGTCCGAGCCGCCGCGCCCGGCGGGCCGCCGCAGGGTGCGCAACCCCTTGGCGCGGGCAGAGCTGGGGCTTCTGGGCGGGCGCTATTGGCTGGTCGTGCTGGTGGCGTCCCTGTTCACGCTGGCGCGGTTTTCCGAGGCGTTCCTCATCCTGCGGGCGCAAGAGGCGGGGCTGGCGCTGATGCTGCTGCCCTTGGTGCTGGTGGCGATGAACATCGCCTATGCGCTGACCGCCTGGCCGGTGGGCGTGGTGTCGGACCGGGGCGGCAAGGTGGCGCTGCTGGCGTTGGGGCTGGGGCTTCTGGTGCTGGCGGACCTTGTGCTGGCCTTTGCCGGGGGGCTGTGGGGGCTGGCCTTGGGCGTGGTGATCTGGGGGCTGCATATGGGGTTCACCCAGGGCCTTTTGGCCGCGCTGGTGGCCGAAAGTGTGCCCGCCGAGCTGCGCGGCACCGCCTTTGGCCTGTACAATCTGGTGACCGGAGTGGCGCTTCTGCTGGCCAGCGTGATCGCGGGGGCGCTGTGGCAGGCCTATGGCGCGCAGGCCACCTTTGTGGCGGGGGCGGGTTTTGCCTCGGCCTCGGCGCTGGGCCTGCCTGCGCTGGCGCGGCGGCTGGGCGGGGCGCGGCCCGCCGCGTGAGCGCCCCCTTGCGCCTGCGCCCCATGGGCCTAGCCTGCCGGGGAACCTTGCCGGAGCCTGTCATGTCCGATCCCCGCACCGTCTATCTGGCCGATTACCGGCCTTTCTCGCATATCGTCGACCGGGTGGAGTTGAGCTTCCGGCTGGATCCGCGCGCAACACGGGTGGCGGCGCGGCTGCATCTGCGGCCGAATCCCGAGGCGCGGGGCCGGCATCACCTGTGGCTGGATGGCGAGGAATTGCGGCTGGTCTCGGTGCGGCTGGACGGCGCGCTTCTGGACCTGACGCCCGAGGAGAACGGCCTGTCGATCCCGGCGGAACTGCTGCCCGAGGCGCCTTTCGTGCTGGAGACCCTGGTCGAGATTTCGCCCGAGGCGAATACAGCGCTGGAAGGCCTGTATATGTCGAGGGGCATGTATTGCACGCAATGCGAGGCGCAGGGGTTTCGCAAGATCACCTATTACCCCGACCGGCCCGATGTGATGGCGCCGTTCAAGGTGCGGATCGAGTCGGACCTGCCGGTCCTGCTTTCGAACGGCAATCCGGTCGCCACCGGCGAGGGCTGGGCGGAATGGGACGATCCCTGGCCGAAGCCCGCCTATCTGTTCGCGCTGGTCGCGGGCGATCTGGTGGCGCATCACGCGCCTTTCACCACCGCCTCGGGGCGGGCGGTCGATCTGGGCATCTGGGTGCGGCCCGGCGACCAGGACCGCTGCGCCTATGCGATGGACAGCCTGATCCGCTCGATGCGCTGGGACGAAGAGGTCTATGGCCGGGAATATGATCTGGACGTGTTCAACATCGTCGCGGTCGATGATTTCAACATGGGCGCGATGGAGAACAAGGGGCTGAACATCTTCAACTCGAGATATGTCCTGGCCAGCCCCGAAACCGCGACGGACGAGGATTTCGCCCGGATCGAAGCGATCATCGCGCATGAATATTTCCACAACTGGACCGGCAACCGCATCACCTGCCGCGACTGGTTCCAGCTGTGCCTGAAGGAAGGGCTGACGGTTTTCCGCGACCAGCAGTTTTCCGGCGACATGCGGTCGGCGGCGGTAAAGCGGATCGAGGATGTGCTGACCTTGCGGGCGCGGCAGTTCCGCGAGGATCAAGGGCCGCTTGCGCACCCCGTCCGGCCGGAGAGCTTCGTCGAGATCAACAATTTCTACACGGCGACGGTCTACGAAAAGGGCGCCGAGGTGATCGGCATGCTCAAGCGCCTTGTCGGTGATGACGGCTATGCCCGCGCGCTGGATCTGTATTTCGCCCGCCATGACGGGCAGGCGGCGACGATCGAGGACTGGCTCAAGGTCTTCGAGGATGCGACCGGGCGCGATCTGGCGCAGTTCAAGCGCTGGTATTCCCAGGCCGGGACGCCGCGGCTGAAGGTCAGCGACGACTGGGCGGATGGCACCTATACGCTGCATCTGGAACAGGTGAACCCGCCGACGCCGGGGCAGGACCACAAGGACCCCAAGGTCATTCCTGTAGCGGTGGGGCTGTTGAACCCCAATGGCGACGAGGTGGTGCCGACCACGGTGCTGGAACTGACAGAGGCGAAGCAGAGCTTCCGCTTCGAGGGGCTGGCGGCAAAGCCGGTGCCGTCGATCCTGCGCGGCTTTTCGGCGCCGGTGGTGCTGGAGCGCGAGGTCGGCGCCGGGGAACGGGCCTTCCTGCTGGCCCATGACACTGATCCGTTCAACAAATGGGAGGCGGGGCGCGCGCTGGCCAAGGATGTGCTGGGGCGGATGGTGCGTGACGGGGGTGAGCCGGGATCGGACTGGCTGGAGGCCCTGGCGCAGGTGGCCTTCGACGAAAGCCTTGACCCGGCTTTCCGGGCGCTGGCGCTGCGGCTGCCCTCGGATGACGATATGGCGCAAACCTTGCAGGGCGCGGGCATGGTGCCCGATCCCGACGCGATCTGGGCGGTGCGGCGGCGGGCGGGCGAGGCGCTGGCGCGGCGGCTGGCGCCGGGCCTGCCTGGGCTGATGGACCGTCTGGCGGACAAGGGGCCCTTCACCCCCGATGCGAAGGCGGCGGGGCGGCGGGCCCTGCGGGTCGTGGCCTTGCAGATCCTGTCGAAGCTCGATGGCGGCGCGGCGGCCAGGCAGGTCTTTGCCGCGGCCAACAACATGACCGAGGAAGTGGGCGCGCTGGCCGCGCTGCTGGACATCGGGCAAGGCGAGGCGGAGGTCGCGCGCTTCGCCGGGCGCTGGGCGGGCGATGCCAATGTGATGGACAAATGGTTCGCGTTGCAGATCGCGCTGGCCACGCCCGACTGGGCGGCGGCAGTGACCGAACGGCTGACATCGCATCCGGCCTTTGACTGGAAGAACCCCAACCGCTTCCGCGCCGTGATCGGGGCCTTGTCAGGCAATCACGCCGGTTTCCATGCCGCGTCGGGCGCGGGCTACCGGCTGGTGGCGGACTGGCTGATCAAGCTTGATCCCCTGAACCCGCAGACCGCGGCGCGGATGTCGACGGCGTTCGAGACCTGGCCGCGCTATGACGCCGGGCGGCAGGCGCGGGTGAAGGGCGAATTGCAGCGCATCCTCGGCACGCCCGGCCTGTCGCGCGACCTGTCGGAGATGGCAGGGCGGATGCTGGCGGCGGGCTGAGGCGCAAGCGGACCGCCGGTTTTCGACGAGAACCGGCGGAGGCGGCGCGGTGCCTGTGGCGCGAAGCGCAGGCTCGTGCTCAGCCGGCCTGACAATAGGGCTGCGACGAGGTCCATTTCGCCATTTCGGCGCGTTTGCCGCTGGCGCGGAAGGGCGCCCAGTCGCGTCCCAGGCCGTGCTTGCCATTGCCGGCGACCAGACCGTCACGGGCGACATCCTGCGACAGGATGGCCACGGCGCAGGTCAGGTTGGCCGAACCGTCCTTGAGCGCGCCTGCCGAGCTTGCGTCGCAATCATGGCCGCGCGCCGTGCCGGGGGCGATCTGCAAGAGGCCGATCCAGCGCCCGCCGCCGCCCGAGGCGCGCGGGTTCCAGGTGCTTTCATGCTTGGCCAGCGCTGACATCAGCCCGACCCAGAAGGCGCGGCGTTCGTTGAGCGAGGCGTCTTTATAGCCGGGGCACCAGGCGGTGATGTCGCGCGGCACGCGGTTCGCCAGCACGTCATCCTCGGCGGCCACGGCAACCAGCGCGGAGCTGGTCCAGTGTGTCGCCTCGGGCCGGTGGTCCCAGCGCATCGGCGGCGGCGTGAGGAAATTCAGCGCATCCGACTGCATGTCAGGCGCGACGCAGCCTGCCATGACGGGCAGGGCGGCCAGGGTGGCGAGACGACGGAGGCGGGGCACGAGCCGAGGGCTCATCCGCGAATTCCGTCGCATTTTCATCAATTCGCCTTTTTTCGAGAGCATCGAAGAGCCTCAGCAGTCCAGAAATCTTGCAACAGCCATGGCTCCTACACCCAAGTCTGCTCATATGGCGACTCGCCTGGTCCGGCCCGCGCGGGATCTTGCCCATCGCATCGGCAAGATCGCGCGCAGGGCAGGCCGGACCGAGGCGCGGGCCGCGGCGCTGGAACAGGCGGCATTGCCGCTTTCGGCGCGGCTGCATGTGCCGGTTCTGGCCGAAGCGCCGGAAGTGTCGATCTGGCGCGACATGGCCGGTGCCTATGCGGCGCAGGCCGCGCGGGGCGACTGGGCGGCGCTTCTGGGCGCGCTGGTCGCGGCCGATCAGTCGCGTTCGGCCGCGCCGGGCGGACGGCGCCTTGCGACGCTGGCTGCGGAAGGGGCAAGGGCGGCTTTGACGCAGGCCATCGCGGCGCGGGACATGGCGGGGGCCGAGGCAGAGCTTGCCCGGCTGGAACAGATGGCAGCGGCGCAGGGCGATGGCTATGGCGCGGCGCTGATCGTCGCACAGGCGCATCTTGAGCTTGGGCTTGCCCGCCGCTCGGTCGCGGCCGAAGGCGGGCCGGGCCATGTACCCTGGCAGGGCTATCTGAGCCATGTCGCGATGGCAGAGGCGGTGTTGGACCCGTTCGATCCGATTGCCGAAAACTCGCCGCTGCTGGCCGCCACGCGCTATCAGCTTCTGCGCGGGCTTGAAGATGGCGAGAGGCTGTGCCGCGACTGGTATGAGGATTGGTCCGATCTGGATCCGACCTGTCCCGAGCCGCATGCCGCCCATGGCCCGCATCTTCTGCCGATGTGGTATGGCAGCCTGGAGGGGTTCGATGCCGAGGCGCGCGCGGCGGCGCGGCGGACCGAGGATGTGGCGGGCGGTGCGGCCTATGCCGTGCTGAACATGGCGGCGGCCGAGGTGCTGGGCGAGTTGCCCCCGGGGGCCGATCACGGCCTCTATCTGAGCGGGCTGCTGGATTATTTCCACGCCACCGGCTGCCAGTATCGCGCCAATATCGCGGCCGGGGCCATGGCGGCGCTGGGCCGCACGCTGACCGAGGAGGCGCCGGGATCGCTGCGCCAGCGCATGGTGATGGAGGTTTTGGCCGATCACCTGACCGACAATCTGCGCGAGTTCCACCTGCCGGCCTGGAAAGGTGGCACTGACCTGATCCATTGGGCGCTGGGCGAGATCTTCAGCCAGGCCCTGGCACGGGGCGACCTGATCCATCTGGGGTCGGAAGGGATCGAGGCGCGGCCCGTGGAGACCTGAGCCGGGACGACGGAACCGCCCCCCTCTTGCCCCGCGCCGCCATGCGGCCTAAACGCAGGGGATCATCGCCCGAGTGCCGCAAGGGGTGCCATGCTCGATCTGTCCTATACGCTGCCGAAGCCCAAGGTCATTGCCGGGGCCAAATCCGATTGGGAACTGGTGATCGGGATGGAAATCCATGCCCAGGTCGCGTCGAACGCCAAGCTGTTCTCGGGCGCTTCGACAAGTTTCGGGGCTGAGCCGAACACCAATGTCGCCTTCGTTGATGCCGCCATGCCGGGCATGCTGCCGGTGATCAACGAGTTCTGCGTCGAGCAGGCCGTGCGCACCGGGCTGGGGCTGAAAGCCGCGATCAACCTGGTCTCGGCCTTTGACCGCAAGAATTATTTCTACCCTGACCTGCCGCAGGGCTATCAGATTTCGCAGCTCTATCACCCGATCGTGGGCGAAGGCGAAGTGATCGTGGAAATGGCGCCCGGCGTCGCGCGCCGCGTGCGGATCGAGCGCATCCATCTGGAACAGGATGCCGGCAAGTCGATTCATGACATCGACCCCAACCTGTCCTTCGTCGATTTCAACCGCACCGGCGTGGCGCTGATGGAAATCGTCTCGCGCCCCGATCTGCGCGGGCCGGAAGAGGCGGCGGCCTATGTGGCCAAGCTGCGCCAGATCCTGCGCTATCTCGGCACTTGCGACGGCAATATGCAGAATGGCAACCTGCGGGCCGACGTGAACGTCTCGGTCTGCAAGCCCGGCGCCTATGAGCGCTATCAGGAGACGCAGGATTTCAGCCATCTCGGCACGCGCTGCGAGATCAAGAACATGAACTCGATGCGCTTCATCCAGGCGGCGATCGACTATGAGGCGCGGCGCCAGATCGCCATTCTGGAAGATGGCGGGGCGATCGTGCAGGAGACGCGGCTCTACGACCCGGACAAGAACGAGACGCGGTCGATGCGGTCGAAGGAAGAGGCGCATGATTACCGCTACTTCCCCGATCCCGATCTGCTGCCGCTGGAGATCGAGCAGGAGTGGGTCGACCATATCGCCGCGACCATGCCGGAACTGCCCGATGCCAAGAAGGCGCGCTTCATGGCCACCTTCGGGCTGACGGATTACGACGCCTCGGTCCTGACGGCGGAACTGGATTCGGCCGCCTTCTTCGAGGACGCAGTTAGTCAGGCCCACGGCAAACTCGAAAACAAGCCCATAGTTATTGGGGTTTCCGTCTCAGGCACTGAAAAGATTGAGACCGTTTCCGCAATCTTGGCTCGCGCTGCACAGCTCTCGGCCAACTGGGTAATCAATGAGTTATTCGGACGCCTCAAGAAAGAAGGCCTTGAAATAGTGCAAAGCCCACTGACGAGCGCTCAACTCGCTGGAATAGTGGATCTAATCGTTTCGGAAGTCATTTCGGGTAAGATCGCCAAGGATCTGTTCGAGATCCTGTGGACCGAGGGCGGCGATCCGGCAGAGATCGTCGAAGCGCGCGGGATGAAACAGGTCACCGACACGGGCGCCATCGAGGCGGCGGTGGATGAGATCATCGCGGCGAACCCGGCCCAGGTCGAAAAGGCCAAGGCCAATCCGAAGCTGGCGGGCTGGTTCGTCGGCCAGGTGATGAAGGCGACGGGCGGCAAGGCGGCCCCGGCGGCCGTCAATGATCTGGTGATGAAGAAGCTCGGCCTTTAAGGCACCCCGGTCTCGGGCGTCGGGGGCTTTGCCCCCGGCTTCGCCTCCGCCCGGGGCGTTTTGCCAAGATGAGGGCGGTGGCGGTCAGACGCCGTCGAAGGGGAAGGTCTTGGGCTTGCGGTTTTGCGCCGACAGGCGCGCGCGCTGGAAGGCCACGAAATCCTCGGCGGGCTGGCCGGCTTCGATCAGGGTCTGAAACGGGTCGATGACCTTGGTGCGCTGCCCAGCCAGGGTCTCGATCACGGCGAGGCCGCAGAAGGGGACCTGGGCCTCGGAATAGCCGCCTTCATGAACCGCGACGAGACGACCCTGGGCATGGGTCGCTGCCACCTCCATCAACATGCGCGTCATCTCGCGATAGGTTCCGGCATGGGCCTGCATCCGGGCCAGCGGGTCCATGGCATTGGCATCGAGACCGCAGGCGATGATGATGATCTCGGGCCGGAAGTCGTGCAGCGCGGGCAGGACCAGCAGCTCCATCGCATCCAGATAGGCGCGGTGGCCACCGCCGGGCAGAAGGGGCACGTTGAGATTGAAGCCCAGCCCCGCACCTTTGCCCAGGGCATCGGCGGCGCCGGTGTCACTCGGGTAGCAGCGTTCCTGATGCAGCGAGATGGTCAGAGTGTCGGCGCGGTCATAGTAGATCGCTTCGGTGCCGTTGCCGTGATGGACATCCCAGTCGATGATCGCGGCGCGCAGCGGGCCCGCCTCGGCGCGAAGCGCCTCGAGCGCGACGGGAATATTGGCCAGAAGACAAAAGCCCATGCCGCGATCGGGCAGGCAGTGATGACCCGGCGGACGCGACAGGGCATAGGCATTGTCGACGCGGCGGTGCCAGGTGTCGGAGAGCGCGGCTTTGGCAAGGCCCGCCGATAGCGCCGCGATCTCGTATCCGCCATGCGAGAAGGTGGCCTCCTCGCCCATGTCGCCGCCGCGCTGGTCGGACAGGGCCTTGAATCGGTCCAGATAGGCCGCGGGGTGGATGCTTTCCAGATCGGCGCGGGTCGCGGCGGGCGCGCTGCGCGGGGCCAGATGGTCAAGCAGGCCAGAGACCTCGACCAGATTGCGCAGGCGTCGCTTGGTTTCGGGGCTTTCGGCATAGCCGCCCGAGGCCAGCGGTTGCAGCCAGGGCTGAAGCGGCAGGTAAAGCACATGCTCGCCGCCCGAATGCCACATGCAGCGCTCGTCATGGTAAAAGCCGGTCGGCATGGTTCCCCCTTCGCTTGTCGCAGAATCTTGCCCGGCGATCCTGCGCCGGAAGCGCGGTGAGGGGAAAGGGGGCTTGGCAAGGCACCGCCGGTCGAGGCCGGTCGGTCACGCTTTGTCCATTTGCGCCTGTTGCGCGAATCCCGTTATGGTGCCGCCCGGATCGGTGGAGACCCAGATGCAGCGATATGAATTCAAGGTCATCCCGGCGCCGCGCCGGGGCGAGAAGGCGCGGGGGGCCAAGACCACCGAGGAGCGGTTCGCTCTGGCGCTGACCACGCTGATGAACCAGATGGGGGCCGAGGGCTGGGACTATGTCCGGGCCGATGTGCTGCCTTGCGACGAGCGGGCGGGCCTGACCGGCGGGGTGAAGACCAGTTTCCAGAACATGCTGGTGTTCCGCCGGGTGCTGGGAACCGAGGCTGCGATGCCCAGCGTGATGGCCGAAAGCGTGCCTTTCGTGCGCAGCGTGATCGAGCCGGAGGCGGCGCCCGCGGTGCCGCCCCTGCGGCTGGGCGCGGCAGAACAGCCCGCCGGGCTGGCGCCGCCGGTCGGGCCGGTCAAGCCGGAACTGGCGGCCGAGTGATCAGCCTGCCGCGGCCCTGAGGGCCTGCGGCAGCACCTCTTCCACCACATCGAGCGCGGCCTCCGGCCCGGTCGAGATGCGGATACAACGGTCGAGCGGGGCCACGCCGGGCATGCGGATGAACAGGCCGCGGTCCTGGCATTCGGCCAGGACGCGGCGGGCGAAACTGCCGTCGCGGCCGCAATCGACGCTGACGAAATTGGTGGCCGAGGGCAGGGCCTCGAGGCCATTCGTCCGGGCGATGGCGGCGATGCGGTCGCGTGCGCGGATGACCCGGGCCTTCACATGGGCAAGCCAGTCCTGATCCGCCAGCGCCGCCAGGGCACCGATCTGCCCGATGCGGCCAAGGCCGAAATGGTCGCGCAGCTTGTCGAAAGCCTTGGCAAGCTCGGGGTTGGTCAGGGCATAGCCGATGCGGGCGCCGGCCATGCCATAGCCTTTCGAGAAGGTGCGGAAGCGGATGACCTGCGGGTGGTCGGGGGAAATCTGCGGCACGGCATCCGGCGGGGCGAGGTCGGAATAGGCCTCGTCCAGCACCAGCAGGCTGTGGTCGGGAAGGTTGGCGACCATATCCTCGATGACCCGGCCGGGGTGGTGGCTGCCCATCGGATTGTCGGGATTGGCCAGGTAGATCAGCCGCGCCTTGGTCTGGCGGGCGGCGTCGAGCAGGCTTTCCGGGTCTTCGTGATTGGCCTTGTAGGGCACGCGGGTCAGCGCGCCGCCGCAGCCCGCGACGTGGAAGTTGAAGGTCGGATAGGCGCCCAGGCTGGTGACGACGGCGGTGCCGGGGTCAAGCGTCAGGCGGCAGAGCGTGCCGAACAGCGTGTCGATCCCGCCGCCGACGGTGATATGGGCCGGCGTGCAGCCGTGATGGGCGGCCAGCGCCGCTTTGAGATCATGGCTTTCGGGGTCGGCATATTGCCAGACCTGTGCCGCCGCCAGTTCCATGGCGGCGATTGCCTTGGGCGAGGGGCCGAACAGCGATTCATTGGCGCCAAGCCGGGCGCGGAAGGGGCGGCCTGACTGGCGTTCCAACGTCTCGGGGCCGGTGAAGGGCACGGTCGAGGGCAGGGCGGTGGCATGGGGGGTGAGAAAGCGCGTCATGATGGGCAGAGTTACGGCCAGGGACGGGCCGGGCGCAAGGGGTGTCTCACGCAGGGACATTCGGGTGGGCAAGCAAGATCAATAGCTTGCGATCTGGAATTTACGATCTGTAAAGAAATTCCCGCCTCAGAAACCCTGGCGATAGCCGCCCCAGGGCGACAGGCCCGCGCAGGAGGCAAGCGGCAGGCCAAGGCAGAGGGCGATCAGCAGGGCGCGGCAGAGCCGGGGCATGGTGGACTATCCGAGAAACTTGCGGCGGGATTCTTCGGCGATAGCCTGCCGCATCTCGATCTGGGCGAGCCTGGCCATGGCCTCTTTCCGCGCGGCCGCGTCGGTCAGGGTGGCAAGATGGGCGCGCTGCGCGGCGGCCTGTTTCTTGAGGGTGATCTCTTCGGGCAGGACGCCCGCCTGCGCCATGATACGGAAGCCGACCGCATCGCCCGCAGAGACGAAAGCATCGCCGGGGCGGTCGGGCAGGGGTTTGCCTTCGCCTTCAAGGCCCTGGAGCTGACCCTTGAGGCGGGCTTTCTGAATCTGGCGTTCGGCGAGGCGGGAGAGCCAGGACATCTGCTTGCCCCTTTCGGACAGAAGATGCGCCTCGGTCCGCGGAAGGGCAAGGGGGGCGCTTCCCCCCGCTGCGCGCGCCCCGGCATATTTTCGTCCAGATGAAGCGGGCAGGGCGCGTCTGGCCGCGCGTCCTGCCCTGCGGATCAGGTCGCCGCCTCAGGCGAGGTCGGCGAGGCGCTTGAGGGCGGCTTCGATCTTGGCCGCCTCGTCCTCGCGGGCTTCAAGGTTGGACTGGGCCTCCATCACCACATCTTCCGGCGCGGATTTGGCGAAGTTGGGGTTGTTGAGACGCCCCTTCAGCCCGCCGATTTCCTTGGCGAGCTTGTCGCGCGCCTTTTGCAGGCGGGCCTTTTCCTCGGCCACGTCGATCAGGCCCTGAAGGGGAATGGCAAAGCTTGCGCCCTCGACCGTCAGCGCGATGGCGCCTTTCGGGGCGGCGCCTTCGCTGAAACTGTCGATGCGGGCGAGGCGGCGGATCAGCGCCTCGTTCCTCTCCCAAGCCGCGCGGGCGGCTTCGGGAAGGTCGATGGCGATCAGGTCGATCTTGAGGCCGACCGGAACATGAACCTGGGCGCGGGCCGAGCGGATCTCGTCGATCAGCGCGGTGACGAAGCCCATTTCGGATTGCGCCGCCGGATCGATCAGGTCGAGGCCGTAGGTGGGCCAGTCGGCATGGACGAGGAGCGAGGCGCGGGCGCCGGTCGTGCCCCACAGCTCTTCGGTGATGAAGGGCATGAACGGGTGCAGCAGGATCATCGACTGGTCGAGGACCCAGGCCATGGTCGCCCGGGTTTCGGCGGCGTCTTCGCCATCGAACAGGGGCTTGGCGAATTCGACATACCAGTCGCAGACCTTGCCCCAGACGAATTTGTACAGCGCATCCGCCGCCTGGTCGAAGCGGAAATCCTGCATCGCCGCGTTGACCTCGGCCAGGGCGCGGGCGGTTTCGCCGATGATCCAGCGGTTCGCCGTGGCCTTGGGCTGCGGCGGGGCGGATTGGGTGGCGTGGCCGTCCCACACGCCGTTCATCTCGGCAAAGCGGCAGGCGTTCCACAGCTTGGTGCCGAAATTGCGGTAGCCGGCGATGCGAGCTGTGTCGAGTTTCAAGACGCCGCCCAGCGTCGCCATGGCGGCATTGGCGAAACGCAGCGCATCGGCGCCGTATTCGTCGATGATCTCCAAGGGGTCGATGACGTTGCCGAGCGACTTCGACATCTTCTTGCCCTTGGCGTCGCGGACAAGGCCATGCAGGTAGACGGTGTGGAAGGGGATGTCACCCACCACGGCCAGCTGCATCATCATCATCCGGGCGACCCAGAAGAACAGGATGTCCTGCCCGGTGACGAGGACCGAGGTCGGGAAGTATTTCTGCAGCGCCTCGGTCTGGTCGGGCCAGCCCAGCGTACCGATGGGCCAGAGGCCGGAGGAGAACCAGGTGTCGAGGACGTCGGGGTCGCGGCGAAGTTCGACCAGAACGTGCGGCGTGTCACCCGATGCGTCGAGTTTCAGTTTAAGTGACTTCGCGACGCCGCCATCGGTTTCTTCTTCGAGTTCTGCATAACGAAACTCTGTATTTGCGCCGTAATAGAGACGTGCTGCTGCCTCTGCATCCTCCCGACTTGCGCCGACGAAGGCCTTCCCATTCGCAATACGATCACAAAACCAATCAACTTGGCCTCGTTGCATCTTCACGTCCGCGGCAAAACCCTCGATGGTCTCGGCATCGTAATTCGGCCCATACCAGACCGGGATCTGGTGCCCCCACCACAGCTGGCGGCTGATGCACCAGGGCTCGATATTCTCCAGCCAGTGGTAATAGGTCTTCTCGCCGCTTGCCGGGATGATCTTGGTCTTGCCGGTGCGAACGGCCTCCAGCGCCGGTTCGACGATCTTGGCAGTGTCAACGAACCATTGGTCGGTCAGCATCGGCTCGATGACCACTTTCGAGCGGTCGCCGAAGGGCTGCATGATCGGCTTCGACTCGACGTAAGGCACCAGTTCCAGGTGTTCCGAGCCGGTTTCCTTGTCGATGGTCTTTTTCAGCGTGGTGACGGCCAGCCCCTCGGCGGTGATCTGTTCGACCACACGTTTGCGCGCCTCGTATCGGTCCAGCCCACGCAGGTCTTCGGGCACGAGGTTCAGGGCGTCGACCTCGGATTCCGTCAGCGAGACGGGCTGTTCGGCGATGCCGGGGAGCGCGTAGCCCTTGGCGATCAGCCAGGCGCGCGAGGCGGCCTGGGCTACGGCGGCGGCCTCGGCATAGGGGGCGCCGTCGGCGCGCATCTGGGCGCGGGTGTCCATCAGCCGGTAACAGGGGATGCCTGCGCGCTTGGCGACGGCATAGTCGTTGAAGTCATGCGCGCCGGTGATCTTGACCGCGCCCGAGCCGAAATTGGGATCGGGATATTCGTCGGTGATGATCGGGATCAAGCGGCGGTGCTCGCGCGGGCCGACCGGGATTTCGCAAAGTTTCCCGACGATTGGCGCGTAGCGTTCATCCGACGGGTGAACCGCGACCGCGCCGTCGCCCAGCATGGTTTCGGGGCGGGTGGTGGCGATGGAGATGTAATCGCGCGTCTCGCGCAGGGTGACATTGCCCTCGGCGTCCCGCTCGACATATTCGTAGGTCTGGCCGCCCGCGAGCGGGTATTTGAAATGCCACATATGGCCGGGAACCTCGGTGTTCTCGACCTCGAGATCCGAGATGGCGGTTTCGAAATGGGGGTCCCAGTTGACCAGCCGCTTGCCGCGATAGATCAGGCCCTTGTTGTACATGTCCACGAAGACCTTGATGACGGCATCGTGGAAATTGCCCTCTTCGCCCGCGGGCGCGCCGGGGGCGCCGGACATGGTGAAGGCCTCGCGCGACCAGTCGGCAGAGGCGCCCAGGCGCTGCAACTGGCCGATGATCGTGCCGCGCGACTTGACCTTCTGCTGCCAGACGCGGGCGAGGAATTTCTCGCGCCCCATCTCGCGGCGCGCGGGTTCCTGCGACAGGGCCATCTCGCGTTCGGTCACCATCTGGGTCGCGATGCCGGCATGGTCGGTGCCGGGTTGCCAGAGCGTGTCGTCGCCCATCATCCGGTGCCAGCGGATCAGGATGTCTTGCAGCGTGTTGTTGAAGGCATGGCCCATATGCAGGCTGCCGGTCACGTTGGGCGGCGGGATCATGATGGAAAAGGCGGGGTGGCCGGGCTTGGCATGGGCGCCGGCGGCGAAGGCCTTGGCCTCGAGCCAGGTCTTCGAGATGCGGGCTTCGGCCTCGGCGGCGTTGAAGGTCTTTTCCATCGGCATGGGCGTCATCCTTTGCAGTCCGCGCGGGCATAGCGAATCCAGGCCCCAAGGCCAAGGGGGAGGCTGGATTTCCGGCACGGATCGGGCAGGATGCGGGTGGACAGGAGGGCAGGACATGCGGCGAGGTTTCACGCGGGGATCGGGGCTTTCGATCAAGGTGGCGCCTGCGCTGGTGCTGGGGCTGGTCGCGGGGTTCTTCGCTTTAATGGCAGTGATCTTCTGGCTGGCCTCGCAATCGCTGGGCGCCAGCGCGCAGCGGCTGGCCGAGGGCGGGCAGGAAATCGAGGCGGTGATCACGGACAAACGCATCGTCGAGCGGGAGGAGAACGACCGCGACGGCGACCGGCGGCGCAGCACGAACCACTATCTGACCGTCAGCTTCACGCCGCCTTCCGGCGAGGCGGTGACCGCGGATGAGCTGGTCGGGCAGACGCGCTATGACGCGGTGCAGGTCGGGCAGAAGGTGACGCTTTACTACCTGCCGGAAGAGCCGACGCTGTTCGAATTCGCGCGTGGCGACAAAGCGTCGGATGCCGGGGTGTTCCGCTGGCTTGCCATCGGGCTTGCGGGCGCGGGCTGCGCCGCGGCGGTGGGGGCGTTCCTGCTGCGCGGCAGGCCTGCCGCAGCCTGAAAAGGCGGCGCCTCCCGGCCTGGAGCCACCGGATATGTCCGGTGTGCGCGAAAAAACTTGACGGCGCAAAGATGGGTGGTCAAGGCTGGGCCCGCGGGGCCAGGAGGCATGGAACATGGCGGACAAACCCTATCACCATGGCAATCTGCGCGCGGCGCTGTTGACGGCGGCCGAAGCGGAATTGACCGAGGCCGGGGTCGAGGGGTTCTCGTTGCGCTCGGTCGCCCGGCGTGCAGGTGTCAGCCATGCCGCGCCCAAACACCATTTCGGCGACACGGCCGGGCTGCTGACAGCATTGGCGGCGGAAGGGTTTCGCGCCTTTGTCGCCGCCCAGACCGCGCGCGAGGCGCAGGCGGGCGATGGCGCGGCCGAGAAGCTGATGGCCTCGGGCCTGGGCTATGTCGATTTCGCCTGTGCGCGCCCGGCGCTGTTCCGGCTGATCTTCACCTCGCGGCGGATCGACGAGTCCTCGGACGAATTGGTCGACGCCGGAAGCGCCGCCTATATGCATCTTGCCAATGGCGTTATGGCGATGGGCGGGCGCGAGGGCGATATCGCGGCCTTCTGGGCCACCGCGCATGGTCTGGCAGAACTGATGATGTCGGGCCGGTTGGCGCAGATTGCAGATCTGCCCGAGGGCGAACGCGACGCGGCGCTGGGAACGATCCTGCGCCGCGCCATGCCCTGAGCTGTCAGAGCGCGGTTCCTCGCGTCAGCACCGGCACGAAGCCGCCATAGACCATGCGCTTGCCGTCGAAAGGCATTTCGCCCATTTCGGCCTCGTCCGACATCATATCGGCGAAGGCCTTGTCGCGGGTCGCCTTGTCGGGCCAGGTCATCCAGGCGAAGACCACCGTCTCGTCCGGTTGCAGATCGACCGCGCGCAGGAAATCGGTGTGCTCGCCGGGGGACACTTCGTCGCCCCAACAGACGACAAGCCCGGTCGCGCCCTTGTCGCGGAAGAAGGGCCACCACTTGGCCTCATGGGCGGTGTATTCGTCCTTGCGGACATTCTGGACGGGGATGAGGAAGCCGTCGACATAAGCCATGGGGGCGCTCCTGTATCTGGGGTAGGTCCAGGGTGGGGCCAGTTGCAGATTCGCGCAAAAGGCGGCGGGGGAATCCGCCGATCCTTTGGGCGCGCGCGCGCCTGGCCCGTCGATCTTCCATGCCCGGGCAGGGGCGACGACAAGCCGATCGCGCGGGAGAAGAGGTTAGACCGCGCGGTCGATCTTGGTCGAGAGGTGGATCAGGCTTTCGGAGGATTTAACCCCGGTCATCGCGCCGATCTGGTCCAGCACCTGGTCCAGCACCTGGGTGTTCGGGCAGGCGATCTGCAACAGAAGATCGAAGCGGCCCGAGGTGGTGAAGCAGCGCTCGATCTCGGCGATGGCTTTCAGTCGGGTCAGGATCGCGGCCTGGGCGCGGGGTTCGATCGACAAGAGAACGCTTGCGCGCAGCCGCCCTTCGCGCGCCCCTTCGCCCAGCTTCAGCGTATAGCCCGCGATCACGCCATTGGTCTCGAGCCGTTCGAGTCGGGCCTGAATCGTCGAGCGCGCCACCTTGAGCCGTCGCGACAGGGTGGCCACCGACATGCGGGCATCCGCCGAAAGCAGGCCCACGATCGAGCGGTCGAGTTCATCCATGGCGGCTACCTTGCAGTTTGATCATGTTTTTCGTCATTATGACGATGTTTCGCGGCATTTATATAGTTTTAATCGGTGAAGATGTCACACATATCGCGCATCCTATCTGCAGGAAAAGGGCGGCTCATACGCACCTGGCCTGGTTTACTTGAAACCACGCTGGTGCCCGGCCCACTGCCAGGGAAGGGCGAAGCGTCTTCATTGGCTGAAAGGACAAAGCTGATGGGACTCTCAAAGACGATCTGGACCAATCCGGCCGAATTTCTGCGGATGCAGCAACCGGAAAACCCGGTGCTGTTCTTCGCGCCTTCGGCGGTGCAGGCCGCGGCGCGCCGCTTCATTGACGGCTTCCCGGGCATGGTGACCTATGCGGTCAAGTCGAACCCGGGCGAAGAGATGGTGGAAAACCTCGCCGCGGCGGGCGTGCGCGGCTATGACTGCGCCTCGCCCTTCGAGATCGACCTGATCCGCCGTCTCGCCCCCGATGCGGCGATCCACTACAACAACCCGGTGCGCGCGCGCTACGAGATCGAGCATGCGGTGGCGCGGGGGGTGAAGAGCTACTCGGTCGATTCGCGCTCGGAACTGGACAAGCTGATCGAACTGGTGCCGGCCGAGGGCACGGAAATCTCGGTGCGCTTCAAGCTGCCGGTGGCGGGCGCGGCCTATAATTTCGGCGCCAAGTTCGGCGCGACGGCGGATCTGGCGGATGACCTGCTGAAAGTGGTGGCCGAGGCGGGCTTTATCCCCTCGCTGACCTTCCATCCCGGCACGCAATGCACCGACCCGCATGCCTGGGAAGCCTATATCCGCGCCGCGGCCGAGATCGCGGCCGAGGCGGGCGTGACCATCGCCCGGCTGAATGTGGGCGGCGGTTTCCCGAACCACCGCCTGCATGCGGTGGTGCCGGCGCTGGAGGACACGTTCCGCCTGATCGACCGCGTCGCGACCGAGGCTTTCGGCGACAACCGCCCGCTGCTGGTCTGCGAACCGGGCCGGGCGATGTGCGGCGATGCCTTCACCCTGGCGGCGCGCGTCAAATCGGTGCGCGATGGCGAGCATGTGTTCCTGAACGATGGGGTCTATGGCACGCTGACCGAACTGCCGCTGATCGGCGTGATCGACCGCTTCCAGGTTGTTGCACCCGATGGCACGCCGCGCACTGGCAAGCCGGAAAACCGCATCGTCTTTGGCCCGACCTGCGACTCGGTCGACCGGCTGCCGGGCGAGCTGCCACTGCCGTCGGACATCGCCGAGGGCGATTATGTGATCTGGCATGGCATGGGCAGCTATTCGGTTGTCACCAACAGCCGCTTCAACGGCTTTGGCGATCTGCAAATGGCCACGGTTCTCAGCCTCAAGGTCTGATCGTTTCGCAAACCCGTGACCGGCGCTGACGCGCTTGCGCCCCCGGCTGGACAAACCCGGCCGGGGGCGTAACCATTTTGCGGGACTTGACGCGAGGATCGCCGATGACGGCCGACATGAAGTTCGGGCAGGCGCAAAACCTGACCCGGCGCGAGGATCTGCGGTTTCTGACCGGCAAGGGGCGCTATGTCAGCGACATCGTGCCTGAAGGCGCTTTGGTGGCGCAGTTCCTGCGCTCGGACCGGGCCCATGGCGCGATCACGGCGCTGGAGGCAGGCGAAGCGCGCGCCATGCCCGGCGTGGCAGCGGTGCTGACGGCCAAGGACCTGCGCGCGGCGGGCGTGACGCTGGACATGTGGGCCATGGTGGTGAAGGGCGGCGCCACGCCGGCGCGCCCGGTGCTGGCCGAGGGCCATGTGCGCCATGTCGGCGAGGCGCTGGCCTGCGTGATGGCGGAGAGCGCGGCGCAGGCGATGGATGCGGCAGAAGCGATCATCGTCGAGATCGACGAGTTGGACCCCGTTCTGGCTTTGGAGCCGGGGCTGGCGCCGCTCCATCCGGGGGCGGCGGACAATCTGGCCTTCACCTATGATCTCGGTGATCCTGCGGGCACGGCGGCGGCGCTGGCGGCCAGCCACAGCGTCGTGGCGATGGAGGTGCTGCACAACCGGGTCACCGCCGCCTCGATGGAGCCGCGGGCGGCCTGGGCGGAATGGGATGGCAAACGCCTGCATCTTTGCGTCTCGGGGCAGGGGGTGTGGTTCCAGAAAGCGGAACTTGCCCGGATGCTGGGGCTGAAGAAGGCCGATGTGCGGGTGACGACCCCGGATGTGGGCGGCGGCTTCGGCATGAAGTCGATGTGCTACCCGGAATATGTGGTGATCGCGCAGGCGGCGCGGATGCTGGGCCGGCCGGTGGCCTGGGTCTCGACCCGGACCGAGGCGATGCTGACCGACAATGGCGGGCGCGACCTGGTGGCGCGGGTGGAGATGGGCTTTGACGCGGGCCACCGCATGACGGGCTACCGTGTTAACCTCGTCTCCAATCTGGGCGCCTATAATTCCCAATTCGGGCAGGAGATTCAGTCGGAGCTGTTCGCCAAGGTGCTGTGCGGGGTCTATGACATTCCCAAGGCGCATCTGCACGCGGTCGGGGTCTATACCAACACCGCGCCGGTCGATGCCTATCGCGGTGCCGGGCGCCCCGAAGCGATCATGACGATCGAGCGCCTGGTCGATGAGGCGGCGCGGCAATTGGGCACCGATCCCTTCACGCTGCGGGCCCTGAACCATGTGAAGACCTTCCCGGCCAAGACGCTGGTGGGCGAAGTGATCGACGTGGGCGATTTCACCGGCGTTCTGGATGCCGCGCGGGCCCGCGCCGATCTGCCGGGTCTTGCCGCGCGCAGGGCGGCCAGCGAAGCCCGCGGCCTGATCCGTGGCCTGGGCACCTGCCAGTATATCGAGGCCATTCTCGGCTCGCCCGAGGAAACCGCGCGCGTCACCTTGGATGCAGATGGCGGGGCGACGATCTATGTCGGCACGCAGTCGAACGGGCAGGGCCATGAATCGGTCTATGCCCGCATGGTTGCCGCCGCGACGGGCCTGCCGGTCGATCTGGTGCGCGTGGTCGAGGGCGACAGCGACGCCATCCCCAAGGGTGGCGGCACCGGCGGATCGCGCTCGGTCACCGTGCAGGGCACGGCGGCGCGCAAGACGATCGTGCAGATGGTCGAGGGGTTCCGCGCCTTTCTGGCGGGGGAATGGGGGGCGGACCGCGTCGACTATGCCGAAGGCGAATTTGCCGCGCCGGGCACCAACCGCAAGGCGGGCTTTGCCGAGGCGGCGGCTTTGGCGCGCGACAGGGGCCGGGCCGACCTTTGCGATCAAAGCGCCACGATCACGCTGGAGGGACGGTCCTTCCCAAATGGCGTCCATCTCTGCGAGGTGGAGATCGACCCCGAGACCGGGGCTTTGACGCTGGACCGCTACACCGTCGTCGATGATTTTGGCACGCTGATCGCGCCAAATCTGGTGCAGGGGCAGGTGCAAGGGGGGCTTGCCCAGGGTTTCGGTCAGGCGGTGACCGAGGATTTCCGCTATGACGAGACCGGGCAGGTCCTGACCGGCAGTTTCATGGATTACGGGATGCCGCGGGCCGATCAGGTGCCGGGCATGGATTTCTCGACCCTGCCGACGATCACCGCAACCAACCCGCTGGGCATGAAGGGCTGCGGCGAGGCGGGGACGGTGGGCGCTTTGGCTGCGATTTCGAACGCGGTGCGCGATGCGCTGGCGCCTTTGGGCGTCGCCCGCGTGGACATGCCCTTCACACCCTTGCGGCTGTGGCAGATGATCGAAGAGGCAAAGGGTGCTGCTTGACCGTCTCCGCAGCTGGTTCCGCCGCCGCCCGGTCGTTGAGACCGAACCTGCGGCTGCGCCGGAGCCGGGGCGGGTGCGGGGGCGGGTCGATCATGTGATCATCCTGGATGGCACGATGTCCTCGCTTGAGCCGGGGCAGGAATCCAATGCCGGTCTGACCTACAGGCTTCTGGCCGAAGGTGGGCCGAAGGTGCATCGGACGCTGTACTACCAGCCGGGCCTGCAATGGCAGGGCTGGCGGCGCGGCATGGATATCGTTCAGGGGCGCGGGATCAACAGGCTGATCATGCGGGCCTATGGCCATCTGGCCAGCCACTATCGTGAGGGCGACCGCATCTTCCTGTTCGGCTATTCGCGCGGGGCTTTCGCGGTGCGCAGCCTTGCCGGGGTGATCGACCGCGTGGGTCTTCTGCACCATACTGCGGCGCTGGAACGCAATGTACGCCTGGCCTATCGTCACTATCGCCAGAATCCGGGCAGCGATGCCGCGCGGGCCTTCGCGCGGGAAAACTGCCATGCCGAGGCGCCGGTCGAGATGGTGGGGGTCTGGGATACGGTGAAGGCTCTGGGCATAAGGCTGCCGCTTCTGTGGATGTTCGCCGACAAGCGCAATGACTTTCACTCTCATCAGCTTGGCGCCTCGATCCGCCACGGCTTTCATGCCCTGGCGCTGGACGAGACGCGGGTCGTCTTTTCGCCGGTCCTGTGGGATTGCCCGCCGGGATGGGAGGGCAATGTCGAGCAGGTCTGGTTCCGGGGCGCGCATGGCGATATCGGCGGGCAGATCGGCAGCTTCGATCCGGCGCGGCCCCTGGCGAATATCCCGCTGACCTGGATGCTCGACCGGGCCGAAAGCTGTGGCCTTGCGCTGCCGACGGGCTGGCGCGGGCGCTTTCCCTGCGATCCGATGGCGCCGATGGTCGGCACCTGGATGAGCTGGGGCAAGTGGTTCCTTTATCGCCGCCGCCGCCGGATCGGCCATGACCGCTCGGAACGCCTGCATGAAAGCGTGCCGCAGCGCGGCCGCCGCCGCTGGCCTGCCACCCTTGCCGCAGGCCGCCCGGCAGAATAGGCCGAGACCGCTCTTCCCCCTTCATCCAGGCTCAAATATTCTTGGCGCCGCCGGGGGGCAGGCAGCCCCGCGAGAGGTCAACCAGAGAGCCGGTCCCGCATGCGCCCCGTCACCTTCGCCGCCACCCAGTTCGCCTGTTCCTGGGATCTTCCCGCCAATGCCGATGCCGTCGAACGGGTTATCCGCGCCGCCGCCGCCAGGGGCGCGCAGGTCATCCTGGTGCAGGAGTTGTTCGAGGCCCCCTATTTCTGCATCGAGGAACGGGCCGAGTATTTCGCCCTGGCTCGCCCTGCCGAGGGCCATCCGCTGATCGCGCGCTTTCAGGCGCTGGCGAAAGAGCTGGGCGTGGTGTTGCCCTGTTCCTTCTTCGAACGCGCCGGGCAGGCGCATTTCAACAGCCTCGCCATGATCGACGCCGATGGGCGCAATCTGGGGATTTACCGCAAGAGCCATATTCCGCAGGGGCCGGGCTATGAGGAGAAATACTATTTCTCGCCCGGCGATACCGGCTTCAAGGTCTGGGACACCGCCTTCGGCCGCATCGGCGTGGCGATCTGCTGGGATCAGTGGTTCCCCGAAGCGGCGCGGTCCATGGCGTTGATGGGGGCCGAGGCGCTGCTTTATCCCACCGCCATCGGCTCGGAGCCGCCCAGCCCCGGCTATGACAGTGCCAGCCATTGGGAGATGGTGATGCGCGGCCATGCGGCGGCGAACATCATGCCGGTGATCGCCTCGAACCGGATCGGGCGTGAAGAGGCGCCGGGTGGCACGGAGGTGACCTTCTATGGCTCAAGCTTCATCGCCGACCAGACCGGGGCGGTGCTGGCAAAGGCGGGGCGCGTGGAGGAGGAGGTGCTGGTGGCGATGGTCGATCTTGACGCCATCGCCGCGCTACGGGCCAGCTGGGGCCTGTTCCGCGACCGGCGGGTAGAGCTTTACGGGCGTATCGCTTCGCTGGACGGTCAGAGCCGGTAGCTCAGCCAGGTCGCGGCAAAGACAAGACCGATCAGCACCGGCTGGTGGATCAGGTAGATCGCCAGCGTGTGTTTTCCGGGCCAGGCGAGGCGGCGCAGCAGCGGCGTCTCGGCGGGCCAGTGGCGCAACCTGTCCCACAGACCCAGATGCTGGAGGACCCGGCCCGTCGCGATCCCGGCCAGGAAGGGCGCGGCCCAGGGGAAGAAGGGTTCGAAATCGGGGGTCAGGGGGCGGTAATCGGCGAGCCCGGTCCAGACCAGCCAGCCACCAAAGGCGGGGTGGCTGAAGACATAGGGCAGGGTGAAGATCGCCGCCGCCACCGCCAGCGTGACCAGCGCAGGCAGGCGCAGGAAAGCCAGTCCCAGCAGGCTTGACACCGCAATGGAATGCAGGATGCCGTAGAAGATCGGTGTGCCGGGCATGGCCAGCGCGCTGGCGCCGGTCACCAGGCAAGCCGCCGCGACGATCTTGCCCAAGCGGTGCCAGAAGGCGGGCCATCGGATGCCCGCGCCATGGGCAAGCCAAAGCGACACCCCGGCGAGGAAGACGAAAGAGCCGGCGGTGAGCCGCGCGTGATACCAGAACCAGCCCGTGACCGAGGTATAGGGCGGCACCCAGCCGAACAGATCAAGGTCATAGGTGAAATGGAACGTCACCATGCCCAGAAGCGCCAGCGTCCGCGCCAGATCCAGCGCGAGGATGCGCCCCTTGCCTTCGGACATGGCCTGCTCCTGCCCCGTTCGGCCCCTGATTGCGCCATCGGTCAGGCCAGGGCAAGTCAAATGAAAAGGGCGACCCTAGGGCCGCCCTTCAAGAGATCGCGATGCAAGGTCCTCAGCGGTGGCGCAGATCGACATAGTCGCGCTTGACCGGCCCGACATAGAGCTGGCGCGGACGGCCGATCTTGAGCGCCGGATCGGCGATCATTTCCTTCCATTGCGAGATCCAGCCCACGGTGCGCGAGATCGCGAAGATCGGCGTGAACATCGAGGTGGGGAAGCCCATCGCCTCGAGGATGATGCCCGAGTAGAAATCGACATTCGGATACAGCTTCTTCGAGATGAAATATTCATCCGAGAGCGCGATCCGCTCCAGCTCCTTGGCGACCTGGAGCAGCGGGTTGTTGTGGGCCCCCAGCAGCTCCAGCACCTCGTCGGCGGATTCCTTCATCACCTTGGCGCGCGGGTCGAAATTCTTGTAGACGCGATGGCCGAAGCCCATCAGGCGGAAGCCCGAATTCTTGTCCTTGGCCTTCTCGATGTATTCCGGGATGCGGTCGACCGTGCCGATTTCGCGCAGCATTTCCAGGCAGGCCTGGTTGGCGCCGCCATGGGCCGGGCCCCAGAGGCAGGCAATGCCGGCGGCGATGCAGGCAAAGGGGTTTGCCCCCGACGAGCCCGCCAGACGCACGGTCGAGGTCGAGGCGTTCTGCTCATGATCCGCATGCAGCATCATGATGCGGTCCATCGCCTTTTCCAGCACGGGCGAGACCACATAATCCTCGGCCGGGACGGCGAAGCACATGTTCAGGAAATTGCCGGCATAGGAGAGGCTGTTCTTCGGATAGACGAAGGGCTGGCCGATTGAATATTTGTAGGCCATGGCCGCGATGGTCGGAAGTTTGGCGATCATGCGGATCGCAGCCACTTCGCGCTGCCAGGGATCGGTGATGTCGGTCGAGTCGTGATAGAAGGCCGCCATGGCCCCAACCACGCCCACCATCGTCGCCATCGGATGGGCATCGCGGCGGAACCCGCGGAAGAAATAGTGCATCTGTTCATGCACCATCGTGTGCTTGGTCACGCGGTCCGAGAAATCGGCCAGTTGGTCCTGCGTCGGCAGCTCGCCGTAAAGCAGCAGATAGCAGCATTCCAGATAGCTCGACTTCTCGGCCAATTGTTCGATGGGATAGCCGCGGTAGAGCAGTTCGCCCACATCGCCGTCGATATAGGTGATCGTCGACTCGCAGGAAGCGGTCGAAGTGAAGCCCGGATCGTAGGTGAAGACATCGGCCTCGCCGTAGAGCTTGCGGATGTCGAGAACATCCGGCCCTGCGGTCGGCGACATGACTGGCAGATCGAAGTTTTTCCCGTCAAGCGTCAAGGTGGCTTTGCGGTTTGACATAGGCACATTCCCCGTTCTGGGCCGGTCGCGCGGCAGCGCGGCGTCCGGCCGGTGGCCAAATCTCGTGCCCCCGTCCAGGAGCAGGCGCAAGGCTGCGGGGACGCGCGCTAGTGGGCGGCGGCGTCCGTCAGCCGTGCAATCGTTTCGTCCCGACCGATGGCAAGCATCATGTCATAGACCGAAGGTGTCACGCTGCGACCGGCAAGGGCGGCACGCAGCGGCGCTGCAAGCTTGCCGAATCCAATGCCGTTCTCAGCCGCGATTCCGGTCAGAATGGGTTCTAGCGACTCTTTCGTCCAGTGAGCATTTTGCAGGCGCGGCGTCAAGGACTTCAGTATACCACGGGATACCGTATCGAGCGAAGCTTCGGCTTTCTCATCGCGCGAGACGGGCCGGTCGATCAGCGAAAATCTCGCTTTTTCAATAAGTTCCGGGAAAGTCTTCGCGCGTTCCTTGAGCGCGTCCATCGCGATGGACATGCGATCGCGCTGCGGGGCGGTCAGCGCCGGTTGGCCGGTCTCTGCCAAGAAAGCTTCCAGTTCTTGCAGCAGTGCAGCATTGCCCATCATCGCGATATGATGGCCACAAGTGTTTTCCAACTTCTTGAAATCCAGCCGCGCCGGTGCCCGCCCGATGCCTTCCAGCGTGAAGGCAGCCTTCGCCTCTTCGGTCGAGAATATCTCCATGTCGCCACTGGCCCAGCCCAGACGGGTCAGATAATTGCGCATCCCCGCTGCCGGGTAGCCCATGGCCTGATATTCCTCGAGTCCGGTCGCGCCATGGCGCTTGGACAGTTTTTTGCCATCTGGGCCGTGGATCAGCGGGATATGGGCCCAGACCGGCACGGCCCAGCCCATCGCGTCATAGACCATCTGCTGGCGGGCGGCGTTGTTCAGGTGGTCGTCGCCGCGGATCACATGAGTCACGCCCATGTCATGGTCGTCAACCACGACGGCCAGCATATAGGTCGGCGTGCCGTCCGAGCGCAGCACGATCATGTCGTCCAGGGTCTCGTTGCGGATGGTCACGTCGCCCTGCACCTGATCGCGGATCACCGTCTCGCCACTGCGGGGCGCCTTCATGCGGATCACATAGGGCGCGCCGGTGGGATAAGTTTCTGGGGCGGCGTCGCGCCAGGGCGACAGGAAGACCGGATAGCTGACGCCGCGCGCCTTTTCCGCTTCGCGGAAGGCCTCGATCTCGGCGGCGGTCGAGAAGCAGCGATAGGCGGTGCCGCGGGTCAGCATCTCATGCGCGACCTCGGCATGGCGGTCCTTGCGTTCGAACTGGCTGACGACATCGCCATCCCAGTCAAGGCCAAGCCAGGTGAGACCTTTCAGGATCGCGGCAGTCGCCTCGGGGGTGGAACGTTCGCGGTCGGTATCTTCGATGCGCAGCAGGAATTTCCCGCCGCGGCCGCGGGCGAAGAGCCAGTTGAATAGCGCGGTTCGTGCGCCGCCGATATGAAGATAGCCCGTCGGAGAGGGGGCGAAGCGGGTGACGATCTCGGCGGCCATGGACGAAGTTAACCTTTCGGAAACCATGACGCGGCAGGCTGGGGCGCGAAACGGCGCGGGCCGGACGGCATCAAGGCGCAATGGTGGGGCGCGGTGTTCAAGCGCGGGGCACTTGGCGCGCATTTAGACGGGAGGCGGGGGGAAGGGCAAGGTGTCGGTCGGGGTGGACCAAATCGCACGGGGGCTGCTGGGGCCGTTGCGGGCCGTGCAGGCGGCGCGCGGGGAACTGTTCCCCTTTGCCGCCGTGGCGATCGGCATCGGCATCGGCACCTGGTTCGGCTGGCCGCATGAGCCGGGTATTGCGGCCTATGCCGCGGGTCTTGGGCTTTTTCTTCTGGGCCTGGCGCTTCTTCGGCGCGGGGCAGAGTTGTTGCGGCCCTTGGGCGGCTTTGCGGCGGCGCTGGCGCTTGGGTTTCTGGCCGCCGGTCTGCGGGCGCAATGGCAGGACGCGCCCATGCTGACCTTCCGCTATTTCGGCCCGGTCGAGGGCCGGGTGATCGAAATCGATCGGTCCGGCTCGGATGCGCTGCGGATGACGCTGGACCAGGTGGTGCTGGAAAACCTGCCTCCCGCCCGCACACCGCTGCGGGTGCGCGTGTCGCTTCATGGCGACCCGATGCATGATCCGCAGCCGGGCGAAACCGTGATGGTCACCGCATCCCTGGCCGCGCCGGAGGGCGCGGTCGAGCCGGGAGGCTTCGATTTCCGCCGCATGGCCTATTTCGAGCGATTGGGGGCGGTGGGCTACACGCGCAACCCGGTCATGCTGCTGGAACCGCCGGGGCGTGGCGAGGCCTGGATCGGGCGGCTGCGCGCCTATCTGTCGGCCTATATGAAGGCGGCGATTCCGGGCGAAGCGGGGGCCTTTGCCTCGGGGTCGATGACAGGGGACCGGTCCGGGATAAGCCAGGCCACGGTCGAGGCGCTGCGCGACAGTTCGCTTGCCCATCTTCTGGCGATTTCGGGGATGAATCTCGCTTTCCTCGTGGGTTTCGTTTTCATGCTTCTGCGCACGGCGATTGCGGCGGTTCCGGTGCTGGCGGTGCGGGTTCACGCCAAGAAGGTCTCGGCCGTGGTGTCGCTGGCGGTGGCGCTGTTCTATCTGCTTCTGTCCGGGGCCAATGTGGCGACCGAACGGGCCTTCGTGATGGTCTGTGTGATGCTGGGCGCGGTGCTTCTGGACCGGCGGGCGATCACGCTGCGCTCGGCGGCGCTGGCGGCGGCGGTGCTGCTCTTGTGGCAGCCGGAGGTATTGCTGGCGCCGGGTTTCCAGATGTCGATGGCGGCGACGGTGGCTTTGGTGGCGGGGTTTCAGGCGCTGGACCGGGGCGTGATGCTGGGGCGCTGGCCGCGCTGGACCCTGCCCGCGTTCACGCTGATCGCCAGTTCCGCCATCGCGGGCGTCGCGACCGCACCCTTCGCGGCGGCGCATTTCAACCGCTTCACCGATTACGGTTTCGTCGCCAACCTGCTGACGGTGCCGGTGATGGGTGTGGTGATGCCGCTAGGCGCGCTTGCCGTGCTGCTGGCGCCCTTTGGTCTTGCGGGGCTGCCCCTTTGGGCGATGGGCCTGTGCTGCGACTGGATTCTTGCCGTCGCCTATCGGGTGGCGGGAATGGAAGGCTCGGTCACCGGCATCGCCGCGCCGGGCCAGGGGGTACTGGCGGTGCTGGCTCTGGGCGCGCTGTGGTTGATCCTTTGGCCCGGCCGGGCAAGGCTGGCTGGGCTGGCACCCGTGATCATGGCTCTGGCGATCTGGCCGCTTGAGGCGCGTCCCGATCTGCTGATCTCGGGCGATGGACGGCTGCTGGGCATGATGGGGCCGGAGGGGCGGGCCTTGTCGGCGGCGAAGGGCGGCGGGTTTGCCGCGCAGAACTGGCTGGAGAATGACGGCGATCTGGTCGCGCAGGAGGTGGCGGCGGCGCGTCCAGGTTTCACCGGGCCGAAAGGCGCGCGCGCATTCGCCTTTGCCGGGCTGACGGGGGTGGCGCTGTCGGGCAAGGGGGCCGAGGCGGCGCTGCCTGCTGCCTGCGCCGGGCATGATCTGGTGGTGATCGCAGTGGCGCTTGCGCCGGGCGCGGCGCCGGAAGGATGCCGGGTGATCGATCAGCGCCTGTTGGCCCAGACCGGGCCTCTGGCGCTGCGGGTCAGCGAACAGGCAATCACGGTCGAAGCGGCGCGCGAGGGCGGGCGGATCTGGTCGGGAAAACCGATGGACTCAGCGCTGATCGCAGGCTTGCTGCCAGAGCCGCTGCGACTGGCCCAGGCGGCGCCGTAGGGCGGGGTTCCCCCGCCGTGCGGTCAATAGCTGCGGATCAGCCCGACAAGGCGACCCTGAACCTTCACCAGATAATCCGGGAAGACGCGGGTTTCATAGGCCGGGTTCGCCGCTTCCAGCGCGATCATGCCGCCGCGACGGCGGAAGCGCTTCAGCGTCGCCTCGTGATCTTCGACCAGAGCCACGATGATATCGCCATTCTCGGCGGTGTCCTGTTCGCGGATCACCACGATGTCACCATCGTTGATCCCGGCCTCGATCATGGAATCGCCTTTGACTTCAAGCGCATAGTGATTGCCCCGGCCCGAGAGCATAGAGCCGGGCACCGCGACATGATGCGAGACTTCCGAGATCGCCTCGATCGGCACGCCGGCCGCGATGCGGCCCATCACCGGCAGTTCCAGTGCATGGACGGTGGTGACGGGCATTGCGTCGCGCGGCGGATCGACCTTGTCGCCCTTGATCACCTTGGGCGCGAAGCCCGCGGCTTTTTCCATCGCCTCGGGCAGCTTGATGATTTCCAAGGCGCGGGCGCGATGGGCAAGACGGCGGATGAAGCCGCGCTCTTCCAGCGCGGTGATCAGCCGGTGGATACCGGATTTCGAGCGCAGATCCAGCGCCTCTTTCATCTCGTCGAACGAGGGCGGCACGCCATCCGCCTCGGTCCGGGTCTTGATGAAGGTCAGAAGTTCAAGCTGTTTGCGCGTCAACATCGGCCCGGCCCCCGTTTCTGGGTCTTGGTCATAATCGTTAACGCAATGTTCTGCCCGTGTTCCCGGTTTGTGTCAAGACTTTTGGCGGTACGCCTGTGGATATGTCGCGCGACGCCGCCGGCCTTCGCACCCCCGGGAGTATTTCGGGCGAGGTGAAGGGCAGGCTCAGAGGGGTAGGTAGGGGACGCTCTCTCCGGCCTGTGCCGGAGGGGCGGAAATCGGGCGGATCAGCAGGGCATTGGCTTCGGTCAGGATCGTGAGAAGCGCGCTGTCCTGTTTGTCGAAGGGCGTGATGTCCTGCCCGGTCCGGCGTGCGCGCATGTAATGGGTGCGCGGGCCATTGGCCGGGAGATCAGCGGCCAGGGTCGCGGTCAGCGGCTGGGGAAGGGGGGCGGGGTCGCCTTGCAGGGCGCGCAGCAAGGGCAAAAGGAAAAGGTGCCCGGTGACGATGGCCGAGACGGGGTTGCCGGGTAGGCCCAGCAGGATCGCGTCGCCCAGACGGCCCGCCATCAGCGGTTTGCCGGGGCGCATGGCGATTTTCCAGAAGGCGGGGGCGAGGCCCATCTCCTGCGTGACGCGACCGACAAGATCATGATCGCCGACCGAGGCGCCGCCGATCGTGACGATCACGTCGGCATCGGCGGCGCGGGACAGGGCTTCGCGCAGCGCCTCGGGGCGATCCGGGGCGATCGGCATCAGCCGCGCCTCCGCCCCCTCGGCCCGGGCCATTGCCTGAAGCGCAAAGGCGTTGGAGGCGATGATCTGGTCGGGGCCGGGGTCTTCGCCGGGCATCACAAGCTCATCCCCGGTGGCGATCAGCGCCACGACCGGGCGGCGCGCGACCGAGACGCGCGGCAGGTTCATCGCGGCGAGAAGGGCAAGGTCGGCCGGGCGCAGGCGGCGCGGCGCGAGGGCCGCACCAGCCGGGAAATCCTGGCCGCGCAGGCGGATATTGGCGCCGCTGTCTGTGCTGGTCAGGGTGATCCTGTCGCCGTCACGGCGCACATCTTCCTGAATGACCACGCGGGTTGCGCCAGCGGGAACAGGCGCGCCGGTGAAAATGCGCACGGCCTGACCGGCGGCGAGGCTTCCGGCATAGCGGTGGCCGGCCCCGGCCTCGCCGATCACGGTGAAGCTGTCGCCCGGTTTGGGATCGCCCTGGACGGCGTATCCGTCCATGGCCGAGGTGTCGAAGGGCGGCTGGTCGCGGCGGGCAAGGGCGGGTTCGGCCATCCAGCGGCCCGCGGCTTGCGACAGAGGCACAGATTCGGCCGGCAGCAGCCGGGCGAGGGCGAGCAGACGGGCGGCGGCTTCCTCGACCGGGATCATGGCTGGGCCTCATAGCGGCCCGACTTGCCGCCTTCCTTGACGAGAAGGCGTATCCCTTCGATCCGCATCGATTTCTCGACCGCCTTCACCATGTCATAGATGGTCAGGCAGGCCACGGTGACGGCGGTCAGCGCCTCCATCTCGACCCCGGTTTGGCCGCCGGTCTTGACGGTCGCCTCGACGCGGATGGCCGGGCGCACGGGATCGGGCGTCAGGTCCAGCGCGACCTTAGTGATGGGCAGCGGATGGCACAGCGGGATCAGGCTGGAGGTCTGTTTCGCCCCCATGATTCCGGCAAGCCGCGCTACGCCCAGAACGTCGCCCTTCTTCGCCTGGCCCGAAGTGATCAGGGCCAGCGTCTCGGGCGTCATCACGACGAAACCCTCGGCCGTCGCGCTGCGTGCGGTCACCGGCTTGTCGGAGACATCGACCATATGCGCGGCCCCCTGGGCGTCGAAATGGGTGAGGCCGGAGGGGTTCGCCATGGCGTCAGATCCCGCCTTGTGCGGTGAGGGGCTTGGTCAGGATGGTGCGGGTGGCGGCCGCGACGTCGTCCTGCCGCATCAGGCTTTCGCCGATCAGGAAGCAGCGCGCGCCGAAACGGGCCAGATCGGCAAGGTCATCCGGGGTGTAAAGGCCGCTTTCCGCGACGATCAGGCGGTCTTCCGGCACCAGCCGGGCCAGTTGGCGTGTGGTGTCGAGCGTGACCTCGAATGTGTGGAGATTGCGGTTGTTGATGCCGATCAGCGGCGATTTCAGGGTCTGGGCACGCTCAAGCTCTGCGCGGTCATGCACTTCGATCAGCACATCCATGCCCCATTCCATCGCTGCGGCTTCGAGTTCGACGGCCTGTTCGTCGGAAAGCGAGGCCATGATGATCAGGATGCAATCGGTCGACAGGGCGCGGGCCTCGGCGACCTGATAGGGGTCGTAGAGAAAATCCTTGCGCAGGCAGGGCAGCGCGGTCGCGTCATGGGCCTGGGTCAGATATTCATCGGCGCCCTGGAAAGAGGGCGTGTCGGTTAGGATCGACAGGCAGGTGGCGCCACCTTCCTCATAGGCGCGGGCCAGCGCGGGCGGGTCGAAATCGGGGCGGATCAGGCCTTTCGAGGGCGAGGCCTTCTTGATTTCAGCGATAAGGCCATAGCCGGTCTGAGCGGCGTCGGTCAGGGCGCGGGCGAAACCGCGAGGGGCAGGTGCGGCGCGGGCGGCGTCCTCGAGCTCGGCCAGCGGGCGGGCGGCCTTGCGGGCAGCGACCTCCTCAAGCTTGTAGGCCTTGATGCGGTCGAGGATCGTGGTCATGCGCTGTCCTTTCGGGCGGTCTTCGCTCTGCGAGCCTCCGGGTTTCCACACTCCCGGAGCCGCCGGGTGATATTTCCGCCAAGATGAAGGGCTTCGCTTCAGGACTTAGCGCGGAGCGGCGGCGAAGGGAAGGCGTCAGGCGGGGCGGCAGGACGGGTCCAGTCGATCAAGGGCTCACCGCGGCTTTCAAGCCAGGAGTTGATGGCCGAGAAAGGGCGCGAGCCGAAAAAGCCGCGATAGGCCGAGAGGGGCGAGGGATGCGGGCTTTCGAGAAAGAGATGTCCGTCGCGGGGCAGTTTCGCGCAGAGCTTTTGCGCGGGCGCGCCCCAGAGAAGGAAGGCGCGGGGGCCGTCTGTGGCGGTGGCGTCCAGGATCTGGGCAGTCAGGGTTTCCCAACCCCAGCCTTTATGGCCGTTGGATTGGCCAAGAGGCACGGTCAGCGCGGTGTTCAGCAGAAGGATGCCCTGCTCGGCCCAGGATGTCAGGTCGCCATCCGGTTTCCCGGCGCCGATATCGGCGGCGAGTTCGGTGAGGATGTTCTTCAGGCTGTCGCGAGGACGCTCGTCCGGCGGAAAGGAGAAGGCAAGGCCGGTGGCGCGGCCGGGCGTGGGATAGGGATCCTGGCCCAGAATGACCACTCGGACGGCAGGACGCGGGGTCAGGCGCAGGGCGCGGAACGGATCCCGGGGTTGCCAATCGGGCGCCGCGGCGAGCCGTTCGCGCAGAGCGGGCCATCGGCTCGTGAAGAAGGGCAGGTCCGACCAGCTTGCCGGCGGTTCGGGAACCATGGTCATGGTACGTCCTTGGGCTGCGGGCGCGGGGCGGCGGCTAGAACGTGTTGACCGAGAAGCCGATGAAAGCCTCTTCGCTGTCGAACTTGTACCCGCCGCGCAGGCTTAGATCGCCGCCGCCGAGGCGTTTTTGCAGGGCAACCGTGGTTTCGTGGTAATTGTCGCTGCCGCCGCGCGACAGCTCGAGCCCGAAACCGCTGGCACCATGGCTGACCTGGCCAAGCAGGAACCAGGCGTCATCGACCGTGTTGTAGAAACCAAGCGCATAGAGGCCGCCAAAGCTGGTGGGACTGTAATTCTCCAGTGCGACCTTGCCGCCCGTCTGGGTGCCTCTGTCATCGGACCAGCCGATCGAGGGGCCAATCCGCAGGGTGGCCGAACCAAGGGGGATGCCAAAGCTGAGCGCGGCGCCCGTGTCATGACCGCCCTCGTATTTCGACGCCGCGACTTCTGCGCCAAAGCGTCCCCAGACACCGCTTGCGACCACGGTTTGGGTCTGACCGGCGATATCGACCTGAAAGAAGGTGCCATCGGCAAGGGCCGCATTACCCGTGGCAACGAGGAGGGCAGCGGCGGCGAGAGCGGGGCGGAATTTCACGGGTCGGGCACTTTCATGAAAGAGACACGCTAGGAATAGCGCGTCGCATCGCTTGCTGAACAACCAATAGCATTCCGGCGGCGGGCGCTGCAATCCGGACCCTGCCGGTTGACGCTATCCTGCTGCGACTGTTGCCCCTTTTCGTCACATGGCTGAGAAAGCGGCTCAGACCGTGGTCAGTGCGATCAGCGCCGCGACCTTGGCTTTGGCTGCTCCACTGTCGATGCTCTCGGCAGCGCGCGCCACGCCTTCCTTGAGGCTGGCCGCCTTGTCGGCCACCACCAACGCGGCGGCGGAGTTCAACAGCACCGCATCCCGATAGGCGCCCGGCGCGCCATCCAGAAGGGCGCAGAAAGCGGCGGCGTTTTCCTCGGGTGTGCCGCCGATGATCGCCTCGAACGGATGGGCGGGCAGGCCCGCGTCTTCGGGATGGACATCAAACTCGGTGATCTCGCCCCTGTCCAAAGCCGCGACCTTGCTGGACAGGGCGATGGACAGCTCATCCGTACCGTCGCCGCCATGGACGAGCCAGGCCTTTTCCGAGCCCAGGGCCAGCAGGGTTTCGGCCATGGGCCGGATCAGCCTTGCCGAGAAGGCGCCGGTCAATTGTCGCTTGACGCCCGCCGGGTTGGTCAGGGGGCCAAGGATGTTGAAGATGGTCCGGGTGCCCAGTTCGGCCCGAACCGGCATGACGTGGCGGATGGCGGGGTGGTGCATCGGCGCCATCATGAAGCCGATTCCGGCTTCGGCCAGGCATTTCTCGACCACATCCGGGCCGACCATGACATTAAGCCCCATGGCCGTCAGCGCATCGGCGGCACCGGATTTCGAGCTGAGATTGCGATTGCCGTGCTTGGCGACCGGGACGCCCGCGCCGGCGACGACGAAAGCGGTCGCGGTCGAGATATTCAGCGTGCCCTTGCCGTCGCCGCCAGTGCCCACGATGTCGATCGCACTCTCGGGCGCGCGGACCGGATTGCATTTCGAGCGCATCACATAGGCGGCGGCGGCATATTCATCGACCGTCTCGCCCCGGGTGCGGATGGCCATCAGGAAGCCGCCCATCTGGGCCGGGGTGCCTTCGCCTTCGAAGAGGGCTTCGAAGGCAGTTTCGGCCTCGATCCGCGACAGCGGGCGTTCGGCGGCGATGCCGATCAGCGGGCGCAGCCGGTCGCTCATGCGGGCACCTTGACGCGGGCTTCTTGCAGGAAATTGCGCAGAAGTTGGTGGCCATGCTGCGAGGCGATGGATTCTGGGTGGAACTGCACGCCTTCGACCAGTTTTTCGCGGTGGCGCAGGCCCATGATGGTGCCGTCTTCCAGCCAGGCGGTGATTTCAAGGCTGGCGGGCAGGCTGTCGCGATCCACGACCAGCGAATGGTATCGCGTTGCCTCGAAGGGCGAGGGCAGGCCCGCGAAGACGCCTTTGCCGGAATGGTGCATCATGCCCATCTTGCCATGGACGATCTCGTGGCAGCGCACGACCTTGCCGCCAAATGCCTCGCCGATGGTCTGATGGCCCAGACAGACGCCCAGAAGCGGCACGCCCGCTTCGGCCGCGGCCTTGGTCAGCGGCAGGCAGATGCCGGCGGCGGCGGGATCGCAGGGGCCTGGCGACAGCACGATGGCTTCGGGCCGCATGGCCAGCGCATCCTGCACTTGCAGCGCGTCGTTGCGATGGACCTGCACATCGGCACCAAGTTCGCCGAGGTAATGCACCAGATTCCAGGTGAAGCTGTCGTAATTGTCGATCAGAAGCAGCATGTCGCTTGGCCTTATCTTGCCGGACCCCGCAGGAAAAGGGGGTGAAGGGCGGCGCTTGTCGCGCTATACATGGTCCGCAGAGGGCGGAAAGGTCAAGGTGGCGGCACGCGATAGCGGGGCGCGATCCGGGCCGGACCGGTCGCAAAGCGGGGCCAACCCGCGAGCCGCCGGGCGCAGGTCGGGCGGAATTGGCCGTTGGGCGCAAGGGTTCGGGGCAAGGACGGAGGCGGAAGTGATCGGCAGGTTCCTCTTGGGCGCGGGCTTGGGCGCGCTTGTGGGCACGGGTGTTTTGGCGCTGATTTCAATCATGGCGCCGGGGCCGCGTGCGCTGCCGCCGCCCGCGCTGCCGGGTTCAGAACCTGCCCTATCCGCGCCTGCTTCGGCGCCCGAACCCACGGCGACGCCGATGCCCGAAGCCGCGCCGGCGGCCCCAGTAGGGCCGTCGCCCGCACCGACGGCAGAACCCTCAACCGTCCCGGCTGCGGATGGCGAGGGTCCAGACGCGGCGCCAAGTTCCGCTGGCGAACCTTCCGTACCGACGCGTGCGCCCGCCGTTCAACCCGATCCGACGACCGAACCCGGCCAACCCGAAGCCCCGCAGCCGACCCCTGACGACGCCAAGCCGACGCCGGTGCCGGATGATCAGGCGGCACTCGCGCCCGAACCGCCCCTTGCCGAAGGAGCCGTTCCGGTCGCGCCTTCCGCGCCCGCCCTGGCCGAAGCCCCGGCCCAACCCGCAGCGTCTGCCCCACCCGTGCAGCCTAATCCGCCGACGGAGTTGTCGCCGCCGGGCAAGGAAGCGGCGCCCGAGCCGCTGGCGCAACCTGCGGAAGCGCCCGCCGCCGGCGCCGCTATGGCGGTTGCCCCGCCGGAAACCCTTGCGCCGCCCGCGCTCGGCGAAGGCGCTGTCACGGCGCCGGTGCCCGAACCTGCACCGGTGGTCCTTCCCGATCCGGCGAGCCGCGCCCTCGCCGAACCGTCCCCCGCAGGGGACGCGGCGCCCGATGCCGCCGTACCGCCCGGTCTGCCGCCGCTGACGCCCGAGGAAGAAGCCATGTTGGCGCAGATCGCCAAGGATGGCCCGGAAGCGGTGCTGCCGCCCGACCAGAACGGCGAGGCGGTCGATGAGACGCCCGGACCGGCGCCCGAAATCGTCGTTCCCGATGGGGCCCCTGCACCGCCCTCCGCGGGCGATGTGGGCAGGATCGTGGTGGGAGAGGGGACGACGCTGCCGAGCGTCCCCTCGCTGATCGACAGCGGCAAGGAGCAGGCGGCCGATAAGGCCGGGGCGGACGGCATCGTCTCGGACCGGCTGCCCCGGATCGGCGACGAGGCCGGGGCTGAGGCTGCACCCGATGTGCGGCCGGTCGCGCGGAATGCACGGGCCTTTGACAATCCGACGGGCAAACCGCTGTTTGCCGTGATCCTGATCGATGACGGCGATCCGGCGTTGGATCGGGCGGCGCTGGCGAAACTGCCTTTCCCGGTCAGCTTCGCGCTTGATCCCCTGGCGGCTGGTGCGGCCGAACGGGCCGAGATCTATCGTGCGGCGGATCAGGAGGTGCTCATGCTGGCCTCTGGATTGCCCAAGGGGGCTGCGGCATCCGATGTCGAGGTGGCGTTCCAGTCTATGCAACAGGCGCTGCCGCAAGCGGTGGCGGTGCTGGACCCGCCGGATCGCGTGTTCCAGAACGACCGGGGCATGGCGTCGCTGGTCGTGCCGGTGATCGAGGCCGAGGGCCTGGGGCTGGTGACCTGGGACCAGGGGCTGAACGCCGCCGATCAGGTGGCGCGTCGGGCCGAAATTCCTGCGACCGTCGCCTTCCGCGCTCTGGATGCCGAGGGCGAGGCCGCCCCCGTCATCCGCCGCTATCTGGATCGCGCCGCCTTCAAGGCGGCGCAGGAGGGGCATGTCACGGTCATCGGTCATGCGCGGCCGGAAACGGTGGCGGCGTTGCTGGAATGGACGGTCGAGGGCCGCGCGGGCACTGTGGCGCTGGCCCCCGTGACGGCGGTGATGGCACAGCCCTAGGCTGGCTGTGGCGCGCGACGGCGCGCCATACCGTTTGCGTCAGTCGGACTTGCCCATGTCGATCACCCAATGCAGCCGGTTTTCCGGTGCAGGCGACAGGGCGATTCCGATGCCGATGTCGCGCGTTTCGCGCATCAGCATGTTGTCCTTGTGATGGGGCGAGTTCATCCACCATTCCACGGCGCGCTTGGGCGTGCCGAAGCCCCGACCGGTATTCTCGGAGGCGGTGCGGTAGTCATATCCCACGCGGCGAAGGCGATGCTGCAGCTTGCTGCCATCCGAGGAGTCGTGGCTGACCGAACGGCGCTTGGCATTGTCGCAGGCATGGCCCTGGGCCGCCTTGTCGAGCGCCGCGTTCAGGCGCAGCGGCGCGAGGCCGCGCTTGGTCCGCTCGGCATTGATGCCCTTGAGAAGTTCTGCGCGCATCGTCGCGGTATTGGCCGGAAGGGCGCAGCCGCCACCGCCGGCGGCATGGGCGCCTTGCGCGGAGAGGGTCACGCCCAAGAGCAGGCTGGACAAAAGCACTGCTAGGCGCAGGCGAGCGGTTTTGGGCATGGAACTACTCCGGTGGCAGCCGAGGGTCATGCCCGTCATCCTGTCCGGCGCGCGGGGAAAGGATGCGACGATTTCTAGGCAATTTCGGGGCGGCTGGACCAGTTTGGCCGGATTGCCTGCCGCGAGCCTCCGATGATTCAGTGCCCGAAGGGGGGTACGAGCGGTCCTGCGGCGGCCTCGGCATCCTGCGGGTCATGGGTGACAAGCACGACCGGAAGCCCGCGCGCCCTTGCCGTGTCAAAGGTGAAGGCGCGGATCTGGGCACGCCGCGCGACATCGAGCCGCGCGAAGGGCTCATCCAGCAGAAGAGCCTCGGGCGCCGCCAGAAGTGTGCGCATCAAAGCGACGCGGGACCGCTCCCCCCCTGACAGGGTTGCGGGATCGCGTGGGCCGAAGCCGCCGAGCCCGGCTTCCTCGAGCGCCGCCTCGATCGTCGCGGCACGGGCACCACCGCGTAGGCCGCGTGGCAGGGCGAAGGCAAGGTTTCCGGCGACGGAAAGATGGGGGAAAAGCAGCGGATCCTGAAAGAGAATCCCGATGCGCCGGGCTTCGGTCGGCAGGTCGGTCACGTCGCGACCGTTCAGCGCGATGCCGCCCCAGAGGCGAAAGCCCGGGGGCAGGCTGCCGATGAGGGCGGCGAGCAGGGTGGATTTGCCGGACCCGGAGGGCCCCATGACGGTAAGGACCTGTCCTGGCGGCACATGGGCGTCAATCCGTACGAAGGGCGCCGCGGCGCCCGGAGCCGCGATCCGCAGATCGCGCATATACAAGCCAGCACTCATCGCTGCATGGCTTTGCGGTGGCGGAAGACCAAAGCTGGAACCAGGATCGCCAGCGCGAATCCTGCGGTCGGCAGCAGCATTTGCAGCAGGGCATATGCGCCGATCAGCCGCCGGTTGCCGCCAGAAGATAGGGCGACCGCTTCGGTCGTAAGCGTGGTCACGCGCCCGCCGCCCAGAAGCAGCGTCGGCAGGTACTGGCCGACCGACACAGCCAGTCCGACGGCGAGCGCGGTCAAGGCGGGACGCAGGAGCAACGGCAGGCGCACCTGCCAGAACCGGCGGTTCGGGCTGGCACCTAGGCTCGCGGCCAATGTGGCAAGGCGCGGGTCAATGGCGCGGAAGGGTGCGGAAAGCGACAGAAAGACATAGGGCAGCACGAAAACCAGATGTCCCGCGAAGACAGCAGCGGCACCGCCTGCGCCAAGCTGCAAGGTCAGCAGTTGTAGTCCCGGGAGAAGAGCGATCTGCGGCATCAGCAGCGGCAGCCACACGATCGCCTGCGCCGGAAGGCCCAGGCGGTGGCCCTGCCGCGCCTCGGCCTCGAGCAAGACGAAGACCAAAGCCAGCGCGACGCTGGCGCTGGCCAGCGCAAGCGCCAGCGTGGTCAGGGTCGTGGCGGTCAGGCCCGTCGCGGCCCGCTGCCAGGTGGTGAAAGACAGGGTCTGCGGCAGCAGGTCGGGAAAGCTCCACAGACCGGCAAAGGACCAGAGCGTCAGTCCGGCAAGTCCAAGCGCCAGCGCGCTGCCGAGCCCTGCGCCAAACGTCAGCGCCAGGGCGGCAAGCGGGGCGTCAAGGAATCGGGCACGGATCCCCGACAGGGCCGCGCAACGCAGAAGGTGGATCGTGGCGCGCTCGGCCAGAAGCCAAACACCCATGGCCGCCGCCACAAGCATAAGCTGAACCAGCGCACCGGCGGCGGCCAGCGGGCGCGTGGCCAGGTCTGCTTGGGCCGACCAGAGCGAGATCTGTACGGAAAGGGGTGGCGGGAGGCCGGGGCCAAGGATCATTCCCATCTCGACGGTGGTCATGCCATAGGCAAGAACCGCCAGGCAGGGCAGGCGCAAAAGAGGATAGAGCGCGGGCAGGATGGTGAAGACGAAGCCCGTCGCACGGCCATAGCCAAGGCTCGCTGCCAGCAGTTTGCGCGCTGGTGCGTCGGTTTGCGGAAGGGCGGCGAGGGCCATCAGCAGCAGGAAGGGAACCTCCTTGGCCACCAGGCCCAGAGTCAGGGACAGGCCGAGCGGATCGTTCAGGATCAGCGCGTCAGGCGGCGTGGTCCAGCCGGTCGCCCAGGGCGACAGCGCTCGGGCGATCCAGCCCGATGGCGCAATCAGGAAGGCGAGTCCCAGGGCCGCGGCGGCATGGGGCAGGGCGAGAAGCGGCGAGAGCAGGCGGCACAATGCCGCGAAGGCCCGGCTGTCGGACAGGGTGGCGAGGATCAGCACCACGACGACCAGCGCGAGGACGGTGCTTGCAAGTCCCGTGGCAAACGACAGGCTCATGGCCCGCGCCAGGCCGGGCCAGGCCAAAAGCGCGTCAACTGCTCCGGGACGCAGCGCTGGCCCGATCGTGCCCAGCAGTCCGGCTCCAACAGGCAAGACCATGACGGAGAGCACCAGAACAGGCGCGATGCGCAGGATCAACGGGCGGTCCCGTAGCGCGCCTGCCAGTCGCGGGCCAGCTCTGTGGCCCAGCTTGCATGGGGCTCAAGCAGGGCCGGGCCAAGCGCGTCGGGACCCAGCGTCGCGACCCCCAGATCAAGTGCGGTGAAACGCGCGCGATCCTCGGGCGTCAGGCGGCCAAGATCGAGCACTGTCTGAAAGCCCAGGATGGCCGGGTCCTGGGCGCGGACCTGCACGTCGGGTGACAGGACCAGATTGGCGATCACCTGTGCGCCCTCAGGCGCGGACGCGTTGAAGGGAATGGCCAGAAAGCTTGCATTGCCGATCGTGCCGCCAGACGGCGTGAAGGTGCGCACCGTGTCGGACAGCGTGCCAGCGGCGATTTCTGCGCTGGCGCGGCCGGGATTGAACGCGAAGGAGATGTCGATTTCGCCATCGGCCAGCAACTGGCCCAAAGCGGCCTCGCTGGGCGGAAAGGCCTGCCCCGCCCGCCACAGCGCGGGCGTGATCGCCGCGATCCAGTCCCAAAGCGGTGCGACCAGGCCGTCATAGGCGGTCGGGTCGACAGGGGCCTGCAAAAGTGCGGGCTCGGCGATCGTGGCGTAGAGGATCTGCTTGAGAAAGGTGACGCCCAGATAGTCGGGTGGTTGCGGATAGGTGAAGCGACCGGGATTCGCGATGATCCAGTCGCGCAGCGCGGCCATGTTCCGGGGCGGCACGGCAAGGCGGGCCGTGTCATATTCGAAGACGAATTGGGCCATGGCCCAGGGGCTTTCATAGCCATTGGTCGGCAAAGTGAAGTCGGTGGCGACCGCGGGTTTGCCGGTGGTGTCGACAAGAGACCAGTTCGGCAGTCTTTCGGCGAAGGGGCCAAAGAGCAGGTTTTCCGCACGCATCGCGGCGAAGTTCTCGCCGTTGATCCAGATCAGGTCCACCGATCCGCCGGTCATGCGGCCCGCGTCGCGCTCGGCCAGGACGGCGGCGACGGCCTCGGCGGTCGAGGACAGCTTGACATGTTTCAGCGCGATCCCGTACCGCGTCTGCGCCTGTTCACCCAGCCAGGTGATGAAGTCGTTGATTTTCGGATCGCCGCCCCAGGCGTGCCACCAGACCGTCTGGCCGCGGGCGCGCGCCAGAAGCGCATCCCAGGTTTCCGATGCCCGGGCGGCGGGGGGCAGGGAGGGAAGCGTGGCAGCGGCGGCGAAGGCCCCCAGGAAATGGCGTCTTTGTATCTGCAACTTGTGTTCGCTGGCTCAAGGTTGCACGCGGGGCATTTGCGCGTCTGTTCACCTAGGGATACGAAGGAAAACGGGGCCGAGGCAATCTTAACTTGGCAGGGATGACATGTGCGTGCGTGCACGTTTTATTGTCTGCTTTGCGCGTAACGACATGACAGGAAAACCCGAAGCCATGCTTGACGGCCCTCTGCGCAGACTGATTGACCCGCCGCTGGATCTCGCAGGCCGGGCCCTGGCCGGGCGCGGAATCGGGGCGGATGCGGTGACGCTTACCGGTTTGGCGCTCAGTCTCGCGGCGGCGGTGCTGATCGCCCTTGGCGCGCCGGGCTGGGTGGCGCTGGCGCCGCTTCTGGCCGGTCGGCTGGCCGACGGATTGGACGGCGCGGTGGCGCGGGCGCGGGACAAGTCCGATTTCGGCGGTATTCTGGACATTGCCTGCGACTTTGCGCTGTATGGCGCGATCCCCCTGGCTTTCGCGCTGCGCGAACCATCTAACGCCCTTCCTGCCGCCTTCCTGCTGTTTTCCTTTTACATCAATGCCGCTTCCTTCCTGGGCTTTGCCATCATGGCAGAGAAGCGTGGTTTGAAAACCGAGGTGCAGGGCCAGAAGTCGCTGTACTACATCGCCGGGTTGATGGAAGGCGCGGAAACCATTGGCTTCTTCGTGCTTTTCTGCCTGTGGCCAGCGGGTTTTTCGACCCTTGCCGGGATATTTGGTGCGCTTTGCCTTGTCACCGCCTGCGCCCGCATCCTGGTTGCGCGCAAGCTGTTGCGATAGGCACGCGGGCCGACGCTATGGATCGCCTGCCCTTGCAGCCCCGGCGGCGCGCTACTAAGACTCTCGAAACCTTCCGGCGATAACGCTGTCCCTCAAGTGGCAAAGGCAGTCCAGATGCGCGATCCGATCGACACTTACATGAACACGCTCGTGCCGATGGTGGTCGAGCAAACCAGCCGCGGTGAGCGCGCCTATGACATCTATTCACGCCTGCTGAAGGAGCGGATCATCTTCCTGGCGGGTCCCGTGCATGATGGCATGTCGAGCCTGATCTGCGCCCAGCTTCTGTTCCTAGAGGCCGAGAATCCCTCGAAGGAAATCTCGATGTACATCAACTCGCCGGGCGGCGTGGTGACCTCGGGCCTGTCGATCTATGACACGATGCAATACATCAAGCCCAAGGTCTCGACTCTGGTGATCGGCCAGGCGGCCTCGATGGGTTCGCTGCTGCTGACCGCCGGCGAGAAGGGCATGCGCTTCTCGCTGCCGAACAGCCGCGTCATGGTGCACCAGCCCTCGGGCGGCTATCAGGGCCAGGCGACCGACATATGGATTCACGCCCAGGAAACGCTCAAGCTGAAGCGCCGCCTGAATGAAATCTATGTGAAACACACCGGGCAGAATTACGAAACGGTCGAGGCCGCGCTGGAGCGTGACAACTTCATGTCGGCCGAAGATGCCAAGGCCTGGGGCCTGATCGACGAGATTCTCGCCGATCGCGGCAAAGCAGAAGACGCGGGCAAGTAGGGCCGCACCGCCCGGCTGGCAGGGGTGCCAAGGGCGTTTTGACATTGTGGAGGTCTGGGGCTTGCCCTAGACTTCCGGGCAACTGGCACGGGCAGGGGGCCGCGCGACGGGCGCGGCGGACGGCAGAGGGCAACGGATGGCTACCAATTCGAGCGACAGCAAGAACACGCTTTACTGCTCATTCTGCGGCAAGAGCCAGCATGAGGTCCGCAAGCTGATCGCCGGGCCAACCGTCTTCATCTGCGACGAATGCGTCGAACTTTGCATGGACATAATCCGCGAGGAAACCAAGGCCTCGGGACTGAAATCCTCGGATGGCGTTCCTACCCCGCGCGAGATCTGCAAGGTGCTGGACGATTACGTCATCGGCCAGATGCATGCCAAACGGGTGCTGTCGGTTGCCGTGCACAATCATTACAAGCGGCTGAACCATTCGACCAAGCAGGATGTGGAACTTGCGAAATCGAACATCCTGCTGATCGGCCCGACCGGCACCGGCAAGACGCTTCTGGCGCAGACGCTGGCGCGCATTCTGGACGTGCCCTTCACCATGGCCGATGCGACCACGCTGACCGAAGCGGGCTATGTGGGCGAAGATGTCGAGAACATCATCCTCAAGCTGCTGCAGGCCAGCGAGTATAACGTCGAACGCGCGCAGCGCGGCATCGTCTATATCGACGAGGTCGACAAGATCACCCGCAAGTCCGACAACCCCTCGATCACCCGCGACGTGAGCGGGGAAGGCGTGCAGCAGGCGCTTTTGAAGATCATGGAAGGCACCGTTGCCAGCGTACCTCCGCAGGGCGGGCGCAAGCATCCGCAGCAGGAATTCCTGCAGGTGGACACAACGAATATCCTTTTCATCTGCGGCGGCGCCTTTGCCGGTCTGGAAAAGATCATCGCGCAGCGCGGCAAGGGAAGCGGCATCGGCTTTGGCGCCGAGGTCAAGGATCCCGAGGCACGCGGCGCGGGCGAATTGTTCCGAGAACTGGAGCCGGAAGATCTGCTGAAATTCGGTCTGATCCCGGAGTTCGTCGGTCGTCTTCCGGTTGTCGCCACGCTGGAAGATCTGGATGAGGCGGCGCTGGTGACGATCCTGACCGAGCCGAAGAACGCCCTGGTCAAGCAGTACCAGCGCCTGTTCGAGATCGAAGGCGTCAAGCTGACCTTCTCGACCGAGGCGCTGACCGCCATCGCCAAGCGCGCGATCAAGCGCAAGACCGGCGCGCGCGGCCTGCGGTCGATCATGGAAGACATCCTTCTCGACACGATGTTCGAACTGCCCGGCATGGGCAATGTCTCGGAAGTCGTGGTCTCGGATGAGGCGGTGAACAACGGGGCGAAGCCGCTTCTGGTGCATACCGAGACGAAGAAGAAGGAAACCGCGGCGGGCTGAGACCATGCCGGGGTGAAGAAACATCGCGCCGCTCCTGCTCGGGGGCGGCGTTTTTCATTGACCAGAAGGGGAAGGCCATGACCATCCGCCGCATATCGACCGGATCGACCTGGGAGCCGAAGATCGGCTATTGCCGCGCTGTGGTGGCGGGGGGCTGGGTGCATGTCTCGGGCACGACCGGGACCGACCACGCGACGGGCCTGATCCCTGAAAGCGCGACCGAGCAATGCGCCCTTGCGTTGAAGATCATCGGCGATGCGCTGGCCCAGGCGGGGGCCAGTTTCGCCGATGTCGTACGGGTGCATTACATCCTGCCCGACCGCAGGGATTTCGAACCCTGCTGGCCGCTCCTGTCGGCGACCTTCGCCGCCAATCCTCCGGCGGCGACGATGATCGAGGCCGGGTTGATCGACAGCCGTCACAGGATCGAGATCGAGGTGACGGCGCTTTTGCCCGGCTGACCGCTGCTGTCAGGCCGCGACGGGGGCGGTCCAGTCCAGGGTCTCGAACCCCTCGCGATGGGCGAAGATCGCCAGATGCTTGTCGATGACATGCCGGGCCTGATCCAGCAGGGCGGGGTCGGTGATCCAAAGCTGCACGGTCAGGCGATCCGGCCCGGCCTTGGCCTCGAAGCGGCCAAAGCCCATTTCCGCTTTGCCTGAAACCTCATCGAATTCGACCGCGATCTTGTGGGCGAAATGCTTGCAGAGCTGCTGCAGATAGCCCGAGGCCCTGGGGCTGGTATAATGGCCTGTCGTGGTGATCATGCCTTGATCCTTTCGCTTCTGTTTTCAACGGATGCCCTGCGGATTTCCGTCGCGCCGCATGGCTTGCACTGGACCTTGCCTGCCCGGCTTGTATAAGGAGGCGGACGAGATGGAGGCATGGCCGATGTATTTCCTCAAGCGCCTGTTGACCTGGTGGAACAGCCAGACGCTGAACACCCAGATATTCACGGCCCGCAAGGGTGTGAAAGTCGGCGAGGATGAACAGGGCAATGCCTATTATCGCACCGCCGATGGCAAGCGCCGCTGGGTGATCTTCAACGGCGAGATGGAGGCCAGCCGCGTGCCGCCCGATTGGCATGGCTGGCTGCACCACACCTGGGACCAGCCGCCGAATGAGGCGCCGCTGGCGCACAAGCCCTGGGAAGCGCCCCATCAAGAGAACCTGACCGGCACCGATCTGGCCTATGCGCCGCCGGGCTCGATCCGCCGCGCCGAACCGGCGCCGCGGCGCGATTATGAGGCCTGGCAGCCGGAATGAGCCGTTTCGCCGCCGAAGTCGCGGCCGGTGCGGCCGTGCTGGCCCTTGCCGGCGCTTTCGCCTTTTACGCGGCGCAGGGCGCGGGGCTGACCGCATCCTCGGGCGCCAGCTATCCGCTCAAGGCCTCGTTCCGGTCGGTCGACGGAATTTCGGTCGGCTCGGATGTGCGGCTGGCGGGCGTCAAGGTCGGCACGATCACCAACCTGGTGCTGAACCCGCAGACCTTCATGGCCGATGCGACCGTGATGCTGCGCCAGGACATCCAGCTTCCGGCCGACAGCGCGATCCTGATCTCCTCCGAGGGTCTGCTGGGCGGCAATTTCGTCGAGATCGTGCCGGGTGGTGCGCCCGACAATCTGACGCCGGGCGATGAGATTGAGGATACCCAGGGTGCGGTCAGCCTGATTTCGCTGCTGATGAAATTCGTCGGCGGCCAATCCGACAAGCCCGTCGATGCCGGCAGCGCGGAGAGCGGCGGATGAAGGCGCTTGCGGCTCTTCTTCTCAGCGCCGCCCCGTCGCTGGCGCAGGGCTATTCCGATGCGCAGGGCGGGGTGGTGCGCTGGCTGGACAAGCTGACCAATCAGACCGGCGATGTCGAGCTGCAACTTGGCCAGTCGGCCACCAACGGACGGCTGACCATCCAGCTCGATGCCTGCCGCTATCCCAGCGACAACCCGGCCGCCGAAGCTGAGGCGCATCTGACCATTCTTGACTCTACCCGCGACGGTCCTGTCTTCACCGGCTGGATGCTGGCCTCTTCGCCCGCGCTTTCCGCGCTGGACCACCCGCGCTACGACGTCTGGGTGCTGCGTTGCGTGGTGCCGGGCTATGAGCCGCCCGAAGTTGCGCCGGATGCGCCTGACGATGCCACAACGGAAGGCGACGGACAGTAGCCGTCCGGAAAGAACGTCGCGTCCAGTGCCAGGGCGTCTTGCAGAAGGCGGCGATAGGCGGTGCGCGGAATCTCGATCCCGCCCAGGCTTGCCAGATGCGGCGTCAGGAACTGGGTGTCGAACAGGGCGAAACCGCCCGCCCGCAGCCGGTGGATGCAATAGGCAAGGGCCACTTTCGACCCCCCGGTCTCACGCGAGAACATTGACTCGCCAAAGAAAGCGCCGCCAAGCGCGATGCCGAAGACACCGCCCGCCATCCGGCCCTCTGACCAGACTTCGACCGAGTGGGCGAAACCCAAATCGTGCAGCTTTTGATACAGGGCAAAGAGCGGCGCGTTGATCCAGGTCTCGTCACGCTCGGCGCAGGCGTGCACAACCCCTCCAAAATCGCTATTTGTTCGAATAGTGTAATTCCAGCGCCGAATTCGGCGCGAAAGACTGCGGGAAATGTGGAATCCTTGTAATGGCAGGATGCCGCGCTGCCTGGGGTCAACCCAGTGGACTTCGGCGACGTCGCGTCCCTCGGCCATGGGAAAGATCCCCATGGCATAGGCGTTCAACAGGATTTCGGGGGTGATCGCTTCGGGGTCCATCACGTCAGCCGTGGCAACGTGACGGGCAAGCTGCCTGGCTTTGCACCCTCACCGCGGCTGGAATACTCTGCAGGAGAGGTCGGAGGGGCGCAAAACCCCTCCGAGGGGCGGCCGCAGCAGGGGGCCGCAACGAAATCGCCCGGTTCAGCCGAACTGCGCGGCGAGCCATTTTTCCAGCCAGTGGATGTTGTAATCGCCTGCCTGAATGTCGGGTTCGGCCAGCAGCGCGTGGAACAGCGGCACTGTGGTCTCGATCCCGTCGACCACCAGCTCTGACAAGGCCCGGTGCAGGCGCGACAGCGCCTCGGGCCGGTCGCGGCCATGGACGATCAGTTTGCCGATCAGGCTGTCGTAATAGGGCGGGATCGAATAGCCGGAATACAGCGCCGAATCCATCCGCACCCCATAGCCGCCCGGCGCGTGGAACATGCGAACCTTGCCGGGGTTGGGGGCAAAGTTCGGCAGTTTCTCGGCGTTGATGCGCACTTCGATGGCGTGGCCGTTGATCTCCAGCTCGTCCTGGCTGAAGGACAAGGGCAGGCCAGAAGCGACGCGGATCTGTTCGCGTACCAGATCGACGCCGAAGATGTATTCGGTGACCGGGTGTTCGACCTGAAGGCGGGTGTTCATCTCGATGAAGTAGAACTTGCCGTCCTCGTACAGGAACTCGATCGTGCCCGCGCCGATATAGTTGATCTTCGCCACGGCATCGGCGCAGATCTTGCCGATCTCGGACCGCATCTTGGGCGTGATCGCAGGACCGGGGGCTTCCTCGAACACCTTCTGGTGGCGGCGCTGGAGCGAACAGTCGCGTTCGCCCAGATGAACCGCGCGGCCCTTGCCATCGCCGAAGACCTGGATCTCGATATGGCGCGGCTTTTGCAGGTATTTCTCGATATAGACTTCGTCATTGCCGAAGGCGGCCTTGGCTTCGGACCGCGCCGTACGGAAGGCGACCTCGAGCTCGTCGGCCGATTTCGCAACTTTCATGCCGCGGCCGCCGCCGCCTGCCGTGGCTTTGATGATGACCGGATAGCCAATATCACCGGCCACTTTCAGCGCAGCCTCGACATCGGGCACGCCGCCATCCGAGCCAGGCACAACCGGAATTCCCAGCGCCTTGGCGGTTTCCTTGGCGGTGATCTTGTCGCCCATGATACGGATATGTTCCGCCGATGGGCCGATGAAGGTCAGGCCATGGTCTTCCAGGGCCTGCGCGAAACTGGCGTTCTCCGACAAGAAGCCATAGCCCGGATGCACGGCCTGCGCGCCGGTGATCTCGCAGGCCGAGATGATGGCGGATTTCTTGAGATAGCTTTCCGACGAGGGTGCCGGGCCGATGCAGACGGATTCGTCGGCCAGGCGCACATGCATGGCGTCGGTATCGGCGGTGGAATGGACGGCGACCGATTGGATCCCCATCTCGCGGCAGGCGCGGATCACCCGCAGCGCGATTTCCCCGCGGTTCGCGATCAGGATTTTCTCGAACATGGCAGCGGCCCTTATTCGATGATCATCAGGGGCGCGCCATATTCGACCGGGCTCGCGTCATCGACCAGGATGCGCTTCACGGTGCCCGCGCGCGGGGCGGGGATGTGGTTCATCGTCTTCATCGCCTCGATGATCAGCACGGTCTGGCCCTCGGCCACGGTCGCGCCCACGGTGACGAAGGGGGCGGCGCCCGGTTCCGCGGCCAGATAGACCGTGCCCACCATGGGCGAGGTCACGGCGCCCGGATGCTGGCTCGGGTCTTCCGAGACGGCGGCTGCGGCAGGTGCGGCGGCGGCAGGGGCAGCGCCGGCATGGGCCGCCGGGGCATAAGCAGGCGCGGGCGCGTAGGCAGGGGCGGCGACGACGGTCGCCTGCTTCACCACGCGGACCTCAAGGCTGTCATCCTCGCCATATTCGCGTTTCACCGCGATCTCGGTCAACTCGTTCTTGTTCAGAAGTTCGGCAAGGGCCGAGATGAAGGCGACGTCGGCGTCGGGAGAGTTCTTGCTCATGCCATCCTCGATTGGTCTTTTGCGTGGCCAGGCCGCAGGCCGGCGGGATTGAGTGCTTATAGGGCAGGGCGCGCAGGGTGAAAAGCGCCCATTCCTGCGGCAATCGCGGGAAAGCGTTCGGGCGCGGCGGCGAAAAGATCTCCGGCGAAAATTTACCGTTTGATAAAATATCGACCCTGTGAGACGCTGATTCCAAAGAAGCCAGAGCCAGGGAGGCCCGAGCCGCAATGACCAATAGCCCGCTGACGCCGGGAATCGCGCCCGCACGTCTGCCCGCCGACCAGCTTGCCGCGAATTTCGGCGATCATACGCCGCCTTTCGACGCGCATGAGGCGCATGTCGCGGCCGATCGCTGCTATTTCTGCCATGACGCGCCCTGCATGACGGCCTGTCCGACCTCGATCGACATTCCGCTCTTCATCCGCCAGATCGCCACAGGCACGCCCGAAGCGGCAGCCAAGACGATCTGGAGCCAGAACATCCTGGGCGGCATCTGCGCCCGCGTCTGCCCGACCGAGACGCTGTGCGAAGAGGTCTGCGTGCGGGAAGTGGCCGAGGGCAAGCCGGTCGAGATCGGGCGCCTGCAACGCTATGCGACCGATGTCGCCATGGCACAGGGTCATCCGTTCACCCGTGCGGCCGACACGGGCAAGAAGATTGCCGTGGTCGGCGCGGGGCCTGCAGGTCTTGCCTGCGCCCATCGTTTGGCGCTTAAGGGCCATGCCGTCACCGTCTATGACCGGCGGCCCAAAGCGGGCGGTCTGAATGAATATGGCATCGCCAGCTACAAGGCGGTGGGCGGCTTTGCGCAGAAAGAAGTCGACTGGCTTATGACCATTGGCGGTATCGAGCTGCGGCTTGAGGTCGATGTCGGACGCGATGTGACGCTGCAGGCGCTGCGCGTCAGCCATGATGCGGTCTTCCTGGGTGTCGGCCTTCAGGGCGTCAATGCTTTGCGGGCGACGGGGGAAGACCTGACGGGCGTGCGCGATGCGGTCGACTTCATCGCCGAGCTGCGTCAGACCACTGATATGGCCAGCTTGCCCGTGGGCCGCGATGTCGTGGTGATTGGCGGCGGCATGACGGCGGTCGACGCGGCGGTGCAATCAAAACTTCTGGGCGCCGAGAACGTGACCATCGTCTACCGGCGCGGGCGCGAGAAGATGTCGGCCTCGGTCGATGAGCAGGACCATGCCGTGCAGGCTGGCGTGCGGATCATCCACAATGCCGCCCCCTTGCGCGTGACCGGCGCGGGCCGCGCCGAGGCGGTGGAGTTTGCCTATACCGAAGAGAGTGCAGGCGGGTTGAAGCTGTTGGATCAGGGCTTCACGCTGAAAGCCGATCAGGTGTTCAAGGCCATCGGCCAAACCCTTGCCGACCTTCCCGCCGGGCTTGAGGCCGGGGCGAAGCTCGGGGTCTTGCCGTCCGGCGTCTGGGCCGGCGGCGATTGCGCGGCGGGGGGCGAGGATCTGACCGTGACCGCCGTGGCCGAGGGGCGGGATGCTGCCGAGGCCATACACATCGCGCTTATGGGCGCGTGATGGCCGCGCTTTCCCCTTGCCAGATGCTGCGGACGCATCCTATGCCGTCGCGGGCAAGAGGTGCATATGAGCGGCTGGATCGACACTATCATCGGCTTCATCGAAGCCAATCAGGCCTGGGCGCCCTGGATCATCCTGGTGTTCTCGATCGGCGAGAACACGGCCTTCCTGTCGATCGTCCTGCCCTCGACGGCCGTTCTGGTGGCGACGGGCGCCCTGGCAGCCGCGGGGGCGCTGAGCTTCACCGGGATCTTCCTGGGGGCGGTTGTCGGCGCGATGATCGGCTCTTTCGGGTCCTACTGGCTCGGCCTGAAATATGGCGATGCGATCCTGCGGATGTGGCCGGTTCGCAACCATCCCGAATGGGTGGCCAAGACGAATGTGTTCTTTCAGAAATACGGCGCCGCCACGGTTTTCCTGGGCCATTTCGTCACCTTCCTGCGCCCCGTCGTCTTTCTGATGGCGGGCATGAGCCGGATGGGCTTTGCGTCTTTCGCTCTTTGGAACACGCTGGGTTGCCTGGTCTGGGCCTGGGCCGTGCCCAAGGTTGGCGAGGTCGGCGGCTATCTGATCGGCTGGATCTGGTCCTACTTCACCGGCTGAGCCATCGATCTTTCGATCCGGCAGCGCGGGGCGATCCCCGTTTGACGCGCGGGCATCGCCCGGGCGCTCTTCTTGATTCCCTTCTCCCAGCCCTCGCCAAGGAGGCCCGCCATGGCTGACCTGTCCGCCAATTTCATCGGCATCAAGTCCCCGAACCCGTTCTGGCTGGCATCCGCCCCGCCGACCGACAAGGAATACAACGTTGTGCGCGCCTTCGAGGCGGGCTGGGGCGGGGTGGTGTGGAAGACGCTCGGCGCCGAAGGGCCGCCCATCGTCAATGTCTCGGGGCCGCGCTATGGCGCGATCTGGGGCGCGGACCGGCGGCTTCTCGGGTTGAACAATATCGAGCTGATCACGGATCGGCCCTTGCAGGTGAACCTTGAGGAAATCCGCCGGGTCAAACGCGACTGGCCCGACCGGGCGCTAGTGATCAGCCTGATGGTGCCCTGCGACGAGGAGTCGTGGAAAGACATCCTGATGCGGATCGAGGATACCGGCGCGGACGGGGTCGAGCTAAATTTCGGCTGCCCGCATGGCATGGCGGAGCGCGGCATGGGATCGGCCGTGGGGCAGGTGCCGGAATATATCGAGATGGTTACCCATTGGGTGAAGCATTATTCGAAACTGCCCTGCATCGTGAAGCTGACGCCCAATGTCACCTCGATCCTGCCGCCCGCCATGGCGGCCAAGCGGGGCGGCGCGGATGCGGTCAGCCTGATCAACACAATCAAATCGGTGACGAATGTCGATCTCGACAATTTCTCGCCCTTCCCGATGATCGACGGCAAGGGCAGCCATGGCGGCTATTGCGGCCCGGCGGTCAAGCCGATCGCGCTGAACATGGTGGGCGAGATCGCCCGGCATGACGAGACGCGGGGCCTGCCGATCTCGGGCATCGGCGGCGTGACCACCTGGCGCGATGCGGCCGAATTCATGGCCATGGGCTGCGGCAATGTGCAGGTCTGCACGGCGGCGATGACCTATGGGTTCAAGGTCGTGCAGGAGATGATCTCGGGCCTGTCGCAATATCTGGACGAAAAGAAGATGAGCCTGCCGCAACTGGTGGGCCGGGCCGTGCCGAATTTCGTCGAATGGCAGGACCTGAACCTGAACTATGTGACCAAGGCCCATATCGACCAGGACGCCTGCATCAAATGCGGCCGCTGCTATGCCGCCTGCGAGGATACCAGCCACCAGGCCATCGCCATGGGGCCGGGGCGGGTGTTCACGGTCAAGGACGATGAATGTGTGGCCTGCAACCTGTGCGTCAATGTCTGCCCGGTGGATGATTGCATCACCATGGTGCCGATGGAGAAGGGCGCGGTCGACCCGCGCACCGGACGCAAGGTGGGTGACTATGCCAATTGGACGACCCACCCGAATAATCCGATGGCGGCGGAGTGATGGGCCTGTCTCACGATGGGACAGCGCGTGAGGTCAATATATTTCAATGGCTTGACCTGGTGCTGTTAACGATTTCTTAGGGCTCTGGCGATCAGGGGGGCCGGGTCGGGCGGCCTGCAGGGTGGGGGCCACCCGCCATGCAGGCGCAGTGTGGGCCGGCCCCGGGCAGTCGCGCAGGGGGCGGGGACGACCCCGCCCTGCGACCTGGGGGACAGCCCCGCCGGATCAGGGGACCGGATCGAACAGCGGGTTGCGGCCTTCCATCAGGCTGGCGACCAGATAGGCGCGCTGGGCGGCTTCGGCCCGGGCGCGGGCGGATTCCACCTGATAGCTTTCTTCCGCAAGATACCCGACCGCTTCGGCCAGGCCCGCGGCCGGTTGCACCGGCCGCGAGGTGTAAGGCGTCGCGGCAGTTTCTGCCCGCCCGCCATTGTGAAGGGCGCTGCCGCCCCCGAGAATGTGCCCTGCCGACAGTTGCGGCGATGTTCCCAACGTCTGCACCGTTGGCAGGACGGATGAGAAGACTCCCATGTCCGTCACCATTAGCCCAAAGTACCCCCACGAGACGTGATCTTACGCAAGCGCCACAGTCTTGCCCACAGAATTGCCTTTACAATTCGAGCGAATGACGTCGGGTCTACGGGACTGGCTTCGCCCAGAATGGCCCGACCGGAGGTGGCGCGGTCTTGGAGCGCTGCGCAGGCCCGCTACGGCATCAGGTTCGACGCAGATTTTCATTTGGGGGTATCCCGTGTTCCCGCAAGACGCAGTGTTCTTCTACGCCCAAACCGATGCCTATGCCGAGTTTTCCAACTTTGCACCGTATGGCGTTGCACTGGAAGGTGCATGGTGGCCGACCGTCGAACACTATTTCCAGGCGCAGAAATTCGCAGACCAGACCTATCGCGAGAAAATCCGGCGCGTGGGAAAGCCGAAAGAGGCCAAGGCGCTGGGCATGACGCGCCATTTGCCTTTGCGCCCGGATTGGGAGGAGGTCAAAGACGGCATCATGTTGGAGGCCGTCCGGACCAAGTTCATGACCCACGAAAAGCTTGCGGAACTGCTCTTGTCGACGGGCGAGCGGATGATCGCCGAGAATGCCCCGATGGATGCCTATTGGGGCATCGGTCCCGATGGGACGGGGCTGAACAAGCTTGGAAAAATGCTCATGGCGGTTCGCGAGGAATTGCGAAAAGGACGGCCTCACAGACGCGACAATCTTACCCCGGCGTGAGCAACCGCCGGAACAGCGTATCCAGAAATCCCCCTGCTTCGGCATAGGGGTCATGTCCAGGCCCCAGGACGGCCCGCACCTGAACGTCGAAATCGGCGTAATGCTGGGTCAGCGCCCAGACCGAAAAGATCAGGTGAACCGGGTCGACGCGGGCCAGACGCCCGTCATCCATCCAGCGCGACAGAAGCGCGGCGCGGGCATCGACCAGGGTTTTCAGATCGCCCTCGATCGCGGCCATGATCCGGGGGGCGCCTTGCAGAATCTCATTGGCGAAGAGCCGGCTCTCGCGCGGAAAATGCCGCGACAGCGCCAGCTTGCGCCGCACATAGGCCAGAACTTCCTCGACGGGCTCGCCTTCGGGTTTCATCGCGCGCAGGGGATCGAGCCAGGTGGTCAGCAGCCCGGCGAGAAGGGCATTGTGCACCGCCTCTTTCGACGGGAAATAATAGAGCAGGTTCGGTTTCGACAGGCCCGCCGCCTCGGCGATCTGGTCCAGCGTGGCGCCGCGGAAGCCTTGCGAGGAAAAGACGTCAAGCGCCGCCTCGAGGATCGCTTCACGGTTCTTCTTCTGGATACGGCTGCGCTGGACGGTCATATGGTCTTCCGGTCTTGATCTGCCCATTAAAGCGGCAGGGGCGGCTGCGGTCAAATGGCGCAGGTCAGAGATGCGCCAGCAGGGCGGCAAGGCCGCGCATGGCAAGCTGGTGATCCTCGACCTGCGGCAGGCCCGACACGGTGACGCAGGCGACGACCCCCGCGCCGGTCACGCGGATCGGCACGGCGCCGCCGTGATCGGCATAGCTGTCCAGCGACAGGCCGTGCTTGGCCAGGGTCTCGTCCTTGTCGCGGTTCCTTTGGCCGACCAGCAGCGAAGGCAGCTGGAACAAGAGCGCCGTGGCCGATTTGCGCGCGATCCAGCGGTCGTTGAGCGGGGCCGAGCCGGGGAGGGCCGCGTGAAAGAGAATGCGGTCGGGGCTGCGGATGTCGATCACCACCGGGGCCAGATCCTTGAGCGCCATGGCGGTCAGGAGGCGGCCCAGTTCCAGCGCTTCGACCTCGGTGAACCGTGGCAGGATCAGCGCGTCATATTCTGCGGCAAGGGCCTTGGAATCCATCTCTCAGTCCTTTTCCTTGGTGTCAGACGACGCCGATGCCGCGCAGGATCACGGCCTTGATGCTGGCCGTTGCGGCCTTCCATTGCCGGTCGTTCAACGGTTTTCCGGCATTCAGCGTTTCGATCTGATGGCCGAAATCGGCATAATGCTGGGTCATGGCCCAGATCATGTAGAGAAGGTGGCGCGGGTCGATGGGCGCCATGCGACCTTCGTCGATCCAGCGCTGGATGGCGTCGATGCGGCCCTCGGTCCAGCTGCGCAGCGTGGTCTCCAGATAGTCCTGGATGACCGGCGCGCCATGCATCACTTCGGAGGCCCAGACCTTGGAGCCGAAGGGGTGGTCGCGCGAGATGCGCATCTTGGCCTCGATATAGGCGCCGATGCCCGTTGCCGGGTCGGGCGCGCGGTCGAATGTGTCGGCGGCGCGCAGCCAGATGGTGAAGATGTTCTCGACCACGCGGCGGTAGAGGTCTTCCTTGGTGGCGAAATAGTAGTGCAAATTGGCTTTGGGCAGGCCCGCCATATCGGCGATGAGCTGCATGGTCGCGCCGCCAAAACCTGCCTCGGCAAAGACCTTTTCCGCGGCCTGCAGGATCAGCCGCTCATTCTCGCGCCGTATATGGGTGCGGCGAGGGCGCGAACGGGATGTGTCAGGCGATGCGGGCGCGGCGTCGTCCATCAAGGGTCCGTCTCGGTTGAGAGGGGATTCTCGTTGACCGAATGGTCAGGTTGTGGTCGCGTGTCTCTTGACCATACGGTCAGAAAACGAGTCGCGGCAAGGGGTGCGGTCAAGACGCTCCGGCCAGACAGGGAGACGAGCGATGACGGCGCCGGGTGAGAACCTTCGGATCAATGGCGAGCGGCTGTGGGACAGCCTGATGGAGATGGCCAAGGTGGGGCCGGGCGTGGCGGGCGGCAACAACCGCCAGACCCTGACCGATGCCGATGCCGAGGGGCGGAGGTTGTTCCAGTCCTGGTGCGAGGCCGCCGGCATGACCATGGGCGTCGACACCATGGGCAACATGTTCATGACCCGTCCGGGCACCGATCCAGATGCCTTGCCGGTCTATATGGGCAGCCATCTGGACACCCAGCCGACGGGCGGCAAATACGACGGCGTGCTGGGGGTGCTGGGCGCGCTTGAGGTCGTGCGCAGCCTGAACGATCTGGGGATCAAGACGCGGCACCCGATCGTGGTGACCAACTGGACCAATGAGGAAGGCGCGCGGTTTGCCCCGGCCATGCTGGCCTCTGGTGTCTTCGCGGGCATCCATACCGAGGACTATGCCAAGGCGCGGACAGACCTTGAGGGCAAGGTCTTTGGCGCCGAGCTGGAGCGGATCGGCTGGGTCGGGGAGGAGAAGACCGGCGCCCGCAAGATGAAGGCGATGTTCGAGCTGCATATCGAGCAGGGGCCGATCCTGGAGGCCGAGGGGAAGGAGATCGGCGTCGTCACCCATGGCCAGGGCCTGTGGTGGCTGGAAGTCACCCTGACCGGCAAGGATGCGCATACCGGCTCGACGCCGATGAACATGCGGGTCAATGCGGGCCTGGGCATGGCGCGGGTGACCGAGCGGGTGCATCAGATCGCCATGGCGCATCAGCCGAACGCTGTGGGCGCGGTGGGGCAGGTGACGGTCTTCCCGAATTCGCGCAACGTGATTCCCGGCAAGGTGGTATTCACCGTCGATATCCGCAGCCCCGAACAGGCCAAGCTCGATGCGATGCGTGGAGAGGTCGAACGCGCCGCCCATGCGGTGGCGGCCGAACTGGGCCTTGGCTGTTCGATCGAGCCGGTCGGCCATTTCGACCCCGTCACCTTCGCGCCGGAACTGGTGGCCGTGGTGCGGGCCAAGGCCGAAGCCCTGGGCTATTCGCATCGCGACATCGTTTCGGGCGCGGGGCATGACGCCTGCTGGATCAACCGTGTCGCACCCACGACGATGATCATGTGCCCCTGCGTGGGCGGGCTGAGCCATAACGAGGCGGAAGAGATCACGCCGGCATGGGCGGCGGCGGGGACCGACGTGCTGCTGCATGCAGTGCTTGAGGTGGCTGAGGTGGTGTCCTGAGGGCAGGCCCCGGGGGTTTCACACCCCCGGACCCCGTGGGATATTTGAACCAAGATGAAGGGCAGGGCGATCTGCCGGGGAGAGCGGTATGAGCACAGTCATCAAGGGCGGCACCATCGTGACCGCAGATCTGACCTACAAGTCCGATGTGCTGGTCGAGGATGGCCAGATCATCGCCATCGGCCATGGGCTGAAGGGCGACAAGGTGCTGGATGCCTCGGGCTGCTATGTGATGCCCGGCGGGATCGACCCGCATACGCATCTGGAGATGCCCTTCATGGGCACCTATTCGGCGGATGATTTCGATTCGGGCACCCGCGCGGCGCTGGCGGGCGGGACGACGATGGTGGTCGATTTCGCGCTGCCCTCGCCCGGGCAGGGGCTGCTGGATGCGCTGAAGATCTGGGACAACAAGACCGCGCGCGCGCATTGCGATTACAGTTTCCACATGGCGGTCACCTGGTGGGGCGAGCAGGTGTTCGACGAGATGAAGGCCGTGGTCGGCCGTGGCATCAACACCTTCAAGCATTTCATGGCCTATAAGGGCGCCTTGATGGTGAATGACGACGAGATGTTCGCCTCGTTCAGGCGCTGCGCAGAGCTGGGGGCGATACCGCTGGTCCATGCCGAGAATGGCGATCTGGTGGCGGAAATGTCGGCCAAGCTGCTGGCCGAGGGCAATACCGGGCCGGAGGCGCATGCCTATTCGCGCCCGAGCCAGGTTGAGGGCGAGGCCACGAACCGCGCCATCATGATCGCCGACATGGCGGGGGTGCCGCTCTATGTCGTCCATACCTCTTGCGAGGAGGCGCATGAGGCCATTCGCCGGGCCAAGATGAATGGCAAGCGGGTCTGGGGCGAACCCCTGATCCAGCATCTGACGCTGGATGAGAGCGAATATTTCAATCCCGACTGGGACCATGCCGCGCGGCGGGTGATGTCGCCGCCGTTCCGCGACAAGAAGCATCAGGATTCGCTCTGGGCGGGGCTGGCCAGCGGCACGCTGTCCTGCGTGGCCACCGACCATTGCGCCTTCACCACAGAGCAGAAGCGGACCGGGGTCGGGAACTTCACCAAGATCCCGAATGGCACGGGCGGGCTTGAGGACCGGCTGCCGATGCTGTGGACCTATGGTGTCAATACCGGGCGGATCACGATGAACGAATTTGTCGCCGTGACCTCGACCAATATCGCCAAGATCATGAACTGCTATCCGAAGAAGGGGGCGGTGCTGGTCGGTGCCGATGCCGATCTGGTGGTCTGGGACCCGGAGAAAGAGAAGACCATCACGGCGCAAAGCCAGCAATCGGCGATCGATTACAACGTGTTCGAGGGCAAGACGGTCAAGGGCCTGCCGCGCTATGTCATGAGCCGCGGCCATGTCGCCGTGACCGATGGCGCCCTGACCAGCACCGAGGGGCATGGCAAGTTTATTGCCCGCGACCCGAACGGGGCGGTCTCGAAGGCGCTGTCGACCTGGAAGGCGGTGACGAACCCGCGCCCGATCTCGCGCGCGGGCATCCCGGCGACGGGCGTGTGACGGTCGGCGTGTGATCAGGAGGCGTCTTGCGGCACCAGATGTTCCAGCTCCGGCAGAAGGACCACGCTTTCCTGCTCATTCGGGTCGGTGCGGGCGATGACGGCCGTGCAGGGGCCGGGGCCGGGGTTCAACGGCAGATGCGGCATGTCGGCGGGGATGTAGATCAGATCGCCGGCCTCGGCCTCCATCCGGTGTTGCAGGCGCTCGCCCCAGAACATGACACTGCGGCGCTCGGTCTGGAAGATCGCCGTCTCATGGGTGGCGTGCTTGTGCGCCCGGGCGCGGCCGCCGGGCGGGATGGTCAGAAGATGCATGCAGATCGCACGGGAACCCACGGTTTCGGCGGCGATTCCGGCGTCATAGGTGAAGCCCTGCTTGCTGGCGTAGCGTGTGGACGGGCGGATCTTGCGGCATTCCGGGGCAGGGTCGGGGTCTGGCATGGCGCGGCCTCCTTTGTCTTGGGGCCGCGTCAGGATAGCATGGGGCGGCGAAGCTGCCGAGGGAATCAGGCGGCTGCGTCTTCCTGGTTCACGTCTGCGAGATCGTCTTCCGCCTCGTCGGCGAAACCATCTTCCTCGGTCTCGAAATCCTGCTCGTCTTCCTCAAAATCCTCTTCCGCGCCGCCATCGCGCGGGCCAAAGGTCAGGATCGCCCCGCCAAGGTCGAACCAGACATCTTCCAGATCGGCGGCGGAGGGGGCGAAGGCGGTGGTCATCTGCATGGTCACACTCCGGGGGCTGGTTTGGCGATCAGGGAATTGCGGGCAGGGTGACAGGCCCTCGCGACGGTGCGATGAAAGCTGGGTGGCGGTGGCATGACGGCAAGACGACAGCGAAACGGGCGGCAGGGAAAGCAGGGCGCATGAAGGACACTTTGAACATCGCCCCGCCGGTCGTCGAGGCCAAGGGGCTCAACCTGGTGTTCCAGACCGCCGACGGGCCGGTGCAGGCCTTGAAGGATGTCAATCTTTCCATCGGCAAGGGCGATTTCGTTTCGTTTATCGGGCCTTCCGGCTGCGGCAAGACCACCTTCCTGCGCTGCATCGCGGCGCTGGAACACCCGACCGGCGGCACGCTGACGGTGAACGGGATGACGCCCGACGAAGCGCGCCGCAAGCGCGCCTATGGCTATGTCTTTCAGGCGGCGGGGCTTTATCCCTGGCGGACGATCGCGGGGAATATCCGGCTGCCCCTGGAGATCATGGGCTTTTCCAAGGACGAACAGGCGCAGCGCGTGGAACGGGTGCTGGACCTGGTGGAACTGTCGGGCTTCGGCAAGAAATTTCCCTGGCAGCTTTCCGGCGGCATGCAGCAAAGGGCGAGCATCGCCCGCGCCCTGGCTTTCGATGCGGATATCCTGTTGATGGACGAACCCTTTGGCGCGCTGGACGAGATCGTGCGCGACCGGCTGAATGAGGAAGTGCTGAAGCTATGGGCGCGGACGGGCAAGACCATTGGTTTCGTGACCCATTCGATCCCCGAGGCGGTCTATCTGTCGACCAAGATCGTGGTGATGTCGCCGCGTCCGGGGCGGATCACCGATGTGATCGACAGCCCCTTGCCGCGCGAGCGGCCGCTGGACATTCGCGACAGCCGCGACTTCATAGAGATCGCCCATCGCGTGCGCGAGGGGCTGCGGGCGGGGCATTCCGATGAATGAGGTCTGTCTTGTCAGTGGAAAGTTTTCGGGGGCGCGGCATGGATGAGCTTCCCCCCTGGCTGGGCAGGGCCTGGCGCATCCGCGCCACGCTTCTGACCGCGCTTCTGGCCGTGATCGCCATCGCCTTTCATGCCAGGCTGGTCACCACCGGGGGCGGGCCGCTGGTGCCGCTGGTGCCCCTGTTCTTTCTGCTCGTTGCGGGGCTTGGCATCTGGGCCGACTGGATCTGGCTCAAGCGCAATCACCACCGGGTCAACGAATGGGGCCTGAGCAAGGGCAAGGACTACAGGAAGAAGCCGAAATGAAGCGCGCCCTGCCGGTTCTGGCGGTTCTGCTGGGGATCCTCGTCCTGTGGTATCTGGCCACGGTCTGGATGAATTCGGCCTGGGTCTATGATCAGGCCGCGCGCGAGGGGCGCACGGTGACGCTGGCCGAACTGATCCCGGCCACCATGGCGCAGGACCGCCCGCTTCTGCCCCCGCCGCATCAGGTGGCGGCGAAGCTGTGGGAGGGGCTGACGGCGCAGGCGGTGACCTCGAAGCGCAGTCTGGTCTATCACGGCTTCATCACCTTCCGCGGCACGATGTTCGGATTTGCGCTGGGGATCGTGCTGGGGGTCGGGCTGGCCCTGGCCATCGTGCGCTTCCGTGTCATGGACCTTTCGGTCATGCCCTGGGCGATCATCAGCCAGACCGTGCCCATCGTCGCCATCGCGCCGATGATCCTGGCGGTGTCGAACAAGGTCGGCATCGACGGGCGCGAGGTCCCGAAGGCGATCATCGCAGCCTATCTTTCTTTCTTCCCAGTGCTGGTGAGCATGGTGAAGGGGCTGCGCGCGCCCGACCAGATGCAGCTTGACCTGCTGAAGACCTGGGGCGCGAGCGAGATGCAGACCTTCCGCAAGCTGCGCCTGCCGGCCTCGATGCCCTATTTCTTCGCTTCGCTGAAAGTGGCTGTGGCGGCGGCGCTGGTCGGCACGATCGTCGGCGAATTGCCGACCGGCGCGGTCGAGGGGCTGGGGGCGCGGATGCTGATCGGCAGCCAGTATGGCGAGCCGCTGATCACCTGGGCCGCGCTCTTTGCCAGCGCCATGCTGGCCGGGCTGCTGATCGTCGCGGTGGCCTGGCTTGAGCGTCTTGCCAATGCAAAGATGGGGGTGAGGGCATGAGCGCGGGCCTGATCCTGGCGCTGGGGCTGGCCTTCTGGCTGGCGGCCTGGGCGCTGAACGTGGCCATCGCCGGATCGCGCGCCGGGCGCAGCGGGCTGGGCCGGGCCTTCGTGCCGCTGCTTTTCGGCTTCACGCTGCTGGTTCTGTGGGAGTCTGCCAGCCGCGCCGGTCTGGTCGAGCCGGTCGTGTTGCCCGCGCCCACGGCAATTGCGGCGCGGATCGCGGTCTCGACCGAGATTCTCTGGGCTGATTTCGTGCAGACCGTGCTGAAGGGGGCGCTGTCGGGCTTTCTGATCGGCACCGGCGCGGCGATGGTGACGGCGGTGATCTGCGACCGGGTGCCCTTCCTGCGCGCGGGGTTGCTGCCGATCGGCAATTTCGTCGCCGCCCTGCCGATCATCGGCCTCGCGCCGATCCTGGTGATGTGGTTCGGTTTCGGCTGGCAATCCAAGGCCGCGGTCGTGGTGGCGATGGTGTTCTTTCCCATGCTGGTCAATGTCGTGGCCGGGCTTGCGGCAAGCGAGCGGATGCAGCGCGACCTGATGGCGACCTGGGGCGCCAGCTACTGGCAAAGCCTGTGGAAGCTGCGCCTGCCTGCCGCCATGCCCTTCGTCTTCAACGGCCTGAAAATCGCGGCCTCGCTGGCGCTGATCGGGGCCATCGTTGCCGAGTATTTCGGCAGCCCGGTCGTGGGCATGGGCTTTCGCATCTCGACCGCCGCCGGTGTCTTGAACCTGGAACTGGTCTGGGCCGAGATTGCGGTGGCGGCCCTGGCCGGTTCGGCCTTTTATGGGCTCATTGCCCTGATCGAGAAGGGGGTGACCTTCTGGCACCCCTCGCAACGGAACTGAAACCCTGATCCGGGCGCTGGAACGCCCGGGCGGCAACATGGAGGTGAGATGATGAAGAAACTGCTGACCGCCGGCCTTCTGGCCCTGATGGCGGGCGCGGCAAACGCCGAGGATGTGACGCTGCAACTGAAATGGGTCACGCAGGCCCAGTTCGCGGGCTATTATGTCGCCAAGGACAAGGGCTTTTACGAGGAAGAGGGGCTGAACGTCACCATCAAGCCGGGCGGCCCCGACATCGCACCGGAACAGGTGATCGCTTCGGGCCAGGCCGATGTCATCACCACCTGGATGCCGGCAGCCCTTGCCGCGCGCGAACGTGGCGTGCCGCTGGTCAACATCGCCCAGCCCTTCAAGAATGGCGGGCTCGAGATCACCTGCCGCAAGGATATGGGCGTCGAGACGACCGACGATTTCAAGGACAAGACCCTGGGTGTCTGGTTCTATGGGAACGAATACCCGTTCTATGCCTGGATGGCGAAGCTGGGTCTGGCGACCGATGGTTCGGCCGGTGGCGTGACCGTGCTGAAACAGGCTTTCGACGTCTCGGCCCTGTTGCAGAAGCAGGCGGCCTGCATCTCGGTGATGACCTATAACGAATATGGTCAGGTCATGGATGCGGGGATCAAGCCGGAAGAGCTGACCACCTTCTCCTATCGCGACCAGGGCGTCGTGGTGCTGGAAGACGGGCTCTATGTCATGGAAGACAAGCTGAAGGACCCGGCCTTCGCCGAGACCATGGTCAAGTTCGTCCGCGCCTCGATGAAGGGCTGGAAATATGCCGAGGCCAACCCGGATGAGGCGGCCCAGATCGTGATCGACAATGACGAATCGGGCGCTCAGACGCTGGATCATCAGAAATACATGATGAGCGAAGTCGCCAAGCTGACCGCGGGCGGCACCGGCGCGCTGGACCCGGCCGATTACGACGCGACGGTCGCCTCGCTTCTGGCCGCCGTCTCGCCCGAGAACCCGGCCATCACCAAGACGCCCGAGGGCATGGCCTGGACCCATGACATCAGCGACAAGGCCCTGGCGCCCTGATCGACCGGAGATACCGCGGGAAAGGGGGCCTTCATGGCCCCCTTTTCATTTTGTTGTAAATCTTTTCTGCCGTTGTAAAGCATCGTGTCGGGGAGGATCGCCATGGCGCTTTCGGCACTGGTCGGCACAAGGCTGCGCGAGCGGCGTCTGGCGGCGGGAATGAAGCAGGCCGATCTCGCGGCGGCGGCGGGGGTCTCGGCGAGCTATCTCAACCTTATCGAACACAACCGGCGCAATGTCACGCCGCCTGTGCTGGCGCGGCTTGCGGCGGCGCTGGGGCTCGAGCCCGCAGCCTTGGGCGAGGCGACCGCGGGGGCCCTGGCTGAAGATCTGCGGGCGGCGGCGGCGGCCCTGCCCGCGGCGGGGGCGGAGCTTGACCGGATCGACGAGCTGATCGCGCGCTACCCCGGATGGGCGGCGCTGGCGGGCGGGCTGCAGGGCCGGGTGGCAGCGCTGGAACGCGCCTTCGCAGCGCTGAACGACCGGATGAGCCACGACCCGCACCTTTCGGCGGCTCTGCATGAACTCTTGTCGGCCTTGTCCGGGGTAAGGGCGACCGCAGCGATCCTGGCCGAGACGGAAGACCTTGATCCTGACTGGCGCGCGCGCTTTCACCGCAACCTCTATGCGGATAGCGAAAGGCTGGCCGAGGGGGCCGAGGCGCTGGTGGCCTATCTCGACCGGACCGAGACCGAACCGGAAGAGGGGCTCGCGACGCCTCAGGACGAGGCCGAGGGCTGGCTGGCGGCGCGGGGCTGGCATCTGGCCGAGGCCGATCTGCCCGATGGCATGGCGGGCCTGCGCGACGAGATCGCGGGTCTGGCCTCGAGTGCGGCGCGTGCGCTTGCCGGGGCAAGGCTCGCACAGGCGCGTGAGGACGCCGCGCTTTTGCCACGCGCAGGTTTTGCCCAGGCGCTGGCCGAGCTTGGCCCCGATCCGGCCCGGATCGCGGCGCGGTTTGGCAGCGGGGTTCTGGCGGCGATGCGGCGCATCGCCCTCTGGCCCGGCGCGGCGGCGGGTCTGGTGGCCTGCGACGCTTCGGGCACGCTGATCTTCCGCAAGCCCGCCGAGGGCTTTGCCCTGCCGCGCTTTGGGGCGGCCTGTCCGCTCTGGCCGCTTTACGCGGCCCTTGCCCGGCCCGGCCTGCCGGTGGAAGCGCGGCTGGAAACCGCGGGCCCGGCGGGCGGCACCTTCCGGGCGCTGGCCTTTTGCGAGGCGCGCCAGCCCTTTGGCTTTGCCGGTCCCGATCTGCGCGAGGCGGCGATGCTGATCCTGCCCGATGCCGCGCCGGGCCGACCCGTCCTGGCGGTCGGCTCAACCTGCCGGATCTGCGCGCAGGCCGCGTGCCCCGCGCGGCGCGAACCCTCGATCCTGCGCGAGGCACAGTAGAACGCGACCAAAGCCGCAGGTCCCAAGCGCGCAGGAATTTTGACAGGCGGGTGGAGTTTGTGGAACAGTGACGACACGGAGCCATGGGAGGGGCAGGACAGGCATGGCGCCACATGTCCTACTGGTCGAGGACGAGCCGCATATCGCCGAGGCGATCGGTTTCATACTGACGCGCGACGGCTGGGACGTCATCCATCTGGCCGAGGGGGCCGAGGCCCTTGCCGCAGTGCGTCGGCTTGCACCGGCGCTGGTGATCCTTGACCAGCAGCTTCCCGGCCTGTCGGGCCTTGACCTGCTGGCCGCGCTGCGCGCTGATCCCGCAACGGCCGACCTTCCGGTGCTGATGCTGACGGCGCGCGGCCATCCGCGCGATCGCGAGGCGGCGGTACGGGCGGGGGCCAGCCATTTCATGGCCAAGCCCTTCTCGAATGCCGAGATGCGGGCGGCCGTGCGGGCGCTGACCGCCCCCGCTGCCACCACACCCGGAGCGGCATGAAGCGCCCCGCCCGTCCGCTGTTCCTGGCCCCACGCCCCTATCGCCGCCGCCGCCTGCGCGATGCGGCGCGGCTGCTGCCGGTCTTTGGTGCCTTTCTGTTCATCGTGCCCGTCCTGTGGTCGCCGCCGGGCGAGGGCGCGCGCAGCCTGTCGGGGGATGTCGTCTATTTCTTCGTCAACTGGGTCTTGCTGATCGCAACGGCGGCGGCGTTTGCCCGGGGTCTGTCGCGGCAGGACACGGCTGGGCGCGATGACGAGCCGGACGAGGCGGAAGACTGAGCCATGCCGTTCAACCTGCTGGTTCTTGCCTGCCTGGCCTATGTGATCTTTCTCTTCGGCGTGGCATTCTGGGTCGAGGGGCGGGCGCGGCTGGGGCGGCTGCGCTGGCTGCGTTCGCCCATGGTCTATACGCTGTCCCTGTCGATCTACTGCACCGCCTGGACCTTCTATGGCGCCGTCGGCTATGCGGCGCGCTCGGGGCTGGAATTCGTCACCATCTATCTCGGCCCGACGCTGGTCTTCATCGGCTGGTGGTGGGTCTTGCGCAAGCTGGTGCGGATCGGGCGGCAGCATCGCGTCACCTCGATTGCAGATCTGATCTCCAGCCGCTTCGGCAAATCGAACCTGCTGGGGGTGATCGTGACCGTGATGGCCGTGATCGCGGCCACGCCCTATATCGCCTTGCAGCTGCAATCGGTCGTTCTCTCGTTTCAGGCTTTCGCCGTCTCGGGTCCGACGCAGACTCCGCCGCCCGCAACAGAGTTGACGGCGATCTGGCTGACGGGCGGGCTGGCGCTGTTCACCATCCTGTTCGGCACCCGCAATCTGGATGCCAAAGAGCAGCATCATGGCATCGTCACCGCTATCGCCGTCGAAGCGGTGGTGAAGCTGGTGGCGCTGCTGGCGGTCGGGGCTTTCGTCGTCTGGGGGCTGGGCGGCGGGCTTTCGGGCATTGTCGCGCGGATCGACGCCTCGCCCATCGCGCAATGGGACATGCAGCCGGGCCGCTGGGCGGGGCTGATCTTCCTTGCCGGCGCGGCTGTCCTGTGCCTGCCGCGGATGTTTCAGGTCATGGTGGTCGAGAACAGCGATGACGGCCAGCTTGCCCGGGCAAGCTGGGCCTTTCCGGCCTATCTGATGCTGATGAGCCTTTTCATCGTGCCGATCGCGGTGGTGGGGCTGGAACGGATGCCCGCCGGGTCGAATCCCGACATGTTTGTCCTGACGCTGCCTTTGGCCGAGGGGCAGGGTGCGCTGGCCATGCTGGCTTTTCTGGGCGGCTTCTCAAGCGCCACTTCGATGGTGATCGTCGAGGCGATCGCACTGGCGACCATGGTGTCGAACCACATTGTCATGCCGCTGTGGCTGCGGCTGCGCCGGGCCGAGGGGCTGGGGCAGGATCTTCGGGGGCTGGTCTTGAATGCCCGGCGGGTCTCGATCGGTCTCGTCCTGGCCATGGGCTATGGCTACTACCACCTTTCGGGTGGCTCGACGGCGCTGGCGGCCATCGGGCTGATCGCCTTTGCCGGCGTGGCGCAATTCCTGCCCGCCATGCTGGGCGGCATCTTCTGGCGCGGCGCGACGCGGGCCGGGGCGGCGGCGGGTCTGGTTCTAGGCTTCGTGACCTGGGCCTATGCGCTGTTCCTGCCCTCTTTCGGGCCGGATGCCGTCTTCTCGGCCCGGCTTCTGGCCGAGGGGCCCTGGGGCATCGCCTGGCTGCGCCCTGAGGCGCTGTTCGGCACCGATCACATGGACACGCTGATCCATGCGCTGTTCTGGTCGCTTCTGCTGAATGCCTCGGCCTTCTTCCTGATTTCCGTCCTGACCTTTCCCGGCCCGGTCGAGCGGCTGCAAGGCGCGGCTTTCGTCAATATCTTCGACGGGCCGGTCGGGCCGGAACGCTGGGGCGGCGGGGCGGCCGAACCCGAGGATCTTCTGGCCATGGCGCAGCGTATCCTGGGCGACGAGGCGGCGCAGTCGCTGTTTGAAGAGGCGGCGCGGCGGCAGGGCAAGAAAAGTTCGATCCTGCCCGATCCGACGCCTGCCTTTCTGGCGGCGCTTGAGGCGCGGCTGTCGGGTTCGGTGGGCGCGGCCACCGCCCATGCGATGATCTCGAAGCTTGTCGGGCGCGAGACCGTGACGGTCGAAGATCTGATGAGCGTGGCGCATGAAACCGCGCAGATCCTGGAATATTCGGCCCAGCTCGAGGCGCAGCGCGAGGAACTGGCCCGCACCGCGACCGCTCTGCGCGAGGCAAATGACCAGCTGACCCAATTGTCGGTGCAGAAGGATGCCTTCCTCAGCCAGATCAGCCATGAGCTGCGCACGCCGATGACCTCTATCCGGGCGTTTTCCGAGATCTTGTCCGAGGGCGACCTGCCGCCCGAGATGGTGGCGCGCAACGGCCGCATCATCCATGACGAGGCCAAGCGGTTGACCCGGCTTCTCGATGATCTTCTTGACCTCTCGGTGCTGGAAAGCGGCCGGGTGCAGCTTGCCCTGGGGCTGGCGAATCTGCGCGAGATGATCGACCGGGCGATCCAGGCCTCGGAACAGGTGAAGCCGGAAAAGACCTTTGTCATCTGGCGCGACCTTGCCTCGGAGAACCTGTTCCTCCGCACCGATGCCGACCGGCTGACCCAGGTCTTCATCAACCTGATTTCGAACGCGCGGAAATATTGCGAGGCCGATGCACCCGAGATCCGCATCACCGTGCGGATGCGGGCAGGGCGGGTGCGCATCGACATCGCCGACAATGGCAAGGGCATCCCGCGCGCTGCGCAGGCGGTGATCTTCGAGAAATTCGCGCGGCTGCCGGGTGAGATGCGGGCCAAGGGCGCCGGGCTGGGCCTGGCGATCTGCCGCGAACTGGTGGCCAATCTAGGCGGCACCATCGCCTATCTGCCGGGGCAGGGTGGGGCTGCGTTCCGCATCATGCTTCCGCTACGGCTGGAAATGCACCCGGCCTGAGACGGGCGGGCGACGTGCCCGGATTAACCCTTCTGCAAGGGGGCGATGGCTAGGCTGGGCGCGCAGGCGCATAGTGGTGCCGCGCGATGGGGCAGGACGGGCCGCGGATATGAGCGAGATCATCCGGCGCAAGTTGGCGCGCGGGGCCGCCTCGGGCCATGAAGGGGGACCGGGGGCGGATCAGGGCTGGCGGCTGGCCTTCGCGCGCGCCTGCCGCGACGGGATCGGCCTGCATGTCGAGGTGACCGGGCTGCGCCTGGCGCGGCGGGGCCTGGCCGAGTTGCTGGACCTGCCGCCCGAGCGGGCGATGATCGTGCTGCTGGACGGGCCCGGGGGCGGGCTGGGCATGGTCGCGCTGTCGCCCGACCTTCTGGCGGCGCTGATCGAGATGCAGACCATCGGCAAGGTTGCGGCGCAGCCGCCCGCGCAGCGCCGCCCGACCCGCACCGATGCGGCCATGGTGACCGGCATCCTGGACCGCGCGCTGATCGAGCTTGAGGGGATTCTGGCCGAAGAGGCCGATTTTGAATGGGCGGGCGGGTTTCGCTATGCCTCTTTCCTGGAAGACCCGCGCCCGTTGGGCCTGTTGCTGGACGACCAGCCCTATCGCGTGCTTCTGACCGATCTGTCGCTGGGCGAAGCTGGGCGCAAGGGACAGGTGATCCTTGCCCTGCCGGCCGAGGGCAAGGCCGCCCGTCCGGTGGCTCGTCGCGGCGGAAAGACGCCGCCGCGCGAAAGCGGCGCGGGCTTTGCCGCCGCTTTGGGCGAGGCGGTGATGGCGGCGGATTGCGTGCTTGAGTCGGTGATCGCCCGCGTGACCTTGCCGCTGTGCGACGTCATGGCGCTGGAGGCGGGGCAGGTGCTGACGCTGACAGGGGCTGTGCTGGAGAAGATCACGCTGGTCGGCATTGACGGGCGGCCGCTCGGGCTTGCGCGGCTGGGCCAGCATCGCGGGATGCGGGCGTTACGCCTGGCCGATATCGAGGCCAGCGACGGCGGGGCTGCGGGCGAGTCCGGAGAACCGGCATCCGCGCCCGCGATGGACACGGGCTTCGATCCCGGGGTGCTGGACATGGCGCAGGGGCTGGATTTCGGGCAATGCGGTGAAGAGGCGGGGTTCCCCGCCGCTTTCGACCCTGCCCAGCGCTTTCTGGCGACCGGATAGGCGCCTCAGCGTTCGGCCAGCGCCGCGATCTGGCCGCGCAGCGGCTCAAGGTTATAGCCGAAACGGGCAGGCGTCGCGATCAGGTCGTCCACCGGGCGATTGCCGGCCTCGGTCAGCGCCCAGACGATGGACGAGCGGTTTCCGCTGGCGCAATAGGCAAAGACCGGCCCCTTGGCTTCGGCCCGTGCCTGGGCCTGGGCTTCGACATTGGCCATGGTCAGCGCGCCGCCGATCACCGGGTTCGCGACAAAGGTCAGGCCCAGCGCCTCGGCCGCGGCCTGCATCACCGGCGTGTGCAGATGGGGCGGGATCTCGGCATCAGGGCGGTTGTCGATCACGGTCGTATAGCCTGCGGCCTTGATCGCGGCGAGGTCGGAGGGCTCGATCTGCGGCGAGACGGCGTAATCGTCGGTCAGCGGGCGGATGTCCATGGGCGGCGTCCTGTCTGGCAAAAGCTGGTTTTCGGGTCCGCAGACTAAGCGCTGCGGGGCGTGGGCGGAAGACCCCGCCTGTATGGGGTCACAGGCGGTTGACCGGCACTTTCAGATACACCGTGCCATTGTCCTCGGCCTCGGGCATCTGGCCCGCGCGCATATTCACCTGCAGCGAGGGCACGATCAGCTTGGGCATCGAGAGCGTGGCATCGCGCGCCTTGCGCATGGCGACAAACTCGTCGCGGCTCTTGCCGCCGATATGGACATTGCGGGCCTTTTCGTCGGCCACGGTGGTTTCCCAGGCAAAGTTGTCGCGGCCCGGAGCTTTGTAATCGTGGCAGACGAAGATCCGTGTCGTGTCGGGCAGCGACAGAATCTTCTGCATCGAATCCCACAGATCTTCGGCCGAACCGCCCGGGAAATCGCAGCGCGCCGTGCCGTAATCGGGCATGAACAGCGTGTCGCCGACAAAGGCCGCATCGCCGATGACATAGGTCAGGCAGGCGGGTGTGTGGCCGGGCGTGTGCAGCACCTCGCCGCGCAGCTGGCCGATCTGGAAGACATCGCCTTCGCGGAAAAGCTGGTCGAACTGGCTGCCGTCGCGCTGGAATTCGGTGCCCTCGTTGAAGATCTTGCCGAACGTGTCCTGCACCACGGTGATGCGGTCGCCGATGCCGATCTTGCCGCCAAGGCGGTCTTGCAGATAGGGCGCGGCGGAAAGGTGGTCGGCATGGACATGGGTCTCCAGAAGCCAATCGACCCGCCAGCCCTTTTCCCGCACGAAGGCGACCACCTGATCGGCCGAGCGCGTGTCGGTGCGGCCCGAGGCATAGTCGAAATCCAGTACGGAATCGATGACGGCGCAGGCGCTGCCCTGCGGGTCGCGCAAGACATAGGTCACGGTATTGGTGGCCTCGTCGAAAAAAGCGTGCACTTCGGGGTGAAGGTCGGTTTCCGACATGGTCATATCCTCTTGCGCTGTGCCTGACCTTGCAGCGGTGCTGCGGGCCCTTCGGGCGGAGTGTGCCATCCCTGGCCTTAATCTGGGGGCAGGCTAGGCGGTAATGAAACAGATAGCAAGTCTTGAATGTGTTTACCCGATGATGCTTGACCTGCATCAAGGCGCAGGGTGCGGCAATGGCCAAAGATCGCCGCCAGACAGGAGGATCGGATGAGCGCAGATATCCACCCGCTTTCGGCCCGCAAGGCGGCGCTTGAGGCGCGGCGCAACGAATTGGTCGGACGGCTGGCGGCCATCGAGACCGAACTCGATTCGCACAATGATCCCGATTGGGAAGAGATGGCGGTCGAGCGTGAGGGTGACGAGGTGCTTGAGGCCTCCAGCGTCGCAAGCCAGCAGGAGCTTCGGATGATTGAGGCGGCGCTGGCGCGTCTTGCCGCTGGCGAATACGGCTTCTGCGTCAGATGCGGTGCCGAGATCGCGGCGGCGCGGCTGGACGTGCTGCCGTGGACGCCGCTCTGCCGGTCCTGCGCGGCCTAAGGGGCCATGCCGGAGAGGTTACGTCAGGAACAGGGGGGATGTAGAGATGCAGAAGGAAAAATCGGACTCTCTGGCGGTCGGCGGCTTGCTGAACGATTTGGCGCTGGCAAGTCAGGCGGCGGCCTGGGCGACGTTGCAGACCGAAATCCTGTCGCTCGCCGCGCTGTTGCCCAGCCATGGGCTGACGCTTGCCCAGCCCGAGGCCGAGGCGCGCCGCCTGGCCGATGAAGCGCGGGTCGAGGCCAGTTTCGACAATATGCCGGTCTGACCGGGTCGCGCGGCAGCGGCGATGTCGGCCTTTTGCCCGGCTTTTCCCGGCAAAGCCTTGCCAAGCCATGGCTTTTGCTTGTTAACTTCGCGCAAGTCGGCCGGTGAGGGCCGCAGGGCGGGGGGCAAATGACCGCGACGGGGGGCCTTGGCGGCACAGTCAATACTGAACGGGCAGGGCCGGAAGATGCGGTTCTGGTCATCACCTTCGACAATCCGCCGGGCAATGCACTGACGCCGGGGATGCGGCGGGCGATGATGCAGGCGCTGGCCGAAGCGGCGCAACCGGGCCTGCGCGGCGTGGTGATCGCGGGGGCTGGGCGAAATTTCTCGGCGGCGACCTCGATTGACGCGGGCGAGGCCCCGGCCGCGCCGGGAGCACCCTCGCTTGCGGTGCTGTGTCAGGCCATGGACGCCTTGCCCCTGCCGGTCGTCGTCGCCCTGTCGGGCGCGGCGGTGGGGCCGGGGGCAGAGCTTGCGCTTGCCGCCCATGCCCGCGTCGCGACCGAGACGGCGAGGCTGATCTTTCCCGAGGCGGGGCTTGGGCTGCCGCCGCAGGGCGGCAGCACGCAGCGCCTACCGCGTATCGTGGGCGCGGCCGAGGCGCTGGACATCCTGCTCTCGGGGCGGCCAGTTGCCGCGGAAGAAGGGCTGGCGCTGGGGCTGATCGACCAGATGGTTGCAGGCGAAGACCCGCTGCCCGCGGCCATCGCGCGGGCCTTCGCCATGCCGCAACCGCGCCCCGGTGCGGCACGGACCGAGGGGCTTGAGGATGTGGCCGGCTGGCAGGAGGCGGTGACGGCAGCCCGGCAAGAGGCGGCGCGTGGCATCCTGCCAGCGCCGGCGCGGATCATCGACTGCGTTGATGCAGCGCTTTACCTGCCCTTCGAGAATGGTCTGGCGCTGGAAGAGGTCGCCTTTGACGATCTGGCCGAGACAGAGGAAAGCCATGGTCTGATCGCCGCCGCCCAGGCCGAACGGCGGGCGGCCTCCTTGCCGCCCGCAGTGGCCAAGGCCGCGCCGAAGGGGATTTCGCATCTGGCGCTGATCGGTGCGGCGCCGCAGATGGCCCCGGTGGCGCTGATCGCGCTCGGGCGCGGGCTCAAGGTCAGCTGGGTCGATGCCGAAAAGCCGCGCCTGGCCGCCGGGATGCGCTGGGTGGCCGAACGGCAAGAGGCCGAGATGCGGGCCGGGCGTCTCGCCCCGGCGCAAAAGGATGCCGACTGGGCGCGGCTTTCAGGCTTCGCGGATGCGACCGTGCTGGCGCGCAGCGGCCCGGCAGGTCCGGGACTGGCGATCCATGCCGGGGCGGGGCCCGATCTCGTCGTGATGACGCGGCTTCTGCCCGCGGTGCCGCAATTGGTGCTGGGCGGGGCGGAAGGCACGCTCGGATTGGCGCTGGCGCCTTCGGCCCGGATTTCCGAACTCGCCCTGCCGGAAGCGGCCGATTCCGAACAGGTGGCGGCCTCGGTGCAGCTTCTGCGCCGGTTGAACCTGCCGCCGGTTCTGGTGGGCAAGATGCCGATCCTGGGTCGGCGGGTGGCCGGGGCGGGGCGCGCGGCACTGGCGCGGATGCTTGCGCTGGGCGTGCCGAAGCGGCGGCTGGAGATCGCGCTGGACGGGTTCGGCGCCCCGTTTCCGGAACTGCCCGATCCAGAGGCGCCCGCGCCGATGCGGGGCATGGGGGAGGTCGAGGTCCTGAACCGCTGGCTTGCGGCGCAGGTGAATGAGGCGATGCGGATGCTCGATGCGCGCGTCGCACGGCGGCCATCGGATGTCGACCATATCCTAGTGCAGGGCTTCGGCTTTCCGCGCTGGCGTGGCGGGCCGATGCATCAGGCGGCGCAGCGCGGCCTCATGGTCCTGCGCGCCGAGATGCATGGCTGGATGGAAGAGGATGCGCTGTGGCAACCCTGCGCGCTGATCGACCGGATGATCGGTGAGGGGCGGCGGCTTGCCGATCTGGACCGGAACTGACGCCGAGCGGGATGGCGTCAGCCGAGGAAGATACCCAGAACGACCAGCATCAGCCCCATGGCCGAAACCGCCAGCGCGCCCATGTTGATCACCACGACGCGCTGCAACTCTGACCGCATCCCCTCGTCGGGCAGACCCGCGCGGCGGACGCGCAGGGCGCGCATCACGCAATAGAACAGGCCCGCGACGCCGACCAGCGACACAAGGGTACCAACCCAGACCATGGCCTGCATGTGCGGATTCCTTCTTTTCGTTCGTCCTTCCCCCGCTTCTTGGCTAACGGCTGCCCGCCTGCCACGCAAGCGAAGATCGGGATGGGCGGGGCTGAAGTTGGGGGTTGAAGCGGCGGGCGGGGCCGCGCTATCTGCGACGGCCTGATCCGGTGAAACAGCAAGGAGGGCCGCCATGGCCGACGCAACTGACAGCTACGGTATCGCCGCAGACGAGCTGCGCCAGTTCATTGAACGCTTCGAACAGCTGGAAGCCGAGAAGAAGGACATCGCCGAACAGCAGAAGGAAGTGATGGCTGAGGCCAAGGGCCGGGGCTACGACACCAAGGCGATGCGCAAGATCGTGGCGCTGCGCAAGAAAAAGCCCGATGACATCGCCGAAGAGGAAGCCGTCCTCGAAATGTACAAGACCGCGCTGGGCATGTCCTAAGGCCGGGGGCGCTCTGGTCGCGCTCCGCGCCCGGGCCCCGTCCGCCGCTGCAGGCCTTGCGTCCGATGCATCGTTATCGCGTCGGGCCAGACGCATCGCAGGCTGCGCGAGCCTGCTGTCTGCGGGACAGGTCGGGCATGGCTTGGGCGACACCCGGCGCATTCACGGCGCGATGAAGGTAACTCCGGCCATCTGGCAGATCAGTGCCACATCCTCGGCATAACGGGCGGTCATCCTGGCCACCATCTCTTCGGTCCAGCCGGGCAGGGTGAATTCCATCTCGACCTTGTCCTTCAGCGCGAACTTGTCGAGAAAGGCCGAAACGATGCGGCGGCGCTGCTGGATCGACGCGGCAGGATGCGTTGCCATATAGTTCTGCATACGGGCCATCCCCTCGGGCGACATGATGCCGGACAGAAGCTCGTCGGTTTCCTCAAGCTCGATGGCATCGTCGTGGCCCGAGACCGCCTGCAACACTTCTGGCCAAATCAGAGGCGTATCCTCGTCGCACCAGATCACCAAGGGCACGCCCGGGTTCTGGCGCAGGATCTGGCCGACGACATCGGACCAGCGCAGGGCGGCAGGGTCAGAGCCTTCGATAAATTCCTCATAGGTCTTGCCTTTCTGCTTCTCGAACAGAGCAGGCAGGAAAGTCGCCGGGTTGCGGATCGCCAGATGGAATTCGGCCTCGATCTCGGGGAAGATCCGGGTGAAGGCACGGATGCGCTCGCCCGCGAAACTGTACATCTGGCCGCGCAGAACCCATTGCGGAAAGGACAGGAAACTGTCCCAGGACAGGACCAAGCGCTGGGCCAGATCTTCGTCCATGATCTGTTCCAGCACCAGCGCCTGGGTCTCGACCGTGGCAGCGCCGCCCTTGAGCTGCACCGCGGTGTCGCGCAGCAGTTTCCGGTATCGAGTCGGCGCGGGCACGACGATGCCTTGCTGTGCCAGAAGCCCGCGGTTCTTCAGCAGGCAGCGGACCAGCCGCTCTTCATCGGTGCAATGGGCGCCCAGGTGATAGACGATGCGCATGGATCGGGGCCTGCTCGGGTCTTGTTGGGCCGGATCGGCCATTTTCCTCACTATACGGCGTTTTCTTTACAGATACACCGCTTTCCTGTAGGTCGCGGCAACGATGTCTGAGCAAATCCGTCAACTTCCCCGTCGCCTCTCGCTGCGCCTGGACCTGTGGTCGCTTGGCGCCCTTCTGATTGCGGCGCTTGTGCTGGCGCCGGTCGTGTCGGTGGTGTGGATCGCCTTCCATCCGACCGAGAATATCTGGCCCCATCTGGCTCAATCAGTGCTCCCGCGCTATCTGCGCACCACCTTCCTTCTGATGGCGATGGTGGCGGGGCTGACCGCCTGCATCGGCACTGGTGCGGCTTGGCTGGTCAGCATGTATGATTTTCCGGGGCGGCGCTGGCTGGATCATGCGCTTCTCTTCCCGCTGGCGATCCCGGCCTATGTCGGGGCCTATGCGCTGGTCGATGTGCTGGATTACGGCGGGCCGGTGCAGGGGGCCCTGCGCGCGGCGATGGGCTGGACTTCGGCGCGCGACTACTGGTTTCCCGAGACCCGCTCGCTCTGGGCCGCGGGATTGGTTCTGTCGGCAGCGCTCTATCCCTATGTCTACCTTCTGGCCCGAGCGGCCTTTCGCGAGCAATCGGGCTGCACCTATGAGGTCGCCCGCGCGCTGGGGCAGGGACCCTGGGGCCTGTTCCGCCGTGTCGGCCTGCCTATGGCGCGGCCCGCCATTGCGGCGGGCGTTGCGCTGGCGATGATGGAGACCCTGGCCGATTATGGTTCGATCTCGTATTTCGGGGTGCAGACCCTGACGGCGGGGATTTTCTCGACATGGCTGGATGGCGGCAATGCCGGGGGGGCTGCGCAGATCGCCTGCGTGCTGCTCGGCCTGATCGTCACGCTGGTCGCGCTTGAGCGGGTGTCGCGGCGCAATGCGCGCTTTCATCGCGTGGGCCGGTCGCAACGCCCGATCGCCCGGACGCAGTTGCAGGGGCGGCAGGGATGGATCGCCTTTGCCCTGTGCCTTTTCCCCTTTGCCTGCGGCTTCCTGCTGCCGGTGGGCGTAATGCTGTTCCATGCGTCGGAGGCGCCGGCGCAATGGCTTGCGCCGGGGCTTCTGGTGGCGCTCAAGAACACGCTTCTGGTGGCAGGGCTGGCGTCGCTGGCCACGGTGGCTGCGGCGCTGCTGGCGGTCTATGGGTTGCGTCTGTCGGGCCATGCCGCCGGCCGCTGGCTGCTGCCGCTGACGACGCTGGGCTATGCCACGCCCGGCGCGGTGCTTGCGGTCGGCCTGCTGATCCCCCTGGCCGCGCTGGACCACCGTCTTGCTGACGGGATCGAGGCTTTGACCGGCAGCGATCCCGGTCTGATGATCACTGGTACCGCCTTTGCCTTGGGTCTGGCCTATCTGGTCCGCTTCTTCGGCGTGGCGCAGGGCGCGGTCGAAAGCGCCTTTGGCCGGGTCTCGCCCTCTCTGCCCATGGCGGCGCGCTCGCTGGGCCGGGGGCCGGGCGGCGCTCTGCGCGCGGTCTATCTGCCGATGATGCGGGGCTCGGTCCTGACGGCGCTGCTGGTGGTTTTTGTCGATTGCGTGAAGGAGTTGCCCGCGACACTTTTGCTGCGGCCCTTCAACTACAACACACTCTCGACCCGGGTCTTCGAGCTGGCCTCGCTGGAACGCCTGTCCGAAGCCGCCCCCGCCGCCCTTCTGGTCATGGGCATCGGCCTGGCCGCCGTGGCGGTCCTGGCCCGCACCAACCGCGCCTAAACCCTTGCGGGCCCCCCCCGGCCTGGAGTATTGGAGGCGCGCTGCCCTTATAGCTCAGCTGGTAGAGCATCTGATTTGTAATCAGAGGGTCGGGGGTTCGAGTCCCTCTGGGGGCACCAAATTTCTTTATTAATATCAAATATTTAATGGAAATTTTTGCTGCGACCATATATGCCTCCACATTGTGGCTGCACTCCTTCGATGGGTCGGTCGAGAACCACCCGGGCGGCAGCCATGGCAGGTGCATCGCCCGCGCCCTGAAGCTGGGCCGTCTTCGCCGGGTCTAGGACAAATCTCCCTCCGCTCCGCTTGTCCTGCTGGCGTGGCGGCGCCCGCGGCTGGGCGGTGATCCGATCCTGGCGCGGGACAGATCGCGCAGCCTGGGCCAGCCCGGGCGGCGGGGCGGGGCCTTTACGCAAGCCGCCATCCTGCCTAACCATGGCGGCGAAGGGCAGGGGCGGCATGGCGGAACCCACGGAATTGACACGCAAGGCCATGGCCGAGCTGCAACGGCTGGCCACCGCCCCGGCCAGCCCCGAAGCGCTGCACCGCACCCTGCGCTTTCTGGCGAAATGGCGGGCGCAGCTTCTGGCGAATACGGTGGTCCATCACAGCGGCACGCGCCTCCCGTCCGGCCCATTCGCAGGCATGGACTATGCGGTCCGCGCCGCCGAGGGCGCCCGCGCCGCACGTCTTTTGGGAGCCTATGAGGCGAGCCTCGATCCGGTGATCGAGACGATCATCGCCCGCGCCTATCCGCTGGTGATCGATATCGGCTGCGCCGAGGGGTTTTATGCCGTGGGTCTGGCCCGGCGCATGGCGCAAAGCCGGATCCTCGCGCGCGACATCTCGCCTCGCGCCCAGGCGCTGTGTCGCGCATTGGCGGCGGCGAATGGCGTGGCGGATCGGGTCGAGATTGGCGGCGCCATTGACCATGGCGATTTTGCCTTGGCATTGGGCCAGCCCACGGTGATCCTGTGCGATATCGAAGGGGGCGAGGCCGAGCTCCTGAACCCCATCGCTGCGCCCGGGCTTCTGGCGGCGGACATTCTGGTCGAGGTGCATGAAGGCCTGCATCCCGGCCTGACCAATGCCCTGACCGCCCGCTTCGCCGCCAGCCATCGCGTCACCCGGATTGACCGCAGGCTTGCCGTGGACCGCCTGCCCGACTGGGCCGAAAGCCTGTCGGATCTCGACCGGCTTCTTCTTCTTTGGGAATGGCGATCCGCGCCGACGCCTTGGCTGTGGATGGAGCATCGGACATGACCCTGGCCAATGCCGCGATCTGGTATGCGCCCGACGGCTATGATCCGGCGGAAAAGGGCATCAATGGCCGCCGCGTCGCGGGCGAGAGCTTTCTGCGCGGTTTTCTGCGCCATGCCGTAGCCGAGGAAGTCGTCTGCCTGACCCATGGTCCAGGCGACGAACAGCATTTCCGCGCCTTCGCGGCGCGCCAGGGCGTCACCCGTCCGATCCGCGGGGTGCGGCTGGACGCTTCGGCCCGGATCGCGCCGGTCGACGTGATCAGCTATCCCAGCCCCAATTTCGCGACCGAATGCTGGCGGCGCGCGCCTTGGGGCGGGGCCGCCCATGCGATCTGCGGCATCACCCATACCACAGCGACCAAGGCGGTGATGCAGGGTATGTACGACCTGCGCTGCGCACCGCAACAGCCCTGGGACGCGGTGATCTGCACCTCGCGCGCGGTGAAAGCCTCGATCGAGGCGCAGATGGAGGCGACCGACGCCTTCCTTGCCGCGCGGTTTCAGGGCCAGGTCCCGCCGCTCCCGCTGCTGCCGGTGCTGCCCTTGGGCGTTCATTGCGGTGATTTCACCCCGGATGCCGGGGCGGGCGCCGCGCTGCGCGCGCGGCTGGGCATCGGCGAGGGCGAGATCGCCTGCGCCATCATCGCCCGCCTGACCCCGCATGAGAAATTCGATCCGCTGCCGCTGTACCTGTCGCTCGCCCGCGCGCAACGCCAGACCGGGCTGCGGTTCCATCTGCTGCTCTGCGGCCAGTTTCGAGACGATTACGCCCGCAAGGTCTTTGCCGAGGGCGCGCGGGGCATGATGCCCGAGGTGGGCTTTCACATCCTCGATGGTGGCGAGGCGGCGGCGCGCAAGGCCACGCTTGCGGCGGCGCAGATATTCCTTTTCCCGATCGACAATGTGCAGGAGACCTTTGGTCTTGCCCCGGTCGAGGCGATGGCGGCGGGCCTGCCGCTGATCGTGACCGATTGGGACGGGATGCGCGACACAGTGACCGAGGACGTGGGCATCCGCGTGCCGACCGAAGGGCCGCGTGCCGATCTGACCGGTTATCTGGGCCAGCGCCATTTCGGCGGGACGGACAGCTATGTGCAATATCTCAGCCAGCTTTCGGCTCTGACCCGTGTGGATCTGCGGGCCCTGACGGCGGCACTGGTGGCCTTGGGCAGCGATGCGGGGTTGCGGGCGCGCATGGGGGCGGCGGGTCGGGCGCGGGCAAGGGGGCATTACGACTGGTCGGTGGTGATTCCCCAATATCAGGCGCTCTGGGCCGAGCAGGCGGCAATGCTGGCGCGGGCGCGGGAAACGGGCGCGGCCCCGTTACCGCTCGACCCGCTGCGTCTGCCACCGGCACCTGCGCCGGGTGCATTCTTCGCGGCCTATCCCAGCCGCAGCGGCCCCGACACGTCCCGCCGATTCCGCGCCAGTCTGCGCCATGACCGGCCCGATCTGGCGACGACATTCGCCTTGCGGGACTATGCCGGGGTGAAGCGGGTGTTCGAGGCGCCCGCGCATGTCGCCCGGGTGCTGGACGCGCTGGATGCTGCGGGCGAGGCCGGGGCCGAGGCGGCGGAGCTGGGCCGAGCCACGCAATTGCCGGGCCGGGCGCTTTTGCGCATCCTGCTCTGGCTCCTGAAATACGATCTTGCCGAAGAGGTGCCGCGATGACTGCAAAGACAGCCCTGATCACCGGCGCGGGGGCGGGCATTGGCCGCGCCACGGCGCGCCTGCTGCGGGAGGCGGGCTGGCAGGTCGCGCTCATTGGCCGCCGTGCCGAGGCGCTTGAGGAAACGGCGGCGGGCGGCGCGGCACTGATCCTGCCGGGCGATGTGGGCCTGCCGAGCGATGTGGACGCGGCTTTCGCCAGGATCGCGGCCGACTGGGGGCGGCTGGACCTGCTGTTCAACAATGCGGGCATGTCCCTGCCCGGTCGGCCCATCGACGAGATCGCGGTCGAGGACTGGCTGCGCCTGTGCCAGACTAACATCACGGGCATGTTCCTCTGCGCCCGAGCGGCCTTTGGCCAGATGCGGCGGCAAGAGCCGCAGGGCGGGCGCATCATCAACAACGGCTCGGTCTCGGCCCATGCGCCACGCCCCGGATCGGCGCCCTATACGATGTCGAAACACGCGGTAAGCGGATTGACCAAGACCCTCGCGCTGGACGGCCGCCGCTTCGGCATCGCTTGCGGCCAGATCGACATCGGCAATGCGCTGACCGATATGGCGGCGCGGTTCCAGGACGGCGTGCCGCAGGCCGATGGCAGCATCCGCAAGGAACCGGTGATGCCGGTCGAGGATGTGGCACGCACGGTCCTGCACATGGCCAGCCTGCCGCCGGATGTGAACATGCCCTTCGCCACGATCATGGCGCGCGACATGCCCTTCCTTGGCCGGGGCTGACCGGGCTTTCCGCTCTAGGGGCGGCAGAACATGTCATAGACCAGGGTAATGGTGCGCAGAACCTTGGGGTCCTGGATCGAATAATGGATCGTCTTGCCGTCACGCCGCGTCGCGACCAGGCCCTCCAGCCGCAACCGCGCCAATTGCTGGCTGACCGCCGCCTGACGCGACGCCAAAAGCTGCTCCAGTTCGGTCACTGATTTCTCGCCCGAGGACAGGTGACACAGGATCATCAACCGCCCTTCGTGGCTCAGCGCCTTCAGGAAGCCAGCCGCCGCAGTGGCGCGGACGAGCATCTCGTCCGCAGGAATCTGGCCGCAGGGCTCGGTATCCGGGGCAGAGCCGGTCTGCGGCAGGGCGTCGGGGTGTTCAAGCGACATGACAGAAGGCCTTGAGGAAAGACGGTAGGCGGAGAACACATTCAATAGCAGGAATGATAGGGTTTGGCGAGGGTTCCGCAAGGCTGGCTCGCGCCCGGGCAAGACTTCGCCGTCTGGTCCTTTCTGAGGCCCCTTGCCGTGCGCCTGAACTCGCGGCAAGCATGGCGGCGACCCGCCAAGGAGCCTGCACATGACCCGTCTTTCCGCCTTCACCGCCCCCGGCCGCTTCTGGCGCGGCAACCTGCATACCCATTCCACCCGCTCGGACGGGGTGCTGAAACCCGAAGAAGTCTGCCGCCGCTATCGCGACGAGGGCTATGATTTCCTGGCCCTGACCGACCATTTCATCGGGGCTTATGATTATCCGATCGTCGACACCGTGCCCTTCCGCACCAATGGCTTCACTACGATCCTCGGGGCCGAGCTTCATTCCGGTGCCATGGCGAATGGCGAGCTGTGGCATATCCTGGCCGTGGGCCTGCCTGCCGATTTCCCCCCGCCGAACAGCCCGGATTTCGGTGTGCATGAGGGGATGGAATCGGGGGCCGACATCGCCGCCCGCGCCGTGGCCGCCGGGGCCTTTGTCGCCATCGCCCATCCGCAATGGTCCGGCCTGACGCTCGAGGACGCCCGCGGCATCACCGCCGCCCATGCGGTCGAGATCTACAACCATGGCTGCGCCAATGGCTGCGACCGGCCCGACGGCTTTTCGATCGCCGACCTGCTGCTGACCGAGGGCCGCAAGCTGACCCTGATCGCGACCGATGATGCGCATTTCTACGAGCCCGACCATTTCGGCGGCTGGGTGATGGTGAAATCCGAGGCGAACGAGCCCGAGGCTTTGCTGGCGGCGCTGAAGCGCGGCGATTTCTACGCCTCCCAGGGGCCGGAACTGCGCGACGTGCGGATCGAAGGTGACAGGATTGTCGTCGAATCCTCGGCCGTGGTTTCGGCGGTGGTCATGGGCAAGGGCACGGCGGCGAAATCGGTGCATGGCCATTCGATGACCCGCGCCGAGATTCCGCTGGAGCGGTTCCGCAACTCGCCCTGGCTGCGGGTCTCGGTGATCGACGCTGCGGGCAAACGGGCCTGGTCCAACCCGATCTGGCGCTAGGTCCGATCTGCCACTGATGGCAGCTCCGGCCCGCCGCCGACGCGGTTGCGGGCCGAACCTGACAGAAGGTCGGCGGCGATGCGGATCAGGCGGCGGTGCAACCGCGCCGTGCGGTTGCGCAGATGGACGGCGGCATAGACCGTCTGGGTCAGGCGCGGCGCATCCTCGACGAGCCGGAACCTGCCTGTCGCCACCAGGGCGCGGGCGGCGTCTTCCATCACATAGCCGCTGCCGCCCATTTCGCGCAGCAGGGCGGCGACGGTCTGCGACTGGCCGACGGAAAGTGGTGCCTGGGCCAGAAGCGGCGTCGCGCTGCGATGGTCGCGTTCGAAGGCGGGCGAGAAATGGGCAAAGATCGTGTCCTGCGGCGCGATCTGGTTCAGCCGCGTCGCCGAAGAGCTGACAAGGCGGCAGGTCAGCTCTCCCACCGATTCGAAGTGCAGGTCGGGATGGGGTTTCGGCGTGAAAAGCAGGGCGAAATCCTCGGCCCCGATGACAAGGTCCACGGCCATCTGCTGCGAATAATCGGGCTCGATGTAAAACGAGGTCTGCGGCAGGGCCCGGCGCGCCTCGGCGATGAAGCGGGCCAGGAAGGTGCTGGCCAGATCGTTCTGGATGCCCAGCCGCAGGGTCAGCGCCGCCTCGCCCGTCGGCGCGACCGCGCGGCGCGCGGCCACCCATTCCTGACGCAGCATCCGGGCATGGGTCTCGAAGCGCAGCCCTTCGGTGGTCAGTTCCGTGCCGGCGCGCGAGCGGCGCAGCAGCGCGGCGTTGAGCGCCTGTTCCAACGCCTTGATCCTCGCCGAGACGGTGGATTGCGTGACGCCCAGCCGGTCGGCGGTGCGGTTGAAACTGCGGGTCTCGATCAGGTCGAGAAAGGTCTCGATCAGGTCGATTTGCATGGCTTGCCCCCTGGCTGACCCCGGCGCGCTTCGGCCACCGGACCTTCCGAGAATATTTGGACGGAAACGAAGATGTAATCGAAATTTTCGATCAAAGGACGTAGCCCAGCCGAATTGAACGGCGCGGGGCAGCGGCAGATAGTGGCGGCGGAGTCTGGACGGAGGGCGGCGAGAATGGCCGAGTTTGCAAACGCGCGGGTCGCGATCATTGGCGGCGGGGCGGTGGGCGTCTCGGCGCTGTATCACCTGTGCCTGGCGGGCTGGACCGACTGTATCCTTCTGGAAAAGAACGAACTGACCGCAGGCTCCACCTGGCATGCGGCGGGCAACGTGCCGACCTTCTCGTCAAGCTGGTCGATCATGAACATGCAACGCTATTCGGCGCAGCTGTATCGCGGTCTGGGCGAGGCCGTGGGCTATCCGATGAACTACCATGTCACCGGATCGGTCCGGCTGGGCCATAGCCAGGAGCGCTTGCAGGAATTCCAGCGCGTCGTCGGCATGGGGCGGTATCAGGGCATGGATCTGGGCATCCTGGCGCCGGATGAGATCCGCTCGAAATACCCTTTCCTCGAGACGCATGACCTGACCGGCGCGCTCTATGACCCCTATGATGGCGATATCGACCCCGCGCAGCTCACGCAGGCGCTGGCCACCGGCGCGCGGGCCATGGGCGCGCGGATCGAACGGTTCTGCCCGGCGACTGGCGTGCGGCGCGAGAAGGGAGAGTGGCTGATTTCCACGCCCAAGGGCGAGGTGCGGGCCGAGATCGTGGTCAATGCGGCGGGCTATTACGCGCGCGAGGTCGGCAAATGGTTCGGCCGCGACCTGCCGATGATGGTGATGAGCCATCAATACATGCTGTTCGACACCGTGCCCGAACTGGAACAGTGGACGGCCCAGGTCGGGCACAAGCTGCCGCTGCTGCGCGACGTGGATTCATCCTATTATCTGCGGCAGGAAAAGAACGGCTTCAACCTTGGCCCTTATGAGGCGAATTGCCGGGCGCATTGGGTGACGCCGGATGATCCTTTCCCCGAGGATTTCAGCTTCCAGCTGTTCCCTGACGATCTGGAGCGGCTGGAATGGCATATCGCCGACGCCATGGCGCGGGTGCCGCTTCTGGAAAAGGCCGGACTGTCCAAGGTGATCAACGGCCCGATCCCCTATACGCCCGATGGCAATCCGCTGATCGGGCCGATGCCCGGCGTGCCCAATGCCTATGAGGCCTGCGTCTTCACCTTTGGCATCTGCCAGGCCGGCGGCGCGGGCAAGGTGCTGGCGGAATGGGTGACCGAGGGCGCGACGGAATGGGACATGTGGTCCTGCGACCCGCGCCGCTTCACCGCCTATACCGACCCCGACTATTGCGTGCAGAAGGGAATGGAGGTCTATGGCCACGAATACGGCATGCATTTCCCCCATGCCCGCTGGCCCGCGGCCCCCGACCGCCGGGTCTCGGCCGTGCATGACCGGGTGAAGGCGCTGGGCGGCCAGATGGCGCCCTATAATGGCTGGGAGCGGGCCGAATGGTTCGCCAAGCCGGGGGACGATACTTCCTGGGAGGCGACGCAGACCTGGCGGCGCGACGGACCCTGGCAGCTGCGCGTGGCCGAGGAATGCGCCGCCGTGCGCGATGGCGTGGGGGTGCTGTGCTTGCCGGGCTTTACCCGGCTGATGGTCAAGGGGCCGGGCGCGCGGGCGCATGTGTCGGGCCTCACCGCCTCGCGCCTGCCGAAAGAGGGCAGGATCGGCCTGGTGTATTTCGCCGATGACAAGGGCCGGACCGTGACCGAGATGTCCTGCATGGTGCATGGCGACGATGCGGTCGGGCTGATCACCGCCGCCGTGGCGCAATGGCATGATGCCGATGTCCTGCGCAAAGGCCTGCCCGAGGGCTGCGTGATCGAGGATCATTCCGCCGAGGTCGAATGCTTCATCGTCACCGGGCCGAAGTCGCGCGACCTGCTGGCCGGGATCGCCAAGGCCGACCTGTCGCTGCCCTGGTTGTCGGTGCAGGACCGGGCGAAGATGGCCGGGCGGGACTGCGCGCTGGTGCGGGTGTCCTTCGCAGGCGAGCTGGGCTGGGAGGTCCATTGCAGCCGCGCCGATGCGCCCGCGATCTATGACGCGCTTCTGGCCGGGGGGGGGGTGCCCTTCGGCATGCAGGCGCTGAACGCGCTGCGGATCGAGAAGGGCTATCGCGCCTGGAAGGGCGATCTGTCGACCGATTACACCTTGCTGCAAGCCGGGCTGGAGCGGTTCATCGACTGGAACCACGACTTCCCCGGCAAGGCCGCCCTTGCCGCCGAAAAGCAGCGTGGGGTGACGAAGCGCTTCGTCACGCTGGAACTGGCAGCCAGCGATTTCGACGCGCCCTATATGGCGACGGTCTGGGCCGGGGATCAGGTGGCGGGCGAGGTCACGTCCTGCGCCATGGGCTACCGCACCGGCAAGCTCCTGGCGCTGGGCACGGTGCGCAGCGATCTGGCCGTCGAAGGCACGGCGCTGGAAGTCGAGATTTTCGGCGCCCGCGTGGCTGCGAAAGTGCTGGCGGATGAACCCGCCTGGGACCCGAAGAACGAGCGCCTGCGCGCGTGACAAGCGTCCGGGGGCTCTGCCCCCGGACCCCCGGAATATATTGCCAAGATGAAGGAAGCAGGGGATGGCCATTCCCAATACAGCGCGGGCGGTGGTGATCGGCGGGGGGGTCTCGGGCTGTTCCGTGACCTATCACCTGGCCAAGGCGGGCTGGACGGATGTGGTGCTGCTCGAGCGCAAGCGCCTGACATCGGGCACGACCTGGCATGCCGCCGGGCTGATCGGCCAGTTGCGCGGATCGGCCAACATGACCCGGCTGGCCAAATATTCGGCCGATCTTTATCGCGGCCTCGAGGCCGAAACCGGGGTGGCGACCGGCATGAAGCAGGTGGGCTCGATCTCGGTCGCGCTCACGAAGGAGCGGCACGAGGAACTGCTGCGCCAGGCCACGGTGGCGCGGATCTTCGATGTCGAGGTGCATGAGATCTCGCCCGCCGAGGCCAAGACGAAATATCCCCATCTGAACATTGACGGCGTCGTCGGTGCGGTGGCCTTGCCGCTGGACGGGCAATGCGACCCCGCGAACATTGCCATGGCGCTGGCCAAGGGCGCGCGGCAACGGGGGGCGAAGATATTTGAAGGCGCCCTGGTGACGAAGGTGACCACGGCCGGCGGCCGGGTGACGGGGGTCGATTACGACCTTGGCGGCGAGGTGGGGCATATCGCGGCCGATGTCGTGGTCAATTGCGGTGGCATGTGGGGGCGCGATCTGGCCGGACAGAACGGCGTCACGCTGCCCCTTCACGCCTGCGAGCATTTCTACCTGGTGACCGAGCCCGTGGCCGGGCTGGGCGATCTGCCGGTGCTGCGCGTGCCGGATGAATGCGCCTATTACAAGTCGGATGCCGGCAAGATGATGCTGGGCGCGTTTGAGCCCAAGGCGAAACCCTGGGGCATGGGTGGCATCCGGCCGGATTTCGAATTCGACACGCTCCCCGAGGATTGGGAGCATTTCATGCCGATTCTTGAAATGGCGACCAACCGCCTGCCCCTGTTCGAGACGGCGGGCATCCACACCTTCTTCAACGGGCCGGAAAGCTTTACCCCCGACGACCGCTATTATCTGGGCGAGGCGCCGGAACTGCGCGGCTATTGGATCGCGGCGGGGTATAATTCCATCGGCATCGTATCCTCGGGCGGCGCCGGGCAGGCGCTTGCGCATTGGATCACCGAGGGCGAGCCGCCCTTTGACCTTTGGGAAGTGGACATCCGCCGGGCGCAGCCCTTCCAGAAGAACCGCCGCTATCTGAAGGAACGGGTCGGCGAGACGCTGGGCCTCTTGTATGCCGACCATTTCCCCTATCGCCAGATGGCGACGGCGCGGGGGGTGCGGCGCTCGCCCATCCATGACCATCTGGCGGCGCGCGGCGCGGTCTTTGGCGAAGTGGCGGGCTGGGAGCGGGCCAACTGGTTCGCGAAGCCCGGACAAGAGCGGGAATACCGCTATTCCTGGGGGCGGCAGAACTGGTTCGACAACCAGAAGGCCGAGCATCTGGCGGTGCGCGAACGCGCGGGCCTGTTCGACATGACTTCGTTCGGCAAGATCCGGGTCGAGGGCCGCGATGCCTGCGCTTTCCTGAACCGGGTCTGTTCGGCGCAGATGGATGTGGCGGCGGGACGGATCGTTTATACGATGTTCCTGAACGATCGCGGGGGGATAGAGGCCGACCTTACCGTCACGCGGCTTTCGGAGACGGCCTATCTTCTGGTGGTGCCGGGGGCGACGCTGACGCGCAACCTGGCCTGGCTGCGCGCGAATTTGGGCGAGGAATTCGCAGTCGTGACCGATGTGACGGCGGCGGAATCGGTGCTTTGCCTGATGGGCCCGCAGGCACGCGAGCTGCTGTCGCGTGTCTCTCCGAACGATTTCAGCAATGCCGCGCATCCCTTTGGCACGGCGCGGGAGATCGAGATCGGCATGGGTCTCGCCCGCGCGCATCGGGTGACCTATGTCGGTGAACTTGGCTGGGAGCTGTATGTCTCTGCGGACCAGACCGCCCATGTCTTCGAGGCATTGATGCAGGCGGCCCCGGATTTGACGCTGTGCGGCTTGCACGCATTGGACAGCTGCCGGATCGAAAAGGCCTTTCGCCATTGGGGCCATGACATCACGGACGAGGATCATGTTCTGGAAGCGGGGTTGGGCTTCACCGTTTCCCGCAGGAAACCGGCTTTCATTGGCCGCGAGGCGGTCTTGCGCCGGGAGGAGGCGGGGCTGTCGCGGCGGATGGTGCAGTTCCGGCTGGAAGATCCCGCACCGCTCCTGTTCCACAACGAGGCGGTGGTGCGGGACGGCAAGATCGTCGGGCCGGTGACCTCGGGGGCCTATGGGCATTTCCTGGGGGGCGCGGTGGGCATGGGCTATGTGCCCTGCGCCGGGCAATCCGAAGAAGAGGTGCTGGCCTCGCGCTACGAAATCGAGGTGGCCGGTCGGCGGCATGCTGCGGTGGCAAGTCTGGTGCCGATGCATGATCCGAAATCGGATCGGGTGCGCCAGTGATCGGCCCCGGGGCTCTGCCCCGGACCCCGGGATATTTGTGAACTGAAGAAGGGAGGGCGACGTGAGGATCTTGGAACGGCATGACGCTTTCTGGCAGTTGCACCAGAGCGGCTGTTTCGTCATCCCGAACCCCTGGGATGCGGGATCGGCGCGGATGATGGCGGCCCTGGGCGCGCGGGCGCTGGCGACATCGTCCGCCGCCCATGCCTTCACTCTGGGCCGCCCGGATATGGGCGGGGTCAGCCGCGACGAGGCGCTGGCCCATGCGGGCGATCTTCTGGCGGCGACGGACCTGCCGGTCTCGGGCGATTTCGAGAACGGCTTCGGCGATGACCCCACACGGTGGCTGAGACGGTGCGGCTGGCGGCCGAGGTCGGCCTGTCCGGCATTTCGGTCGAGGACACGCGGATGGTCATTGGCAATCCGGCCTATGACCGCGCCCTGGCGGTCGAACGGGTGCGGGCCGGGGCGGCGGCGGCGCGGGCACTTGGGCGGCCCTTCGTCTTCTGCGCCCGGGCCGACGGGGTGATGAACGGGGCCTATGATCTGACCGAGGGCATCGCGCGGCTGCAGGGCTACGAGGCGGCGGGGGCGGATCTTCTTTATCTGCCGGTGCCGCCGGGCAGGGCCGAACTGGCGCAGGTGCTGGCTGCGGTGACGACGCCGGTGAATGCGCTTGCGGCGGGGCCGTTGAAGGCGCTGAGCGTGGCGGAACTGGCGGCGATGGGGGTGCGGCGCATCTCGACCGGCAGCCAGATTGCCCGGGCGACGCATGCGGCGATCCGCGACGCGATGGTGGGCATGTTGGGGCAGGGGTCTTTCGCCGGTCTGGCGGGGGCGATGCCGGGCGATCAGGTGGACGCGCTGTTGCGCCAGGGGGCGGGGCGCGGCGATAGGGAGTATCGGGAATGAGCGATCTTGACGAGGCGTGCGCGCCCTCGCGGGCAAGGCGGTCTGGCGGACGGCAGGCGCGGGTGGCGATGCGCGCGGCCCCTCTTGCCGACGATGTGCGGCCGATCCGGCCGGGGATGAAGGGCGGGCGCTATCAGCCGCTGGACCCGGCGGGGGTGGAAAAGATCCACCAAAGCGCCCTGCAGGCGTTGGAAGAAATCGGCCTGTCGAACGCCCCCGCCTCGGGCGTGGAGATCCTGACCGGCGCCGGGGCGATCCTGGGCGATGACGGACGCATCCGGTTTCCCCGCGCCCTGGTCGAGGACATGCTGGCGAAGGCCGCGCGCGACATCACCCTGCCCGGGCGCGATCCGAAATACGACCTGCATCTGTCTGGCACCAATGTGCATTTCGGCACGGCCGGCGCGGCGGTCCATATCGTCGATCTGGAGAAGAACGAGTATCGCGAGTCGACCTCGCAGGATCTCTATGACGCCGCGCGGATCGTGCAGAACCTGGACAATGTCCATTTCTACCAGCGCACCATGGTGTGCCGCGACGTGGTCGACAACAAGGAGATGGACCTCAACACGCTCTATGCCTGCCTTGCGGGCACGACGAAACATGTCGGCACCTCGATCTTCGATCTGGCCCATGTCGCCGATGCCTTCGAGATGCTGCATATGGTGGCGGGCGGCGAGGAGGCCTGGCGGGCGCGGCCTTTCGTGTCGAATTCCAACTGCTTCGTCGTGCCGCCGATGAAATTCGCCGAGGAAAGCTGCCGGGTGATGGAAGAATGCGTCCGGCAGGGCATGCCGATGCTTCTTCTCAGTGCTGGGCAGGCCGGGGCCACGGCGCCCGCGCCGATCGCGCTGGCCATCGTGCAGGCGGTGGCGGAATGCCTTGCGGGTGTGGTCTATGTCAATGCGATCCGGCCCGGCGCGCCCGCGATCTTTGGCACCTGGCCTTTCGTCAGCGATCTGCGCACCGGCGCCATGTCGGGCGGCTCGGCCGAACAGGCGCTGCTGACGGCGGGCTGCGCGCAGATGCACCGGTTCTACGGGCTGCCGGGCGGGGCCGCGAGCGGCATTTCCGACAGCAAGCTGCCCGATATGCAGGCCGGATGGGAACAGGGGATCACCAATACCCTTGCCGGTCTGGCGGGCCTGAACATGTGCTACGAGTCGGTCGGGATGCACGCCTCGCTGCTGGGCTTTTCGCTGGAAAGCCTGGTCCTGGGCGACGACATTCTGGGCCAGGTCATGCGGCTGGTGCGCGGCATCGATGTGACCGAGGATTCGACCAGCATCGAGGCGATGAAAGAGGTCTGTCTGGGCGGGCCGGGCCATTACCTCGGTTCGGACCAGACGCTCAAGCTGATGCAGACCGAATATGTCTATCCCACCCTTGGCAACCGGATGAGCCCGAAGGAATGGGTCGAGGCCGGAAAGCCGCAGCTTCTTGACCGTGCCATCGCCCGCAAGAACGAAATCCTGGCCAAGGCGGGCTGCATGGTCGATCCAGAAATCGACAGCGCGATCCGGGCGCGGTTCAACATCTACTTCCGCTAGCGCGGAGGGTTGCCGGGAAAACCCTTTCCGGCAGGTCGCGGAATGGCAATCGCCTGCCGGTTTCCGACCAATGTGATCCCCGGCGGCGGCTTGCAAATGCGCATCCGCCGCCGCAGACTTGACCCCGAACAAGGGGCCGCGCGGCGCCTTCAGACAAGGCAAGGAGACACCCGATGATCCCGCAGAACATGACCAAATTCTACATCAACGGGGAATGGGTCGAGCCCCTGTCCAAGACTCGGATCGGGGTGGAAAACCCCGCGACCGAGGAAATCGTCTGCGAGGTCGCCCTTGGCAACCGCGAGGATGCCGACCGCGCCATCCTGGCCGCCCGCGCGGCCTTCGATGCCTGGACGGTAACGCCCCCGGCTGAGCGCATCGCGCTCGTGAAGCGGATCCTCGAGATCTACAACGAGCGCTATGAGGATTTCGCCCAGGCCATGTCGACCGAGATGGGCGCGCCGATCACCTGGGCGCGCGGCGCGCAGGCCTGGGCCGGGCAGGTCCATATGGAAGCCACCATCAAGGCCGGCGAAGAGATGGTCTGGGAATATATGCGCGGCTCGACCCGTATCGTCTATGAGGGCATCGGGGTTTGCTCACTGATCACGCCCTGGAACTGGCCGATGAACCAGATCGCCTGCAAGGTCGCGCCCGCGCTGATCGCGGGCTGCACCATGGTGCTGAAACCCTCGGAAATCGCGCCGCTGTCGGGCGTGCTTTTCGCGCAGGTCCTGCATGATGCGGGCGTGCCCAAGGGCGTCTTCAACCTGGTGAACGGTGCAGGCCCAGAAGTGGGCGCCCGCATGTCGGAACACCCCGAGGTGGACATGGTCTCCTTCACCGGCTCGACCCGGGCAGGCACGGCCATCGCCGCCGCCGCCGCGCCGACGGTGAAACGCGTGGCGCAGGAACTGGGCGGCAAGTCGCCCAACATCATCCTGCCGAGTGCCGATATCGCCGAGGCGGTGAAGGCGGGTGTCACCGCGGTGATGTCGAACACCGGCCAGTCCTGCGACGCGCCGACCCGGATGCTGGTGCCGCGCGGCCGTCAGGCCGAGGCGCTGGCTGCCGCCAAGGAAGCCGCCGAGGCGATTGTCACCGGCGATCCGCGCGACGAGAACACGGTCCTTGGCCCGCTGGTCTCGAAGATGCAGTTCGACAAGGTGCAAAAGCTAATCCAGGCCGGGATCGACGAAGGGGCGACGCTGGTCACCGGCGGCGTGGGCCGCCCGGCGGATTTGAACCGCGGCTGGTTCGTGCGCCCGACCGTCTTCGGCGATGTGGTCAATTCGATGACCATCTCGAAAGAGGAAATCTTCGGGCCGGTCCTTGCCATCCAGCCCTATGACAGCATCGACGATGCCGTGCAGCAAGCAAATGACACGGTCTATGGCCTTGCCGCCTATATCGCCGGTCCGGTCGAAGATGCCAAACCCGTGGCGCGCCGCCTGCGGGCGGGGACGGTGAACCTGAACTACCCGGATTGGGACACCTCGGCCCCCTTCGGCGGCTACAAGCAATCGGGCAATGGCCGCGAATATGCCGATTGGGGCATCCATGACTTCTGCGAGGTCAAGGGCATCGTCGGCTGGGGCGCCTGACGGCAGCGACAGGGAGCCGGAATTCCCGCGAATTCCGGTTCCTGTTTCCGGCTGGAAATCGGTCTACGGGGGGACGTGATGCGGTATGGCTATATCGGGCTCGGCAATCTGGGCGGGCATCTGGCCGCCAGCCTGATCCGGGCGGGGCATGAGGTTGTGGTCCATGACCGCGATCCTGCCCTGGCCGAACGGCACCGCGCGCTGGGCGCGCGAGTGGCCGGATCGGTCACCGAACTGGCCGAAAGCGTCGACCATGTCTTCACCTGCCTGCCGCGCCCGGCCGCTTCCGAGGCGGTGCTCGCCGAGCTGATGACGGTGCTGCCCCCGGGGGCGACCTGGATCGAAAACTCGACCTTGGGCCGGGATGATGTGCAGCGTCTCGCGGGGCTGGCCCGTGTCGGCGGCGTGCGGATGCTCGAGGCGCCGGTGACGGGCGGGGTCCATCTGGCCGCGCGGGGAGAGATCACGGTTCTGGTCGGCGGCGAGCAGGATCTGTACGATCTGCACCGCCCGGCGCTTGAAGCCATGGGCGGCAAGATCTTTCACATGGGTCCTCTGGGCAGCGCGGCGGTGATCAAGGTGATCACCAATATGCTGGCCTTCATCCATCTGGTCGCCGATGGCGAGGCGCTGATGCTGGCCAAGCGCGGCGGGCTTGACCTCAAGACGGCCTGGGAGGCGATCGCGGCCTCCTCGGGCACATCCTTCGTGCATGAGACCGAGGGCCAGCTCATTCTCAACGGCTCTTATGACATCGCGTTCACCATGGATCTGGCGCTGAAGGATCTGGGCTTCGCCATGGGTTTCGGCCGTGAATTCGGCGTGCCGCTGGATCTTGCGGCGCAGACGGCGCAGACCTTTCTCAAGGGTAAGGCGGTCTATGGCGGTGGGGCGCAATCGACGCAGATCGTGAAGCTGCTGGAAGATGCGCTGGGCACCGATCTGCGCGCCGAGGGCTTTCCGGCGCGGCTGGAATAAGGTGCTGCCGGACGCCATACTGGTTTTCGACGAAAATCGGACCAGCCGGGGAAAGGGCCTTGCCCATGGACGACCACAGCCTGAACCGCGCCGCGCGGCTGCTGCATCATCGCAAGGCGGGGCTGTCACAGGGCGATCCCGCCGTGCCGCCCATCACCGCCACAGCGACCTTTCACCTCCCGCATGTGCAGGCGGGCGGTCATTTCTACGGCCGCAACGGATTGCCGACCTGGGAAGCGGTCGAGGCGCAACTGGCGCTGCTGGAAGAGGCCGATTGCGTCAGCTTCCCTTCGGGCATGGCCGCGATCGCCGCCGCCCTTTTCGCCTCGCTGAAACAGGGCGCGCGGCTGGTGGTGCCTGCGGACGGCTATTACGTCACCCGGGTCTTGTCGCAGGGCTTCCTGGCGCCTTTCGGCGTGACCGTCACCGAGCTGCCGACCCGAAATTTCGCGACTGCCGATTTCACCGGCGTGGATGTGGTCTATCTGGAAACGCCGTCAAATCCTGGCCTTGACGCCGTCGACATCACCGCCACGGTTTCGCGGGCCAGGGCAGCGGGGGCGCGGGTCATCGCCGACAACACCACGATGACCCCCTATCTTCAGCGCCCGCTCGACCTTGGCTGCGATATGGTCGTCGCCGCCGACACCAAGGCGCCTTCGGGCCATTCCGATGTGCTTTTCGGCCATGTCGCGTCGCGCGACCCGGCCCTTGTCGCGCGGGTGCGCGATTGGCGGCGCATGTCGGGCGCAATACCGGGGCCGTTCGAGGCCTTCCTCGTCCATCGCGGGCTTGAGACACTGGAACTGCGGCTGTCGCGCATGTGCGCCAGCGCCGCCGTTCTGGCCGACCGCCTTGCCGCCCATCCGGCGGTGAAGAACCTGCGCTATCCCGGCCTGAAGGGCGATCGCTCCTATGGCGTCACGTGCGCACAGGCGGCGAATGGCGGTTTCCTGATCGTCTTCGAGCTGGCCGATGCCGAGATCGCCGAGGCCTTCCTGGCCCGCTGCCCGCTGCTGGAACAGACCACCAGCTTCGGCGGCACCCATTCCTCGGCCGAAAGGCGCGCGCGCTGGGGCGATGCGGTGGCGGAAGGCTTTATCCGCCTGTCGGTCGGGATCGAGCCGGTCGATGAGTTGTGGGCGGCGATCCGCGACGCGCTGCCTGCCCAGGGGTAAGGCAAACGGAGTCCGGATTTCGTGACGACCGAAGGGGCCGGGCGCGGCTCAGCGCCCTTTCCAGATCCAGCCGCCGCCGAAGATGCGGCCGCCTTCCGGCGCGTAGAAGACGCAGGCCTGCCCGGCGCTGACGCCTTCTTCCGGCGCGATCAGCTCGACCTCCGCCTCGGTGGCCGAGAGGGGCCGGATGATCGCCGGACGCGGCGCCCGGGTCGAGCGGACCTTGACCTCAAGATGCCATTCGGGGCGCGAGTCGAAGGGCTCGTCGCCAAGCCAGTTGATCTCGCGCAGCGGCACGACGCGGGTAGACAGCGCGGCCTTGGGGCCGACCACGACCTGCCGCGTCACGGGATCAAGTCGGATGACGTAAAGCGGATCGCCCAGGCCGCCGATGCCCAGGCCGCGGCGCTGGCCGATCGTGTAATGGATCACGCCATTGTGCTGGCCAAGCACGGTTCCGCTTTGATCGACGATCTCGCCGGGTTGGCCCGCGCCGGGGCGCAGCTTCTCGATGACCGCGGCATAATTGCCGTTCGGGACAAAGCAGATATCCTGGCTGTCGGGCTTGTCGGCCACCGGCAGGCCATAGCGCGCGGCCAGGGCCCGTGTCTCGGCCTTGGAGGCAAGATGGCCCAGCGGAAAGCGCAGGAAATCCAGCTGTTCCGGCGTGGTCGGGAACAGGAAATAGCTTTGGTCGCGCACCGGATCGGCGGCCTGATGCAGCTCGGCCCCACCCGCGCCCATCTTGCGCTGAATGTAATGGCCCGTCGCCATGCAATCGGCGTCAAGGTCGCGCGCCGTGGCCAGCAGATCCTTGAACTTCACCCGCTCGTTGCAGCGGATGCAGGGCACCGGCGTCGCGCCCGCCAGATAGGCCTCGGCGAATTCCTCGATCACCGCCTCGCGGAAGGTGTTCTCGTAATCCAGCACATAATGCGGGAAACCCATGGTTTCGGCCACGCGGCGGGCATCATGGATGTCGCGCCCGGCGCAGCAGGCGCCCTTCTTGGCCAGCGCCGCTCCATGGTCGTAAAGTTGCAGCGTGACGCCGACGACATCATAGCCCTCGTCCTTCAGCATCGCCGCGACCACGCTGGAATCGACCCCGCCAGACATGGCCACCACCACCCGCGTCTCGGAAGGCGGTTTGGGCAGGCCCAAAGAGTTGAGGGGCAGGTCGCGCGGCATGGCAGGAATCCGGGGGAAAAGGAGTAGCCCGGAATATAGGAAAATCCACGCTATCCTCAACCCCGGCTTTCAGCATTGCTTAAGTTGCTTGGGCCATCGTCCCGAAATTCCCGGAAACGGAGTGAGGTTTTCGCCCATGTATCTGAAACGCGTTGACGGGCCGCGCCAGGTGACCTTGCCGGACGGCAGCATCCTCACGCGGGCAGACCTGCCACCGCCTGAGACGCGGCGCTGGGTCGCCAGCCGCAAGGCCATTGTCGTCAAGGCGGTGGTGCACGGGCTAATCGCCCAATCCGAGGCGCTTTCACGCTATTCCCTGTCGGAAGAAGAATTCACCCTGTGGCGCCAGGCTGTCGAAACCCATGGCGAAAAGGCCCTGAAAGTCACCTCGATACAGAAGTATCGTCAACTTTAGATTGTTTTATGGTCGCGCTCAGGCACAGTAACGCAAAGTTAACCATTGCCCCCCTATCCCGTTAACGATGAAGGGCCAGGAGCGGAGTTTCCCAGATGCGTATTCTTCTTGTTGAGGATGACCCGACCACGTCGCGCAGCATCGAATTGATGCTTACCCATGCCAATCTCAACGTCTATTGCACCGATATGGGCGAAGACGGCATCGATCTCGCCAAGCTCTATGATTACGATCTAATTCTTCTGGATCTCAACCTGCCCGACATGTCTGGCCACGAAGTCCTGCGCCAGATCCGCCTCGCACGGGTGGAAACGCCGATTCTCATCCTGTCGGGCTCGGACGATACCGAGAACAAGCTGCGCGGTTTCGGCTTCGGCGCCGATGACTATCTGACCAAGCCGTTTCACCGCGAGGAATTGGTGGCGCGTATTCACGCGATCATCCGCCGGTCAAAGGGCCATAGCCAGTCGGTCATCCGCACGGGCACCATCACCGTCAATCTCGATGCAAAGACGGTCGAGGTCGAAGGCAAAGCCGTGCATCTTACCGGCAAGGAATATCAGATGCTCGAACTGCTTTCTCTGCGCAAGGGCACGACGCTGACGAAGGAGATGTTCCTCAATCATCTTTACGGCGGCATGGATGAACCGGAATTAAAGATCATCGACGTCTTCATCTGCAAATTGCGCAAGAAGCTTGCCGAGGCGACTGGGGGCGAAAACCATATCGAGACGGTCTGGGGCCGCGGCTATGTGCTGCGCGACCCCGCGCAGGGCGACAAGCCGGTGCATCGCCTCGCTGCCAGCGCCTGAGCGGCCCGGTCGCGCGGCGGCTTTACCTTGGCCGATGGCTTGCCTAACCTTCGCGCGGAAGGCGCAAGGGGGCGGGCATGACGAAAGCGGTCGGGGATCTGACAGAGGCCGAAGCCCGGGCCGAACTGGCCGATCTGGCAGCACGGATCGCGGCGGCGAATGACGCCTATCACACCCGCGATGCCCCCGAGATCACCGATGCCGAGTATGACGCGCTGAAAACCCGCAATGCCGCGATCGAGGCGCGTTTCCCGGGCCTGAAACGTGTGGACAGCCCCAGCGACCAGGTCGGCGGCGCGCTGGCCGAGGGCTTCGGCAAGGTCACCCATGCGGTGCGGATGCTCAGTCTCGAAAACGCCTTCGAAGATGGCGATGTCGCCGATTTCGATGACAGGGTCCGGCGCTATCTGAACCTGACTGGCGCGCTGTCCTACACGGCCGAGCCGAAGATCGACGGGCTGTCGCTTTCGCTGCGCTATGAACAGGGAAGGTTGGTTCAGGCCGCGACGCGGGGCGATGGCGAGGTGGGCGAGAATGTCACCGCCAATGCCCTGACGATCAAGGATATCCCCCAGACTCTCTCCGGCGCGCCCAAGATCCTGGAAGTGCGCGGCGAGGTCTATATGAGCCATGAGGATTTCGCCCTGCTCAACGCCCGTCAGGCGGAACGCGGCGAGAAGCCCTTCGCCAATCCGCGCAATGCTGCCGCCGGGTCTTTGCGCCAGCTCGATGCCGCCATCACCGCCCGCCGCCCGCTGCGCTTCTTCGCCTATGCCTGGGGCCAGCTGTCCGAACCGCTGGCCGCCACCCAATCCGGCGCGCTGCGGCGCTTGGCCGAGATGGGGTTCCAGACCAACCCGCTTACTGTCCTCTGCGACGGGCCCGCGGCGATGCTGGCCCATTACCGCACGATCGAGGCGCAGCGCGCAACGCTGGGCTATGACATCGATGGCGTGGTCTACAAGGTCGACGATCTGGCGCTTCAGCAGCGCCTGGGCTTCCGCTCCTCGACCCCACGCTGGGCCATCGCCCATAAGTTTCCCGCCCAGCTGGCCTGGACCCGGCTCGAGGCGATCGACATTCAGGTCGGCCGCACCGGGGCCTTGTCCCCCGTCGCGCGGCTGACCCCGGTCACCGTGGGCGGCGTCGTCGTGTCCAATGCCACGCTGCACAATGAAGATTACATCGCCGGGCGCAGCGCCAGCGGCGAGGTGATCCGGGACGGCAAGGATATTCGCGTCGGCGACTGGGTGCAGGTCTATCGTGCCGGCGATGTGATCCCCAAGATCGCCGATGTCGACCTTGCCCGCCGCCCCGATACTGCCAGGCCCTACATCTTCCCGCAGACCTGCCCCGAATGCGGCAGCCCCGCCCATCGCGCCGAAGGCGATGCCGTGCGCCGCTGCACCGGCGGGCTGATCTGCCCCGCCCAGGGCATCGAGCGGCTGAAGCATTTTGTCAGCCGCGGCGCCTTTGACATCGAAGGCCTGGGCGCCCGGCAGATCGAGATGTTCTTCAACGACGCCGACCTGCCGGTCCGAACGCCCGCCGACATCTTCACCCTTGCCGCGCGCGATGCTGCCAACCCTTTGAGGAAACTCAAGAATCGTGACGGATATGGCGAGACTTCCGCCAAGAAGCTGTTCGCCGCGATCGAGGCGCGCCGCCGCATTCCCCTGGACCGCCTGATCTTCGCCCTTGGCATCCGCCATGCGGGCGAGGCGGCGGCCGGGCTTCTCGCCCGCCATTATGGCGCCTGGCCCGCGCTTGAGGCCGCGCTGACCCAGGCCGCCCCCGGCAATGACGCCTGGGCCGAGCTGACCGCCATCGACGGCGTCGGCGATACGCTGGCCACCAGCCTGACCGAAGCCTTCGCCAACAAAGCCGAACGCGCTGCCATCGACGCGCTGGTTGCGGAACTGGATGTCCAGCCCGTCGCCCGCGCCGCCACGGACAGCCCGGTCGCGGGCAAGACCCTTGTCTTCACCGGCACGCTGGAAAAGATGACCCGGGCCGAGGCCAAGGCCCGGGCCGAGGCTCTGGGCGCCAAGGTCGCGGGTTCGGTCAGCGCCAAGACCGATCTGCTGATCGCCGGGCCGGGCGCGGGCTCCAAGGCCAAGGAGGCGGCAAGGCTGGGCATCGAGGTGATCGACGAGGACCAGTGGCTTGCCCTGATCGGCGCGGCATGAGCCGGGGATGAGCCGCCCCGAGATACTCTTTCCGCTCTTTGCGGGGCTGGAAACCCTTGATGGCATCGGCGCCAAGACCGCGCAGGCGCTGGCGGGCCTTGATGTTACGCGGCCGAAGGACCTGTTGTTCCTTCTGCCCACGGGCGGCATCGACCGCAGTCGCAAGACAAGCGTTCGCGACGTGATCCCGCCCACGACCTTGACGGTCGAGGTCGAGGTCGGCGCCCATTTTCCGCCGCGGCGCAAGGGCGGCCCTTACCGTATCCATGTCCGCGACCCGCTGCTGGAATGGGCGCTGGTGTTCTTCCATGCTCGGGGCGACTATCTGCAAAAGCTGCTGCCGACCGGCCAGCGCCGCCTGGTCTCGGGCAAGGTCGAACTGTTCGACGGTGTGGCGCAGATGGTCCATCCCGACCATGTGCTGCGTGTCGAAGAGGCCGGGGATCTCCCCGCCTGGGAACCGGTCTACCCGCTGACTGCCGGTGTGACCCAGCGCCTGCTGCAAAAGGGCGTGGCGGCGACATTGGCCCGCACGCCCGATCTGCCCGAATGGATCGACCCTGGGCTGAAGGCGCGCGAGGGCTGGCCCGATTGGAAACCGGCGCTGGTTCAGGCCCACGCGCCCGAGGAGGTGATGTCCTTCACCCATCCCGCCCGCCAGCGCCTGGCCTATGATGAATTGTTCGCTCATCAGCTGACGCTCTCGCTCGCCCGGGCGCGGATGCGCCGTGGCAAGGGCCAGTCCAGCCTTGGCACGGGCCTGCTTCAGGCCAAGGTGCTGAAAAGCCTGCCCTATGCGCTGACCGGCGCCCAGAGCCGCGCCATTGCCGAAATTGCTGTCGACATGGCGTCGGATCAGCGCATGAACCGGCTTTTGCAGGGCGATGTCGGCGCGGGCAAGACGCTGGTCGCCTTCCTTGCGCTTCTCGTCGCGGTCGAGGCCGGGGGGCAGGGAGTGCTCATGGCGCCGACCGAAATCCTGGCGCGGCAGCATCTGGAAAGCCTTGGTCCCTTGGCGCAGGCGGCGGGGGTGCGGGTCGAGATCCTGACCGGGCGCGACAAGGGGCCTGACCGGGCGGCAAAGCTTGCCGATCTGGCCGCAGGCCGCATCGCCGTGCTGATCGGCACCCATGCTGTCTTTCAGAAGGATGTCGATTTCGCCGATCTGCGGCTTGCGGTGATCGACGAACAGCACCGGTTCGGCGTGGCGCAGCGGATGGAATTGGGGGCGAAAGGGCAGGCGGCGGATGTACTGGTGATGACCGCAACGCCGATCCCGCGCAGCCTGGCCTTGGCCAGCTACGGCGACATGGATGTCTCGGTGCTCGATGAGAAACCGGTGGGGCGCAAGCCGATCCGCACCGCCGTGCTGCCGGTCGCCCGCATCGACGAGGTGGTGGGTCATCTGCGCAAGGCGGTGGCCGAGGGGCGCCAGGCCTATTGGGTCTGCCCGCTGGTCGAGGAAAGCGAAGCGGTGGATCTCGCCTCGGCCACCGAGCGCTTTCAGCATCTGCGTGCCGCTCTGGGCGAGGGGCGGGTCGGGCTGGTACATGGCCAGATGCCGCCCGCCGAGAAGGATGCCGCCATGGCACGTTTCCTGGCGGGCGAGACTCAGGTTCTGGTCGCGACGACGGTGATCGAGGTGGGCGTGAACGTGCCCGCGGCCACGATCATGGTCATCGAAAGGGCCGAGATCTTCGGCCTGGCGCAGCTGCACCAGTTGCGGGGCCGCGTCGGGCGGGGCGAGGCGGAATCGACCTGCCTTATGCTCTACCAGCCGCCATTGACCGAGGGCGGCGAGCGGCGGCTCAAGGTGATCCGCGAAACCGAGGACGGCTTCCGCATCGCCGAGGAAGACCTGGCCCTGCGCGGGGCGGGTGATCTGATCGGCACGGCGCAATCCGGCCTGCCAAAGTTCCGCATGGCCGATCTGGAACGGCAATCGGCGCTGATGGCGGTGGCGCAATCCGATGCGCGCGCGCTTCTGACCACCGATCCCGCGCTGGAAAGCCCGCGCGGCAAGGCGGCGCGATTGCTGCTGTGGCTCCTGGATCAGGATCGGGCGATCCGGCTTCTGTCCGTCGGTTAGGCCGCCGGGCCGGGGCCCCGGCTTGCGCGTTTCTGTGCCGGGCGCGGAGGACGGGCGGGGGAAATTCCGACAGGGAACCGGATGTTCTCTAAAATTTCCGAAATGTTTGCAAAAAGTTCTTGCCACACGTTAACCATTATGAGAACAATCAGGCAACAAGGAACGGAGACATGCCATGATGCACCGCCTGAAAGCCCTGACCACCCGCCAAGACAGCTCGATCCTTGAGGATGTCTTGGGTCTCGCGGTGCTCTTCGCCGTTCTTTACGTCACGCTGGCGCTGCCCGGCGCCGCCTAACCCTTTCGGTTTCTGCCTGCGGTCTGTTCCCCAGGCGCGTGCATCCCCTGCCTGTCCCGGCCTTCCGGATGCGCCCCAACGCGCCCCAGACACGCCACTGCCGCCGCCACCTGTCCCGGTGCGCGGCGGTTTTTTTATTGGGGCTGTTGGCGGCGAAGGTTAAGAATGTGTGAAATCGAGAAGCTAAGTGATTGAAACAAATAGGGTCGTGTGCTGTCCCTGCGTGGGACAGGGGCCTTGTCGTCAGACCGCCTTCGCCTTTTCGGCCGCCTCGAAGGCCTCGCAGGCCGCCTCCAGTGCCAGAAGGATCGAGGCATGGCGGTTCTTGTAGTCCCGCGCAGGCAGCAGTACCTCATAGCCCTCGAACGGCGCCGCGGGCACTGGCCCGGCCTCTTTCAGCATGGCCCGCAGCGCGTCCCTTGCGGCTTCCAGCTCGGCCCGGCTGCGCCCGATGACCACGCCGCCCAGCACGGCAGCCGAAGCTTGCCCCAAGGCGCAGGCCTTCACATCCTGCGCGAACGTGGCCACACGGCCATCGCGGACCACCAGATCGGCCGTCACGGTTGATCCGCACAGGGGCGATCGTCGCCGCGCCGATCCGTCAGGCGCAGGCAGACGCCCGGTCAGCGGAATATCCGCCGCCAGCGCCAGGATGCGCCCGGAATAGAGTTTGACAAGATCGGCGTCGCTCATGGACATGCCCTCCGCGCCCCCCTATGTAATCCCGCGCCCCCGCCGCGCCAAGGAGAGAGAGATGGCTTTCGACCCGGCAAGCCTAAAGTACAATGCCGACGGGCTGATCCCCTGCATCGCCCAGGATCATGCCTCGGGCGAGGTCCTGATGATGGCCTGGATGAATGCCGCCTCGCTGGCCCATACGCTGGAAACCGGGCAGGTCACATATTGGAGCCGCTCACGCGGGGAGTTATGGGCCAAGGGCGCGACCTCGGGCCATGTTCAGACCCTGGTCGAGCTGCGCATCGACTGTGACCGCGATTGCCTGCTGGCGCTGGTCAGCCAGGAAGGCCCCGCCTGCCACACCAATCGCCGCTCCTGCTTCTACACCGCGCTGCGCGACGGCTCGGAAGCGGTGATCGCAGAGCCCATCGTCTGAGCCGCAGATTCCGGGCAAGCCGGGCCGAAGCGGCGCCGTGCCCGCAAAGCAAAACCGCGCCCCGAAGGGCGCGGTTTCCTGAAAAGCCTGTCCCGGAAGGGGGGCTTATTCGTCGTTGCCAGCGGCACCGATATCGTCGAACAGCTCGGCGATCTCGAATTCCGCGGCGGCTTCGGCTTCGGCCGCCAGATCCTGGATCGACTTGCCCGAAGCCTGCAGCTCGGCCTCTTCGACCGACCGGGCGACGTTCAGCTTGACCTTGGCCGCGACTTCCGGGTGCAGCACCACGGTGATGGTGTGGATGCCGAGGTCCTTGATCGGCTTGTCCATCTCGACCTGACCACGGGCCACGGTGAAGCCGGCGGCGGTGGCCGCTTCGGAAGCGTCACGCGCGGTGACCGAACCGTAAAGCGCGCCGGCCTCGGAGGCCGAGCGGATCACGATGAAGGTCTGGCCGTCGAGCTTCTCGGCGATGGTTTCGGCTTCCTTGCGGGTCTCGAGGTTCGTAGCCTCGAGCTGGGCCTTGCGGGTTTCGAACGACTTGATGTTGGCGTCGTTCGCGCGCAGTGCCTTGCCCTGGGGCAGCAGGAAGTTGCGGGCGTAGCCGTCCTTGACGTTGACGACTTCGCCCATCTGGCCAAGTTTGGCCACGCGCTGAAGAAGGATCACTTGCATTGGTCTGATCTCCTCACTTCACGGCATAGGGGAGCAGGGCGAGGAAACGCGCGCGCTTGATCGCGGCGGCAAGTTCACGCTGCTTCTTGGCCGAGACGGCGGTGATGCGGGACGGAACGATCTTGCCGCGCTCGGAGATGTAGCGCTGCAGCAGACGCGTGTCCTTGTAGTCGATCGCCGGAGCGTTGTCGCCCGAGAAGGGGCAAACCTTGCGGCGGCGGAAAAACGGTTTGTTCGCCATGGTTCTGGAACCTTTCTACAGCCTGAGGATCAACGACGCTCGCGACGGTCGAAACCGCCCCGGTCGCCACCACGATCACCACGGTCGCCGCGATCGCCACGGTCTCCGCGATCGCCATCACGGTCGCCGCGCTCGCGCTCGTCGCGCTTCTGCATCTGGACCGACGGGCCTTCGGCGTGCTTTTCGACCTTGATGGTCAGAACGCGCATGACGTCGTCATGCAGGCGCATCAGACGCTCCATCTCGAGCACGGCATTGGCCGGGGCATCGGATTTCAGAAGCGCATAGTGGCCCTTGCGGTTCTTGTTGATCTTGTAGGCCATCGTCTTGACGCCCCAGTACTCGTGTTCAACGACGTTGCCGCCATTGTCCTTGAGCACCGTGGAGAAATGTTCGATCAGGCCTTCGGCCTGGGTGTTCGACAGATCCTGGCGCGCGATGAAAACATGCTCGTAAAGCGGCATGCGGTCGTCCTTCGTCTCGGGGCGGCTTCAAAGGACGGGTAAATGGCCATTCCGCGGCCCGTCCACGAGAGGCATCGCCGGTTCATGGGTCAATGCGGAAAGGATGCGGCCTTATACGGATTTCGAGCCGGGATGCAAGGGCGGGCAGCGAGGGCCGTCAAAGCGGGCCTTCGGGGCGCGGCGACGCGGCGGAAAAGCCATGGGGCGCCAGTGTTTGAGGGTCAAGCAGCACCCGGGCGATCTGGCGCGGATGTGATGTTCGTGACCGCGCATCCGCTGTTCGGTTCTGCCGGATTGCCGCGCCGCAGCATGGCGGGCAGCCTGATATTATCACAGGCAACATCTTGAGAGGACTGACGAATGATCCGCATCGCCCCGGCCCTGGCCGCCGCAATTCTGGTCTCGGCCCCGGCTTTCGCCGCACCCGAAGCCTTTGTGCTGGACCCCGGCCACAGCCAGATCGTCTTCAGCTACAACCATCTGGGCTATTCGACCGGCTATGGAATGTTCGGCGGCATCGAGGGGCAGGTCCAGTTCGACGAAGCCGATCCGGCGGCGTCCTCGGTCGAGGTGTCCTTCCCGGTCAAGTCGATGCTGACCGGCTGGCAGGCACGGTTCGATCATTTCATGTCCGCCGATTTCTTCGATGCGGCAGATGACGAGATGGTGAGTTTCAAATCGACCGGCATCGAGGTGACGGGCGAGAAGACCGCGAAGATCACTGGCGATCTGACCTTGAACGGCGTGACGAAGTCGGTCGTGCTGGATGCGGTGCAGAACCAGTATGGCGAGCACCCGATGGAGAAGAAGATGTGGACCGGCTTCTCGGCCACCACCACGCTTCTGCGCAGCGATTACGGGCTGGGCAGCTTTGCGCCCTTCATCAGCGATGAGGTGGCGCTGGAAATCTCGATCGAGGCCGGCAAGGTCGAGTGATCCCGCTTGCAGAATGAACGAAGGCCGCCGGGCGTTCCGGCGGCCTTTTCCTTTGCGTTCTCATGGCGCCGCGCGCGGCAGCCGCTTAGGGCTGGCGTTTGGCGGTGAGCGCGATCTTCACGGTCACCGGAAAGCCCACCGTCGCCTCATCAGGATAGCTGGGCCCCATGCCATAGTCACGGCGGTCCAGCCGGGTTTCGCCAGTCATGATTGCAGTGTCGCCGTCGATCCTCAGCGTGAAGGGCAGGGTGACGGGCTTTTCCACCCCGCGCAGCGTAAGGGTGCCAGCGGCGGTAAAGGTCTCGCCTGCAGGGGTGATATCGGCCTTGAAGGTTGCGGTGGGGAAGGCCGCGACATCGAAGAATTCGGGCGCCTTGGCCTGTTCGGTGACGGCGGCGAGGTGCAGCGAGGCAGTGTCGATCTGCACCGTTACCTTGCCGGTTCCGGTCGCCTGATCGAAGGCGATGTCGGCGGTCCAGCCGGCGAAACTGCCCTCGACGCTCTGGCCCATCTGGGCGAGCGAGAAAGTCAGCTTACCTTCCTGTACCTGCCAGTTGCCGGTGGCGGTTGCGGTGCTGGCAGGGGCGCTAGCAGCGGGCGCTTGCGGGCGGCTGGCGCCCAGCATCCCCGCACCGAAACCGGCGGCGATCACGATCAGAGCGGCCAGAAGGGCGGGGCCGGTTTTCGCACCCCGCACGCCGGGCGTGCCCGCCGGGGTGCCGCGCGTCATGCGCGCAAGAATGCCGTCGCGGTCGATGAGCGCGTGTTTCAGCGCACCCAGGACATGCAGCGCCACCGTCACCAGCAGGATCTTGGTGAAGAGCCAATGGATCGCCCCGGCGATGGCGGCCAGTGCTTCGGATTTCGGCACGAAGGGCAGGCCCTGGCCGAAGGGCCAGAGGATCGGCGCGAAGCCGTCGAGCGCGGCATGTTCCACCCAGCCCGACAGCGGCAGGATGATCAGCGCCGAATAGAGAAGCCAGTGGACAAGGGCCGCGAGGAAGGTCTCAAGCCGTTTTTCCGGGTGTACCGCGACCGGATGGGGCTGTGACAGCGCCCAGAGGATGCGCAGCAGAGCGAGCGCGAGGAGCGTGAGGCCGATGGTCTTGTGCAGCGAGAAGAGCCAGGCTTTCCGCGCCAGCGCCTCGGACGTGTCATAGGGCAGGTCGCTGGCGATCAGGCCCAGCGGAACATTCGCGAAGATCAGCAGCGCTACCAACCAGTGCAGGCTGCGGGCGACAAGGCCGTAGCGGGTTTCCGTGTTGGTCAGGGCGGTGTCGGCGGGCATAGGGGGCTCCGATGATTTCCCGCGCAAGGTAGCAGGGTTTCTGCGCCGCGGAATGATCGCTCAGGCACATGTGATGTGCGCGGCGCGGACGCGGGACGATTGCGGCCTGGGGCGGGCTTCGCTATTCCGGGGGGAACAGGAAGAGAAAAGAGGGCAGGGATGAGCCGCGCATTCATATTTCCGGGCCAGGGGGCGCAGACCGTGGGCATGGGCAAGGCCTTGGCCGAAGCCTATCCGGCGGCAAAGGCCGTTTATGACGAAGTGGACGCCGCCCTGGGCGAAAAGCTTTCGGCGCTGATCTGGGAGGGCGATATCGCCGAGCTGACGCTGACCCAGAACGCGCAGCCGGCGCTGATGGCGACCTCGATGGCGATTCTGGCGGCGCTGGCGGCCGAGGGGATCACGGTCGAGAAAGACGTCGATTTCGTCGCCGGGCATTCGCTGGGCGAATATTCCGCCCTGTGCGCGGCGGGCGCGCTGAGTCTGTCCGACACGGCGCGGCTGTTGCGTATCCGCGGCCTTGCCATGCAGGAGGCCGTGCCGGTGGGCGTGGGCGCGATGGCGGCTTTGCTGGGCCTGGATTTCGCTGCTGCGATGGAGGTCGCCGCCGAGGCCGCCCAGGGCGAGGTCTGCCAGGCGGCGAATGACAATGATCCGGCGCAGGTTGTGGTATCGGGCCACAAGGGCGCGGTCGAGCGCGCGGTCGAGATCGCCAAGGCGCGCGGGGCCAAGCGCGCCCTGATGTTGCCGGTCAGCGCACCGTTCCATTGCGCCCTGATGCAGCCCGCCGCCCACAAGATGGCCGAGGCGCTGTCGGCGGTGGTGATCTCGAAGCCCAGCGTCCCGGTGGTGGTGAATGTCCGCGCCGAGGCGGTGACCGAGCCGGACCGGATTTTCGACCTTCTGGTCGCGCAGATCACCGGTTCGGTGCGCTGGCGCGAAAGTGTCATGTGGATGCAGACGGCGGGCGTGACGGAATTCTGGGAAATTGGCGCGGGCAAGGCCCTGTCGGGCATGGTCAAGCGCATCGTCGGCGGCGATGTGGTCCTGCGCGCGATCTTGACGCCCGAAGACGTCGTTGCGGCCAGGGGCTAAACGATCCTTCGGTGAAGACTCGGGGGCGGGGGCGCGCTGACAGGCCCCCGGGGCTCTGCCCCGGACCCCGGGATATTTGGGAACAGAAGACAGAGGAGTGTCGGTCATGTTCGATCTGACGGGGAAATGCGCGCTGGTGACCGGGGCGTCGGGCGGGATCGGTGCCGAGATCGCGCGGGCGCTGCATGGGGCCGGGGCGACGGTCGGGCTGTCGGGCACGCGGGTCGAGCCCTTGGAGGCGCTGGCCGCGGAACTGGGCGGGCGGGCGCATGTGCTGCCCTGCAACCTCTCGGTGCCCGAGGAGGTTGAGGGTCTGGTGAAGCGAGCTGCCGATGCGATGGGATCGGTGGATATCCTGGTGAACAATGCCGGGATCACCAAGGACGGTCTGGCCATGCGCATGTCGGATGCCGACTGGCAGGCGGTGATCGATGTGAACCTGACCGCAACCTTCCGGCTGTGCCGCGCTGCAATCCGCGGCATGATGAAGGCGCGCTGGGGGCGGATCGTGAATATCTCTTCCGTCGTCGGCCAGACCGGCAATGGCGGGCAGGTCAACTATGCCGCCTCGAAGGCCGGGATGGTGGGCATGTCGAAATCGCTGGCGGCGGAAGTGGCCAGCCGGGGCATCACCGTGAACTGTGTGGCGCCCGGCTTCATCGAGACGGCGATGACCGACAAGCTGAACGAGGCGCAACGCGCGGGGATTCTTGGCGCGGTACCGGCGGGCCGGATGGGGACGCCGGCCGAGATCGCGGCGGCGGTCCTGTACCTTTCCGCACCGGAAGCGGGCTATGTCACCGGTGCGACCTTGCATGTGAATGGCGGTATGGCCATGATCTAGGCAAAGGCCGCCGCTTTCCCGATGTCATGCGGGAAAGCGTTTGCCATGGGGCGGCGCTGTGCTATAGCGCGCGCCAGAATCCGGGGCTTTCCCGGCAGATTGCGCCCCGGTTCGGGCCGCGTGACATCAGGCCCGGGGGAAACCCCCGTAACGAAGGTAGAGGACGAAAATGAGCGATATCGCCGAGCGCGTGAAGAAGATCGTTGTCGAGCATCTGGGCGTCGAAGCGGAAAAGGTGACCGAGAACGCCTCGTTCATCGACGACCTGGGCGCGGATTCGCTGGACACCGTTGAACTGGTCATGGCCTTCGAGGAAGAATTCGGCATCGAGATCCCGGATGACGCCGCCGAAACCATCCAGACCTTCGGCGACGCCGTTTCGTTCATCTCGAAAGCCGCCTGAGCCATTTCTTCCCCGATGGGAAGCGGAAGGGGTGCCGGTTCGGCGCCCCTTTTGTTTTGGCGTCTTGTCACGGGCCGCGGGTGATCCAATATCTGCCGGGGGCTTGGGGACAAGGGTGAGAAGCTTTCTGACGGTCATCCTTCTTGCAGGTCTGGGCGTCGCGATATGGGCGCTGGCGGGCCTGTGGTCCGAGGCGCAAAGCTATCGCTGGCGGGCGGTGCCGGCGGTGATCACGCAAAGCGACCTGACGATTGCGTTCACCGTCAGCAGCGTCGCTGCGGCATCCGCCGCTCCGACAAGCCAACGCATCCTGCATTGGGATTTCGCCTATGCCTATCGGCTTGATGGGATGGACTATACGGGGCGCCGCATTCACTGGACGGATATCTGGCTGGGGCCGGAGGCGCAGATGCGCGAACGGGCGGCGGCCTGGCCAGAGGGCGAAAAGGTGACGGCCTGGGTGTCGCCGGACGATCCCTCGGTTGCCGTGCTGGTGCGCGGCGTCTCGGCCGGTTCGGTCGCCTTTCTGGCCTTCGGCCTGGGCAGTGCCTGGGGGATGTGGTTTCTGGCGCGCGGGCTTGGGGCGAAAAGACGCCTGCGCGGATAGAGGCACTATCCGGCGCTTGTCATGTACCTGTCCGGGACGGCAAGGTGGGCCCATGGCAGAGGAGAGCGGCAGATGGCGATGCTGGGCACGATGTTCGGGGCGGGCGCGGTCGAGACCTTTCTCGGCCTGCCGAAATGCCGCGACCTGTCGCGGATGAGCGCGCAGATGGCGGTGATCGGGGCCGATGGCTGCACGCCCTATCCTTCGGTCGGCTTTTATTGCGCGGGCGGGCCAGAGGCGATCCGGGCAGCGGCGGCGGTCTATGCCGCGAACCTTCATCATGTGAATTTCGATCTGGGCGGGCCGGTGCTGCCCGAGGGCATCAGCGCGGTCGATGCTGGCGATCTGCCGCAGGACGAGGGCGATCCGGTGGGCAACCGGGCGCGGATCTTCGGTGCGGTGAGCCAGGTGCTGGACCGCGGCGCGGTGCCCCTGCTGATCGGCGGCGATGACAGCCTGCCGATCCCGATGATCGAGGCGTTCGGCGCGCGCGACCGCCAGGTCCATATCCTGCAGATCGACGCCCATATCGACTGGCGCGACGAGGTGGGGGGCGAGCGGCTGGGGCTGTCGTCCACCATGCGGCGCGCCAGCGAGATGGCGCATGTCGCCGGGATCGTGCAGGTCGGCTGCCGGGGCATCGGCAGCGCCCGGCCAGGCGATCTGCAGGATGCGCTGGACTGGGGAGTAGAGTTCGTGCCCGCGGGCGAGGCGGTGCGCGGCGGCGTGGGCCGCGCGGTCGACCTGATCCCCGAGGGGGCGGAGGTGATCATCTGCCTGGACCTTGACGCACTGGACCCTTCGGTCATGCCCGCGGTCATCGGGCGTACGGCCGGGGGCCTTGGTTATTGGCAGGTGCTGGAGCTGATTGCGGGCGTTGCGGAAAAGGCGCGGATCGCGGGGTTCGACATGGTGGAATTCATGCCCGAACGCGACATTGACGGGCAGGGGGCGACGGTTGCCGCGCAGCTTCTGGCGGCGGTGATGGGGATCGTGGCGCGGCAGGAATGAGGGAGATCCCATTTTTGGCGATGGCGCGACCGGACCGGCGCAGGGCCGGGCTGGCGGGCCCGCCGCTCACGCTGTGCCGGCGGGGCTGAGGCGGAGCCGCTATTCGGCGGCGATCTTGATGACAGGCTCCATCTTGGCAAGGATTTCGCGGCTCAGGTGACATTTGACCTGATGACCGCCTTCCAGCTTCTGCACCGGCGGCACCTCCTTCTCGCACAGGCCGCCAGGCACCTGCGATTTCCAGCGGCAGCGCGTCTGGAAGGGGCAGCCGGGCGGCGGGTTCATCGCCGAGGGGATGTCGCCTTCCAGCACGATGCGTTGTTTGGTGACATGCGGGTCGGCGATCGGCACGGCCGAGAGCAGCGCCTCGGTATAGGGGTGATAGGGCGGCGAGAAGACCTGTTCGGTCGTCCCCATCTCGACCACATGGCCAAGATACATGACCATCACCCGGTCCGAGAGATAGCGCACGATCGACAGATCGTGGCTGATGAAGAGAAGCGTGGTCCTATTCTCGCGCTGGATGTCCATCAGCAGATCGGTGACGGCGGCCTGGACCGAGACGTCCAGCGCCGAGACCGGCTCGTCCGCGACGACGACCTTGGCCCCGCCCGCAAACGCGCGGGCGATGCCGACGCGCTGCTTCTGCCCGCCCGAAAGCTGGCGCGGCATGCGGTCGGCGAAGGCGCGGGGCAGCTTCACCAGATCGAGAAGTTCCAGCATCTTCTGTTCACGGTCGGCATCCGAGCTGCCCTTGCCGAAGATCTCCAGCGCCCGGATGATCTGCCGACCCACGTTCATCGATGGGTTCAGCGTGTCGAAGGGGTTCTGGAACACCATCTGCACCTTCGACACCGTATCGGCACCGCGCTTCTGGATCGGCGTGGACTGGACATTCTCGTCAAACAGCATGATCGAACCGCTGGTGGCGGTTTCCAGCCCCATCAGGACCTTGGCGAAGGTGGATTTGCCGCAGCCCGATTCGCCCACGATGGCAAGGGTCTCGCCCTCATGCGCCTCGAAGGAGAGGGTCTCGTTGGCCTTCACCACCTTCTTCATTCCGCCGCCGAAGGCGCCGGTCGAGATGGAATAGTATTTTTGCAGGTCTTCCATCTTTAGCACCAGCCGCCCGACCGGCGCCTTCTCGCGGACCTTGCGGGCCTTGGGCGGGGCGTCCCAGTCGATCTCCTGCCATTTCAGGCAGCGCGTGGCATGGCGGTCGCCCGGCACCGCATCCATCGCGATCTCATGCGCGTCGCAGCGGCCCTTCTCGAAATAATCGCAGCGCGGGCCAAAATTGCAGCCCGGCGGGCGTTCATGCGGCAGGGGGAAATTGCCGGGGATCGAGATCAGGGGGCGCGAATTCTTGTCGGCGCCGGGCAGCGGGATCGAGCGGAAGAGCGCCTGGGTATAGGGATGGCGCATTTCGGTGAAGACCTCGGCCACATTGCCGGTTTCCACCGCCTCACCGGAATACATCACGCAAAGCCGGTCGCAGACATCCAGCACAAGGCCGAGGTTGTGCGAGATGAAGAGCATCGACGTGCCGTATTTATGGCCCAGATCCTTGACCAGATCGACGATCCCGGCCTCGACCGTCACGTCAAGCGCGGTGGTCGGCTCGTCCAGGATCAGAAGTGCGGGCTTGGCCATCAGCGCCATGGCGATGACGATGCGCTGCTGCTGGCCGCCGGAAAGCTGGTGGGGGTAGGAGTTCAGCATCCGGTCGGGGTCGGGCAGGCGCACATCGGCGACGATCTGGCGGGCAAGAGCCCAGGCCGCGGCCTTGTCCATGCCCTGATGGATGATCGGCACCTCGGCCAGTTGCGCGCCGATCTTCATCGCCGGGTTCAGCGAGGCCATCGGCTCCTGATAGATCATCGCGATTTCCGAGCCACGGATCTTGCGCAGCTCATTCTCGTTCAGATTGGTGATGTCGCGGCCCTTGAACTTGATCGTGCCACCGACGATGCGGCCGTTCTTTCCAAGATCGCGCATGACCGCGAGCGCGACGGTGGATTTTCCGCAGCCCGACTCGCCCACAAGGCCCATGGCCTCGCCGGCCATGACCTTGCAGGAGAAATCCATCACCGCCGGAATTTCACGCAGGCGGGTGAAGAAAGAAATCGAGAGATTGTCGATCTCGAGGATCGGTTGCGACGGGTCCCAGCTTTCCATGGCGTTTTCCTTTGGCGAGGTCGGGACCGGGGGCCAGCCCCCGGACCCCCGGGATATTTAGGAACAAGTGAAGGGCAGGGCGGCGCGCATCAGTCTTTCAGGCTTTCTTCGCGCAAGCCGTCGGCAAGGAGGTTGAGGCCGAGGACAAGGCTCATCAGGGCCAGCGCGGGCACAAGGGCCGGGTGCGGGAAGAGCGCCAGAAGCTTGCGGCCAGAATTGATGGTCGAGCCCCAGTCCGGGCTTTCGGGCGAGACGCCGAGTCCGAAGAAGCCGAGCGTGCCGAGCAGGATGGTGGTATAGCCGATCCGCAGGCAGAAGTCGACGATCAGCGGCCCGCGGGCATTGGGCAGGATTTCCCACAGCATGATGTACCATGGGCTTTCGCCGCGGGTCTGCCCTGCCGCCACATAGTCGCGCGACTTGATGTCCATCACCAAGCCGCGGACGATGCGGAAGACGCCGGGCGAGTTCACGAAGACCACCGCCACGAAGACGTTGAGCAGGTTGGGGTCCATGGCGAAGACGCCGATCGGGTCGGCGTTGAAGGCAAGGCCCGCATAGGCCCAGAGGCCCAGGGCAAGCGTCACGCCGACATAGAGGTTCCGGCGCGGCGGGTTGGTGCGAAAGCGCGAGTCGAAAAGGACGACAAAGAACACGATCGGGAACAGGAACAGGACCGCCGCGAAATACATCGGGATGCCGGTCTGGACGATCTCGGGCGTCACCAGAAGGTAAAACAGCAGGATGACCGGGAAGGCCAGAACGAGATTGGCGAGGAAGGAGAGGAACGTGTCGAGCTTGCCGCCGAAATAGCCGGCTGGCAGACCCAGCGTCACGCCGACCATGAAGGCGAAGATCGTCGCCGCCGGGGCGATTTTCAACACATCGCGCGCGCCCATCACCATGCGCGAGAAGACATCGCGGGCAAGCGCGTCGCCGCCGAAGAGATACCAGGGGTAGACGCCCTCGGCCGGGTTCTTGACCGGCACGCCGGGCAGCGCATTCTTCATGCCCGACAGCTGCGCCAGCGGGTCATGCGTGATGATCAGCGTCGCGAAGAAGGCGGTGCAGATCCAGAAGAGGACAATGGCAAAGCCGACCATGCCGGCATTGCTGTCGAAAAGTTTGCCGTAGAGGCCAAGCCTGCGTTTGAAGCGGATCGAGACGGCGAAGACGATCGCCATGGCCAGCCAGACCGGGGCGAATTGCCAGACGGCGCGGGCGATGATGCTGCCCCAGGAGAGTTCTTCCATCTTTGTCTCTCCTTACGACAGGCGGATGCGCGGGTTGAGGAAGACATAGCCGATGTCCGAGATCAGCTGCGTCACGAGGACGACGAAGACCGCGACGACCGAGCAGGCGAGAAGCATCTGGATGTCGTTATTGCCGGCGGCCTGAACCAGCGTCCAGCCGAAGCCCTTGTAGTTGAACAGGGTCTCGACGATCACGACGCCGTTCAGAAGCCAGGGGAATTGCAGCATGATCACGGTGAAGGGCGCGATCAGCGCATTTCTCAGCGCGTGTTTCATCACCACCTGGCGGAAGCCCACACCTTTCAGTCGCGCGGTTCGGATATATTGCTGCGACATGACCTCGGTCATCGAGGCGCGGGTCATCCGGGCGATATAGCCGATGCCATAAAGTGCGATGGTCATGACCGGCAACGCGAAGTTCCAGAAGGTGATGCCATCCATGGCGCTGGTCGCGGTGCCCTGGAACAGCGTCTTGCCCGAGATCAGCCCGGCATCGGCCAGCATGGGCGATATGCCGGTCGTGGCCGAGGCGAGAAGGGCGATGAAGATGACGCCCGAGACATATTCCGGCGTCGCGGTCGAAGCGATGGCAAAGGTCGAGAGCGCCCGGTCGGTGCGGCTGCCCTCACGCATGCCGGACAGGACGCCCAGGGCCAGAGCGGTGGGGACCATGACGATCATCACCCAGAGCATCAGAAGCCCGGTATGGCCCAGGCTGCGCGCGAGAACCTGGCTGACGGGCTGCTTGAAGACGGTGGACCATCCCCAGTTGCCCTGCAGGATGCCGCAAAAGCGCGGCGCGGTCTCGGGCGTCAGTCCCGTGGTGATGCAGCGGCCGCGCACCGAGCCATCCTCGGCCGTCACGACCCAGCCGGGCACGACGCCCAGCCATTGTCCGTAGCGGCTGAGCATCGGCCCGGAATGGCCGTTGTTCTTGAGCCAGCTCTCCACCGCCTCGTCCGACATGCGCACAGAGCCTTCGGATTTCGCGAGCTTTTCCAGGTTGGGCGGCAGGTTCGTCAGCATGAAGACGATGAAGGTCAGCGCAAGCGCTGTCAGAAGCATCACGCCGATGCGGCGCAGGATGAATGAGGACATGGCTTCCTTGTTCCCGCGTGGATGGGAGAATGACGGTTAGCCCGGCCTGCAACCGAAAACGCCCCGTCTAACCCGGTCGCCAAGCGGCACCGGGACGGGTCGGGGAGAGCGCAGCCGAAGGAAAGGTGACGAAACAGGCGTGTCGGGGCGGGGGAAGGGTGCACCCTTCCCCCAGAAACAGGCTGAGGCCAGAGAGATCAGGCCGCGATCCACCACTTGTACTGGTGGTGTTCGAAGGTCGCATGCATGTCGGCGCCCTTCACCTTGGGATCGAAGTGGCGGTAAATCGAACGCCAGTAGGGCTGCACCAGAACGCCCTGCTCCTGCATGATCTGCTCAAGCCGCTCCATCGTCTTCGACCGTTCGGCGGCATCCTCGATTGCCATGGCCTTGCCGAGCAGCTCGTCGAACTCCGCGTTCGAGAAGGCGGCTTCGTTCCAGGCCTCGCCCGAGCGGTAGGCGAGCGCGAGGATCTGGACGCCCAGCGGGCGCATGTTCCATTCCGTGCCCGAGAAGGGGTATTTGAGCCAGTCGTTCCAGAAGGTCGAACCCGGCAGAACGGTGCGCTTGATCTTGATGCCGGCGTCACGGATCTGGGCGGCGACAGAGTCGCAGGTTGCCGCCTGCCAGGCGTCGTCGAGCGAGATCAGCTCGAACTCGTGGTCGATCATGCCCGCCGCCTCGATTGCGGCCTTGCCGGCGGCAGGGTCGGTCACGACCGGCGGAAGTTTGAAATATTCCGGGTGGATCGGGCAGACATGGTGGTTTTCGGCCACGGTGCCCAGGTTGGAATAGCCAAGCTCGAGCACGACGTTATTGTCGACGCAGGAGATGAGGCCCTTGCGGACATTCACATCCTTGTATTCCTCGGCATCCTGGTTGAAGCGCACCGCGATCGTGGCGGCGGTGACGGCTTCGGACTTGGTCCAGCCAAGCGCATCGAGCTGTTCGATGAATTCGCCGACCGACTGGTAGGTGGCATCGATCTCACCCGAGGCGGCGGCGTTCACATCGGCGGACGGGTCGGTGCCAAGGTCGATATACTCGATGCGGTCGAGATAGGGCCCGCCATAGACATCGGTGCCCCACCAGGGTTGATCGGCCTTGACCAGAACCTGTTTGACGCCGACGTCGTTGGTTTCCGGCTTGTAGGGACCGGTGCCGATCGGGTTCACCGAGGGGTCGCCATTGTCGTAGGATTTATGAACCACGGCGGCGGGATAGTCGGCCATGCCGACGATCACGGTGATGTCGGGGCCGTTCAGCACCAGCTTGACCGTCGAGGCATCGACCACGGTGATCGCGCCTTCCTTGGCGGTTTTCTTCTCGGCATCCATCAGGCTCGACATGCGGCCGGCCATCGAGTTGCCCTCGACATTGCCGTCGCACCAGCGGGTGATGTTGTTGGCCACGTCCTCGGCGGTGAAATCGTCGCCATTCGACCATTTCACGCCCTGGCGGACTTTGAGCGTGTATTCCGAAGCGTCGGCATTGGCTTCCCAGCTTTCCAGGAGCATGCCGCGCAGCGAGCCGTCATTGTTGTACTCGACCAGATATTCCAGCCAGCCACGGGTGAAGTTGGCGATCTGGCTCCAGTCGGCGGTGCGCGGATCCTTGAGACCCTTGGTCTCCATCGACATCCGCAGTGTGCCGCCGGCGACTGGGGTCTCCTGCGCCTGGGCAGGTGCGGCGAGGCCAAGAAGGCCATAGGCCGCAGCGGCCGAAACGCCCAGTGCAGAGGTGCGCACCAGGAACTCGCGGCGGCTCAACGCGCCCGTGCGGCATTCCTCGGCGTACATACGGGCGGCCGGATGAACGGGCGTCGCCTCGATCTTGTGGTGCATGTCTTTCTGTCTCCCTGTCAGGCACGGGTTATGCCGGCGTGGGCGCCGGACATTCATGCGAAAAGGCTGCGCCGATTGTCCTTCGGGTTTGTTCCGAAGCCCGGGCTTGATGCCGGATGGCTGCCGTCCGATCCAATGCCATTGCGCATCTTTTCGGCCCCGACGTCAACGGCCATATCAGACAGGTCATTGGGCGTTCGCGACATCGCTTGCCGATAAACGACGCCCCCTTGTCGCTGCCTAAACTTGCCGCCCCTGGCGGCCGAGGTCAAGGCGCGCGGCGGAAATCGGTGGGAGAGCGGCCGGTCAGGTGCTGAAAGGCGCGGGTGAAATAGGCCGCCGAGTTGAAGCCCAGATCTTCGGCGATCTTGCGCACGGGAAGGCGGGTTTCGGTCAGCAGACGCCGCGCCTCGAAGATACGGCGGTCCTGGAGCAAGGCACTGGCGGGCCGGCCGCAGGCGCTGTTGCAGCAGCGGGTCAGATGGGTGGGGGTAACGCCCAGTTCGGCCGCGAAATCGGCGACGCCATGACCGCTGCGGAAGTCGCGCTCCAGAAGCTCGGTATAGCGCGCGACAAGGCGGCGGGTCGCATCGGGACGGACGGGCTGGCTCTCGGCCTCGGCCTTGCGGGCCTGACGCTCGATCCAGACCCCCATCAGCCCCAGATAGTGCCGCGTGGCGCGGTCATGGGCCGGAACGTCCGAGGTCATCTCGCGCAGGATGGCGTCGAGCAGGATGTTCAACTCTTGCTGGGCATGAACCTCGCGGATGCGCAGATGCAGGGGCTGCACGGGTAGGGTGACGTCGCAATCGCGCCCAAAGAAGACGGCCGTGCCAAAGACCTGCGGGCCTGCCTCGAACCCATGCATCACTCCGGCGGGGATATAGATCGCATTGTTCGCCGTGTAGCCACGCGTCTGGCCCTGCACGGTGATCCGGCCCTGACCCTTGGTGAACCACAGGAAACAGGGCTCGGACAGGGCCCGCATCGCCTCGACCCGCCAGCGTCCGCCGGCCGCGAGGCGGGGAATTGCCACAAGGCGAAGCTGCGAGAGCGAAGAGAGATCCGGCATGGGCAGGTCGTCCGTTCAACTGAGACTTCAAGTTACTTGTCCATGCCACGCAAACCAAAGCGAAAAGATGGCAAGGTCAAGAAAGTTATCCACAGGTGGTGCGAAACCTGTGTACAAGCCTGGGGGCAAGTCGGGATCGTGCCGGTCAAGCGCTGCTGATTTGTCGTCTATCCGGGGACAATCTCGCGCCAATCGGCCATTTTGGAGCGGAACCATGTTCTTTGGCGCTTGGCATAGCGGCGCGAGGCCAATTTCGCGGCGGCGATCGCCGCATCAAGCGAAAGATCGCCTGTCAGATGAGCGATCAGTTCCGGCGCCCCGATGGCGCGTGACGAGGGGAGGCTCGGGTCCCATCCGGGGAGGGCGGCGCGGGCCTCGTCCAGCGCGCCCTCGTCCATCATCGTCTCGAAACGTCTGGCGATCCGCGCGTCGAGCCAGGGAGTCGTAGGGCGCAGGACAAGTGCCTCGACGCACTCGAGAGGCAAGAGGGGCGCGCCCGTGCCGTCCTGCCAGCTGGACAGGCTGCGCCCTGTGGCTTCTTGCACTTCCCAGGCGCGCTGGACGCGCGCGGGATTGCGCAGGTCGGTGCGGGCGGCGGTGACCGGGTCAAGGGCGGCGACCATCGCGGGCAGATCGGCCAGCCGCAAGGCGTCGCCCCGGGCGCGGATCTCGGGCGGGATGGGCGGAATTTCTGCCAGGCCCTTGGTCAAGGCGCTGAAATAAAGCCCGGTGCCGCCGACGATGACGATGGGTTGGTCGAGCAGCTTCGTCGCCTCGCGCAGCCAATGGCCCACCGAATAGCTCTCTGTTCGTTCGATATGGCCGTACAGCGCATGGGGCAGCGCGGCCTCATCCGCGATGCTTGGCCGCGCGGTCAGAATGCGCCAGCAGTCATAGACCTGCAACGCGTCGGCATTGACGATGATCCGTCCGTCGCGGGCGGCGATCGCCATCGCCAGCGCCGACTTGCCGCTGGCCGTCGGCCCGGCGATCAGCACCGGTTTTTCGCGCGAAATCGCGGCGAGGCTTCCCTCTGTTGTCATCCTGGCCCAAATATCCCGGCGCGCGGGAGCGAGGCCCCCGGGTGTTGTAGCGGGCGTTGCGGCACCGGGCCTGTCGTTCCCCGGTTGAACCCCGGGGCGTTTTCCGACATTTTGCGCCGCAATCCAAGTCCCAGCCCAAATCAGGGGGTTTCCCATGTCCAGCCCAGCCGCCGCCGCGCCGGTGAAATATCGTCGCGTGATGCTCAAGATCTCGGGCGAGGCGTTGATGGGCGATCTGGGTTACGGGCTGCACCCGCCAACGGTGCAGCGCATCGCGGCCGAGGTGAAATCGGTCCATGATCTGGGTGTCGAGATTTGCCTCGTCATCGGCGGCGGTAATATCTTCCGCGGCCTGGCGGGTTCGGCCCAAGGGATGGAGCGGACGACCGCCGATTACATGGGCATGCTGGCGACCGTCATGAACGCGCTCGCCATGCAATCGGCGCTTGAACAGATCGGCGTCTTCACCCGCGTGATCAGCGCCATTCCGATGGATCAGGTCTGTGAACCCTATATTCGCCGCCGCGCCGTGCGCCATCTTGAAAAGAAGCGGGTCTGCATCTTCGCCGCCGGCACCGGCAACCCCTATTTCACCACCGACACGGCGGCGACGCTGCGCGCCAATGAAATGGCCTGCGAAGCGATCTTCAAGGGCACCAAGGTGGACGGCGTCTATGACAAGGACCCGCGCAAATTCGCCGATGCCAAGCGCTACGAGACCGTGACCTATGACGAGTGCCTGGAAAAGCACCTGGGCGTGATGGATTCCACCGCCATCGCGCTGGCGCGGGACAACAGCCTGCCGATCATCGTCTTCTCGCTGGACGAGCCCGGCGGCTTCCGCGGCATCCTTGCGGGGCAGGGGACCTATACGCGGGTCGAGGGCTGAGCGTGCCCGGAGGTTTTCGAGAAAGCCGGGCCAGAGCCTTTGAAGGTTCAGGCGCGGTTTCTTGGAAGAAATCGTCTCATCACGCCACCTGCACGACACCTGCGGCTTAGCTGCTTTGATTTTCCCGCCGACCCTCGCTAGAAGGGGGCGAAATGCCAAGGGGACATGAACATGTCTGACGATTTCGAACTCGACACTGACGACCTCACCCGCCGCATGGAAGGCGCCATCGCCAGCCTGCGCACCGAATTCGCCTCGCTGCGCACCGGGCGCGCCTCGGGCTCGATGCTGGAGCCGATCCATGTCGAGGCCTATGGCCAGATGACGCCGATCAACCAGCTTGGCACGGTGAACGTGCCCGAGCCGCGCATGGTCACCATCAACGTCTGGGACAAGGGCATGGTGTCGAAGGTCGAGAAGGCGATCCGCGAGTCGGGCCTTGGCATCAACCCGCAGCTCAATGGCACGATCATCATGCTGCCGATTCCCGAGCTGAACGAACAGCGCCGCCGCGAGCTGACCAAGGTCGCCGCGCAATATGCCGAACATGCCCGCGTCGCGGTGCGCAACCTGCGCCGCGACGGCATGGACCAGATCAAGAAGGCCAAGGGCAACGGCCTGCCGGAAGACGACCAGAAGTTCTGGGAAGACACGGTGCAGGAAATGACTGACCGCTATATCAAGCTGGTCGACCAGACGCTTGAGACGAAACAGCAAGAAATCATGCAGGTCTAGGCACCGCGCATGGCTTTCGCCTCCGCCTCTGCCCCCGTTGTGCCAGCCCGTCAGGCGGGCCATGTCGCCATCATCATGGATGGCAATGGCCGCTGGGCGCAGATGCGCGGCTGGCCGCGGCTGGTGGGGCATCGCAAGGGCGCCGAGCGGGTGAAAGAAATCGTCCGCGCCGCACCCGATCTGGGGATCAGCTGGCTCACGCTTTACGCCTTCTCGACCGAGAACTGGAAGCGCTCGACCGAAGAGGTTCTGGGCCTCATGGCGATCTTCGCCCGCTATATCCAGCGCGAGGCCGAGGGCATGGCGCGCGAAGGTGTACGGATGCGCTTCATCGGCGACCGCTCGCGCCTGGATCCGAAATTGCAGCGGCTGATGGCGGGGATCGAGGCGAAGACCGCGCATCTGACGCGGCTGAACCTGACGGTCGCGATCAATTACGGCGGCCGGGACGAGATCCTGCGGGCGGTGCGGGCGATTGCCTGCGAGGCGGCGGATGGGCGGCTTGACCCGGCCGATGTCACCGATGCGGCCTTTTCGGCCCGGCTGGACACGGCGCAACTGCCCGATCCCGATCTGGTGATCCGCACCAGCGGCGAGACGCGGACCTCGAATTTCCTGCCCTGGCAGGCGGCCTATGCCGAATATGAATTCACCGAGACGCTCTGGCCCGATTTCAGCCCGGCCGAACTGGGCGCAATCCTCGCCCGCTTTGGCAATCGCGAGCGTCGCTTTGGCGGGGTGCTGAAATGACGTCTGACCGCTGGGCAGATTTGCGGCCGCGGCTCATCTCGGCGGCGGTGCTGATCGTGATCGGGGCGGTGCATATCTGGATCGGGGGGCGGCTGTTCCTTGGGCTTCTGTCGCTGCTGATCGGGCTGATGATCTGGGAATTGGCGAGGATGACCGGGCGGGGCGGTCCGGCCTGGCTGCCGGTCGTGTTTGGGCTTGCCGCCGGGCTGATGCTGGCAGTGGACGAGGGGATCGACAATTCTCCGGCCTGGATCCTGTTTCCGCCAGTGGCACTTGCCGTCGCGCTGACCCCGCGCATCCTGCCTGCGGCGACCGGGCTTCTGGCGCTGGCCTATCTGGCGGCGGGCCACGGGATCTTTGTGATCCGCGACGAGGCGGGTCCGGCGCTGTTCCTCTGGGTTCTGGGCGTCGTCATCATGTCTGATGTTGCGGGTTATTTCGCCGGTCGAACCCTGGGCGGGCCGAAATTCTGGCCGGCGATCAGCCCGAAGAAGACCTGGTCGGGCACCATCGCGGGATGGGCGGGGGCCTTCCTTGTCGGGCTGGGGTTCTGGCTCGCGGGGCATGGCAGCTGGCTTCTTCCGGTTCTGTCGCCCTTTGTCGCCTTTGCCGGGCAGATGGGCGATATTGCCGAAAGCTGGATCAAGCGCCGTGCGGGGGTGAAGGACAGCTCGAACCTGATCCCTGGCCATGGCGGGGTGATGGACCGTTTCGATGCCCTTGCGGGCGCGGTCCTTTTCGTTGTGGCGCTGCAACCGCTGGTGCCGCTGGTCATGCTCTTGGGCGCGCCCTGAGGAGAGGCAGGCCATGCGGCGGATTTCCATCTTCGGCGCCACCGGCTCGGTCGGCGAGCAGACGGTCGATCTGATCCTGCGCGCGGGCGGGCCTGCAGCCTATGAGACCGTCGCCGTGACGGGCGGGCGCAATGTGGCGCGGCTGGCCGAGATCGCGCAGGCGCTGCGGGCCGAGATCGCGATTTGCGGCGAAGCCGCCTGTTTGCCGGAGTTGCGGGCGGCGCTTTCGGGCAGCGGCATCGCTGTGGCGGCGGGTCAGGCGGCTTTGGCCGAGGCGGCGGCGCGGCCAGCCGATTGGGTGATGAGCGCGATTGTCGGCGCGGCCGGGCTGGTGCCCGGACTGACGGCGCTGGAACAGGGGGCGACGCTGGCCTTGGCCAACAAGGAAAGCCTTGTGACGGCGGGGCCGTTGCTGATGGCGGCGGAGCAAGCCCATGGCGGACGGGTCCTGCCGGTCGACAGCGAACATTCGGCGATCTTCCAGGCGCTGATGGGCGAGAAGATCGAGACGGTCGAGCGCATCATCCTCACCGCTTCGGGCGGGGCGCTGCGCGACTGGCCACTCGAGCGGCTGGCGCAGGCGACCGTCGCCGATGCCTTGGCCCACCCGAACTGGGCCATGGGACAACGGATCACCATCGATTCGGCCTCGATGTTCAACAAGGCGCTGGAGGTCATTGAAACACGCGAGTTTTTCGGTGTGGCACCCGAACAGATCGAGGTGATCATTCACCCGGAATCGATCATCCATTCCATGGTCGGTTTCCGAGACGGGGCGGTGATGGCGCATCTGGGCGCGCCCGACATGCGCCACCCGATCGGCTTTGCGCTGAACTGGCCCGAGCGCGCGGCGCTGCCGGTCGCGCGGCTGGATCTCGCGGCGCTGGCGCAGCTGACCTTCCGCGCCCCGGATCCGGCGCGCTATCCGGCATTGCGGCTGGCGGGTGAGGTGATGCGGCTACGCGGACTGGCGGGGGCGGCCTTCAACGCCGCCAAGGAGATCGCGCTGGATCGGTTTCTGGCGGGCCAGATCGGTTTTGCCGAGATGGCCGGCGTGGTCGAGGACGTGCTCACGCTGCTTTCTGCGGCGGGCGGCCTTGAAAAACCCGCATTCGGGCTTGAGGACGTGCTGGCCATGGACCATCTGGCAAGGATCAGGGCGGGTGAAGCCGCCGAAGCGCGGCGGCGAAAGGGCGGTTAGGCATGGATATTCTGGGGATGCTGGGCGGCGGCGTCTGGTCGGCGGTCTTCTTCGTGATCGCGCTGTCGATCATCGTCGCCATCCATGAATATGGCCATTACATCGTCGGGCGATGGTCTGGCATCCATGCCGAGGTCTTCTCGCTGGGTTTTGGCCCGGTTCTGGCCAGCCGCACGGACAAGCGTGGCACCAAATGGCAGATCGCCGCGATTCCCTTTGGTGGTTACGTGAAATTCCTGGGCGATGCCGACGCCTCTTCGGTGACGAATGAGTTGCGGCCGGGCCTCTCGGCCGAGGAGAAGCGGCATACGATGGCGGGCGCGCCGCTTTGGGCGCGGACGGCAACCGTGGCCGCCGGACCGGCGGCGAATTTCATCCTGACCTTCGCAGTGCTGCTGGGTTTGATCCTGACCATGGGTATCGCGCAGGACGAGCCGACCGTCGGCAAGCTGAAACCCATTCCGCAGGAACAGACGCTGCGGGAAGGCGATGTGATCCTGTCCCTGAACGGCCAGCCCACCCCCGATAGCGAGGCCTTTGCCGCCGCGATCAAGGCCTTGCCCGGCACGTCTTCGGTCGCGGCCACCGTGCGGCGCGACGGGCAGGATGTGGTGCTCGACACGCCGAATCTGCAACCGGCGCTGGTGTCGAGCGTCCAGGTCAAATCTGCCGCTGTCGATGCAGGGCTGCGGGCGGGTGACGTGATCCTGCGCGCCGATGGCCGCGATCTGGTGACATTTACCGATTTGCAGAATGTCGTGTTCAATTCCGAGGGCAAGCCCGTCCCGCTGACCGTCTGGCGCGATGGCAGCACCTTCGATGTCACGCTGACCCCGCGCCGCCGCGATGTTCCGACCGAGGATGGCGTGGGCTTCGAGACGAAATGGTTGCTGGGCCTGACCTCGGGCCTGACCTTCGACATGGCGACGCGCAATCCCGGCGTGGTCGAGGCGCTGGGACTGTCAGCACGTCAGATGGGCGACATGGTCGTCACCACCTTTTCGGGGCTTTGGCATATGGTGGCGGGGCGCATCTCGACCTGCAACATGTCGGGCGTGATCGGCATGGCCGAGGTCATGGGCGATGCCGCGAAGCAGGGCTTGTCGACTTTCTTCACCATGCTGGCCGTCCTGTCGCTGGGGGTGGGGATCTTGAACCTGTTCCCGATCCCGGTTCTGGATGGCGGGCACCTGGTCTTCCACGCCTGGGAAGCCGTCACGGGCAAGCCGCCTTCGGACGGCGCGCTGCGCGGGCTGATGACGGTGGGGCTGACCCTTCTGTTGTCGCTGATGGCCTTCGCGCTGCTGATGGACGTCACCTGCGTCTGACGGCGTGCTTCGCGCGGATTTTTCGCGTTCTGGCTGTATGGGTCATTTTCCCGCCGCAATCGACGCGTAGCAGGGGGCCATCAGAATGAGGCCTTCGCCATGCAACTTGTCCAGCGCCGCTTTCCGGGTATCACGCTTCTGCTGAACGTGAATGCCGACCGTCTGTTCACGGTTGGCACGGTCATCCTTGGCCTTCTGGCCGGGGCTTTCCTGGGCACCGCCTTGGTGGGCCACTGATCCCGCCGGGTTTTCTGCCTTCGGCCTGATCTGGCTGTGCTGCCTCGGGCGGCACCTGCGGTCATTCTTGGACATCCAGGGCGGGTTTTCTCCCGGAGTGGCCAGGGGAACACCATATCTGCCAAACTTCTCGAACGGGACCGCAGCCTTTTGACAAGACTGGCCTTTCCGGCTACTCAGTCCAAAAGAGCATTTCACGGTGGGGCAGAGCATGCGCAAGGCAGTTGGTTTCAAAGCGCGCAGGGGGAAGACCGGAGCCGGTCGCCTTCCCGTCACCAAAGTTGCAGCCGCCGCCGTTTTTCTAGGGCTGGCAGGGGTTTCCGCGCCCTATATCTCTCCGGCTTTCGCTCAGAGCTTTGCTTTCTCCAATGTGCAGGTGCAGGGGAACGAGCGTGTCGATGCTTCGACGATCATCGCCTATGCCGGAATCGCCCGCGGGCAAGAGGTTTCGGCGGGTGCGCTGAACGACGCCTATCAGCGGATTTTCGCCTCTGGCCTGTTCGAGACGGTCGAAGTTTTGCCGCAGGGATCTACCCTGGTCATCAAGGTCAAGGAAAACCCCTTCGTCAACGCGATCAGCTTTGAGGGCAATAAGCGGATCAAGGATGAAGAGCTGGCCGCCCTAGTCCAGTCGCAGACCCGCCGCGTCTTCAATCCGACCACCGCCGAATCCGACGCTGCCGCCATTGCCGAGGTCTACCGCGTCCGCGGCCGCATGGCGGCGACGGTCGAACCGAAGCTGATCAAGCGCGACGGCAACCGGGTCGATCTGGTCTTCGAGATCGCCGAAGGCAAGGTCGTTGAGGTCGAGCGTCTGTCCTTCATCGGCAACCGCGACTTTTCTGACCGCCGCCTGCGCCAGGTCCTGCAGACCAAGCAGGCCGGCGCACTGCGGGCCTTGATCCAGCGCGACACTTTCGTGGCCGAACGGCTGGAAGTCGACAAGCAGATGCTGCGGGATTTCTACCTCTCGCGTGGCTATATCGACTTTCAGGTTCTCGACGCTTCGGCCGAAGTTTCGCGCGAGCGGGACGCATCTTTCGTGACCTTCACAGTCCGTGAGGGCCTGCCCTACGCAATCGGCAATGTGACGACCGTGTCAGAGGTCGAGGGCCTGGACGCGAGTGAGTTCGCGGCCGTCCAGAAGATCAAGACCGGCCAGACCTTCAATCCGGCCCTGATCGACAACAACGTTGCCCGGATGGAGAATCTGGCGCTGAAGAAGGGCCTGAACTTCATTCGGGTGGAGCCGCGTTTCACGCGCGACGACCGCAACCAGCGCATGAATGTCGAATTCGCCGTGGTGCGCGGCAAGCGCGTCTTTGTCGAGCGCATCGATATCGAGGGCAACGCGACCACGCTGGACGAAGTGGTTCGCCGCCAGTTCCGCACGGCAGAAGGCGACCCCTTCAATCCGCGGGAAATCCGTCAGTCGGCCGAACGCATCCGCGCACTGGGCTTCTTCTCTGATGCGCAGGTGAATGCCGATCCGGGCTCGTCGCCCGACCAGGTCGTGGTCAATGTCGATGTGCAGGAAAAGCCGACCGGGTCATTGGGCTTTGGCCTGAGCTATTCGGTCTCGGGCGGAACCGGGGTGAACCTGTCTTTCTCCGAGGGGAACTTCCTGGGGCGCGGACAGTCCATCGCGCTGTCGATCTCGTCCGGGACGGATAACCAGAACTCGTCCTTCAGCTTCACCGAGCCGGCGCTTCTGGGCCGCGACCTGCAATTCAACGTGTCGGGCAATTACACCACGACCGACAATCAGGACGCACTCTACAATACCAAGGACATCGGCCTTGGCTTCGGTCTCGGCTTCCCGCTGACCGAGCAGTCGAGCATCAATGTCCGCTACAGCATCTCGCAGAACGAATTGTCGGATTATTCCGGCGACTCGCCGATCATCCAGCGCGAAGAGGCGCAGGGATCGCTGATCTCGAGCGCGATTGGGCTCAACTACCAGTTCGACAATCGGATCACGGGTTTGAACCCGGATTCGAGCATACTTCTGCGCTTCGGCCTGGAAATGGGCGGGCTGGGGGGCGACACCAAGTTCCTGACCGCCACGACGCTTGCCGTGGCCGAGCGCAAGGTCTGGAACGAGGAAGTCACGCTGCGCGCGATCTTCGAGGGTGGGATGATCCATGACCTTGGCGATACCGGCACCCGTGTGACGGATCGCTTCTTCGGCCGTGGCAAGATCCGTGGCTTCGAGCCGAATGGGATCGGACCGCGCGACGGCACCGACTCGGACGCTCTGGGCGGCAATATGTTCGCGGTTGCCCGTCTCGAGGCCGACTTCCCCCTGGGCCTGCCCGAGGAATACGGCATCACCGGCGGCGTCTTCGCCGATATCGGCACGGTCTGGAGTCTGGACGACACGATGGGACTGGGTGGGGCTACGGTCGATGACGGCTTCAAGCCGCGTGTCGCGGTGGGTCTGTCCTTCCTGTGGGACACGCCGCTCGGGCCGCTGCGCTTCAACTTCTCCAAGGCTCTGGTCAAGGAAGACTATGACAAAGAGCAGAGCTTCGACCTGGCGATCTCGACCAAGTTCTGAGATGGGGCCGCTGGCGCGCCGCGCCTCTGCCCGGCTAGCCCGGGCAAGGCGCATCTGCGGTTCTGTGCTGCTGGCCATGATCGCGGCGCTGCCTCTGCAAGTGGCGGCGCAAGAGAGTGTGGCGCCCACGCCCGACGAAGCCCCGGCCGCGACGCTGCCTTCGCCCATCGTCACGCTGGATCAGGAGCGCTTTTTCCGCAGTTCCGCCTATGGCAAGGCGGCACTTGCCCGGGCCGAAGCGGAAGCGGCGGCCCTCTCTGCCGAGAATCGCAAGATCGAGGCCGCGCTCGAGGCCGAGGAACGCGACCTGACGACCCGCCGCGCCAATCTGAAGCCCGAGGAATTTACCCCGCTGGCCAATGCCTTCGACACCAAGGTCGAAGAGATTCGGGCGGCGCAGGACGCCAAGTCGCGCGCGGTTACGCGCCACCTGGAGGAAACCCGGCAGAAATTCTTCGAAAGCGCGGTTCCGGTTCTGGCCGATCTGCTTCGGGATACGGGGGCAGTCGCGATCCTTGCGGATAATGCGATCATCCTGTCGCTTTCGTCGCTGGACATCACCGATGAGGCCGTGGCGCGGATGGATATCGCTTTGCCGGACCTGCCACCCGAGGAGCTGGATGCCGCGCCTGCCGAATTGACGCCGACGCCGGCCGAACCGCCAGAACCGCTGTTGCAGGGACCGGCGCCCACACCGCAGCCGACGGCACCCGCAACGCCTTGATATGGCGCGGTCCGGGCGGCAGCGACTGCCGCGCCGCGCGCTCGGGGAACTTGCCCGCCCGGTTTCAACTTGATAGCAGGATTGCAGACAGCAAGCCCAAGGGAGGACGCGCAACGTGGATACAGGTGCCGTCACATCAGCCGATCTTGATCTGATCCAGCGGATCATCCCCCATCGCTACCCGTTCCTTCTGATCGACAAGGTCAAGGATGTGGTGCTGAACGAGGGCTGCGTCGGGGTGAAGTGCATCACCTTCAACGAGCCGCAATTCCAGGGCCATTTCCCAGGCATGCCGATCTTTCCCGGTGTGATGATCATCGAGGCGATGGCGCAGACTTCGGGGGTGCTCGTGGGCCTCTCGATGGATCTCGTCGACAAGAATGCCAAGGTCTTCTTCATGGGCGTCGACGGGGTGAAATTCCGCCGCAAGGTCGTGCCGGGCGATCTACTGGAGCTGCATGTCAAGGCGCTGCGCGGCGGCGGCAAGGTGTGGAAATTCGAAGGCCGCGCCATGGTCGGCGACGAATTGGCCTGCGAGGCCACTTTCACCGCCATGTTCGATCTGCCGAAAGCCTGAGGCATGAAGATCCACGGCACCGCGATCATCCATCCCTCGGCCGTTGTCGAGGACGGCGCCACCATCGGTCCTGATTGCATGATCGGCCCCTTCGCCTATGTCGGCGGCGAGGTCACGCTGGGCCGGGGCGTCACGGTGAAAAGTCATGCCGTGGTCACCGGCTGGACCGAGATCGGCGACGAGACCACCATCTTCTCCTTCGCGACGGTCGGCGAAGTGCCGCAGGACCTGAAATACAAGGGTGAACGGACCCGGCTGGTCGTCGGCGCGCGCTGCCGCATCCGCGAGGGTGCGACGCTGAACCTGGGCACCGAGGGCGGCGGCGGCGTGACGCGGGTGGGCGATGATTGCCTGATCATGACCGGGGCGCATGTCGGCCATGATGCCCAGATCGGCAACCGGGTGATCCTGGTCAACCATGTCGCCATCGCGGGCCATTGCGTCCTGGGCGACGATGTGATCGTCGGCGGCTTGTCGGGGGTGCATCAATGGGTGCGGATCGGGCAGGGCGCGATCATCGGCGCCGTCACCATGGTGACGAATGACGTGATCCCCTATGGACTTGTGCAGGCGCCGCGTGGCGAGCTGGACGGGCTGAACCTGGTGGGTCTCAAGCGCCGGGGCGTCGACCGGGCGGGAATCGCCGCGCTGCGCGCCGCCTACCAGACGCTGGCGCAAGAGGATGGGGCGTTCCTCGACCGTGCGCGCAAGCTGGCCGAGGACTCTGACAATCCGCTGGTGCGCGAGATCGCGGATTTCATCCTGGCCGATAGCGACCGCAGTTTCCTGACGCCGAAAGGCGCCAAATGACACTGGCGTTGATCGCGGGGGCAGGGGCCCTGCCCGCGGCGCTGGCGGCGAACCTGCTCGCGCGGCCCTTTGTTGCGGCGATGGAGGGGTTTGCGCCGGAAGGTCTGGCGGTGGACCTGGCTTTCCGCATCGAGAGACTTTATCCTTTTTTCAATGCCTTGCACGATGCGGGCGTGACGCAGGTGGCGTTTGCCGGGGCCGTGCGGCGGCCGCGGCTGGACCCGGCGCTGTTCGATCCGGCCACGGCGCAGATCGTGCCGCGCCTGATGCACACGCTGGCGCAGGGCGATGACGCGACGCTGCGCGAGGTGATCGCGCTGTTCGAGGAAGAGGGATTTGCCGTCACCGGGGCGGCCGAGATCGCGCCTGCGCTGGTGCCGGGCGAGGGGCTGCTTGCGGGCAGCCTGACGCCGCGCGATCAGGCCGATGCGGCGCGGGCTTCGGCAATTGCCGAGGCCCTGGGCCGGGTCGATGTCGGGCAGGGCTGTGTCGTGGCGCAGGGCATCTGCCTGGCAACCGAGACCATTGCTGGCACCGATGCGATGCTCGCGCAGGTCGCGGCGCTGCCCGAGGGCCTGCGCCCGCCCGCCCAGGCCGGGAAGGGCCTGCTCTACAAGGCGCCGAAACCCTTGCAGGACCGCCGTATCGACCTGCCCACGCTTGGCCCCGCCTCCGTGGCCGCCGCCGCGAAGGCAGGTCTTGGAGGCATCGCCTGGGAGGCCGGCGGGGTGATCTGCCTGGACCAGCCCGCGATGAAGGCGGCGGCTGACGAGGCGGGACTATTCCTCTGGGCGCGCAAGCCGTGAGCCGGTCGTTGTGACCGCCCCCCTGACCCTGTTTCTAATTTCCGGTGAACCCTCGGGTGACCGTCTGGGTGCTGCCTTGATGGCCGGGCTCAAGGCCCTGGTGCCGGGAGTGATCTTTGCCGGGATTGGTGGGCCAGCCATGCAGGCGGAGGGGCTGGAGAGCCTTTTCCCGATGGAGGAACTGTCGGTCATGGGGCTGGCTGAAGTGCTGCCCAAGTATTTCCACCTCAAGCGCCGGATCGTACAGGCGGCAGAGGCGGCGATGGCAGCGAATCCTGCGGCGCTGATCACCATAGACAGCCCCGATTTTTGCTTGCGCGCGGCCGCGCTGGTGCGGGCCGCGCGGCCCGAGATCGCGACGATCCATTATGTCGCGCCTTCGGTCTGGGCCTGGCGGCCGGGCCGGGCGGCGAAAATGGCGCGGGTCATCGACCATGTGCTGGCGCTTTTGCCCTTCGAGCCGCCTTACATGACCGATGCAGGGATGAGTTGCGATTTCGTGGGGCATCCGGTGGTGTCGGAGCCGGTGGCGACCGCTGCCCAGGCCGCGGCCTTCCGGCAGGCCCAGGGCATTGCCGCTGATGCGCCGCTGGTCGTCGCGCTGCCCGGCTCGCGCCGATCCGAGATCGGGCGTTTGCTCACGCCTTTCGGGGGCGCGCTGAGATTGCTCGCCACGCGCCATGCCGGGCTGCGCGTCGTCTTGCCAACGCCGCGCCATCTGGCCGAAGAGGTCGCTGCCGCGACGCAGGACTGGCCGGGACGGCCGGTGATCCTGACCGCGCCCGATGTGGACACGCGGACAGCTGCTTTTGCGGCGGCGGATGCGGCATTGGCCGCCTCGGGCACGGTCAGCCTGGAACTGGCGGCGCAGGCCTGCCCCATGGTCATCGCCTATGACATGGCGCCGGTCACGCTGTGGCTGATGCGGCGCATGGTGCGGGTGGATACGGTGACGCTGGTCAATCTTGTGTCCGAAACCCGCAGCGTGCCGGAATTCATCGGGCGCGATTGCACGCCCGAAAAGATCGCCCCCGCGTTGTCGGGCCTTCTGGACCAGGGGCCGGGCGCGCAGGGCGAGGCGATGGCGGTGACCATGGACCGGCTTGGCCGCGGCGGCGAGGCACCAGGAGTGCGGGCCGCGCGCTCGGTGCTGGCGGCGCTGGCGCGGGCGGGCAAGACTGGCTCTATTGCGGCAGACTGACTGGCCCTAAGCCTTGATCCGGTGCGGCGGTAGAAGCTTGCACAAGACGGATCAGGGAGTGACGCCATGAAGATGACCACCGAAGAAGCCTTCATCAAGGTCCTTCAGATGCACGGGATCGAACATGTCTTCGGCATCATCGGATCGGCCTTCATGCCGATTTCCGACCTCTTTCCCAAGGCAGGCATCACCTTCTGGGATTGCGCGCATGAAGGCTCGGGCGGGATGATGGCTGATGGCTATACCCGCGCCAGCGGCAAGATGAGCATGGCGATTGCCCAGAACGGCCCGGGGATCACCAATTTCGTGACGGCGGTGAAGACGGCCTACTGGAATCACACGCCCCTTCTGCTGGTTACGCCGCAGGCGGCGAACAAGACCATCGGGCAGGGCGGCTTCCAGGAAGTGGAACAGATGGCGCTGTTCAAGGATATGGTGGCCTATCAGGAAGAGGTGCGCGACCCCAGCCGCATGGCCGAGGTATTGAACCGCGTCATCATCAATGCCCGCCGTGCCAGCGCCCCGGCCCAGATCAATGTGCCGCGCGATTTCTTCACCCAGGTGATCGACATCGAGCTGCCGCGCATCGTGGAATTCGAACGCCCCGCGGGGGGGGCGGAGGCGCTGGACGAAGCGGCGGAGCTGCTGTCCAAGGCGAAGAACCCGGTCATCCTGAATGGCGCGGGCGTGGTGCTGGGCGGCGCGATCCCGGCCAGCATGAAGCTGGCGGAGCGGCTGGATGCGCCGGTCTGCGTCGGCTACCAGCACAATGACGCCTTCCCCGGTTCGCATCCGCTCTTCGCGGGTCCCTTGGGCTATAACGGCTCGAAGGCGGCGATGGAGCTGATTGCCAAGGCCGATGTCGTGCTGGCGCTGGGAACGCGGCTCAACCCGTTCTCGACCCTGCCGGGCTATGGCATCGATTATTGGCCCAAGGACGCCGCGCTGATCCAGGTGGATATCAACCCCAACCGGATCGGTCTGACCAAAAAGGTCGCGGTCGGCATCGTGGGCGACGCGAAGAAGGTTGCGGAAAGCCTGTTGTCGAAGCTGTCGGCGACAGCCGGGGACGCGGGTCGTGACGAGCGGAAGGCGCGGATCGCCACGACGAAAAGCCGCTGGGCACAGGAACTCTCGTCCATGGATCACGAGCAGGACGATCCGGGCACGACCTGGAACGAACGCGCCCGGGCCGCAAAGCCGGAATGGATGTCGCCCCGCATGGCCTGGCGCGCGATCACCAGCGTTCTTCCGAAAGAGGCGATCATCTCGTCCGACATCGGCAACAACTGCGCCATCGGCAATGCCTATCCGTCCTTCGAGGCGGGTCGGAAATATCTGGCGCCGGGCCTGTTTGGGCCTTGCGGCTATGGGTTGCCCTCGATCGTCGGTGCCAAGATCGGCTGCCCGGACGTGCCGGTCGTTGGCTTTTCGGGCGACGGGGCCTTTGGCATCGCGGTGACGGAACTGACTGCTATTGGCCGCAAGGAATGGCCTGCGGTGACACAGATCGTCTTCCGCAACTACCAATGGGGCGCGGAAAAGCGCAACTCGACCCTGTGGTATGACGACAATTTCGTTGGCACCGAGCTGGATACCGAGGTTTCCTATGCCGGGATCGCACGGGCCTGTGGCCTGCAGGGCGTGGTGGCGCGGACGATGGACGAGTTGCGCGATGCGCTGGCAAAGGCGCTGGACGACCAGATGAAACATGGCAAGACCACGCTGATCGAGGCGCTGATCAACCAGGAGCTGGGCGAGCCCTTCCGCCGGGACGCGATGAAGAAACCGGTCGAGGTGGCGGGTATCTCGGCTGCCGATATGCGCCCGCAAGCGGGGGCGTGATGGTCTACGACCTGGCCATCGTCGGAGCGGGGATCCTGGGCCTGGCCCATGCGCTCGCCGCCGTGCGGCGAGGGCTGAGGGTCGTGGTTCTGGACCGCGAGGCCGAGGCGATTGGCGCTTCCGTCCGCAATTTCGGCTTTGTCACGGTGACGGGGCAGCAATCGGGCGAGTGCTGGCGGCGGGCGATGCGGTCGCGTGATGTCTGGGCCGAGGTCGCGCCGCACGCAGGGATTCCGATCGAGCATCAGGGCACACTTGTGCCCGCCCAGCGGCCCGAGGCGATGGCGGTGCTCGAGGCGTTTCGCGACACCGCGATGGGGGCGGATTGTGCGCTTCTTTCGGCGGCAGAGTTGAAAGCGCGCCACGGGGCGATCCTGGCGGATCGGGATTGGCAGGGGGCGCTGTGGTCGCCGCATGAGCGGCGGGTGGAAAGTCGCCATGCCATTCCGAAGCTGGCGGCCTGGCTCAAGGCGGCGAAGGGGGTCGAGATCCGCCGTCGTACGCTGGTCAAGGCGGTAGAGCCGGGCCGTGTCCTGACGACCAGCGGGGTGATCGAGGCGGTACGCGTCGTGGTCTGCCCCGGCGACGACCTGCGCACGCTGTTCCCCGAGGTGATCGACCGGCTGGGCATAACCCGATGCCGGTTGCACATGCTGAAAGTCACCCCGCAGGACGGGTGCCGCCTGCCCGGCGCGATCATGTCGGATCAGTCGCTGATCCGCTATCTCGGCTGGTCGGAACTGCCCGAGGCGGCGGCGCTGAAGGCGCGGCTTCGGGCGGAACAGCAGGACTGGCTGGATGAGGGCATTCATCTCATCGTGGTGCAGGGATCGGATGGCGGGCTGATCGTCGGCGACAGCCACCACTATGAATGGTCACCCTCGCCGTTCCACCGGGCACGGGTGGATGAGCTGATCCTGCAAGAGATGCACAGAGTCCTGCGCCTGCCGGGCGCGATGGTCGCCGAACATTGGACCGGCACCTATGCCAGCCTGCCCGACCGGCTGATGATCCGCGAGGATGTGGCCGAGGGCGTCAAGCTGGTGATCGTCACCTCTGGCACCGGCGCCTCGACAAGCTTCGCCATCGGCGAGGAAACGATTGAAGAATTCTGGGGGAAAGCCTGATGGGCCATCTGAAAGCAGCCGTCTTCGACTGGGCGGGCACCGTGATCGACCATGGCTCGCGTGCGCCGATGGGGGTCTTCGTCAAGGCTTTCCAGAGCTTCGGCGTCGAGATCACCATCGCCGAGGCGCGCGGACCGATGGGCATGGCCAAGCGCGACCATATCAAGACGCTGATGGCGCAGCCGCGCATCGCTGCCGCCTGGGAAAAGGCGCAAGGCGCGACGCCGGATGAGGCGGCGATCGATCGCGTCTATGAGGTCTTCGTGCCGATGAATGTCGAGGCGGTGACCGATTTCTGCGAAATGATCCATGGAGCGGTTCCGGCCATCGAGCGGCTGCGGATGCGGGGGATGAAGATCGGCTCGACCACCGGCTATACCCGCGACATCATGGCCCGGGTGCTGCCCGAAGCGGCGCGACAGGGCTATGTGCCGGACAATCTGGTCTGCGCCGGCGATCTGGCCGAGGGGCGGCCTTCGGCGCTGATGATGTATCGCACCTTTCTGGACCTGGGTGTCTGGCCCGCCCATGCCGTGGTGAAGGTCGATGATACCGAGGTCGGCATCGCCGAGGGGCTGAATGCTGGAAGCTGGACGGTGGGCGTCGCCCTGACCGGCAATGCCTTTGGCCATTCGCCCGAGGAAACCGCCGCCCTTCCGCCCGAGGAGTTTGCCCGCAAGCGTGCGGTGGCCGTGGCGAAGCTGGTCGCCAGCGGGGCGCATTATGTGATCGATACCGTGGCCGAGATCGACCCGGTGATTGACGCCATCGAGGGGCGGCTTGCGCGGGGCGAACGGCCTTGACCCTGCCTTTCGATCTGTCGACAGGGGCAGCGATCTGGATGGCGGTGGCGATCTTTGTCGCCGCCTATATCCGCGGCTATTCCGGCTTTGGCTATTCGGCCATTGTCATCGCCGCTTCGGGGCTGGTGACCAATCCGCTGAATTTCGTCGCCGTGGTCGTGCTGCTGGAGACCGCGATGTCGCTGCAGGCGGGCAGGGGGGCGGGGCCGTCGATCGACTGGCGGCGGGTGTGGCTCCTTCTGGCGGGGGCAGCGGTCGGGCTGCCGCTGGGCCTCTGGGCGCTGACAGGGATTTCGGAATCGGCCGCCAAGGCGGTGATTTCGGGCTATGTGCTTCTGATGTGCGTGGTGCTGCTGGCGGGCTGGAAGCTGCGGCAGGAAGTGCGGGGGCCGAGCAATCTGCTGGCGGGTCTCGTCTCGGGCCTTGCCAACGCGCCGGGCATGGGCGGGCTGCCGCTCGCGGCCTTCTTTGCCGCCCAGCCGATGCCCGCCTCTGTCTTTCGCGCGACGCTGATCGCCTATTTCCCGCTTCTCGACCTCTACTCCGCGCCGCTTTATTTCTGGGCGGGGCTGGTCAGCTGGGACACGCTCTGGGCCGCGCTTTGGGCGCTGCCGCTGACCTTCCTGGGCAATTGGGTCGGCGGGCGGCATTTCTTCGGCACCGATCCCAAGGATTTCCGCCGCTTCGCCATCCTGCTTCTGGCCGGTCTTGCCGCGCTGGGGCTGGGCAAGGCTCTGATCTGAGGTGACGCGCCCTTTCGCGTCGTCAGAGGGGCTTTACCTCTCTCCAGACCACACCGCAGGGTAATTGCGACTGGGTGATGGTCTGGGGTGTTTGTTCCGTTCGTCCGGATCATGGTGGAACATGGTCCGCCAATATGCCGGTTGTTCGGAGATTTTCATCCTCTTGCGGGCAGGCAGTTGGAACGGCAGACTGCGGGCCAGCCAGGCCAAGGAAAGCCCGGGGAGGGCAGGAATGACAGCAGAGCCACGCGTCTTGACGCAAGCGCCGGTCTCGGACGAGGTCCGCAAGACCACCTGCTACATGTGCGCCTGTCGGTGCGGGATCAACGTGCATCTGACCAGCGGCAAGGTCAGCTATATCGAGGGCAATCGCGACCACCCGATCAACAAGGGCGTGCTTTGCGCCAAGGGAGCCTCGGGGATCATGCAGGTCACCGCGCCTTCGCGCCTGCGCGCGCCGCTGCGTCGGGTAGGCCCGCGCGGATCGGGTGCTTTCGAGGAGATTTCCTGGGAGGAGGCGCTTCAGACCGCGGTGTCCTGGATGAAGCCCTTGCGCGAGACTGCGCCTGAAAAGTTCGCCTTCTTCACCGGCCGCGACCAGAGCCAGAGCCTGACCGGCTGGTGGGCTCAGGCCTTCGGCACGCCGAATTACGCAGCCCATGGCGGGTTTTGCAGCGTGAACATGGCGGCGGGCGGCATCTATACGATTGGTGGCGCATTCTGGGAATTCGGCCAGCCGGATTGGGAGCGGACCGAGCTGTTCGTCATGTTCGGCGTGGCCGAGGACCATGACAGCAATCCGATCAAGATCGGCATCGGCAGGCTCAAGGAACGCGGCATCCGGGTGATCTCGGTCAATCCGATCCGCACCGGCTATTCTGCGGTGGCGGATGACTGGTATGGCATCACGCCGGGCACTGATGGGCTGTTCATCTTGGCTCTGGTGCATTGCCTGCTGGAAGCGGGGAAGGTCGATCTGGACTATCTGGCCCAATGGACCAACGCGCCCTTCCTGGTGAACGGGGCCGAGGGCGAGGAAAAGGGGCTGATCGTCAAGAATGCCGAAAGCCAGCCTTTCGTGATCGACCGCCGCAGCGCCATGCCCGCACCCTGGGATGGCAAGGGGGTGCAGCCGGATCTGGGCGCCGAATATCTGGGCAACCGGACGGTGTTTCAGCATCTGGCCGAGGAATATCTGAAACCGGATTATGCCCCAGAGGCGGTGGCCGAACGCTGCGGCATCCCGGCCCCCCGCATCCGGGCGCTGGCGGCCGAACTGGCGGCGGCGGCCTTTGAGCGCGCCTTCACCCTGCCGCGCCCCTGGGTGGATTTCCGCGGCAATGCGCATGAGGCGATGCAGGGCCGCCCGGTCGCGTTTCACGCCATGCGCGGGATTTCCGCCCATTCGAACGGTTTCCAGACCGCCCGCGCACTGCATTTGTTGCAGGTCTTCCTGGGCAGCGTCGAGGCGCCCGGCGGCTATCGACTGAAGCCACCTTATCCGAAGCCGGTCGAGGCCCATCCGACGCCGCATTTCGTGACCACGCCCGGCAAACCCCTGTCGGGCCCGCATCTGGGCTATGTCCGCTCGCCCGCCGACCTGTGCCTGAAGGACGATGGCAGCCCGGCACGGATCGACAAGGGCTTTTCCTGGGAAGCGCCACTTTCGGCCCATGGGCTGATGCATATGGTCATTCCCAACGCCGCCGCCGGCGATCCTTACCGGATCGACACGCTGCTGCTCTACATGGCCAATATGTCGTGGAATTCCAGCATGAATTCCGCCCAGGTCATGGAGATGCTGACCGCGAAAGAGGGTGACGACTATGTGATCCCGCGCATCATCTATTCCGATGCCTATGCGTCGGAGATGGTGGCCTATGCCGACCTGATCCTGCCCGACACGACCTATCTGGAACGGCATGATTGCATCAGCCTGCTGGATCGGCCGATTTCCGAGCCCGAAGCTGCGGGGGATTCGATCCGCTGGCCGGTGGTGGAGCCGGACCGCGCGGTGCGCGGCTTCCAGTCGGTGCTGCTGGATCTTGGTGCGCGTCTCGGCCTGCCGGGAATGGTGAACGAGGATGGCAGCGCGAAATATTGCGACTATGCCGATTACATCGTGAATCACCAGCGCCGTCCCGGCGTGGGGCCGCTGATGGGCTTCCGTGGCAATGGCGAGGGCGAGGGGCGTGGCGCGCCGAACCCCGAGCAGATCGAGCGCTACATTGCCAATGGTGCCTTCTATCAGGCCCATATCCCCGAGGGCGCGGCCTTCATGAAGCCCTGGAACGCCGCCTATCAGGATTGGGCCGTGAACCTGGGCCTTTACGACACGCCGCAGCCCTACCTCTTCTCGCTCTGGTCCGAGCCACTGCGTCGCTTTCAGCTTGCGGCCGAGGGTATGGGCCCGCGCCAGCCGCCCGAGCATCTGCGCGCGCGACTGCGGCAGGCGATGTCGCCCTATCCCATATGGTATCCGCCGCAGGGCGAGGCGGCGGGCGAAGACTATCCGATCCATGCGCTGACGCAGCGCCCGATGGACATGTATCATTCCTGGGGCAGCCAGAACGCCTGGTTGCGTCAGATCAAGGGGCGCAATGTCCTCTATCTGCCCACGGTGATCTGGCAGGGTCAGGGCTTCCAGCCCGGCGACTATGCGCGCGTCACCAGCCCGACCGGAGAGATCGAGGTGCCGGTGGCGCATATGGCGGCGCTGAACCCACAGACGGTCTGGACGTGGAATGCGATCGGCAAGCGCAAGGGAGCCTGGGCGCTGGCGCCCGATGCGCCGGAGGCGGTGGAGGGGTTTCTGTTGAACCATCTGATTTCGGAGCTGCTGCCGGGCGAGGGCCGGGTATCGAATTCCGATCCGGTGACCGGGCAGGCCGCCTGGTTCGACCAGAAGGTGCGGATCAAGCGGGTCGGGCCGCGGAATGAGGCCAAGCCGCAATTCCCGGCCCTGGGCGATCCGCCGCGCGTGGGCCTGACGGCGCGGTTCCGGCGAAAACTCGGATTGGGGACCGACAAATGACGCTTCTGCCGCAAGCGACCGAGAAGAAGCTCGGCCTCGTCATCGATCTGGACACTTGTGTCGGCTGTCAGGCCTGCGTCACCGCCTGCAAGGGCTGGAACGACAGGGAGGCAGGGCAGGTGGGCGGGCTTTCGGATCAGGATGCCTATGGGGCCAAGCCATCGGGCACGTTTCTGAACCGGGTCCATTCCTATCAGGTGCAGGTGGCCCAGGCCGCGCCGCAGGTGGTGACCTTTCCGCGCTCCTGCCTGCATTGCGAGGATGCGCCCTGTGTGACCGTCTGCCCGACCGGAGCCAGCTACAAGCGGGCCGAGGATGGCATCGTTCTGGTCAATGAGAATGCCTGTATCGGCTGCGGCTTGTGCGCCTGGGCTTGTCCCTATGGCGCGCGCGAGATGGATGCCGATCAGGGGGTGATGAAGAAATGCACGCTCTGCGTCGACCGGATCTACAATGACAACCTGCCCGAAGACGATCGTGAACCGGCCTGCGTGCGCACCTGCCCGACCGGCGCGCGGCATTTCGGCGATTTCGCGGACCCGGACAGCGCGGTCAGCCGCCTGTCGGCGGAACGCGGCGGCTATGCGCTGATGCCCGATCTGAAGACCAGGCCCGTGAACCGCTACCTGCCGCCGCGCAAAAAGGGACCAGCCGCCGAAGCGCCGCTGGCACCCTTGCTGGACATCAAGGCCACCGGTTTCGCGGGCTGGCTTGACCGGGTTCTGGGGAAGATCTGATGCATCCGGCGCCTTCCGTCATCGTTTTCACCGTACTCTCGGGTCTTGGCTTCGGTTTTCTCGCCCTTCTGGCGCTTGGTTCCCTGACGGTTTCGGGCTGGGGGGCCTTTGTCTGCTGGGGGCTTGGCTATGCGCTGGCGGTGATCGGGCTTCTCGCCTCTACCTTCCATCTGGGTCATCCCGAGCGCGCCTGGCGGGCCTTTTCGCAATGGCGGTCAAGCTGGCTGTCGCGCGAGGGGGTGACTTCGATCCTGGCGCTGGTGACGCTGGCGCCGATGGCGCTGTCGGACTGGCTGGGTCTGGGGTTCGGGCGTTGGCTGGGCATGCTGGGGGCGACGCTTTGCGTTGCCACCATCCTCTGCACCTCGATGATCTATGCCCAGTTGCGCACGGTGCCGCGCTGGAACCACTGGCTGGTGCCGGTGACCTTCCTGTGCTTCGCGGCGACGGGCGCGGCCATTCTGGCGGTGCGCCTGCCCTGGGCCTATGCGTTTTGCGCGCTTCTGGCGCTGGTGCTGATCGCGGGCTGGCGGGTGGGGGACGGCGCATTCGCGAAAGCCGGGCAGACAATCGGCACGGCGACGGGGCTGGGCCGGCTGGGCGAGGCCACGGTTTTCGAGCCTGCCCATACCGCCGGGAACTACTTGCTGCGCGAGATGATTCATGTCGTCGGCCGCCGCCATGCGCAAAAGCTGCGGGGGATCGCCGTGATCTTCGCCTGCCTGTTGCCCGCGCTTCTTCTGGCGCTCTTGCCGGTGCATCTGGCGGCCCTGCTTGCCACGGTCTCGCATCTGATCGGCGCTTTCGCGGCCCGCTGGCTGTTCTTTGCCGAGGCCGAGCACGTCGTCGGGCTTTATTACGGCAAGCGCTAGCAGATCCGGGGAAGCTGTTCGCCCACCAGCATGTCGACGATGCGGCTGCCGCCAAAGACCGTGCGCATGGTGACGCGGCCCGGTTCTCCGGCCATGGCCCGGCCCACGATCACCGCGCCTTCGCCTTCCGGGCGGCTGCGCAGGGCCGCCAGGCAGGCCTCGGCCTGCTCCTCCGGGCAGAACAGGACGAGGCGGCCTTCATTGGCAAGGTAGAGCGGATCGAGACCGAGGATTTCGCAGACGCCCTTGACCTCTTCCCGCAGCGGCAGAAGGTCTTCGACGATCTCGATCGCCAGGCGCGCTTCGGCGGCCATTTCGTTCAGCGAAGAGGCAAGGCCGCCACGGGTGCAATCCCGCGCGGCGCTGATGCCTGGGGCGGCGGCAAGAGCGGCCTGCATCAGATGGCCAAGGGCGGCGCAATCCGAGGCGAGATCGGTCGAGAGGGCGAGATCGCCCCGCGCGGCAAGGATCGCGGCGCCATGATCGCCCAGCACACCATTGACGATGACAAGATCACCTGGCACAATCTTTTCGGCGCCAAGATTTAAGCCTGCCGGAATTGCGCCGATCCCAGATGTGGTGATGAAGACGCCGTCGCCCTTGCCACGCTCGACGACCTTGGTGTCGCCTGTCACGATCCGCACGCCCGCCGCCTTGGCCTCGGCGGCCATTGAGGCCACGATGCGGCGCAGAAGCGCGATCTCGCAGCCTTCCTCGATGATGAAGGCGGCGGAAAGCCAGAGGGGACGTGCGCCGCCGACGGCGAGGTCGTTCACCGTGCCGCAGACTGCGATCTTGCCGATATCGCCGCCGGGAAATTCCAGCGGCGTCACCACGAAACTGTCGGTGGTGAAGGCGAGACGCGCTCCGGGCGCTCGCAGGGCCTCATCCATCAGGCGTGCCTGATCCTCGGAACCGGGCGGCTGGAACACACTGGTGAAGACCTCGTCGATCAGGTCGCGCATCGCGCGTCCGCCGCCGCCATGGGCCATCGTCACCCGCTGATCACGCAGGGCCATTTTCTCACTCCGTTCTGTCGTTCAGGGGCGCTAATTTTCGCGCAAGAGCCAGCTCACTCCGCCGCCATCCGCGCGCCGCCATACTGCCAATAGGCCGCGCAGGCTCCTTCGGAAGACACCATCAACGCGCCGAGCGGCATGTCCGGCGTGCAGCCCCGGCCGAATTGCGGGCAGGCGGTGGGCTTGATTTTGCCGGTCATCACCGCCCCGCAGGCGCAGCCTTCGGGTTCGGCGACTTGACGCCGTCCGGTGGCATAGCCGATGCCGAATTTCTCTTCGGCATCCCAGGCGGCGTAGCTGGGGCGGATGCGCAGGCCCGAGGCGTCGATCTCGCCCAGTCCGCGCCATTCGAATGTGGGGCGGCGTTCGTAGACATCCGTCATGGCCGCGAGGCAGGCGGGGTTGCCATGTTCGGGCACGACGCGGGCATATTGGTTTTCCACCCGCGCGTCGCCGGACTCGATCTGGCGCAGCACCATCAATACGGATTGCAAGAGGTCCACCGGCTCGAACCCGGCCACCACAATGGGCTTGCCATAGTCGGCGGCGATGAAATCATAGGGATGGATGCCGATCACCATCGAGACATGGCCGGGGCCGATGAAGCCGTCCAGCACCATGTCGGGATCGTCGAGAAGGGCCTTGATCGGCTCGGGCACGGTGATGTGGTTGCAGAAGACGCTGAAATTCGTCAGCCCCTCGCGCGCGGCGGCCTGGATGGCGAAGGCGGTCGACGGGGTGGTGGTCTCGAACCCCAGGCCGAAGAACACCACTTCGCGGTCGGGGTTCTTGCGCGCCAGCGCCAGCGCATCCAAGGGCGAATAGACCATACGCACGTCTGCGCCGGACGCCTTGGCCTGCATGAGACTGCGTTTCGTTCCCGGCACCCGCATTGCATCGCCGAAAGTGCAGAAGATCACGCCCGGACCTTCGGCGATCTCGACGCATTCGTCGACCCGGCTCATCGGCAGGACACAGACCGGGCAGCCCGGGCCGTGGATGAATCCCACGCCTTCATGCACCAGCTTGTCGAGCCCGTAGCGGAAGATCGAATGGGTATGGCCGCCGCAGATTTCCATGATGTGCACGGGCTTCTGCTTGCTCGCCCCCAGCCGTTCGCAGGTGACAGCGATGGCATCCAGCAGGCGCCTTGCGGCGGCGGGGTCGCGGAATTCGGAGGTGAAGTTCATGCGAGCGCCCTTTCCGCAGCGGCGAGTTGTTCAAGCGTTTCCTGCGCCTCTCCCAGATCGGCGAGCGCTTGCAGGGTCTTTGCTGCCTCATCCTCGTCGATGATCGCCATGGCGAAGCCGACATGGATCAGCGCCCATTGGCCGATCAGATCCTCCAGCGGCCCCAGGGCAACGGGGGCCAGCGAGACTTCGCGGCGAACGCCCGAGATTTCTGCCATGCCCATCAGGCTGTCGGCATCGGTGATGGCAATGATCTTTCCCGGAATTCCCAGACACATGGCCTATTCCTCCTCTTCGTCAACTGGGGCGCGGCCCGACGGGTCGGCGATGCCGTAACGGTCCAGTTTCGCCCGCAGGCCCACGCGTGACAGGCCCAGTTCCGCCGCGGCGCGGCTCTTGTTCCAGCGGTGGCGGGTCAGCGTCTCGCGCAGGATGCGCATCTCGACCAGTTCTACCCGGTCCTTGAGTGAGCCATCCGCCATCAGCACGTCGGCCGGAACCCGGTCGGCGCCCGCTTCCGACGGCGGGGCCTGAAGGATGGCGCGGCTGATCAGCTCGGCCCCCAACATCGGGCCTTGCGCGAAGATCAGCATCCGCGTCACCTCGTTGCGCAATTCGCGCAGGTTGCCGGGCCAGTCCCAGCCCTCCAGAAACTCCAGCGCGGCGGGTTCGAAGCCATGCGCGGTCTTGCCGTGCTGGTTTGCCAGCTCCATCAGGAAATGCTCGGCCAGGATCGCCACATCGCCGCGCCGGGCGCGCAGGGGCGGCAGGGCGATCTCGCCCACCGCGAGAGAAAAGGCGAGGTCGGGGCGGAAGCTGCCTTCGGCGATCAGGCGTCCCAGATCGGTTGCCGCGGCGGCGATCAGGCGTAGGTTGGTCACCTGCACCTCCTGTCCGCCGACCGGGGTGAAGGTGCCTTCGCTTGCCAGCCGGTTCAGGGCAAGCTGCATCGCCGCCGACAGATGTTCCACCCCGCCCAGGAACAGCGTCCCACGGTCGGCCTTTTGCGCCAGGCCGATCTTGTTGACCCCGCCGGGCAGGACGCCGCGCTTGGCACCGAAAAGTTCGACAGCAAGCAGGTCATCGGGGATGCCCGCGAGATTCAGCGCGTGGAAGGGCCGGTCCGAGCGCAGGGACCCCAGATGCATGGCGCGGGCAAGGCGGGCCTTGCCAGTGCCGGGTTCGCCTGTCAGCAGCACGGGCACGTCGAAGGTGGACAGGATCCGGGCCTGTTCGACCACCGTGTTCATCGGGCTCTGACGCGAGCGCAGGATGGTCTCGAAGCCCAGCCCCTCGCGCAGCGCGCGGCGGCGCTTGTCAAGTTTGCTTTCCTGGGTCGTCGCGAGAAGCCGCATTTCCAGCGCCATGCGTTCGTTTTCGCGGGCAAGCTGGAACAGGCGCACGGCATTGCGGGCGGCCATGAGAAGCTGGTCGGGATGCCAGGGCTTGGTGATGAACTGGTGGATGCCCGCCTCGTTGATGGCATTGGCCATGGCGGCAGGGTCGGTATAGCCGGTGATGATGATGCGCACGACCTCGGGCCAGCGGCTGCGCAGCTCGGTCAGGAAATCGACGCCGGTGCGGCCCGGCATGCGCTGGTCGCAGATCACTGCCTGGACCCAGTCTTCCTCCATCGCCAACAGAGCGGCAGCGGCATCGGGGGCCGTCAGGATGTCGAACTCATCCTCCAGCGCCATGCGCATCGCCTGAAGCGAATGCGGTTCGTCATCGACCAGCAGGAGGACGGGACGCGGGGCGGTCATCCAGGCACCCGTTTGTCCGCGAGCTGGCCGCGCAGCCAGTCGAGCCAGGCCTCCATGCCCTCGCCCGTGCGGGCCGAGAGGCGGAAGATGGTCAGACCGGGGTTCACCCGCAGCAGGTTCGCCTCATAGGCGTCAAGGTCGGCGTCCGTATGCGGGGCAAGGTCGAGCTTGTTCAGGATCGCCACCTGCGCGGCGGTGAACATGTCGGGGTATTTCAGCGGCTTGTCCTCGCCTTCGGTCACCGAAAGGATGGCGACCTTGGCGTCTTCGCCGAGATCGAAGGCAGCGGGGCAGACGAGGTTGCCGACATTCTCTATGAAGAGACAGCTCTGCGGCGCCAGGGCCAGATCGTCTATGGCATGGCCGACCATCTGCGCGTCAAGATGACAGCCCTTGCCGGTGTTGATCTGGATGGCCCGTGCGCCCGTCTGGCGGATACGGTCGGCATCGGCGCTGGTCTGCTGGTCGCCCTCGATCACCGCCAGCGGCACATCGCCCAGGGCCTTGATCGTTTTGCACAGAAGCGTGGTCTTGCCCGAGCCGGGCGAGGAGACGAGGTTCAGCGCAAGCACTTGCTGCGCCTTCAGGAGGCGGCGATTGCCTTGGGCAAGCGCATCGTTCTTTGACAGGATCGAGGTTTCGACCTCGATCAGTCTCGCCTGGGTCATGCCGGGCACCGAGACGCCGGCCGCGCCAGTGCCATAGTGATGGTGGTCGCGGCGATGCGCATGCCCGTGCGCGTGATGGTGATCTTGGGCGTGGGGGTGGGAATGACCATCGGAATGGCCATGGCCCTTGCCGGCATCGACATGGCCAAAGGGAAGTTTTTCCTTCACCACGCCCTCGAAGCGGGGCGTATCGGCGCAGCCGCAAACCGTGCACATGTCAGATCACCTCCATATCCTTGATCCGCATCTCGTCGCCGCCCTCGGGCAGCAGCTTCCCCGAGCCGCAAAGCGGGCAGGGGGCGAGGCGATCTTCGATTTCCACCAGTTTCATACAGTCGAAGCAGCGGGCGCGGCCCGGCAGGTCGAGCATTTCCAGCGCCGCGCCCTCGGCCGGGCTGCCGCGCATCACCACGTCGAAGGCGAATTCCAGCGCCGGCTTTTCCACCCCGGCGAAACGGCCGATTTCCAGCCGCAGGCTTTTGACGCGGGCAAAGCCATGGGCGCGCGACTGGTCGATCACGATCTGGCGGATGCCTTCGGCAAGGCTCATCTCATGCATCACGGGCCTCCTTCAGCGCGACCGGTATGCAGGGATCATGCAACGCGAGGATCAGGGGCGCGAGGGCGGATTTCGCCGCAGGCAGGCTGGACAGGGCCGAGAGAAGCGCGCCTCCGGGCGCCAGCAGGTGATCGGTCGGCGTGGCGCGGGCAACAGAGGTGACGCGGCCCTCTTGCGTGGAAAGACGCAGGGCATAGGTGCCACGGGCGGCCGGAACAAGGGCGGTGCGATGGGCCAGCTGCGACCGGGGCAGGCGGCCGTCATGCGCCGCCATGGCATCGGCGAGGATCCCGGCATAGCGCCACAGGGGTCCCCGGCCCAGCCGCGCCTCGATATCGCGCAGGAGCGGATGGTGGGATTGCCGACCGGCGGGAGAATTCTCGAGCGCCCGACCGGCAAAGACGGTGTCGGCCTGCGGCGCAGGCCGGGCGGCGGTGCAGGCCTCGCCCGCGCCGAAATGCAAGAGGGTCGCCAGCACGGGCTGGCTTGGCGTCAGCCTTTCCAATCCGGCCAGCGTGTCGGGCAATTGTCCCGCCGGGCCGCAAAGGAAGGAGACCGGATCGGCGGGCAGAGGCCCCCCCGGCAGGCGCGCGGCGCGGGGCAGCGTGGCGCAAAGAAGGATCATATGGTCGCGCAGCACTTCGGCGGACAGCGCCGCGGGATCGGGCGCGGGCAGGCCCAGCGTCAGGCAGGCAGCGGTTTCCTGCGCCATGCGGCACAGGGCGAAGAGGCGTGGCAGCAGGGCTGCGGCCTGAGGCGCGGTTTTGCCGACGAGCAGAGGGGCGAGGGGCAGCGGCGCGGGCAGAGAAATTGTGGGCACCAGCCGGGTGCCATGGCGCGAAAGAACAAGGACCGCGCCCCCCGGCGCATGCGAGGAGGCCATGATCGTGGGGGGCGCTGGGTGGATCACTCGGACAATCCTCCGGTGATCAGGCGGCGGCGGCTGGGGGCGGCATCCGGCGCAAGCGCAGCCTCGGGCGGTGCGGCGGCGGCCTCGGCGGCAGCGCGAATATCTGCGGCGCGATCGGTTTCGCTTCGGTTTTCAGACTTGAACAGTTCCGCCATCACGGCGCGGGCCACATCCACCGCCTGCAATTGCGAGGTGAAATCGCCCATCGGCGAGAAGAGCGAGCAGGCCAGGTAGGGGCCGGTCATCTCGCGCGTGTTGTGGATGAATTCATATTCGCCCGATGGGAAGAGGATCATCTCCTTCTCGCCCGCCTTGAGGGCCGGGCGGTCCTCATTCGGGAGGAGGACAAGGTTCATGAACCAGGGCGCGATCAGCACGCCGAGTATGCCTTGGTCATGGGGCTGGAACCCCACCGCCTCGACATGAAGCGCCTGATTGACCATCGGCAGGTCGCGCATCTTGGAATGGAAGACCTCGCGGAAATCGGCGGTCAGCAGGCCGGTTCGACGGGCAATTTCGGCGGCGACCTGCGCCGAAAGGGCGCCAGGGTCTTCGCGCACCAGGAATTGCGCCTTGGGGGCCGAGCAGCCGGGGCAGGTCCAGTCTTCCGGCAAGGCCAGGAAGGCGGTTCCGGGCGAGATCTGGCGGCTGTCATCGCCTTCGGCCGGGTCATAGGGCGTCCAGCAGATCTTGCATTCCATGATGGCGAGCGGGCTGATCTTGTCCTGCGCGCCCAGGAAACTGCCTTCGAAACCGGGCGTGGTCATGCGATCACCTTCAAGACGTCAAGGATGCGGGCCTCGCTGTCGTCGAAATCCTCGGCCGCGGCGGCGGCGACCATCGGCATGTCGGTGACCTCGAACGTGTCGAGGATCTGCGTGTCCATCGAGTTGAAGAACTGCACCCGCCAGACCCGTGCCAGCGCCGTGGCGGTGACGCGCACATTGCCATAGCCGCGCGACAGGATCGTCGTCGCGCCTTCGCCCAGCGCCTCGGCCAGCCAGGCCAGATCGGCCTCGGTATGCGGCAGAAGCGACAGGTTGATCACATGCGCCTCGTCGCCGGGCTGCCAGCGGGCGGACCGGTCCAGAAGCTCGGTCAGGATCGCCGGGCCATTGGCCAGCGCGCCGGGTTTGGGCGCGGCGATCAGCAAAGCGGGGCGATGGGGGATATGGGCGCGCGACAGGGCGGCCTGCGGCACCGGGCCGACCTCGACCCGGTCATGGCCCATGCCCGCCACTGACCAGACCCCGGCAAAGACCGATTCCTGCACCGACAGCGCCGGGATGCCGCGGATCTTCATCGCCACTTCGCCGGTGCCCAAAGTATCGGCCATCAGCGCGCGCTGGGCGGGCGACAGGCCCGACAGGTCAAATTCCGCGACCGTGCCGGTTTTCGTGCGGGCGCAGGCACGGGCCATGTCTTCCAGCAGTGCCAGAACGGGCGCGGCAACGGCGGGATCGGTCACTTCCGGCACATGGGCCGAATAGGTGCGCATGCCCGAAGGCATGGACATGTATTGCAGCTCGCCCTCGGGATCGGGCTGGCTGCCGGGGCCGAAGCCGGTGGGCGGAAGCGTAAAGGGGGAAACCATGGGAATGCCTTTCTTAGACCGAGGCGAGGCCGAGGATATAGGGGATGCGGGCCATGTAATCGTCCCAGTCGCGGATCCGGGCGACCGCGCCGACCATGCGGCCTTCCGAGAAGAACAGGAACGAGGGTGTCTTCAGCACACCATGCGCTTCGCGCAGTTTCGCCTCGATCGCATCGCCCACCAGCGCGCAGTCGAAGCTGCGCTGGAAGGCGATCTGCAGCTCGGGCAGGATCACGGCGGCATCGGCGGTTTCCAGATTGCGCACCGGATCGCCGGGGATGAACAGGCAATGAATGCCGGGCGTGGCCAGATGCGCCTCGACCGAGCCCGGATCGGTCAGATGCGGCCAGTTCAATTCGGTGATCAGGCGGGTCAGAAGCGGGTGCATGGGTCAACCTGTGGTCTGGCCGGCGGCCAGCGCCGCCTGCAGATGGGGGGGAAGTTCGGGGCCGCGCTGTTCCAGATCGGCAAAGGCCGCGCCCAGATCGCCGCCCAGCATCAAGGATTGCAGACCGCCCAGGGCGGCGCGGATTTTCTGCGCATCATCTTCGCCGATCACTTCGCGCGCGGCGCCCAAGAAGGTCAGCACCCAGTCGCCGGGCCGCGCCTCGGGCGTCAGCGACAGATCGACCAGCGCCGGCAGGTCGCCGTCCAGCGCCTGGCCGACGATGCCATCGACCGATTGCAGCAGCAGCGGAATGCCCAGGCACATCAGACCGTCTCGGCCTTGGCAGCGGGGAAGAAGCGGATATCGCCCAGCCGGCAGGCCTGATCTTCCGAGGGCCGGCCCTGTTCATAGGCGTCGCGGCGCAGCGCGGCATCGGCCAGATCGTCGGTCTCGGTGCGGCCCGGGGCGATGGCGATGCCCCAGCTGGCCAGCTCGGCCCGGGCGATCTCCAGCGCAGGCGCGATCGAGGCCGCCACCGCGGGCCGCAGCCCGCCGCCGAAATCTTCCAGCTCGACCGGCTGCACGCCGATCAGCGTCATCTTTGCCGGGCAGCAGCCCATCAGCTGCGCCGTGGCCACCACATCCTGAAAGCCGGTCTGATGCAGGCTCATCTTCTTGGCGCCCATGAAGGCCGGCACTTCGCCGTCGCGCACGACCTTCATCGTGGCGGGCGGCAGGCCGTAATCGATGGCGTCGAAGACCAGCATCGCCTCGGCCTCTTCCAGGAACGGCAGCAGGTAAAGGCCCTGCGTTCCGCCATCCAGGAGGCGGACATGATCGGGCAGGGCGAAGGCCTCAGCCATGGCTTCGACGCAGCGGGGGCCGAAGCCTTCATCCGCCCAGAGCACATTGCCGATCCCGAGGACCAGTACCTTCATCGACCCCTCCCGCCGTCATCGTGGCCCCTCTTCGGGCCGGTCAGGGGCTTGCCGCCCCTTGATGAAACTGATCGTCACATTTCCAGAGCATCAGGTGCAGGGTGAAATGTAGCTTTTCGAAAAGCTTGCCGAACTGGCCGCAAATATTTGGGAATGCGACAAAAATGGGCGAATTAACAAATCTCTAGGTGGATACCTAATTTCCATAATGCAATATGATCTGAAAAGATATGGACCAGATGCAAAAGGGCGAACCCTGCGGTCCGCCCCCGGTCTTGCGCCTGACGTCAGGATCACTCGGGACGGTCGTCCTTGAAGGTGCGGTGGCCCGAGATCATGGTCGAGACGATGGATTGGCGCGACATGATATCCTCACGGATCGCCACATAGATATGCACGATCATGAAGATCACGATCCACCACATGCCCAGATGATGCAGCGTGTGCAGCCGCTGGCTGTTCCAGGTCAGGCCGTGGACCCAGCCGAACAGGTCATGCGTCAGGCTGCCCTCCTGCGCGCCTTCGGCATAAAGCGCGAGGCCGGTCACGATCATGAAGCTGACGCCCAGCGTAATGAAGAAGAACATGGCCAGCTGCGCCAAAGGATTGTGGCCGACATATTTCTTCGGCTCGCGCGCGATGAAGAGATACCACTTCACCTCGTCCAGCAGCTCGCGCCAGTATTCACCCTTCCAGAACGGCACGTAGAAGAGCTGCCGCGCGTGGTGATTGCCGACGAAGGCCCAGTAGATCCGGCCCAGGAAGCCGAAGGTCAGCACCATGCCGGCGGCGAAATGCGCGAAGCGGATATAGCCGAAGACGAATTGATGCGTGGCCTCGGCGATCTGCATCGAGGGCGGCGGCGAGCCGATGAAATAGCCGGTGACGCACAGCGTCAGGATCGCCGCGGCATTGATCCAGTGCCAGATGCGGACCGGGGCCTCGTAGACATAGACCGAGGTCTGGCGGCTGACCGTGGCCGTGTCTTCCGGCGCAAGGTCGCTGGCGGCGATGTTGGTGCTGGAGCTGGCCATCGCGTCACCCCGCCATCATCCAGAGGCCCGACAGCGCCACGCCCGCGCCCAGGGCACGCTGGACCAGCGGACGTGTCGCGACAGAACGGGCCAGCACGATCCCGGTCAGATGCAGCGCCGCCGTCGCGGTCAGGAAACCCGCCAGATAGGGCAGGGCATTGCCCACGGCCTCAGTCGCATGGGCATGGCCATGGGCCAACGCGAAGGCGCCGATGGCGGCCAGGGCGGCGCCGGTCAGCGCCCGCGACTGGCCGCGGCGGCTGACCAGGACCAGCAGCCCGAAGGCCAGGACCGAGCCGGTAATGACGGCTTCCACGAAGGGAAAGCCGATCCCCGACCAGGAAAGGCCAGCGCCCAGCACCATGGCGCCCATGAAGGCGGCAGCCCCCGCCCAGAAGGCGCGCGGCAGCACGAAGCCTGACCACAGGCCCACGGCCAGCATGGCCAGAAGGTGATCCATGCCGAAGATCGGATGTTCCAGCCCATGCAGGAAGCCCGAAGCGTCGCCATGGCCGGTATGCGCCAGTGCGGGGCCTGCGATCAGGGTGGCGGCAGCGGTGAAAGCAAGTTTCTTCATCGGGGTTCCTCCTCAGCGGACCTTGACCCGGGCCAGTTCCTGGCCATCGGGCGACATGACATGGGTGGAACATGCCAGACAGGGGTCGAAACTGTGAATGGTCCGCAGGATCTCGACCGGCTCTTCAGGGCGTTCGACCTTGGTATCCATCAGGCTGGCCTCGAAAGCGCCGATATTTCCGGCAGTGTCGCGGGGGCTGCCGTTCCAGGTCGTCGGCACGACGCATTGGTAATTCTCGATCCGGCCGTCCTTGATCTTGATCCAGTGGCCCAAAGCGCCGCGCGGCGCTTCGGTCGCGCCCACGCCCTTGGCTTCCTTCGGCCAGGTCTTTGGATCCCATTTCGCCACATTGGCGGTGGACTGGTCGCCATTCTTGATGTTGGCGATCATCTTGTCGAAGAAATGCTTCTGCAGACGCCCGCAATATTCCGATTCCAGCGCCCGCGCGGCGGTGCGGCCCAGAGTCGAGAAGATCGCGGTCAGGGGCAGGCCCATCTGGCCCAGGAAGCTGTCGACCTGGTTCTTGATGTCTTCATGCCCCTTGGCATAGCCGACGATATAGCGGGCCAGGGGCCCCACTTCCATCGCATGGCCCTTCCAGCGCGGCGCCTTGATCCAGCTGTATTTCGCCGCCTCGTCCAGCTGTTCGATATTGGTGCGCGTGCCCTTGGCATTCGGCCCCAGTTCGAAATGTGGCGCGGTTTCGCCATCCCAGGGATGCAGGCCCTTGCCGGCCTCGGCGCCGGTATACTGATACCAGGAATGGTCGACGAATTCCTGGATCTCGTCGGGATTGCGCATGTCGACATCATGCACTTCGTTCAGATTGCCGTTGATGATCGCGCCGCGCGGCAGATGCAGCTGTTCGGCCGAGAAATCGTTCGGATGTTCGGGAATGTCGCCATAGGCCAGCACCGACTTGCCCGACAGTCCGCCGCCATACAGCCAGTTCTTGTAGAAGCTGCCGATCGCCGCCACGTCCGGGATATAGACGTTGCGCATGAAGGCCAGGCCCTCGTCGATGATCGAGGAGACGAGGTTCAGCCGCTCCATGTTGATCGCGCCGACAGCACCCGTGGAATGGACGTTGATCGGGCAGGGCACGCCGCCCACCAGCCAGTTGGGATGCGGGTTCTTGCCGCCGAAGATCGTGTGGATCTTGACGATTTCCTTCTGCAGATCCAGCGCTTCCAGATAATGGGTCGTCGCCATCAGATCGGCTTCGGGCGGCAACAGATAGGCCGGATTGTCCCAGTAGCCGTTCTTGAAGATGCCCAGCTGGCCCGATTCCACGAAAGCCTTCAGCCGGTTCTGCACATCGCGGAAATAGCCCGGAGAGGACAGCGGGTGGTTCGGCCCGACCATCTGCTGCAGTTCAGACGTGGCCTTGGGATCGGCCTTCAAGGCATTGACGGGATTGACCCAATCCAGCGCATGCAGATGGTAGAAATGCACCACATGGTCATGGATCTGCAGCGCCAGCTGCATCAGGTTGCGGATCGAATTCGCATTGTCGGGGATGGTGATCCCCAGCGCGTCTTCCACCGCGCGGACCGAGGTCAGCGCATGCGTCCCGGTGCAGACGCCGCAGATCCGCTCGGTAAAGGCCCAGGCATCGCGCGGGTCGCGGCCTTTCAGGATCACCTCAAGCCCGCGCCACATCGTGCCCGTCGACACCGCGTTGCGGATGATGTTGTTCTCATCCACGTTCACTTCGCAGCGCATATGGCCTTCGATCCGGCAGACCGGGTCGACGACGACGCGCTGCCCGCTGGTATCAAGGGTAAAGCCGTTCGGCGTGTTGATCGTCATTGCTTAACCCTCGACCTTTTCTTGCGTCTTCTTCTGCGCGCGTTTCAGCGCGGAAATCGCGGCATGCACCGCCACCGCGCCGCCCACCACACCGGCCGCCGCCAGGCCGACCTGATCGGCATTGGCCTCGACCCCGAATTGCGTCAGGTCGGTCACCCGGTCGTAGAAACTGCCCTGATCCCAGAACCCGTCTTCCGAACAGCCGATGCAGCCATGGCCCGACTGGATCGGGAACGAGACGCCCTCGTTCCAGCGCACGGTCGAGCAGGCATTGTAGGTGGTCGGCCCCTTGCAGCCCATCTTGTACAGGCAATAGCCCTTGCGGGCGTTTTCATCGTCCCAGGCCTCGACGAACTGGCCCGCGTCGAAATGGGGCCGGCGATAGCACTTGTCATGGATACGCTGGCCGTAGAACATCGCCGGCCGCCCCTGACGGTCCAGTTCAGGAAGCCGGTCGAAGGTCAGCATATAGGTGATAACGCCGGTCATGACCTCGGCGATGGGCGGGCAGCCCGGGACCTTGATGATCGGCTTGTCGGTGATAACCTTGTGCACCGGGGTGGCGCGGGTCGGGTTGGGGGCCGCGGCCTGAACGCAACCATAGCTGGCGCAGGCGCCCCAGCTGATCACCGCCTTGGCGTCCTTCGCCGCCCATTTCAGTTGTTCCACAAAGGGCTTGCCGCCGACGATGCAGAACATCCCGTCCTCGTTCAGCGGCGGGTTGCCTTCGACAGCGAGAATGTAGTTGCCCTTGTATTTCTCGATCGTCTCGGCCAGCGCCGCCTCGGCCGCGTGGCCGGCCGAGGCCATCAGCGTGTGGCTGTAATCCAGCGAGATCATCGACAGGACCACGTCCTTGGCCAACGGATGCGCGCCGCGGATGAAGCTTTCGCTGCAGCAGGTGCATTCCAGCCCGTTGACCCAGATCACCGGCGTGCGCGGCTTGGTCTCCATCGCATTGGCGATTTTCGGCACGAAGGCCGGGCCAAGGCCCAGGGCGGATGCCGTGAGCGAGCAGTATTTCATAAAGCTGCGCCGGGTGATCCCCTGGCGGCGCATGACCTCGTAGAAGGTCTCGATCTGGCTCAAAGCTGGCCCTCCCTTTCCCATTCCCCTGGGCGGCGCGTGACGGAACGCACCTTTCCAAGCCCTAGGGAAGCAGGCCGGGCAGGGCCAAACAAAGGGATTCCGCCCCGACGCGGGAATGTCTTTTTGTTTTAAATTTCAAAGTGATGGCCGGAAACCATAAAGCGGTATGCGGTCGCATGCTAACCGGCTTTCCGCGCAGCCGGTCACGAAGCTTCCGCAGCAAGATTATGCTGCGCCGCTGCAATGACGGCCTGACCCAGCGCCAGTCCGCCGTCGTTCGCGGGGGTGCTGCGATGGAACAGCACGGGCAGGCCTTCCAGCGCTTGGAGCGTGTGATGAAGCAGTGCGGCGTTCTGGAAACACCCGCCCGACAGCGCGATGGCTTGCGCCTCGCCTGTCTCGACAAGGGCGCGCGCCGGGTGTGCGAAGGCCTGCGCGAGGCCGATTTGAAATCCGCCTGCCGTGCTGGCCAGATCGGGCCAAAGCCCGGCATGAAAGCTGCGAAATCCCGGTGCTGGGTCTATCTCTCCACCGTCAAGATCGAAGGGCCAGGGCATTGCAGCGGTCGAGAGCGCTTCCAGGCGCATCGCGGCCTCCCCCTCATAACTTTGGCGCGCGGGACATAGGCCCAGGCAGGCCGCCACTGCATCGAAAAGCCGCCCGGCGCTGGAGGACATCGGCGCATTCACGCCCGCCGCTATTGCCTGCCGGAGAAGCGCCCGGTTCTGCGCGGGGAACAGCGTATCTGCCCAGTCGGAAAGCCCGGCCTGGTCCAGCCGCACCAGCGCATTGCGCCAGGGTTCGACCGCCGCCCGGTCGCCGCCGGGCAAGGGGGCGGGCTTCAGCCAGGCGCGGCGCGCACAGCCTAGATAATTGCCCAGAAGCAGCTCGCCGCCCCAGACCGTGCCATCCGGGCCCAGTCCGGTGCCATCCAGCACGATGCCCGCCACCTTGCCGCCGTCCAGGGGCCAGCGATTTTCCGCAAGACACGAGGCCAGATGCGCATGGTGATGCTGGATGCGATGCAACTTTAGCCCCTCGGTCTCGGCCCGCGTAACCCCGTGGCGCGTGGCGCGATAATCCGGGTGCAGGTCTACCGCCACCAGCGCCGGCCGATGGTCGAACAGCGCGGCATAATCGGCATCGGCCTGCCGGAAAGCGTCCCAGGTCAGGGCTTCGTCCAGTTCGCCAAGGTGATGGCCCAGCAGCGCCTGGCCGTTCTTCAAAAGGCAGATCGCCGCCTTCATCTGCCCGCCATAGGCCACGACCTGCGGCGTGTCCTCAAAGCCCGGCGGCAGGGGCAGCGTCCCCGGCACGCGCCCGCGCGCCCGGCGCAACACCAAGGGCGGCATGGCCCGTTCGACACTGTCGTCCAGCCGTCGGGCGATGTCGCGGTCATGCATCAGAAAGCCGTCGGCAAAGGCCGAAAGCTTGATCCGCGCCTCGTCATTGCCGATCACCTGCGGCTCGCCCGAGAGATTGCCCGAGGTCATGACAAGCGGCCCGCCGAAGGCGTCGAGCAGCAGGTGGTGCAGCGGCGTATAGGGCAGCATCACCCCCAGCGTGTCGATGCCGGGTGCGATCCCTTCGGCCAGGGCGCCGGTTCCCTGCATCAGCACCACCGGCGCGGCGGCATCGCGCAGAAGCGCAAGATCGGCGTCGGTTGCCTGCACGATCATGGCCAGATCCGCCTCGCGCGCCATCACCGCAAAAGGTTTTCCGGGGCGGCGCTTGCGGGCGCGCAGCAGCGCGACGGCCCCGACATTCCGCGCATCGCAAGCCAGGTGAAAGCCGCCCAGGCCCTTGACGGCAAGGATGCTGCCCACGCGCAAAAGCGCCGCCGCTGTCGCGATGGGATCGGTCGGGACTTCTCGGCCCGCCGCCTCGAACCACAGGCGGGGACCGCAAGCGGGGCAGGCCACCGGCTGGGCATGAAAGCGCCGGTCGGCGGGATCGGCATATTCGGCCCGGCAGTCTTGGCACATGGTGAAGCCGGCCATCGTGGTCTGCGCCCGGTCATAGGGCAGGCCGTGCAGAATGGTGAAACGTGGCCCGCAATGGGTGCAATTGGTGAAGGCGTAGCCGCGTCGCCGCCCCTCGTCCCGGATTTCCGCCAGACAGTCCGGGCAGGTCGCGGCATCGGGCGTGACCCGCGTCTCGGCGCCCGTCCCGCGCGAGGCGGCGATCTCGAACTTCTCGGGCAGGGCGCCGCTGAAGTCCGAGACTTCGACCGCATCCACACGGGCAAGCGTCGGGGCGCGGTGGGGCAGGGCGTCCAGAAACCCGTCCAGCCCCGGCCCAGCCGCCTCGATCAACACCCCTTCCGGGTCGTTCAACACGCGGCCGCGCAGCCCGAATTCCCGCGCCAATTGCCAGATATAGGGTCGGAAGCCGACCCCCTGCACTTGGCCTCTGACGCGAATGGATAAAGCCTTCATCCTGGCAAAATACTCCGGCGGTCCGGGGCGGAGCCCCTGGCCATCCCTAATGCACCGTACAGACCATGCAGGGATCGAAGCTGCGCACGATATGCTGAACCGAAACCGGCGTGACCTCTCCTGCGCGAACTGGCGCGCCTTCCAAAGCCGCCTCGACCGGACCCGGCATGCCCGCCGCGTCGCGAGGCGAGAAGTTCCAGGTCGTCGGCGCGATGATCTGATAGCGCGCGATGCGCCCGCGTTCGATGGTCAGCCAATGCCCAAGGGCACCGCGCGCGGCTTCGACCAGACCCATACCCGCGCCCTCGCGCGGCAGGATGGCGCGGGCCATGAAGCTTTCCTCGGGCCGGATCCCGGCGGCAAGCTCTTCCATCACGAGCTGGGTTCGGGCGATTTCCAGAAGCCGCGCCGCCACCCGTGCCCGCACGCCGCCCTCGGCCGCCAGGGCCAGGGCCAGCGGATGGCCATCCACCACCTGACGCGCCAATGCGCCCGTCTCTACCGTAAGCCCGTCAAGACGCGGCGCCTTGCACCAGCTATAGGCGGGCGCGGCCATGTCTTCATCGGGCCGTGTCTCGCCCTGAGAGGGATGGCGTGTCTCGCCCAGCATCCAGGCATGCGATATGTCCTCGCGGATCGCCGCCGGGTCAAAGGCGCGCAGGGCGCCATCCCAGATGCCGCGCGCAAAAATCGGGCCTTCCGGCATCGGATAGGCCCCGAAAGACAGGTAGCGCCCCGAACCGCGGCCAAGAGCCGCCAGATCCAGATCGGCGGCAGCTTCGAGGAACAGGGCCACGTCGCCGCCGCTCCAGCCCTCCAGCGCCGCGACCGAAGCAAGATCGGCAAAGGCCTCGACCGGGGCGCCGAACAGCACCTCTTCCAGATAGCGCCGGAAGCTGCGCAGGGTCGCCTGGATCCGGGCCTTGTCGCGCGCCGTGGGCGCCTTGGTCACGCCGCCCGGCTGGATCGCCAGGGTATGCGGCCATTTCCCCGCCATCATCCCGAGGATGTGGAACAGCGCGGCCCGGGCCGCGACGGCACGGGTCAAAGCCGAGCCGGTGGCGGCGGTGAAACGCTCCAGCATGCGGCCATGCCAGGGCCGGTCGGCATAAACGGGCCGGGTGAAATCGGGCATGAAGAACACGTGGAAATGGGTCAGGTGGTCGGCGATATTCTCGACCGCATGGATCAGGGCGGCCACCCGCGCGCCCTGCGGCTCGGGCACAAGCCCCATCGCATCGGCCAGGGCGCGCGCCGCCGCCGCCGACTGGCTGATCGAGCAGATGCCGCAGATGCGCGGCGTTATGGTCAGCGCATCGCGCGGATCGCGACCTTCCAGCATGGACTCAAATCCGCGATAGAGCGGTGCGTTGATCCGCGCCGAAGCCACCCGACCCTCCTGCACGTCCAGCGTGACTTCCAGATCGCCCTCGACCCGGTTGAAGGGACCGACGACCAGGCGCGCGGGGCTATCGGTCATTTCTTGGCCCTGAGCGTCGGCGGCACCACGATGCGGTCGGCCACGGCATTGCGGCCGATACGGTCGGGCGTGGCAGCCTTAGACAGCGAGGCCAGCGCCATGAACCAGGCCTTGGGCATGTCGGTCGGCAGGCCCACGGGGATGCCCGCGATCTTGGGCGTCTCGGTGAAGGCGTGGCGCGGATCCTCAAATTCGGGGGCGGTGCAGTTGATGCAGGGATAGCCGCCCCGCGTGCAGGAGCCTTCGCCATTCCAGGGCCTGATGTTGCAATCGCCCACCGCCTGGGTGCCGATGCAGCCAAGATTCTCCATCATGCAGCCCAGATCCGACAAGGTGCGGGCCGAGGCCTTGTATTCATAGAATTCGTTCTTGGGACAGCCGTGATGGACCAGATTGTCGGCATAGAAGCGCGGGCGGCCAAGCCCGTCCAGATCACCCGTTGCCATCGCCCCCGCCGCCAGCAGCATGAGGGTTTCGGTCACCCAGCCCGGATGGGTCGGACAGCCTGCGACATTGATCACTGGCAGGCCTGCGCCGGCGCGGAAGCTGGTGGGCAGAAGGCCGCCGGGATGCGCGCCATCATATTGCAGCCCGCAGGCATCCGAAGGATTGCCCCCCGCCGCCGTCACCCCGCCATAGGCCGCGCAGGTGCCGACCGCCACGACATGCCGTGCCCGCGCGGCCAGAGATTGTGTCCAGTCCATCAGGCTGCGCCCGGTGCCCGAGAGCATCTGGAACCGCCCCGTGCCGCGCGGCCCCCGGGCGATGGCGCCTTCGACGCAAAGGATATCCAGCGGGATTTCACCCGCCTCGACCGCTTGCAGCAGGGACAAGGCTTCGGCCCCGGTCTCGCGCGACAAAGCGGGGTGCCAGAGAAGAGTAATCCCGGCATCGGTCAGTGCTTCGACAGCGGTGGGGCCTTCGGCGCAGAGCAGCGACATGGTGCAGCCGCCGCAGCCCGAGGCTTGCAGCCAGAGAAGATTCATGCCGTCTCTCCGCTTACGGGCAGGTCAAGCCGGAAGGAAGCGCCGGGGCCGGGCCGGTCCAGAAGCGACAGGTGGCCGCCATGTTCCTCGGCGATCTTCAGGCTGATCGACAGACCAAGCCCGGTGCCATGCCCGACCGATTTGGTGGTGAAAAACGGATCGAAGATCGAGGCCCGCAGGTCGGGCGGGACGCCGGGGCCGCTGTCGGCGACAGTCAGGCTGGCGCGATTGTCTTCGGCGGAGAGCGTCAGCGTGACCGAGGCCGAGTCGCGCCCCTCGACCGCGTCGACGGCATTCTGAACGAGATTCATCACGATCTGCTGGACATGGCCGGGGCGGCCCCAGGCCATCAGCGGGGCGGTCCCCTCGATGGTCAGGGCGGGGGCGTCTTTCGCGCCGCGCAGCACCCAATAGGCGGCGGTGCGCGCCGTTTCGGCCAGATCGAAGGCCACGCGCTCTCCCGTGCCATCCGAGGACAGCCGCCGCAGATCCTCGACAATGTCGCGCACCCGCTCGGCGCCATCACGGGCGCCCTGGGTGGCCTGGCGCAGATTGGTGATCTCGCGGTCCAGGCGCAGGCTTTCGCGCAGCGCGACCAGTTCCTCGCGTTCGGCGCCATCCTGCACGCGGGTGAAATAGGTCTCGAACTTGCCAACATAGCGGTCAAGCGCATGGGCATTGGCATAGACAAAGCTGATCGGGTTGTTCAGCTCATGCGCCACCCCGGCCAGAAGGCGGCCCAGCGAGGCGAGCTTTTCGTTGCGGACCAGCAGGCTTTGCGCCGATTTCAGCGCGTCATGGCTTTCGGTCAGCTCGGCATAGGCGCGGCGCAATTCGCCCAAGGGGCGGCCGGTCAGCACGAACCCCGCGACGCGGCCCCGGTCGTCAAGGCGGGGGGCGACAGAAAGCTCAAGCGGTTCAGGGCCTTGCGGTGTGACCAGCGATAGTTCCAGAACGGTCGGGCGACGGTCGGCGCGCAGGCGATCCAGAGCGTCGGAGAGACGGGGGGCGTCTTCGGGCGGGACGAGGCTTGCGACGTCCTGGCCGGTCAGCGCGGCTGCGCGGGCGCCGCTGCGGGCGAGAAGCGAGGCAGAGACCTGTTCGATGCGGCCCGCGCGGTCGAGCACGATCAGCACATCCGAGACCGAGGCGAGGATCGAGGTCAGGAAGGCCTGCATCTCTTGCAGCCGGGCGTTCTGACGCTCGAGCTGCTCCTGATAGTCCACCAGATCGGCATAGGTGCGGTCGACCGCCGACAGCACCTCGGCCCAGGCTTCTTCCGGCATCGCCGCCGGGCGGGCGGTGATCTGGCCTTGATCCTTTGGGTGATGATGCGGGGTCACTTGCGCCTTGCCTCCTGCTGGCAAGGATAGGCGCGCGCGACCGGGTTGCATAGGGGCTGCGGCCCGAGGCCGCGTTGCGTTTTATTTCAACACTTTAGTGAAGCGATGCCTGGCCTTGGGGCGGCAAGGGTGCCGCGTTGGTGCCGCGCTGGATGGGCCAGCCGGGGCGGGGCGCGAGGCGGGGGTGAACGGCGATGCATGTGACGGCGCGGGTCACGCGGTCTTGCCAATAGAAGGGATCGTTGCGGATCGAGGCGGGAAGGGAAGCGGGATTCAGGTGGCGGGCGCGGCGTTCCACCACCTCGGCGCGGAACCAGCGGCCCTGGGTCATCGGTTGCGGACTGGCGAGGATCAGGGCGCGTAATTCGGCCTCGCGCAGCTTGAGCCGGGCGATGTCGGCCCGGATATCGGCAAGCTCATCAGCGGGGTGGATCAGGTGCATAGGGCTTCTCCCTTGGGCCAAGAACGGCGTCTTTCTGATGTCTTCCAAACGTCTTCCGAACGTCTTCCCAACGTCTGGCAGGTTTCATGCTGGCGCAGGGGCGGTTAACAGCGGGTTAGCGCCGACGGCGCGACCACCGGGGTCTTGCGGCGGGGGGCGCGGCTGACTATCGACGGTAGAGTGGCGACGGGCGAGACGGGCAGAGGACGCGGCTGATGGGCGGGCAGGCAGGGTTGGACGCGGCGATCCCGGCCTGGGTCGACGGGCGGTTGCAGCCGCTCGGCAAGCTGGAAGTGCATCAGCGCGGGCTGCGCCATCCGGCGGTGTCGGTCTTTGTGCTGCGGGGCGACGAGACGCTGTTGCAGCAACGCGCGGCGGGCAAGTATCACACGCCGCTTCTGTGGACGAACAGCTGCTGCACCCATCCGCATTGGGGAGAGGCGCCGGATGCCTGCGCCTCACGGCGGTTGGAAGAGGAATTGGGGATCACCGGGCTGGCGCCGGTTCTGGCCGACCGGCTGGAATATCGCGCCGATGTGGGCGGTGGGCTGGTCGAGCATGAGCTGGTCGATGTCTTCCTGGCGCAGGCCGGGCCGGATCTGGCGATCCGCCGCAATCCGACCGAGGTGGCCGAGACGCGCTGGATCGCGCTGCCCGCCTTGCTGGCCGATCTGCGCGACAGGCCCGGGGCCTATACGCCCTGGCTGCGCATCTATCTGACCGAGCATCTGGACCGCATCTTCGGCGGCCCGGCGGGGTTCGGGGGCTGACAGAAGGCGCCGGGCTGCCTATTTCCTGGGGGGCAAAGCCGGAGGTGCTGCGATGACCCTGTTCCTGATCTTCCTTCTGGCCTGTGCGGCCGCGGGCGCGACCGGCGTGCTGTTCCCGCCCGGTCCCTGGTATGAGGGTCTGCGCAAGCCGGACTGGACGCCGCCCAACCGGGCCTTTCCGATCGTCTGGCCGATCCTCTACATCCTGATCGCCATCGCGAGCGCGCGGCTGGCCGGGCTGCCGGGCAGCGGCACGGCATTGGCGCTTTGGGCGGCGCAGATCGCGCTGAACACGCTGTGGACACCGGTTTTCTTCGGCGCGCATCGCATGGGGCTGGGCCTTGCCGTGCTGGCCCTGCTGTGGCTGGTTGTGGCCGCGCTGGTCATCGCGGCCTTTGGCCTGGACTGGATCGCCGGGCTGTTGCTGCTGCCCTATCTGGCCTGGCTCTGCGTGGCGCTGGCGCTGAACCACGCGGTCTGGCGGCTGAACCGCTGAGGCCCTAGGCCCCGGCGAGGTCGAGGAGACGCCCGGCTTCTGCGGCGGGGTCGGCCAGGGGCTTGCGGTCTTCGCCCGGATAGAAGCGGGCGCGAACGGCGGTCGGCATCGGCGCGGGGCTGAGGATTTCGATCTGCGGGCCGGTGCGGCGCGTCTCCGCCTGCCAGGCGCGGGCCAGTGCGATCTGGGCGGCCTTGGTCGTGCCATAGGCGGCGGCGAAGGGCTGGCCGGGCAGCGGGTCGTCGAAGAAGAGTGCCTTGCCTTCGCCCGCGCGCAGCAGGGGATCGACCATGCCGATCAGGAAAGAGGCGGCGCGCAGATTGGTGGCGATGGACTTGTCGAGATCCTTCATGTCGATCGAGGGCGCGGGCGACAGGGCCGTGGCATGAATGGCGGTATGGGCCCAGAGGCCAAGCCCGCCCCAGCGGTCATGGATCGAGCGACAGAGATGGCGCATCGCGTCTTCATTGGTCACATCCATCGGCGCGAGGGTCAGATCGCCCGCGCCGGGCAGGCCGAGGGCCTTGACCCGGTCATCCAGATCCTCAAGCCCGCCGACGGTGCGGGCCACGGCGACGACATGCCAGCCGCGGGCACAAAGCTGCTGGGACAGGGCATAGCCCAGGCCGCGCGAGGCGCCGGTGACGAGTGCGATCTTCTGGGGCATGGCAGAGCTTTCCTGTGGCGTCGCGCCGGGGGCAGCGCGCGCGCGCCCCGGACCCCTGCGGAGTATTTGAGCCAAGATGAAAGGGCAAGGCCGGGGGCGGGCGGCGGCTTGTCGCGCGGCCCGCGGGGCGGGGCTGGGGATCAGGCCGAGTCCCGATGCAGCGCGGACAGCGCGGCCTCGCACAGGCCATAGGGTTCCCATTGGCAGCCGGCGCAGAGGGTCGCAAGGCTGCCGGCGGGGACGGACCGGCGGATTCGGGCCTTGGCCTCGCCCCAGGTCAGGCGGTCGCCGGGGCGCAGGGACAGGGCGCTGGCATGGGCCTGGTCGAGACGGTCGATCTGCTCTTGCGAGGCGCAGGCGCTGCCGCGACGTTTCGGGCAGGGGGCGCAGATGTCGTCAAGCGCGGCGATGACGGTGATTTCGGTCGCATCGCCCCGAGGGGCGCGCAGGCGGCCCAGCACGATGGCGGTCATGTTGGCGGTGAACTCGGGCGAATAGCCCTTGCCCTGAAACCCAAGCGAGCACAGGAAATGGTGGGGCCGGTAGCGCAGCGGCCCCCCCGGCGCCGTCATTCGGCGGCCTTCATCTCGAAACCCTCGGCCAGCTTGTCGCTGGGGGCGACCGGGTAATCGCCCGAGAAGCAGGCATCACAGAAACGCGGCGATTTGGGGTCGCGGCCCGCCGCCTCGCCCGCGGCGCGGTACAGGCCGTCGAGCGTGACGAATTTCAGGCTGTCGACGCCGATCCAGTCACGCATCTCGTCTTCCGACATGGTGGCAGCCAGGAGTTTGGACCGTTCGGGCGTATCGACGCCGTAGAAACAGGGCCAGGCGGTGGGGGGGCTCGCGATGCGGAAATGGACCTCGGCCGCGCCGGCCTCAAGGATCATGTCCTTGATCTTGCGGCTGGTGGTGCCGCGCACGACCGAGTCGTCCACCAGGATCACCCGCTTGCCGCGGATCAGCGCGCGGTTGACGTTCAGCTTCAGCCGGACGCCCATATTGCGAATGGCATCGGTCGGCTCGATGAAGGTGCGGCCCATATACTGGTTGCGGGTGATGCCCAGGCCGAAGGGGATGCCGGATTCGGCGGCATAGCCGATGGCGGCGGGGGTGCCGGAATCGGGTACGGGGCAAACGAGATCGGCCTCGACCGGGGCTTCGCGCGCCAGTTCCACCCCGATCTGGCGGCGGGTTTCATAGACCGAGCGGCCGCCGATGATGCTGTCGGGGCGCGAGAAATAGACCTGCTCGAAAATGCAGAAACGCGATTTGGACGGGGCGAAGGGGCGTGAGGAGCTGACCACGCCGTTTTCGATGACGACCATCTCGCCGGGTTCGATCTCACGTTCGAAGGTGGCGCCGATGATGTCAAGCGCGCAGGTTTCCGAGGCCAGCGCCCAGCCGGTATCGCCGACCCGGCCCAGGACCATGGGGCGGACGCCCAGGGCATCGCGGACGCCGATCAGCTTGGTGCGGGTCATGGCGATGACCGAGAAGGCGCCTTCGACCAGGCGCAGGGCGTCTTTCAGGCGCTCGGCCTGGGTCTTCTGCATCGAGCGCGCCATCAGGTGGATGATGCATTCCGAGTCGGACGAGGACTGGAAGATCGCGCCGCGCTCGATCAGGTCCTTCCGCAGGCGCGCGGCATTGGTCAGGTTGCCGTTATGGGCGATGGCGCAGCCGCCGATGGCGAATTCGCCGAAGAAGGGCTGCACGTCGCGGATGGCGGTGGCGCCCTTGGACCCGGCAGTGGAATAGCGGACATGGCCGATGGCCAGCGTGCCGGGCAGGGTTTCCATCACATCGGCGCGGGTGAAATTGTCGCGGACATAGCCGAAGCGGCGGGCCGAGTTGAAACCTTCGGCCGGGTCGTAGCTGACGATCCCGCCGGCCTCCTGGCCGCGATGCTGCAGAGCATGCAGGCCGAGGGCGACGAAAGTGGCGGCATCCTTGACGCCGATGGCGCCGAAGATCCCGCATTCCTCTTTCAGCTTGTCGCCATCCTGAAGGGGGTCGAACGGGTGGGCGGGGAAGCGGCGCATGGGCACTCCGAATCCTAAAAGCGGCCTTACGGGCGGGTTGCGCCCCAGATAGTGCGCTTCGGGGGGAATGTCACCTCCCTGTCACGACAATGCTGCTGTGCAGCGCAGCACAGGGACGGTTGCGGGCGCCCCTGTGCCGCATGGATCAGATTTCAAGCACCAGCGGGCAATGGTCCGAGATTTCGGGCGAGGTCACGACGTCGAAATGCCGGACAGGTGTCGCGTTATCCACCAGCATGTAATCGGCATGGCGGCCGGGTTTTGAATAGAGCGCGTTCCGGGTGCCGGGAAAACCGCCCGCCGTGACCAGTTCGGTCAGGCCGGGCCGGGCCAGGTGCCGCAAGGTCATGCTGTCCGGCTCGACATTGAAATCACCGCAGAGGACCAGTGCGTCGCCGGGCTGCGCGAGGCCGCGGGCCAGGGCGGCAAATCGTTCGGCTTGTGCCGCGCGCTCGGGCGTGTCGGTCTTGCCGGAGGCGGGATCCCGCAGCCCGTGCATCTGGCCGATGGTGACATGTCGGCCCAGGGCAGGCTCGAACAACCGCATCGCAAGGCCGGTGCGGGCGCGCGGATGCGGGCCATAGCCGTCATGGTTGTACGCGCCATGGACGAAATCCTGGGCCATGCCGGTCAGGACCAGATCGTGCCGCCAGAAGCTCGCCAGGCCCCAGAAGGTCTGGAAGGGCTGATCGCCCCGCCAGAGCGGTCCGCGGGCTGCGGGGCTGAACGCGCCGCGATGGCCGGGCAGGGCGGCGGCGATCTCGTCATAGAGCCGTGCGCGCTGCGGCAGGCGGGTGTCGCCATCGCGGTAGTCGAGCCAGCCCTCGGGTGCGTCGGGACCGTGGACGATTTCCTGCAGGCAAAGGACATCGGCCTCGGAGCCGCCAAGATAGGCGATCAGTCCGGGATGGATCCGCCCGCCCCAGCAATTCAGGCAGAGGATCCGCACCGGGACGCGATCAGTTGCCGGGGGTCGGCGTCGGCGCGGCGGGGGCGACGGCAGCGGGTGCCGTCTCTTGCGGGGTGCAGATCGCGGTCAGGTCATTGTAGCGCGCGACGATCCAGCCGGGCGCATCGGTCGGGATGGCGGCGTCGATCGAGGCCTGGAAATTGGCGAAGACCTTGGCGGTGCGAGAATTGTCGATCATCGGGACCGACTGGTTTGCGAGGGCGCGGTCATAGACGATGAAGGCGACCGCGATCAGCAGAACGCCGCGCAATACGCCGAACAGGAAGCCGAGCGCCTGGTCGATGCCACCAAGGGCAGAGCGTTGCACCACGCTGGCGAAGAGCGGGGTGAAGAGCGCGGCGAGGATCAGGCCGATGGCGAAGACCCCGGCAAAGGCCGCGACGGCGGAGAGTTCGCAGCTGTCGGCCAGAAAATCGCCCACGGCGGGGATTTCCCGCACCAGGGGGGCGGCGGACGGGGCGAAGATGAAGGCCAGGACGGCCGCGCCGATCCAGCCGACAATGGCCATCAGCTCGCGCACGAGGCCACGGGAATAGGCGAGGATCGCCGACAGAAGGATGATCAGCGCCGCGCCGCCGTCGACCGCGGTGAAGTTGTCCATGGTTTCTCCCGGGGCCTAGCCCGCTCCGAACATTTCGCCTGTGAAAGCCGTCAGGTCGGCCATCTCGCGCAGCCGCATTCCCGATGCCGCGCCGGAGCGCGACCCCCGGGGCAGGGCCGCCTGTGTGAAACCAAGTTTCGCGGCCTCTTTCAACCTGTTTTCGGTCTGCGATCCCGGGCGCAACGCGCCGGAAAGCGAGATTTCCCCGAAAAGCACCATGTCGGGCGGGATCGCGATATCTTCGCGCGCCGAAAGAAGGGCGGCGGCCACCGCCAGATCGGCGGCGGGTTCATTGACGCGCAAGCCCCCCGCGACATTGAGAAAAACGTCCAATCCGGCGAAGGGAATGCCGACGCGGGCCTCGAGCACGGCCAGGATGGTGGAAAGCCTGCCCGAATCGAGCCCGACCACAGTGCGGCGCGGTGTGCCGAGCGTGGAGGGCGCGACAAGGGCCTGGATCTCGGTCAGGACGGGGCGGGTGCCCTCGATCCCGGCAAAGACGGCGGCGCCTGGCGCGGGTGTGTCACGCGAGGACAGGAACAGGGCCGAGGGATTCTGCACTTCGGAGAGGCCCGATCCGGTCATCTCGAAAACGCCGATTTCGTCTGCCGGGCCGAAGCGGTTCTTCACCGCGCGCAGGATGCGGAACTGGTGACCGCGTTCGCCTTCGAAATAAAGCACGGTGTCGACCATATGCTCGACGACGCGAGGCCCGGCGATCTGGCCGTCCTTGGTGACATGGCCGACAAGGATCACCGCGACGCCGCGCTTCTTGGCGAAGGTGACCAGCTCATGCGCGGCGGCGCGGACCTGGCTGACCGAGCCGGGAGCAGCCTCGACCGAATCGAGCCACATGGTCTGGATCGAATCGATGATGGCGAGGCGCGGTCGTTCGGCATCGAGCGTGGTCAGGATGTCTCGCAGATTGGTTTCCGCGCCCAGGCGGACGGGGGCTTCGGCCAGACCGAGGCGCTGGGCGCGCATCCGAACCTGGGCGCTGGCTTCCTCGCCCGAAATGTAGAGGCAGGAGAGGCCCTGGCGGGCGAAGCTGGCGGCGGCTTGCAAGAGAAGCGTCGATTTGCCGATGCCGGGATCGCCGCCGACCAGGATGGCGCTGGCGGGGACAAGGCCGCCGCCCAGGACGCGGTCCAGTTCCGAGATGCCCGAGGCGGCGCGGGGCGGTGGCGGTTCGCTGGCCGAAAGGTCGGTCAGGGGCACGGTGCGGCCTTTGGCACCAAGGGATTTGGGACCGGAGGAGAGCGGCGCTTCCTCGATGATGGAATTCCACGCCCCGCAGGCATCGCAGCGGCCCGACCATTTCGGGAAGGACGCGCCGCAGGCGGTGCAGGTGAAGCTGGCTTGCGCTTTGGCCATGACGGGTCCTTTCGGCGCGGAGCATAGGGGCGGGGTGACGCCCCTGCAACCGAAAGGGCAGGCCCGATTTTTCGGCGAAGAATCGGGCGTTTGCGGCGTCAGGCGCGCGGGGTCAGGCCCCAGGCTTCGGCGGTTAGCGCCAGGGAACGGCGGCGGGCCTCGACATCGAAGATGTCGCTGACGAGGATGAACTCATCGGCGCCCGTGTCCTGCTGAAGCTTTTGCAGCCCGGCGCGCACCTGGGCCGGATCGCCCACGACCGCGCAGGAGAGCATTCGCCCGATATGCGCCTCTTCGCCCGGCCGCCAATAGGTGGCGATGTCATCGATCGGCGGTGGCGACAGGCGGCGGTCGTTGCGGATGATGCCGCAGAAGCTCATCTGCGTGGTGGTGAAAAGGCGCCTGGCCTCGGCCGCGGTCTCGGCGCAGATCACATGGGCGCCGACGGAAGCATAGGGCTGGGCGAGGAATTTCGACGGTTTGAAGCGGCTGCGATACAGGTGCAGCGCCTCGATCAGGTAATCGGGCGCGAAATGGCTGGCAAAGGCATAGGGCAGGCCCAGTTCCGCCGCGAGCATGGCGCCGAAATGCGAGGAGCCCAGCATCCAGAAGGCGATCTGGGCGCCCGGCGCGGGCCAGGCCTGGACGCGGCCGGGCTGGGCGGGTTCGAACCAATGCATCAGCTCGACCACATCCTGGGGGAAGTCCTCGGATTGCATCGGGTTCTGGCGGATCGCCCGCACGGTCGCCTGATCGGTGCCGGGGGCGCGGCCCAGGCCCAGATCGACGCGGCCGGGGAAAATGCGGGCGAGCGTGCCGAATTGCTCGGCGATGATATAGGGCGCGTGATTGGGCAGCATGACGCCACCCGCGCCCAGGCGGATGCCGCTTGTCCTTTGCCCGGCATGGGCCAGCACGGTCGAGGTGGCGGCAGAGGCGATGCCTTCCATGTTGTGATGCTCGGCCACCCAGTAGCGGGTGTAGCCCAGGGCATCGACATGGGCGGCGGTGTCCTGCGCCTCGGTCAGCGCGTCCGAGGCATCGCGGCCCTCGCGGACGCGGACGAGATCAAGGAGCGATAGGGGGATCGGCGCGGACATGGGGCGACTTTCGGTTCTTGGGCAGGCGCGCGTGAGGCTGTGCTGTCATGTAGGTGCGCCGCGGCGCAGCGCAAGCGCGGATTATGCTTTGGCAGGTGCCAGGACAGGGCGAGAAATGCGAAAGGCCCGGTCACTGGCACGACCGGGCCCCGCAAATCTGTGGTGAAGCCTGAGGCGGCTTACTTGGCGCGGCGGTAGCGGCGCAGGCCGCCCAGAGCCGCAAGTCCGGTCAGCATCAGCGCGGCACCGGCAGGCAGCGGAACCGGGGAAGCGGTGATGAAATTGCCCTGCACGAAGATGTCGTTGTTCGTGGAGAAGCCAGAATCCGAGAAGTTGAAGGCGATCGAGTGACCGTCAAGGATCGTGAAGCTCTGGAAGATCGACGCGGCACCGGTGACGGTGAAGCCAGTGAGAAGTTCGCCGCCCACGAAGTCAAGGCCGCTCAGAACGAAGGAGGCGACACCACCAGCGCAAAAGACGCCGCAGTAGGAGCCGGGCGAAACGGTCAGGAGAAGCTGATTGGTGCCGCCGACATTGACGTCCAGAGTATGGTAGCCGATGGAATAATCCACGCCGTTTCCAGCAGTGAAGGTGCTGGTGATCTGCGGGGATCCGTTGCTGTCGAGGCTGAAGTCCACACTGTCACCGGGAGCAACCGGCGAGGCATTGGCCGCAAAGGCCGACAGGACAAAGGCACAGGCAGCTATGGCGGCTTTCGACATGTCTAATCTCCCTAAAATTGAATGGAGTTGACGGTAGGTCCGCACCCGGTACCTGTCAACATTTGCCACAGTCGTATCCCGAAAAAGTCGGTTTTCCCAAGCGTTTCGCCATGAAATCGGGCGATTTCCCCCGGGCCGGTTTCTGGCCCGGAAACGATCCGGCCAAATGATGCCTTTTCCGCTGGAAAACCATCTTCGACCCTGCGTTCAATTCGCTAGGGTTGTGATCCTGCGGTGCCGGTCACGCCTGCGTGATTCTACGGGAGAGGGTGGCCGGGCAAGCCATCAAACGCGGCGATCGGCCCAGCTGAGCGCCAGAGAGGCGAGGATACAGGCGGTGAAGAGATAGAGACCCCAGGCGGTCTCGACCGTGACATGGCCCGCGCCCTTGGCGATGACGATGTAGAGCGCGATGAGGAAGACATCGGCCATGGCGAGCTTGCCCAGGACGTGCAGGGCCGGGAGCGCGCGGGGCGAGAGGAGGCCGAACTGGAGAAGCGCGAGGCCGATGGTCTTGGCATAGGGCGCGAAGATCGCGAGGAAGGTGACCAGAAGGGCCAGAGCGGCATCGCTGGCCCAGAGGCTTTGCAAGCCGGTGATCACGGAAATCTCGTCCATCCCGAAGATGGGCAGCAGCGCGGCCCGCATCAGCGGCGCGAACCAGGCGATCGGGAAAAGGACAAGCAGGGCGAGGTTCAGCGCGCGCATGGCGGTTAGGTGGCAAGCGGAGCGCCCGGGGTCAAGGGGGCGCGGTCCCGGCCTTGCCGCCGTCGTTGGGGCCGGGGGGAGGGGATCAGGCGAGAAGGGCGCGGATCAGGGCGACGATGCAGGCGATGGCGATGGCGATCAGATGGGTGATGACAAGGGCATGGACCCAGACCGGGGCGGGGCGGTCGATCCAGACATGGCGCGCCCAGGCGCCGACGAGAAGGAACCAGCCGAGGATCGACACCATCTCGCCCACCGCCGCGATCTGGGGGTCGCCATAGGGCAGGGGCAGGAACAGCCAGACCGTCATCAGGGCGGCAAAGACCGCGAGGCGGCGGTTGCCGTTTTCCCCCTCGACCGCACCGAAGATGCCCGAAAGCGTGATGGTCAGAGGCAGGGTCAGCAAGAGCCAGTGCATCACCGGCGAGGGGGTCAGGAGATGGGCGAGGAAGGGGCTGTCCATCCCGGCCCCCTAGCGCACGGAGGGGATCGGGCCTTCGGCGCGGCCATGGATGAATTGCTGGACGTAAGGATCTGGCGTTGCATCCATTTCGGCGACGGGGCCGGTCCAGCGGACCACCCCGCCATGCAGCATGGCGACCCGCGTGGCGATGGCGCGCACCGAGGTCATGTCATGGGTGATGGTCATGGCCGTGGCGCCCATCTCGGTCACGATCTCATGGATCAGATCATTGATGACGCCGGACATGATCGGGTCGAGGCCGGTCGTCGGTTCGTCGAAGAAGATGATCTCGGGTTCGGCCGCGATGGCGCGGGCCAGTCCCACGCGTTTCTGCATCCCGCCCGACAATTCGCCGGGGAACAGATCGGCGGTTTCGGGTTTGAGGCCGACGCGGCGCAGCTTTTCCACTGCGATCTCGCGCGCCTCGGCCCGGGGGCGTTTCAGCGCCCCGCGCAGCAGGCGGAAGGCCACATTCTCCCAGACCTTCAGCGAGTCGAACAGCGCCCCGCCCTGGAACAGCATGCCAAAGCGGGCGAGGAACGCGTCGCGGTCGGTCGTGGTCACATCCTGGCCGTCAAGCGTGATCTTTCCACTGTCAGGGGTGACGAGGCCGAGGATGCATTTCAGCAGCACCGATTTGCCGGTGCCCGAGCCGCCGATGATGACCATGCTTTCGCCGCGCGGGATGGTCAGGTCGACCCCCTGCAGGACGCGGTTGGCCCCGAAGGCCTTGTGGACGCCGGAAAGCTCGATCATGCCGAGAAGAACACCTCCGTCAGCAGGTAGTTCGCGGCGAGGATCAGGACCGAGGCCGAAACGACGGCGGCCTTGGTGGCGGCACCGACGCCTTGGGCGCCGCGGGCCGAGTTCATGCCGTGATAGCAGCCCATCAGCGCGACGATGAAGCCGAAGACCGCACCCTTCACAAGACCCGAGCCGATATCCCAGACCTCAAGGAAATCGACGGTGTTCTTGAGATAGGTGGCCGAGTTGAAATCGAGCCGGGTGATGCCGACCAGCCAGCCGCCCATGATGCCGATGGAATCGCCCGCCGCGACCAGAACCGGCACGGTCAGGGTGGCGGCCAGAAGGCGCGGCACGGTGAGGTATTTCATCGGATTGGTCGAGAGCGTCACCAGAGCGTCGATCTGTTCGGTCACCTTCATCGTGCCGATCTCGGCGGCGATGGAACTGGCGACGCGGGCCGCGACCATCAGCCCGCCCAGAACCGGGCCAAGCTCGCGCGCCATGCCGATGGCGACGATCTGCGGCACCACCGCCTCGGCGCCGAAGCGGTTGCCGCCGGCATAGATTTGCAGGGCGAGCGCGCCGCCGGTGAAGATCGCGGTCATGGCGACGACGGGCAGGCTGAACCAGCCGATCTGCATGACCGCCGCCAGAAACTCGCGGCCATAGAAGGGCGGGCGCAGCAGATGGCTCAGCGCGTCCAGCGCGAAAAGGACGACGCGGCCGACGGCGGCCAATGCCGCCAGCACCGGGCGGCCCAAAGCCGCGAGGGCAGAGGTCATCCGCGTGCCCTCATCCGCGTGCCTCGGTGTAGCGGCGGGTGTAGCGGGGGCCAAGCGAGGTGAGGATCTCATACCCGATCGTGCCGGCGACATCGGCGATGTCGTCGACGGACTGATGCGGGCCGAGGATATCGAGCGTCCTGGGGATATCCTTCAGGTGGGTCACATCGACGGTGATCAGATCCATGGAAACACGGCCCACCAGGGGGCAGGGCGTGTCGCCATCCCAGAGGACCGCGCCGTTGCCAAGCGCGCGCAGCAGTCCGTCGGCATAGCCCGCGGCGACGGTGGCGATGATGGCGGGGGTTTCCGCCTCCCAGGCATTGCCATAGCCCACGGTCTCGCCTGCGGCGACCTCGCGTGTCTGGATCACGGGCAGCGACAGCGTGACGACGCGCTGCGACAGGTCGAAGGGACGGCCGCCGTAAAGGCCGATGCCGGCGCGGGTCAGGTCGAAATGGTATTGCGGGCCAAGCAGGATGCCGCCCGTCGCCGCAAAGCTGCGCGGCAGGCCAGTGCCATCGGTCATCTCGTGGAACATCTCGAGCTGGCGCAGGTTCATCGGGTGATCCGGCTCGTCGGCGCAGGCGAGATGCGACATCAGCATGACCGGATCGGCCTCGAGCAGAATCGGGGCCACGGCCTGCCATTCGGCCAGCTCCACGCCCAGACGGTTCATGCCGGTGTCAAGCTGCACGCCGAACGGGTGGCCCGGGAGCGCCTCGAGATGGCGGGTGATCTGCTCAAGGCTGTTGAGCATGGGCGTCAGGTCGAGGTCATGCAGCATCTCGGTGTCGCCCGCCATGTGGCCCGAGAGGATGTTGATCTGCGGGCCGGGGCCAAGCGCTTGACGCACCGCGGCGCCTTCCTCGGCCAGGGCCACGAAGAAGCGCCGGGCGCCGACCTGCGCCAGGGCGCGCACGACGCGGGCGGCGCCAAGGCCATAGGCATCGGCCTTGACGACGGCCGCGGTCTGCACGCCGGGGCCGGAGAGGCGGTCAAGCGCGCGCCAATTGGCGGTGATCGCGTCGAGGTCGATGGAAAGGGATGCTGTTGCCATGATGGGGGCCTTTGTCGGCAGGCGGGGGGGCCGGGTCAAGGGGGGAAAGGCATTGGCGGCGGGCGAAAGGCAGATGCGGGCCGGGATGCGACAGATCGCGGCTTGCAAGAAGTCCTGCGACCGGCGACGAAGGGGGCATGGCGGGACAGGAACATTCCCATGGCGGCGACGGCGTCGAGGATATGGCGCTGACCGGGCTGACCTTTCTGGGTCTGCTGCTGGTGGGTTTGCACGAATATCTTCAGCCGCTTCCCCCGGGGCTTTACTGGGCGGCGCTGGCGCTGGCCTATCTGGCGGGCGGGGTGCCGCCCCTGCTGCGCGCGCTGCGCGAGCTTTGGCAGGGCCATGTTCTGGATATCGACCTGCTTATGGTCACGGCGGCGCTGGCGGCGCTGGCGGTCGGTGCCGGGCTGGAAGGGGCGGTGCTGCTGGCGCTGTTCTCGATCTCGGGCACGCTGGAGCATCGGGCGATGGGCCGGGCGCGGCGGGCGGTCGAGGCGCTGATGCAGTTGCGGCCGGAATTCGCGCTGTTGCAGGGGCCGCAGGGTGTGACCGAAGTGCCGGTCGAAAGCCTGAAGCCGGGCGATCATGTGGTGCTTCGCCCCGGCGCGCGCGTTCCGGTCGATGGCCGCGTGGTCGAGGGCACGGGCCGGATGGACGAATCGACCGTCACCGGCGAGGCGGCCCCGGTGCACAAGGAACCCGGCGCGGCGGTGCATGAGGCTTGCGTCAATCTGGACGGGGTGCTGGTGGTCGAGGTGACCCGTGCGCTGGCCGACAGCACGGTGGCGCGGATGATCCGGCTGGTGACCGAGGCGCAGGCGGCCAAGGCGCCGTCGGAACGCTTCTCGGACTGGTTCGGGCAACGCTACACGGTGGCGGTTCTGGCGGGGTCGGTGCTGGCCTTCTTCATCTTCTGGGCGCTGGGCCGCGCGCCGTCCGAGGCGCTGTACCGCGCGGCGACGCTTTTGGTCGCGGCCAGCCCCTGCGCGGTGGTGATCTCGGTTCCCGCCGCGATCCTGTCGGCCCTGTCGGCGGCGGCGCGCGGGGGCGTGCTGTTCAAGGGCGGGGCTGCGCTGGAGCGGCTGGCCGAGGTGCGCGCCTTTGCCTTCGACAAGACGGGCACGCTGACCACGGGACGGGCCGAGGTGACCGACCTGATCGCCCTGGATGGCGATGAGGATCGCTTTTTGACCCTGCTGGCGGGGATCGAGGCGCAGAGCGAACATCCGATCGCCGCCGCGCTGCGCCGGGCGGTGGCGGCGCGCGGGTTGCGGCCTGCGCTGGTGCGCGAGGTGAAATCGCATCCGTCGGAGGGCATCACCGGGGTCGATGACCAAGGCGCGCTCTGGGCGGGCAATGCGCGGCTGTCGGCGCGGATGGGTGCGGCGATGGAGCCGCGCCTTGCCGCGCTGGAAAGCGGCGAGGAGACGCTGGTCCTCTTGGGCCGGGGTGCAGTGATCCTTGGGGCGGCGACCGTGGCCGATGCGCCGCGCGAAAGCTCGGCCGCGGCGCTGGTTGCGCTGCGCGAAGCGGGGGTCAGCCGCGTGGTGATGATGACCGGCGACCGGCGGCCGGTCGCGCTGCGGGTGGGCGGGGCGCTGGGATTGAAGCCGGACGAGATCGAGGCCGGTCTTCTGCCCGCCGACAAGGTGCGGCTGGTCGAGGCGATGGCGGCAGAGGGGCCGGTGGCCTTTGTCGGCGACGGGGTCAATGATGCGGCGGCGCTGGCGCGGGCAGATGTCGGCATCGCCATGGGGGCGGCGGGGTCGGAGGTCGCCCTTCAGGCGGCGGATGTGGCCCTGATGGCCGAAGATATGGCGCAGCTGGCCGATGCGCGGCGGCTGGCGCGGCGGGCGGCGCGGGTGATCCGGCAGAACCTTGTCTTCGCGCTGGGCGCGATGGTCGTGCTGGTCATCGGCGGGGCGTTTTTCGAGCTGCCCCTGCCACTGGCCGTGCTGGGCCATGAGGGCGGCACGCTGCTGGTGGTGCTGAACGGGCTGCGGCTGCTGGCCGACCCGATCCGCAAGGGATAGCTGCAAGTCGGAGTGGACCCCGACCTAGAGCGAGCGGTCGAGATGGACATAGCCGCCATCGACGAACAGCCATTGCCCGGTCGTATGGCCCGCGCGGTCGGACAGGAGGAAAACCACGGTCGCGGCGATTTCCTCGGCCAGGGTCATGCGGCGGCCCAGCGGGATGCGGGCGGCGATCTTTGACAATTGCGCCTCGGGATCGGGGAAGCTTTCCAGCCAATGGGCATACATCGGCGTCATCACCTCGGCCGGGATCACGGCATTGACCCGCACCCCGTCCGGCGCCAGCGCCGCCGCCCATTCCCGCGTCAGGCCCAGTTGCGCCGCCTTGGCCGCGACATAGGCCGAAGTGTTGCCCTGCCCGGTCAGGGCGGTTTTCGAGGATATGTTCACGACCGCGCCCTTGGCCGCCCTGAGATCATTCAGGCAGAGGTGGGCCAGCGTATAGTAATGTAGCAGGTTCTGGTCGAGCGAGGCACGGAAGGCGGCAGGACCGGCCTCGAGCCCGACCCCGTCATTGGTGCCGGCATTGTTCACCAGCGCGTCGATGCGGCCCCAACGGGTGCGGGTTTCCGCAACCGCCCGGCGGCAGTCTTCGTCGCGGGACAGTTCGGCCTGCACCCAGCCCGCGCGGGGCGACAGCGTGGTCAGCTCTGCCAGAAATTCAGGCTTGGGCGCCGAGCGGGCCAAGATGACGGGCACCGCGCCTTCCTGCGCCAGCGCGAGCGAGATCGCCCCGCCTATGCCCGCGCCACCCCCGGTCACAAGGACCACCTTGTGCGTCAGCCCCAGATCCATGCCATGCCTCCCCGCTGCCAGCGCCAGAATGGCGCGGCGCGCGGGGCTTGGGAAGGCCGCGTTGGAAAGGCTCAGTCGCGCAGATGTTTCGCGGCTTCCTTGCGCGCGAAGGCCTTCAGCGCCGGACCATGTTCGGCCAGGAAGGCGCGGGTCGCCTGAGCATCGTGCTTCGACAGGTCGCGCAGCCACCAGGCCACGGATTTCTGGATGAACCAGTCGCGATCCGGCACATAGCCCGCCGCCCAGCCCAGAACGCGGGCGCGGATCGCGAGGTCCGGCTCTTTTGGAAAGGCCATCTTGGCCCAGGGCAGGGTGACGACCAGCGCCGCGCGGCGCACCCATTTGTTTTCATCCCGGGTCCAGCCTTCGACCGTGTCGATCCGGCCGGGATCGGCCAGCAGGCGGCGGCTGCCGACGTCGCAGGCGGTATCGGCGATGGCCCAGGCGTCGAATTGCGGCACCCAGGACAGGAACTGCGCCCAGACCGCGTCATCGGGCTGCATCCGCGCCTGGGTCAGCAGTTTGGCCGCCGCGATGCGGGCCTCATGGATGTCGCTGTCCCAAAGCTCCGCCGCCAGCGCCACGCGGCCCGCAATGTCGCGCTCGGCCCGCCAGGTGGCGACCAGCTCTTCGACCTGCGGCACGGCAAGGCCGAGATAGCGGCGCGGGGCCTTGTGATAGTCGGCCGCCGTGGCGGCGCGGCCGGCATCTTCCAGCGCCAGAAGCTGATCGAGCGGGGTCATGACAGATTGGCCTCGATCCCTGTCGCCAGACCATCGAGGCTGGCGCGGTTGCGCGTGTCCCAATACTCGGCAAGGCCATCCGGCCCCTTGCCGATGGCCCAGTTGCGCAGGACGGGGCGTTCGGCGGCGTTTTCCATCGTGGGGACGGCATAGCCGCAGGAGGTTTGCACGAGATCGACCGCAAGATCGTAGATTTGCCGCAGGCCGGGCAGGTCGGGCAGCAGTGCGGCCAGCGCGGCGAATTCGGCATGGTCACGGTGCAGGACGCGCGCCGTTCCATAGGCGCGCAGGATCAGCGGGCGGGTGGAGAAGCTGCACCACATCACCGTCATGCGCGGATCAAGCGGCAGATGCGCCGCAGTCTCGTTGCCCGATCCGGTCGCATTGGCCCAGATCAGCCGGTTCGCGCCCAGGATGCGCAGGCTGTCCATACCCTTGGGTGACAGGTTGATCCGCGCGCCCGGGGCGGAGGTGGCGACGAAATAGACCGGCTGGGCTGCGACAAAGGCGATCTGATCCTGGGTAAAGGCAGGGAATTGCTTGGCCATCTGGGTGCTCCGTTCCGGCGCAAAATGCGCCGGTCCGGGGGCAGGGGCAAGGGGAGGCGGCTATTCCACCGTCACCGATTTCGCCAGGTTGCGCGGCTGGTCGACATCGGTGCCCTTGGCGATGGCGGTGTGATAGGCGAGAAGCTGCGCCGGGATGGCGTAAAGGATCGGCGCCCAGACCGGCGCGACCTCCGGCAAAGTCAGCGTCTTCCAGGTGCCCTGGCCAGCGGTCTCGATCCCCGCCGCGTCGGAGAGGAGCAGCACCTTGCCGTTGCGGGCCATGACCTCTTGCATGTTCGAGACGGTTTTCTCGTAAAGCGCATCCTTCGGGGCCAGAACGATGACCGGGACCTGCGCGTCGATCAGGGCGATCGGGCCGTGTTTCAGTTCGCCCGATGCATAACCTTCGGCGTGGATATAGCTGATTTCCTTCAGCTTCAGCGCACCTTCCAGGGCGAGAGGGAACATCGGGCCGCGCCCCAGGAAAAGGATGTCCTGCGCCTTGGCCAGATCCTTCGCCACCTTGGCCACCACATCCGACAGGCCAAGGGCGGCGTTCATCAGCCCTGGCAGGGCGCGAAGTTCCTCAAGCCGTTGAGCGAGATGTTCGGGCGTGATCACGCCGCGATCCTGCGCCGCCTTGAGCGCCATCAGGGCAAGGACCGTCAATTGGCAGGTGAAGGCCTTGGTCGAGGCGACGCCGACCTCGATCCCGGCAAGGATCGGCAGGGCCAGATCGGCCTCGCGCGCGATGGAGGAGGTGGGAACATTCACCACCGCCACGACCTGCGCGACCTTTTCCTTCACGTGGCGCAGCGCGGCGAGCGTATCGGCGGTTTCGCCCGACTGGCTGACGAAAACGGCCATGGCGCGGTCCGACAGGACCGGGTCGCGATAGCGGAATTCCGAGGCCACGTCGATTTCGGCGGGCAGGCCCGCGATCTGTTCGAACCAGTATTTCGCGACATGGCAGGCATAGGAGGCGGTGCCACAGGCGACCAGCGTGATCCGTTCGATCCCCTTGAAGGACAGGCCCTCGGGCAGGCGCAGGCTGGCGTCGCCGCCGACATAATGCTTCAGCGCATCGGCCAGGACGACGGGCTGTTCGGCGATTTCCTTGGCCATGAAATGCTTGTAGCCGGCTTTCTCGATGCGGGTGGCATCGAGCTGCACGCGGGTTTCGGGCCGGTTGGCGCGGCGGTCCTGAACGTCGAAGATTTCGGCGCCCTTGCGGGTCACGACGGCCCAGTCGCCCTCTTCCAGATAGGTGATGCGGTCGGTCATCGGCGCCAGCGCGATGGCGTCGGAGCCGACGAACATTTCACCCTCGCCCCAGCCGATGGCAAGCGGGCTGCCCTTGCGGGCGGCGATCATCAGGTCGTCCTGCCCGTCGAACAGGAAGCACAGCGCGAAGGCGCCGTGCAGGCGTTTCAGCGTGTCGCGCGCGGCCTCGACCGGGGTGGCGCCGCCATCCAGGGCGCGGCGGACCAGCAAAGCCACGGTTTCTGTATCGGTCTCGGATTCCTGCACGTAGCCCGAGGCTTCAAGTTCGGCGCGCAAGTCACGGAAATTCTCGATGATTCCGTTGTGTACCACGGCGACACCCCCGGCGCGATGCGGGTGGGCGTTCTTCACGGTCGCCGCGCCATGGGTGGCCCAGCGGGTATGACCGATGCCGGATTTCCCGGCCAGCGGTTCATGGACCAGCAGGTCCGACAGGTTCACCAGCTTGCCCACGGCGCGGCGGCGATCCAGCTTGCCGCCATTCACCGTGGCGATCCCGGCCGAGTCATAGCCGCGATATTCCAGTCGCTTGAGCGCCTCGACCAAAAGGGGGGCGACCTCGTGATTGCCCAGAACGCCGACGATTCCGCACATGGGGATTATCCCTTCTGTTTCGCAGCCTTGAGGGCGCGCAGTTTGTCCATGAGTTTGGTGGCGAGACCCGGTTTGGTGACCTGCCGGGCGCGGCCGATGGCAACGGCTTCGGGCGGCACATCCTCGGTGATCACCGAGCCCGAGCCGGTCAGCGCACCGTCACCCACAGTCACCGGGGCGACCAGCATCGTGTCCGAACCGATGAAGGCGCGTTTGCCGATCACCGTGCGGTGCTTCATCACGCCGTCATAATTGCAGGTCACGGTGCCCGCGCCGATATTCGTGTGCTCGCCGATATGGGCATCGCCCAGATAGGTCAGGTGGCCGACCTTCACGCCTTCGTCGAGGATGGCGTTCTTGATCTCGACGAAATTGCCGACATGAACGTCTTCGGCCAGTTCCGCCCCGGGCCGCAGCCGGGCGAAGGGGCCGACATCGGCCCCGCGCGAGACATGGGCGCCTTCCAGGTGGCAGAAGCCCTTGATCTCGGCTTCGGATTCGATGGTGACGCCGGGGCCGAAGATCACATTGGGGCCGATCACCGCGTCGCGGCCGATGAAAGTGTCAAGCGCGAAGAAGACGGTGTCGGGCGCGGTCAGGGTGACGCCGTTCTCCAGCGCCTCGGCGCGGGCGCGGCGCTGGAATTCGGCCTCCGCCTCAGCCAGTTGCGCGCGGGTGTTGATGCCCAGCGTCTCGGCCTCGTCGCAGATTACCACGCCTGCCGACAAGCCACGCGCTCGGGCTAGGGCGACGATGTCGGTCAGGTAATATTCGCCCGCCGCATTGTCATTGGAAAGATCGGCGACCAGGGTGAAAAGATCCTTGGCACTGGCGCAGATCACGCCGGAATTGCAAAGCGTTACGGCGCGTTCCGCATCTGACGCATCCTTATATTCGACGATGCGCGCCAAGCTGTCGCCATCCAGGATCAAGCGACCGTAGCGGCCGGGATCGCGGGCTTCGAAACCCAGGACGACGACGGCATGGCGCGCCCGCGCCTCGAGCATGGCTTCCAGCGTCTCGGCCCGGATGAAGGGCGTGTCGCCGTAAAGGACGATCGCCTCGCCGGGCGCGTCTGCAAGAAGCGGCGCGGCCTGTGCGACGGCATGGCCGGTGCCAAGCTGTTCGTCCTGCAAGACGATTTCGGCGGTTTCGTCAAAGGCGCGGGCCGATTTGGCCACCGCTTCGGCGCCATGGCCCGCGACGACCACGGTCCGGGCCGGATCAAGGGCGCGCGCCGCCGCCATGGCGTGGTGCAAAAGCGGGGCGGCAGCCAGCTTGTGCAGAACCTTCGGGCGTTCGGAATTCATCCGCGTGCCCTGACCCGCGGCCAGGATGATCAGCGAAACCGGCATACTGCCCCTTTCTTTTTCCTTCCCCGGCTGGGCCGGGGTGGCTTTTCCTTTGGCCCCGTTCTACGCGGGGGGCAGGCACTCGCCAAGGGGGCGGGTTTCACCAAGGGTTGCGGCATGTTGCAAGAGCAGAAATCCGGCGCGAAATGCGTGGTCTTTGATCTGGATGGCACGCTTGCTGACACATCCGCCGATCTTCTGGCGGCGGCCAATGCCTGTTTCCGTCAGATGGGCGCGGGCGATCTGCTGACGCGGGCCGACAGCCTGACCGCCTTTCATGGCGGCCGCGCCATGCTGCGGCTGGGCTTTTCGCGCCAGGGTGACGTGGATGAGCGCCAGGTCGATGACTGGTATCCGCGCCTTCTGGTGGCCTATGCCGAGGGGATCGACACCCATACAAGGCTTTACCCGGGCGCGGTCGAGGCGGTCGAGGCGCTGCGTGCCAGCGGCCATGCCGTGTCGATCTGCACCAACAAGCCCGCCGCCCTGGCCGAAGAGCTGCTGAAGCGGCTGGGTGTGCGGGGGTTGTTCGGGGCGATGATCGGGGCCGACACCTTGCCGACCCGCAAGCCCGACCCCGCGCCCTATGTCGCGGCGGTGACGCAGGCCGGGGGCGACGTGCGGCGTTCGATGCTGATCGGCGATACAGAGACCGATGCCAAGACGGCGCGGGCGGTGGGCGTGCCCTGCGCGCTGGTCACCTTCGGGCCGGAGGGCGAGGGGATCGCACGCCTCCGGCCCGAGGCTTTGCTGGACCGCTTTGCGGATTTGCCCGCGTTGGCGGCCCGGCTGCTCAAATGACTTTTGGGGCAAAGTCCTGCTGAAATGGCGGGTCAGAGAAAGGTCTTGGCGCACCAGGGCGCGGTCTTGTCGAATTCGTTCAGAAGCTGAGGCAGGCTGCGGCTGCGGAAGATCTTGTTGAAGCGCTGCTGCATGGCCTGGACCTTCTGGTCATTGGTGCCGGGAACATAGGCCAACATCTGCGCCGCGCCGGTCTGGGCCCAATCGCGGTCGGCGCGGGTCAGGTAGCCGCCCTCGTACAGCATGTCCGAGACGATATAGAGCAGCGCCGAGCAATGCAGCGCCTGGGCGGCGCGGCCTTCGATCACCAGATCGGCGCGGGCGGGCAGGCTGGCCGCGAGCGTGAGGCCAAGAACGGCGGCGGCGGTGGTCAGAAAGCGGGTCATCGCGGGCTCCTTACAGCGAGAATTTCAGCGGGCGCAGATCGCGCGGGGCGGCAGGTTCGGCCTTGGCGGCGGACAGGCGCGGCGCGCCATCTTGGGGCGCTTGCGGCGCGGGCATGGGCAGGCCGAAGCCAAGGCCAAGGGCGGTCACGGCGGCAAGGGCAAGAAGCTGGGGCAGGCGCATGGACTTGTCTTTCGGCAGATATCGTTTCGATGCCAAGGCAATAGCCCGCGGATCGGGCGACTGCCCGTGACAAATCCCGTCATCAGAGGATCATTTGACAGCCCTCGCGCCCGAGAATAGCTTGCGCCGTCATGACCTCCGACCCCGCGCCCCTTTCCGCCCAGCCCACCCCAGCGGGGCGTTCGCGCCATGCGGTGACGTTTGTCCTTATCACCGTGTTTCTGGACATGGTGGGCTTTGGCATCATCATGCCGGTCCTGCCCAAGCTGATCGAGGATGTCGGCCATGTCGGTATCGACCGGGCGGCGGCGATTGGCGGCTGGATGTTCGCGGCTTTCTCGCTGGCGCAGTTCTTCTGTGCGCCACTGGCGGGCAATCTTGCCGACCGTTTCGGACGGCGGCCCTTGCTGTTGCTGGCGATCTTCGGGCTGGGCGCGGATTTCCTGCTCTCGGCGCTGGCGCCCAATCTGGAATGGCTGTTCGTGGGGCGGGTGCTGGCCGGGGTCTGCGGGTCAAGCTGGGTGATCGCCAATGCCTTCATCGCCGATGTGACGGCACCCGAGGAACGGGCCAAGGCCTTCGGCCTGATGGGCGCGGCTTTCGGTCTGGGCTTCGTGATCGGGCCGGCACTTGGCGGATTGTTGGGAGAGTTCGGCCCGCGCGTGCCCTTCTATGTGGCCGCGGCCGTGTCGATGATCAATTTCGTCTATGGCTGGTTCGTGCTGCCCGAGACGCTGGCGCCTGAAAACCGCCGCCCCTTTGAACTGTGGCGCGCCAATCCCTTCGGCGCCTTCCGCGTCTTCGCGACCTATCCGGGCGTCTTGCCGATGTGCCTGGTGCTGGGCATGTTCTTTTTCGCCACCTCGGTCTATCCGGCGATCTGGGCTTTCTGGGGCATCGCGCGGTTCGGCTGGTCCGAGGGGATGGTCGGGCTGACGCTGGCGATTTTCGGCCTGATCATGGCCGGGTTCCAGGGCGGGCTGACCGGGCGCTTCGTCGCTGCGTTTGGCGAATATCGGACCGCACTGATCGGCCTGGTCTGTGCGGTTCTGGCCTGCACCGGCTATGGATTTGCGACGGGGCTGAGTTTCGTCGTCGTGCTGATGCTGGTGCATGGGCCGGAGGGGTTCGTTCATCCGATGATGACGGCGATGATGTCGAAGAAAGTGCCCGAAGATGCGCAGGGAGAGTTGCAGGGCGGCATCTCGGCCATCACCAATATCGCGATGCTGGCGGGGACCATCGTGTTCAGCCAGATCTTCGCGCATTTCATGGCCGAGGGGCGGGACTGGCAGTCGCCGGGCATGGCGTTTTTCGTGGCGGGCGCGTTCATCCTTGTGGCGCTGGTCATGTTCGTCGCCCTGACCCGGCGGGAGGATCACTGATGGAGCGCTTTACCGGCGCTTTCACCCAGCAGGAGCCGATCCCCGAGGCGGGCATCGCGGCGGCGCTGGCCGTGATGGGCCATGGGCGGCTGCACCGCTACAACACCGCGCCGGGCGAGATTGCCGAGGCGGCGCTTCTGGAAGAGGAATTCGCCGCCTTCACCGGGGCGCGCTATTGCCTGGCTGTGGCTTCGGGCGGCTATGCGATGGGCTGCGCCTTGCGGGCCTGCGGGGTACAGCAGGGCGAGCCGGTTCTGTCCAACGCCTTCACCCTTGCGCCGGTGCCCGGGGCGATCGCGGCCGCGGGCGGGCATCCGGTGCTGGTCGAGGTGACCGAGGATCTGGTGCTGGATCTGGACGATCTGGTGCTGAAGGCCAAGGCCTCTGGCGCGCGGCTGCTGCTTCTGTCGCATATGCGGGGGCATGTCTGCGACATGGACCGGCTGATGGCGATCTGCGGCGATCTGGGCGTGACGGTGATCGAGGATTGCGCCCATACGATGGGGGCGGAATGGCGGGGCGTGCCAAGTGGGCGGCACGGGCTGATCGGCTGCTATTCGACCCAGACCTACAAGCATATGAATTCGGGCGAGGGCGGGCTTCTGGTCACCGACGATGCCGAAATGGCGGCGCGGATGATCCTGCTCTCGGGCAGCTACATGCTTTATGGTCGGCATCGCGCCGCGCCGGGGGAAGAGGTGTTCCGGCGGCTGAGGCTTGAGGTGCCGAATGTATCGGGCCGGATGGACAATCTGCGCGCGGCGGTGCTGCGGCCGCAGATCGGGATGCTGGCCGAGCGGCGCGACCGCTGGGCGACCCTCTATCGCGGGATGGAGGCGGGGCTGGCGGCGACGCCCGGGTTGCGGCTGATTCCGCGGCCCGAGGAAGAGCGCTACATGGGCTCGTCCTTCCAATTCCTGCTGCCGGGCTGGGAGGCGGCGCGGGTCAATGCGCTGGTCGCCCGCTGCGCGGCGCGGGGGGTGGAGATGAAATGGTTCGGCGCGCCCGAGCCGGTTGCCTTCACCAGCCGCTATGAACATTGGGCCTATGCCAAGCCGCAGCCCTGTCCGCAGACCGACCGCGTGCTGGCCGGGCTGATCGACATGCGGCTGCCCCTAACCTTCAGTCCCGAGGATGTGGCGCTGATCGCGCGGATCATCCGGGCCGAGGTGCTGGCGGTGGGCCAGGCCGAGACGGTGGAAAATGTAGCGGCGCCGCTGGCGGATTGACCGCTGTCCCACGCGGGGACAGGGTGCCTGTATCAAGGATTTCAACAGCTTGAGCTGGTCGAATTAACCTTGTGGTAGGAATTTGACCTATTGCGGATAGGGCGACATGCCGCCGAGGCTGTCATTGGTATGCCCGATCAGCGCCTGGCACAGGCAGGCGGCATCGGTGCAGGCATCGCGGGCGGCAAGGAAGGCGTCGTCGCGCGGCGGGTTCATCAGGTCGATCTCCTGCCCGGAGGCATTCTCGACCGCATAGACCCAGGCCAGATCGTCGAGCCGCCCCATGCGCCACAAAAGCGGGTTCGGCCCTTCACCGGTGTCGCACATCATCACATGCGCCGGAACGGTGGGGGCGTCGCAGCCGATATCCGACAGGACCATCCCATAGCGTGGCTCGAGCCGGGCAATGGCGGCCTCGACCGCCTGGGGATCGACAGGACAGTCCTGCGCCAGGGCAGGCAGGGGGGCGAGGCAGAGCAGGAGCAGGGCGGGAAGCTTGGACATGGCGATCTCGGTACATCTTCGATGCGCCAAGGCAATGCGGTTGCGGCCCGCCGGTCAAGGTGCGGTTTTCCCGGCCTGCCGAGTCGCGCCTGCCGCATTTGCCCCGGACCACGGCATGCGCCCCAGGCGCGGGACGGAAACCTGCGCGGTTGCCGCGAATTCCGTTGCCGCGATGCCGCGAAAAGCCCTCGGGCTGCGTTGACCCCGACCGGGGCGCGCGCTAAACGAAACCAGAGTACATAGCGGGCCTTGTCGGGCCCGCAGCTCGCTGTCGCCAGCTGAAGGAGCATCTCGTGGACGCGCTTCTCCGAGAGTATCTGCCCATCCTCATTCTTCTTGCGATTGCGGTGGGCCTGGGTCTTGTCTTGATCCTTGCCGCCGCGCTGATCGCGGTGCGCAATCCCGACCCCGAAAAGGTCAGCGCCTATGAGTGCGGGTTCAACGCCTTTGACGATGCGCGGATGAAGTTCGACGTGCGCTTCTACCTCGTCTCGATCCTGTTCATCATCTTCGATCTGGAAGTGGCCTTCCTTTTCCCCTGGGCGGTCGCCTTTGGCGAGATCTCGATGGTGGCCTTCTGGTCGATGATGGTGTTCCTGGCCGTGCTGACGGTGGGCTTCGCCTATGAATGGAAGAAAGGGGCCCTGGAATGGGAGTGAGCACTTCCGCGAACCATGCGGGCGGCGACCATGAGGTTGCGGTCCAGGCCCTGAACCGCGAGTTGCAGGACAAGGGTTTTCTGCTGACCTCGACCGAGGACATCATCAACTGGGCGCGGATCGGGTCCTTGCACTGGATGACCTTCGGCCTGGCCTGCTGCGCCGTCGAGATGATGCATGTCGCCATGCCGCGCTATGATCTGGAACGCTTCGGCACCGCGCCGCGCGCCTCGCCGCGCCAGTCGGACCTGATGATCGTCGCGGGCACTTTGACCAACAAGATGGCCCCGGCCTTGCGCAAGGTCTATGACCAGATGCCCGAGCCGCGCTATGTGATCTCGATGGGATCCTGCGCCAATGGCGGCGGCTATTACCATTACAGCTATTCGGTGGTGCGCGGCTGCGACCGCGTGGTGCCGATCGACGTCTATGTGCCGGGCTGCCCGCCCACGGCCGAGGCGCTGCTTTACGGCATCCTGCAATTGCAGCGGAAGATCCGCCGCACCGGCACTTTGGTGAGGTAAGGCGATGAGCGAAGCCCTGAATGAACTTGCAGGCCTGATCGCGCTGAAGCGCCCCGATGCCGTGCTGTCCTCTGAGGTCGCCTTCGGCGAGCTGACCGTGACCACGGCACGGTCGGAGCTGGAAGGCTTGATCGAATTTCTGCGCGACGACACGGCCTGCCGGTTCTCGTCGCTGGTCGATATCACCGCGATCGATCGCCCGGAGCGCGCAGCGCGCTTTGACGTGGTTTATCACTTCCTGTCGATGTACCGGAACCAGCGCATCCGCGTGAAAGTGGCGGTGCGCGAAGATGAGATGGTGCCCTCGATCATTCCGCTGCATCCCAGCGCGAACTGGTTCGAGCGCGAAGTCTTCGACATGTTCGGCATCCTGTTCTCGGGCCACCCGGACCTGCGGCGCCTGTTGACCGATTACGGGTTCCGCGGCCATCCGCTGCGGAAGGATTTCCCGACGACGGGCTATGTCGAGGTTCGCTATGACGAGGCGCAGAAGCGCGTGGTCTATGAGCCGGTGAAACTGGTCCAGGAATACCGGCAGTTCGACTTCATGTCCCCCTGGGAAGGGGCGGAATACATTCTGCCCGGCGATCAGAAGGCGGCGAAGTGATGGCGCAGGAGACCGGAACCTGCCTGTGCGGCGCCTCGACCTTCACCGCGGATGTCGCGGAAGCGGCGGCGGGCGTCTGCCATTGCAGCATGTGCCGCAAATTCTCGGGCGGGATGTTCATCGTCACCGACTGCTCGGGCAGTCTTGAGTTTGCCGCGGATGCGCCGGTGAGCCGCTACCAGTCGAGCGAATGGGGCGAGCGCGCCTTCTGTTCGCGCTGCGGCTCGTCGCTGGCCTGGCTGTCGCGCGATGGCAAGATGGCCTTTGCCTCGGTGCAGGCCTTTGCCGATCCGGGCCGCTATCCGGTCACCCATGAGCTTTTCATCGATTGCAAGCCCGGCAGCTATGCGCTGGCGGGGGCGACCACCACCATGACCGAGGCCGAGTTCATGGCGCAATACGCCTCCAGTCCCGAAGGAGGGAACTGACCGATGGACGGGGATATCCGGCGCAACACCTATGACGACGGCTCGATGGACATCGAGACGAGCGAACAGCGCATCCGCAATTTCAACATCAACTTCGGGCCGCAGCACCCGGCGGCGCATGGCGTCTTGCGTCTGGTGCTGGAGCTGGATGGCGAGATCGTGGAACGCTGCGATCCGCATATCGGCCTGCTGCATCGCGGCACCGAGAAGCTGATGGAAAGCCGCACCTATCTGCAGAACCTGCCGTATTTTGATCGGCTGGACTATGTGGCGCCGATGAACCAGGAACATGCCTGGTGCCTGGCGATCGAGCGGCTGACCGGGGTCAAGGTGCCACGCCGGGCCAGCCTGATCCGCGTTCTGTATTCGGAAATCGGCCGGGTTCTGAACCATCTGCTCAACGTGACGACCCAGGCCATGGACGTGGGGGCGCTGACGCCGCCGCTCTGGGGCTTTGAGGAACGCGAGAAGCTGATGATCTTCTACGAGCGGGCCTGTGGGGCGCGGCTGCATGCCGCCTATTTCCGACCCGGCGGCGTGCATCAGGATCTGACGCCGGCGCTTCTGGATGATATCGACGCCTGGGCGGATCATTTCCCCAAGGTGCTGGACGATATCGACGGGCTTCTGACCGAGAACCGCATCTTCAAGCAGCGCAATGCCGATATCGGCATCGTGACCGAGAAGGACATTCAGGACTGGGGCTATTCCGGTGTCATGGTGCGCGGATCGGGCCTGGCCTGGGACCTGCGCCGGGCGCAGCCCTATGAATGCTATGACGAGTTCGACTTCAAGATCCCGGTCGGCAAGAACGGTGACTGCTATGACCGCTATCTCTGCCGCATGGCCGAGATGCGCGAGTCGACCCGGATCATCAAACAGGCGCTGGCCAAGCTGCGCGCGCCCGAAGGGCAGGGCGATATCCTGGCGCGGGGCAAGATCACGCCGCCGCCGCGGGGCGAGATGAAGACCTCGATGGAAGCGCTGATCCATCACTTCAAGCTGTACACCGAAGGCTTCCACGTGCCGGCCGGTGAGGTCTATGCCGCGGTCGAGGCCCCGAAGGGGGAATTCGGCGTCTATCTGGTCGCCGATGGCAGCAACAAGCCCTACCGCGCCAAGATCCGCGCCCCGGGCTTCCTGCACCTGCAATCCATGGACTACATCTGCAAGGGCCACCAGCTGGCCGATGTGTCCGCCATCATCGGCACGATGGACATCGTGTTCGGGGAGGTAGATCGGTGAAAGCTTCGCCCGCTCTTTGCGCGGCGACCGTGGGCTTTGCCACGGGCGCTTGGGCCGATGAGAGCCTGATCTATTCCGAGTTGACGTGCGCTTTCCCGAAAGCGGCGCTGGGCACGGAGTTGGACGTTCGCAATGCCGATCACGTCGTATGCGCGCTGCAGGTTGAGCGGACGACCAAGAAGCCGGCCACCGGCTTCGGCAAACTCTTTTCTCTGGGCACCTATGCCAGGACCAGGGATGTGCCGATCTCGATGTCTGGCCGGCGGATCGTGGCCTATATCGAACTGGGACTGACAGACTTCCCGAAAGAGGGTCTGGAGAAGTGCTTTTCGTCGATGCAGACCGTTATGGTCGCGAACGAGAGGCAGATTTCTGCGAGCATAGCTGCCCAGAATGCCGACACCTTCTCCTTGACATGTGCTGAAGGACAAAAACTGTAATGCTGCGCCGTCTTCACCCGGTCCAACCCGAAAGCTTTGCCTTCACGCCCGCGAACCTCGCCTGGGCCAAGGGCCAGATCACCAAATATCCCGAGGGCCGTCAGGCCAGCGCGGTGATCCCGCTTCTGTGGCGGGCGCAGGAGCAGGAAGGCTGGCTGTCGCGCCCCGCCATCGAGCATGTCGCGCAGATGCTGGGCATGGCCTATATCCGCGTGCTGGAAGTGGCGACCTTCTACTTCATGTTCCAGCTTCAACCCGTTGGCACGGTCGCGCATATCCAGATCTGCGGCACGACGTCCTGCATGATCTGCGGCGCCGAGGACCTGATCGCCGTCTGCAAGGAACTGGTCTCCAAGACGCCGCATACGCTGTCGGCCGATGGCAAGTTCAGCTGGGAAGAGGTGGAATGCATGGGCGCCTGCGCCAATGCGCCCATGGCCCAGATCGGCAAGGATTATTACGAAGACCTGACCGCCGAGAAGCTGCGCGAATTGATCGGGCGCTTCTCGACGGGCGAAGTGCCGGTGCCGGGGCCACAGAATGGCCGCTATGCCGCCGAGCCGCTGACCGGGCTGACCTCGCTCAAGGAATTCGAGTCGGGTCGCAAGCAATACAACGCTTCGGCACAGCTGGCCGTGGATATCGGCGACAGCGTCAAGCGGATCGACGGGACCGAGGTGCCGCTTTCGACGCCCTGGCTGGGCAAGCCGGAAGCGGCGAAGAAGGCGGCGGCCCCCGGGGCCGAGCCGACGCCCGGCAAACGGGCCAAGGCGGATGAGACGGGCGTGACCGTCCAGGAGGCCCCGGCGAAATCGACGGGCAAGCCCGAGACCGATGGCAATGCCCCCGAGGCGACGCCCGCCGCGACGCCCGAAGCCAAGGCTCCGGCGCCCAAGGGCAAGGCGGCGACTGCCGCAGGCACGCCGATCACGCCCGCGACGACGGCAAAAGCCAAGGCAGCGGTTCCGGCGGCTGCGCCCGTCGAGGCTGGCCAGAAGCCTGCCGCCCTGGCGGCGGCGCGCGGCGGCAAGGCCGATGACCTTAAGCTGATCTGGGGCATCGGCCCCAAGCTCGAGGCTTTGTGCAACCGGCTGGGCTTTTACCATTTTGACCAGATCGCCGCCTGGACGCCCGCGGAAGTGGCCTGGGTCGATGAGAATCTTGAGGGGTTCAAGGGCCGCGTGAGCCGCGATCGCTGGGTTGCGCAGGCGAAACATCTGGCGGCGGGCGGTTCGATTGCCGAGGCCGAGCGGATCGGTCGCGGCGAGGCGTAAGGGAAGGCTAACGGATCAGGGAAGGGAGTAAGCGCGAATGACCGCAGCCAAGTCCTCGAACAGCCGCTATGTCTGGGCCGCAGTCTGCGGTCTGCTTGCCTTTGTTCTGGCCAAACTGGCCCTGCATCACGGTTTCTGGCTTGCGGTGCTGATCGGGATCGTGGTGGCGGTGATCGTCCTGCTGCTGGCCGTGGTCTTCGCTGGCCGGGAACCGGTGGAATTCGCGGGCGCATCCGCGCCTGACCAGCCGGAAGCTGCCCCGTCCGTTGCCCCCGCCATGCCTTTCTCGACGCCGAACCCGCCCGCCCCGCCCGAGATGACGACGGCGGCCGCGCCTGTGCCCCCCGCGCCAGAGCCTGTGCCAGAACCTGCGCCTGTGCCAGAACGGGCTGCGGAGCCTGTGGCCATCAGCGCGCCCTTGGACGCGGCGGCCCCTGCGCCGAAACCCGCAGCCGCATCGCGGGCCAAGGCGGCAGTCAAGCCCAAGGTGGCCGCGCCGGCAAAGGCGAAAGCCGCGCCCAAGCCCAAGGTGGCCAAGGCAAAGCCCTATGACGGCCCGTCCAAGCTTGCCGCGCCGCGTGGTGGCAAGGCTGACGATCTCAAGGAAATCGAGGGCATCGGCCCGGCGCTGGAAGCGCAGATCAACGGCATGGGCGTCTGGCATTTCGACCAGATTGCCGAATGGACCGACCAGGACGTGGCCTGGATCGACGGGGAGATGGCCCGTTTCAAGGGCCGCATCGCCCGCGACCGCTGGGTCGCGCAGGCGAAGATCATCGTGACGGACGGGCTTGAGGCGTTCCGCGAACGCGCCAAGACCAATGACTACTGAGGTGAAGTCGAAGATGCGCAAGCCGCAAGGGCAGGGGCCGGAGAAGGACAGATGGGCAGGGCAGGCACGCCTTGTCGCCATCGTCATCGCCGTGACCATGCTGGGCTGGATGGGCGCGCAATGGCTGGGCGGGCATTTCGGGTGGGATACCCGCTATGCCTTCCTCTTCGACTTCGCCGCCCTGGCCGCGTTCTTCTGGGCGCTGGTCGTGACCTACCAGATCTGGCGCGCGCGCCGGGGATAAGGAAGTAAGATGCTCAAGGATCAGGACCGGATCTTCACCAATCTTTACGGGATGCATGACCGCAGCCTGAAAGGCGCTATGAAGCGCGGCCATTGGGATGGCACAGCCGAGATCATCCAGCGCGGCCGCGACACGATCATCGAGCAGGTCAAGGCCTCGGGTCTGCGCGGGCGCGGCGGCGCGGGCTTCCCGACTGGGCTGAAATGGTCCTTCATGCCCAAGCAATCGGATGGCCGCCCGTCCTATCTGGTGATCAATGCCGACGAGTCGGAGCCGGGCACCTGCAAGGACCGCGAGATCATGCGGCATGACCCCCATACGCTGATCGAAGGGGCGCTGATCGCCAGTTTCGCGATGGGGGCGAACACCTGCTACATCTATCTGCGCGGCGAATACATCCGCGAGCGCGAGGCGCTGCAGGCGGCGATCGACGAATGCTATGACGCGGGGCTTCTGGGCAAGAATGCCGCCAAGTCGGGCTGGGATTTCGACTGCTACCTGCATCACGGCGCGGGCGCCTATATCTGCGGCGAGGAAACCGCCCTTCTGGAAAGCCTTGAGGGCAAGAAGGGCATGCCGCGGATGAAGCCGCCCTTCCCGGCGGGCTCGGGCCTGTATGGTTGCCCGACCACGGTGAACAACGTCGAGTCCATCGCCGTCGTGCCGACGATCCTGCGCCGAGGCGCGGAATGGTTCGCCTCGTTCGGGCGGCCGAACAACACCGGGACCAAGCTCTTCGGCATTTCGGGCCATGTGAATGCGCCCTGCGTCGTCGAAGAGGCGATGTCGATCCCGCTGAAGCAATTGCTTGAAGAGCATTGCGGCGGCGTGCGCGGCGGCTGGAAGAACCTCAAGGCGGTGATCCCGGGCGGGTCGTCGGTGCCGCTCTTGACCGCGTCGCAATGCGACGATGCGATCATGGATTTCGACTGGCTGCGCGAGCAGCGCTCGGGCCTGGGCACGGCGGCGGTGATCGTGATGGATCAGTCGACCGATGTGATCAAGGCGATCTGGCGGCTGTCGAAATTCTACAAGCACGAATCCTGCGGCCAGTGCACGCCCTGCCGCGAAGGCACGGGCTGGATGATGCGGGTCATGGACCGGCTGGTGAAGGGCGAGGCCGAGGTCGAGGAAATCGACATGCTTCTGTCGGTGACCAAGCAGGTCGAGGGCCATACGATCTGCGCCCTTGGCGATGCGGCGGCCTGGCCGATCCAGGGCCTGATCCGGGCCTTCCGCGACGAGATCGAGGACCGGATCAAGGCCAAGCGCACCGGCCGTATCTCGGCTGTGGCGGCCGAGTGATGCTGCGTGCCCTTCTTCTTGCGGCTTTCCTGATGCCCGGCGGTTTGCCCGCCCGGGCCGAGGGCGAGCCTGTCAAGACGGAAGGGGCGGGCGAAGCCGAGGCGGTGGATCCGGGCTATGTGGCGGTGCCGCTGGCGGTTGCCGGGACGGATTATACCGCCGAAGTCAGCCAGAAGGACAATGCCCCCGCCGATCTGCGGCTGCGCCGCACGGATGGGGAAAGCATGGCCGATCAGGGCTATGTCGTGGCTGAACTGGGCCGCGACGCGTGCCACGAGGTCGGGCTGAGCTTTGACGACGGATTGCCGCCGATGCTGGCGGCGGATGGCAGCTGGACCGTGGCGGGGGGCTGTAAATGACCGTGCCCGTGCGTCTGGCCCCTGTTGCATCGGCGTTGGCGCTCGCGGCCTGCGTGGCGCCTTCGGTTGCGTCGCGGGACGGACAGGCACGGTCGGGCGATCACCAGGTCATGGTCGGGACCGAGGCGTTCCTCGCCCGCGTGGTGCCGGATGCGCCGGGGCTGATGCTGACAGCGGCGGGGGCAAAGCCCGTGGCGGGCCAGGCCGTGGCGGTGACGCGGGCGGCAGGGCGAATGGCCTTCGACGAGGGCGCGCTGGCCAAGAAGGCGGCGCGTGAGGGTTGCCTTGCGGCAGGCGGGCGTTTTCAGGAAACCGCCATCGGCGGCTACCAGGCGGCGGGCGCCTGGCTGTTCCGGGGGGCCTGCGCATGACGGCTTTCACGAAAGATTTCAGCCTGCGCGGCGCTTCGCAACAGCACGGGGTCGTGCTTTCCCATGGGCTTGCGCTTTTGGCAGAATGCCCCGGCCCGGGCGCGCGGGGGGCAGCCCCGGTGTCTGCGGGCAGAGCAGCACACGGAGCTTCTGCCATGAAACGACTTCTTCTGACCCTGGCCCTTTCGGCCGGTCTTGCCGCGCCCGCCCTGGCGATGGAGCCGCTGAACCAGGAAAAGCACATCAATGACAGCCTGCGCGCCGGCCGCATCGGCGACGTGATCCGCAAGACCTGCCCGACCATCTCGGCCCGCATGTTCGTGGTCTGGTCGAAGGTCGAGGATCTCAAGCAATACGCGCTGGACAAGGGCTACAAGCGCGACGAGGTCGAAGCTTTCCTGAAAAGCCGGACCGAGAAGAACCGCCTCAAGGCCGAGGCTGACGCCTATCTCAAGGCCGCAGGCGCGGTCGAGGGCGACCCGCAAAGCTATTGCGCGGTGGGCGAGGCCGAGATCGCCAAGGGCACGCTGGTCGGCAGCCTGTTGCGGAGCAGCAAATGACGCCAGCCGGTATGCATCTGGCCGAGTTGAACGTGGGCCGCCTGCTGGCGCCCACGGACGACCCGCGCGTGGCCGAGTTCATGGCCGCGCTGGACCGGGTCAACGGCTTGGGCAAGCGCATGCCGGGTTTCGTCTGGATGATGGAAGGCTCGGGCGAACCGGGCACGGGCAATACCGAGGCGAAGATCGAGGGCGATCCGCAGTTCGTGACGAACCTGACGGTCTGGGAAAGCGTCGAGACGCTGGAGCATTTCGTCTGGAACACCGTGCATCGCGCGTTCTATGAGCGGCGGGCGGAATGGTTCGAGGTTCTGGGACGCATGCATTTCGTCATGTGGTGGGTGCCCGCCGGGCACAGGCCGACATTGGACGAGGCTTTGGAGCGGCTTGCGCATCTGCAGGCCAACGGAGACAGCGACCGGGCCTTCGGCTGGTCGTATCTGAAAGAGGCGCGGCTGTGGAGAGACCATGGTTGCGCCAGACACGCGGCGGAGTAGCGGGATGTCGAACCTCAAGAAGATCAATATCGACGGCATCGAGGTCGAGGTCGATGGCGCGATGACCATCATCCAGGCGGCCGAAGTTGCCGGGATCGAGATTCCGCGCTTCTGCTACCATGAGCGGCTGTCGATCGCCGGCAATTGCCGGATGTGTCTGGTTGAGGTGGTGGGCGGCCCGCCCAAGCCCGCCGCAAGCTGCGCGATGCAGGTGCGCGACCTGCGCCCCGGCCCGAATGGCGAGGCGCCGGTGGTCAAAACCACCAGCCCGATGGTCAAGAAGGCCCGCGAGGGCGTGATGGAATTCCTGCTGATCAACCATCCGCTCGACTGCCCGATCTGCGACCAGGGCGGCGAATGCGACCTGCAGGATCAGGCCATGGCTTACGGCGTCGATTTCAGCCGCTACCGCGAGCCGAAGCGCGCGAGCGAAGACCTGAACCTCGGCCCGCTGGTCGAGACCAAGATGACGCGCTGCATCTCCTGCACCCGCTGCGTCCGCTTCACCACCGAGGTTGCCGGTATCACCCAGATGGGCCAGACCGGGCGCGGCGAGGATAGCGAGATCACCTCCTATCTGAACGAGACGCTGAATTCGAACCTGCAGGGCAATATCATCGACCTGTGCCCAGTCGGCGCGCTGACCTCGAAGCCCTATGCCTTCACCGCCCGGCCCTGGGAATTGACCAAGACGGAATCCGTCGACGTGATGGATGCGCTGGGGTCGAACATCCGCATCGACACCAAGGGCCGCGAAGTCATGCGCATCCTGCCGCGCAACCATGACGGCGTGAACGAGGAATGGATTTCCGACAAGAGCCGCTTCATCTGGGACGGTCTGCGCCGCCAGCGGCTGGACACGCCCTATGTGCGTGAGAACGGCAGGCTGCGGAAGGCGAGCTGGGGCGAGGCGCTGGAGAAGGCGGCTGCCGCGATAAAGGGCAAGAAGGTGGTCGGTCTGGTCGGCGATCTGGCCCCGGTCGAGGCGGTCTACAGCCTGAAGCAATTGGTCGAAGCTCTGGGCGGCAAGGTCGAGTGCCGCACCGATGGCGCGCGGCTGCCCGTCGGCAATCGTTCGGGCTATGTTGGCACTGCCAAGATTGAAGATATCGACGCTGCCAAGGGCGTTCTCCTGATCGGCACCAATCCGCGGCTTGAAAGCCCGGTGCTGAACGCGCGCATCCGCAAGGCCTGGGCCAATGGTGCCGTGGTCGGGCTGATCGGCGAGGCCGCCGATCTGACCTATGACTATCATCACTTCGGTACTGACCGGGCCGCGCTGGTCCAGCATCTGGACCTGGCCCGTCGCGAGAAGGGCAAGGGTCCGGGCGTGGTGATCGTGGGGCAGGGTGCGTTGAACGAGGCCGATGGCGAGGCGGTTCTGGCCCATGCCATGGCGATTGCCGAGGCGCAGGAAGCAAAGATTCTGGTCCTGCACACGGCGGCCAGCCGGGTGGGTGCGATGGATGTGGGCGCGGTGACCGAGGGCGGCCTTGCGGCGGCGACCGAAGGGGCCGAGGTGATCTACAATCTGGGCGCGGACGAGGTGGAAATCGCCGCCGGTCCCTTCGTGATCTATCAGGGCAGCCATGGCGATCGTGGCGCGAACCGCGCCGATGTGATCCTGCCGGGCGCCGCCTGGACCGAGGAGAACGGCCTGTTCGTCAACACCGAGGGGCGGCCCCAGCTGGCCTTCCGCGCTGGTTTCGCGCCGGGTGAGGCCAAGGAGAACTGGGCGATCCTGCGGGCCCTGTCGGCGGAACTGGGCGCGCAGCTGCCCTGGGACAGCCTGGCCGGGCTGCGGGCGGCGCTGGTGGCGGCGCATCCGCATCTGGCGCGGATTGACGAAGTGGCAGAGAACGCCTGGACGGCGCTTGAGGTGCGGGCGCCGGGCAAGGCAAACTTCCGCAACGCGATCAAGGACTTCTACCTGACCAACCCGGTGGCGCGTGCCAGCGCCGTGATGGCGGAGCTTTCCGCCATGGCCAAGGCGCGAGTCGCGCCGAAAATGGCGGCCGAGTAACCGGGATGCGTCAGGGCCTGGTCCTTGCACAGGCGATTGCGATCGTGGCGACGGTCGGGGCTTGCGCCGGGGGCGAGGAGCGGACTACAGGTCCGCAACGCGTCGAATACAAAGGGATCGAGACGATCCTCTTGGACGGCGAGATGGTGAATTTCCGCGTGGCCATGACGGGCGCGCGGAGTGAGGCGGATGTCGAGGACTATGGCCGTTGCGCGGCCGCCCAATATGCGCTGATCCGGGGGTTCGGGTTCGCGCGTCATGTGCGGACGCAGGTGGGCAAGTCAGGCGATCTGTGGAAGGGCGACGCGGTCTATCTGATCTCGGCGGCCCTGCCACGGGGGACAAGAACGATTGACGCCGAAGTGACGGTGCGTAACTGCGGCGAGTTGGGCATACCGACGGTTTAAGGGACGGCAGATGGACGGATTTTTCGACACAACCTTCGGGACGGCGGTCCTCTTGATCCTGCAAAGCCTTGCGGTGGTCGCCTTCGTCATGGGGTCGCTGATCTTCATGGTCTATGGCGACCGCAAGATCTGGGCGGCGGTGCAGATGCGGCGCGGGCCGAACGTGGTTGGTCCCTGGGGCCTGCTGCAGACCTTCGCCGACGCGCTGAAATATGTCGTCAAGGAAATCGTCGTGCCCGCGGGCGTGGACCGGGCGGTCTATTTCCTGGCGCCACTTCTGTCCTTCGTGCTGGCGCTTCTGGCCTTTGCGGTGATCCCCTTCGACGAAGGCTGGGTGCTGGCCGATATCAACGTCGCGATCCTGTTCGTCTTCGCCGTCTCCTCGCTCGAGGTCTATGGCGTGATCATGGGCGGCTGGGGCTCGAACTCGAAATATGCCTTCCTGGGCGGGCTGCGGTCCGCCGCGCAGATGATTTCCTACGAGGTCTCGCTGGGGCTGATCATCATCGGTCTGATCATCTCGACCGGATCGATGAACCTGTCGGCCATCGTCGCCGCGCAGGATACCGGCTATGGCATCCTGGGCTGGTATTGGCTGCCGCATTTCCCGGTCCTGGTGATGTTCTTCATCTCGGCGCTTGCGGAAACCAACCGCCCGCCCTTCGACCTGCCCGAAGCGGAATCGGAACTGGTCGCGGGCTTCATGGTGGAATATTCCTCGACCCCGTACCTGCTGTTCATGGCGGGCGAATATATCGCCATCTTCCTGATGTGCGCGCTGCTGTCAGTCTTCTTCTTCGGCGGCTGGCTGTCGCCCATTCCGGGCATCGCCGATGGCTGGTGGTGGATGGTGGCCAAGATGTGGGCCTGGTTCTTCATGTTCGCCATGGTGAAGGCCATCGTGCCGCGCTACCGCTATGACCAGCTGATGCGGATCGGCTGGAAGGTCTTCCTGCCCCTGTCGCTGGGCTGGGTGGTGATCGTGGCGTTCCTGGCGAAATTTGAAGTTCTCGGCGGCTTCTGGGCCCGCTGGGCCATCGGAGGCTGAGGCAAATGGCAAATATCGACTGGACCCGCGCCACGCGCTATTTCCTGATGGTGGATTTCATCAAGGGCTTCGCCCTGGGCATGAAATACTTCTTCGCGCCGAAGCCGACGCTGAATTATCCGCATGAAAAGGGGCCGCTCAGCCCTCGCTTCCGGGGCGAGCACGCGCTGCGCCGCTATCCCAATGGCGAGGAACGCTGCATTGCCTGCAAGCTCTGCGAGGCGATCTGTCCGGCCCAGGCGATCACCATCGATGCCGAGCCACGCGAGGATGGCAGCCGCCGCACCAGGCGCTATGACATCGACATGACGAAATGCATCTATTGCGGCTTCTGCCAGGAAGCCTGCCCGGTGGATGCGATTGTCGAAGGGCCGAATTTCGAATTCTCGACCGAGACCCGCGAAGAGCTGTTCTACACCAAGGAGAAGCTCTTGGCGAACGGCGCCCGCTGGGAGGCCGAGATCGCCCGCAACCTTGAGCTTGACGCTCCCTATCGCTGAGGACGGGGCATGAGCCGGATCGAAAGCGCGCTTTTCGGAGGGGTGGCAGGGGCCGCGGTGCTGGGCATCGGGCTGCTGACCGGCCTTTCTTCGGGTGCGCCTGGTCCGGGAGGGCCGGAAGGTCCGGCGGGTGTGCAGGGGGCCATCGGTCCGCGCGGGGATGCAGGGCCGGCCGGGCCCTCGGGTCCGGCAGGGCCGGAAGGGACACAGGGTCCGGCAGGGCCTTCGGGTCCGGGCGGGCCGCAGGGCGAGCCGGGGCCGCAGGGCGCCGTCGGCCCGGCGGGCCCGCAGGGCGAACCCGGGCCGCAGGGCAGCGCGGGCGCGGGCGATCTGGGCGCGGATGCGGTGATCCTGGTCAAAGGCAGCGCCGCCTGTCCCGAGGGTTGGGTGGCGGGTGGCCAGGTGCGGCTTCTGACCTCGCCCGATTATGTCATGGGCGGCGAACAGACGCCGACCAATCCCGGGGTGATGACCACCTCGACCATGGATTGGGCCAATGTGAATTACTTCCTTTGCACGAAGGGGCCGGGGCAATGACCGAGGCCTATGCCAAGATGATCCAGCAGATGATGGAAAGCGGTCAGGAGATGATGCGCGCCTTCAACCCGGCGCTGGAAAACCTGCAGGTCGGGGGCTTTGACAAGATCTTCCCGACCATGCCCGCCAATATGATGGAAATGTGGTTCGGCAAGACCTTCAACCGCGAAGGGCTGGATTCCAAGACACGGCTTCTGGTCACCATCGCGGCGCTGACGGTGCTGGGTGCCCAGGCCGAGCCGCAGCTGAAACTGACCGTGCGCCATGCGCTGGAAGCCGGGGCCACGGAACGCGAGATCGCCGAGGTGATCTGGCAGATGAGCATGTTCGGCGGCCTGCCCGCCATGCAGAAGGCGCTGGAGGCCGCACAGGCCGTCTTTGCCGAAAAGAAGGATGGAACCCCATGACGGTCGCCGATTACACCTTTTACCTCTTCGCAGTGATCGCGGTCGTCGCGGGGCTCATGGTCACGGTCGCCCGTAACCCGGTTCATTCGGTCCTGTGGCTGATCCTCACCTTCCTGTCGGCCTCGGGGCTGATGGTGCTGATGGGGGCGGAATTCGTCGCCATGCTGCTGATGATCGTCTATGTCGGCGCGGTGGCGGTGCTGTTCCTGTTCGTCGTGATGATGCTGGACGTCGATTTCGCCGCGCTGAAGGGCGAGATGGCCCGCGCCATGCCGCTGGGCCTGTTGATCGGCGTGGTGCTGATCATGCAGATCTCGATGGGCCTTGGCGCCTGGACCACGGCCGAGGGCGCTAGCGCGCTGCATGCGGCGCCGCTGCCGGAAGGCACTGACAATGCCCGTGCACTGGGCCTGCTGCTTTATGACAAGTACATCTATCTGTTCCAGGCCGCGGGCATGATCCTGCTGGTCGCCATGATCGGGGCGATCCTGCTGACGCTGCGCCACCGCAAGGACATCAAGCGCCAGAACGTGCTGGCCCAGATGTGGCGCGACCCGGCCAAGGCGATGGAGCTGAAGGACGTGAAACCGGGGCAGGGGCTGTGATGGGCCATGACGAGTTCTTCGTGCTTCAGCTTGGGTCGGAGGAAAATGTTGTCGCTGATCGCAGCGACATTCAAGCCTCGAATTCTTCTTTGTTTTGTTGTACTTGGGGTGGCGGCCTGCGTGGAGCCCGGCTCGGAATTCCGCTGCGACTACGGCTGTACAACTTCGCTGCCGGTTCTCGATGAAGGTGATGGCTTGATCAGCTTTTCTACCACCACATCCACCGACACGGGCTCGTTCGGGTACGGATTGGCGCTGGTTCGCTGCGCGAACGGCCGAGCAGTTACGGTCGATCAATACGCAGACTTCATGGAAAAAAAGCTGCTTCAAGAGGATGTTGAGACGTTCCGAAAGCAAAGGGGCCTGTCCGACGTCAACGGACTTTGGAAAATGGTCAGCGACAGAGGTTACAAACCTCGGTTGATCCAGATTTATTCTGACGACAAGGACACTGCAAAGCAGTGCAGGAAGTTCTACCCGAAGGTCGCTCGGTCCTGGCCAGACAAGACTGCTGAACAGCTAGCAGAAGAAAAAGCACGCCAAGAGTTCTGGGCAGATCCGAAGAACATCAAGGCACTGCGGGATTTGGTTGGTGTAACCGTTGTGGACGATCCGCCCAAATGAAATGGGTAGGGTGGGGTTCCACCCCACCGAGAAACGAAAAGGCCAGCAGGCCACGAGGGACTGAACGATGATCGGACTTGAACATTACCTGACGGTGGCGGCGGCGCTGTTCGTCATCGGCATTTTCGGGATCTTCCTGAACCGGAAGAACGTGATCGTCATCCTGATGTCGATCGAGTTGATGCTTCTGGCCGTGAACCTGAACCTCGTCGCCTTCTCGTCCTATTCGGGCGATCTGGTGGGGCAGGTCTTCACCCTCTTCGTGCTGACGGTGGCCGCGGCCGAGGCCGCGATCGGCCTGGCGATCCTTGTCGTCTTCTTCCGCAACCGCGGAACGATCGACGTCGAGGACGTGAATGTGATGAAAGGCTAAGGGACATGGCGACGATCATCCTTCTTGCTCCTCTGATCGGGGCCATTATCTGCGGCTTTGGCTGGCGCATCATCGGCGAGCGTGCGGGACAGGTGCTGACCACCTCGCTGGTCTTCCTGGCTGCCGCGCTGTCCTGGATCATCTTCCTGACCTTCGACGGCGAGACCCAGCATATCCACCTTCTCGACTGGGTGCAGTCGGGCAGCCTGGACAGCGCCTGGCAGATCCGCATCGACCGGCTGACCGCGATCATGCTGGTTGTCGTCAACTCGGTCTCGGCGCTGGTGCATCTGTATTCGTTCGGCTACATGGCGCATGACGAGAACTGGCATGAGGGCGAGCATTACAAGGCCCGCTTCTTCGCCTATCTGTCCTTCTTCACCTTCGCCATGTTGACGCTGGTAACATCGGACAACCTGATCCAGATGTTCTTTGGCTGGGAAGGCGTGGGCGTCGCGTCCTATCTGCTGATCGGCTTCTACTACCGCAAGCCCTCGGCGAATGCCGCCGCGATCAAGGCCTTTGTGGTGAACCGGGTCGGTGACTTCGGCTTCTGTCTTGGCATCTTCGCGCTGTACTATCTGACCGACTCGGTCAAGTTCGACGATATCTTCGCCGCCGCGCCCGCCTTGCAGAACACCACGCTTGGATTCCTCTGGGGCGAGTGGAATGCCGCGAACCTGATCGGCGTCCTTTTGTTCATTGGCGCGATGGGCAAATCGGCGCAGCTGCTCCTGCACACCTGGCTGCCCGACGCGATGGAAGGCCCGACGCCGGTTTCGGCGCTGATCCATGCCGCGACCATGGTGACGGCGGGGGTGTTCCTGGTCTGCCGGATGTCGCCGCTTTATGAATTCGCGCCCGCCGCGACGGCCTTCATCACCGTTCTGGGCGCCACGACCGCCTTCTTCGCGGCGACCGTGGGTCTGGTGCAGAATGACATCAAACGCGTCATCGCCTATTCGACCTGTTCGCAGCTGGGCTACATGTTCGTCGCCGCAGGCTCGGGCGTCTATTCGGTGGCGATGTTCCACCTCTTCACCCACGCCTTCTTTAAGGCGATGCTGTTCCTGGGCGCCGGATCTGTCATCCATGCGACGCATCACGAGCAGGACATGCGGAACTATGGCGGGCTGCGCAAACAGATCCCGCTGACCTTCTGGGCGATGATGATCGGCACGCTGGCCATCACCGGCGTCGGCATTCCGCTGACCCATTTCGGCTTTGCCGGCTTCCTGTCGAAGGATGCGGTGATCGAAAGCGCCTTTGCGGGCGGCAGCATGTACGCCTTCTGGCTTCTGGTGATCGCGGCCTGCTTCACCAGCTTCTATTCCTGGCGCCTGATGTTCCTGACCTTCTACGGTGAAAGCCGCGCGCAGGGTCATGGCCACGGCCATCACGGCCACGGCCACGATGACCACGGCCATGGCGAGCATACGCCGCATGAAAGCCCGATGGTCATGCTGGTCCCGCTGGGCGTGCTTGCCCTGGGGGCAATGTTCTCGGGGATGCTGTGGTACAACGTGTTCTTCGGTGACGAGGCCAAGCTGCGGAGCTGGTTCGGCATGGAAGCCGTGGCCGAGCATGGTGAAGCCACCGCCGAGCACGCGACCGAAGCCGCTCCGGCCACAGGGGTCGCGACCGAGACGGCTGCAACCGAACCTGCCGCCACCGCGCCGGTCGCCACCGAAGCGGCCGAGACCGAAGCCGCTGCGGCCGAGGCAACAGTCGAGCATGGCATCGAGGGGGCACAGGCCGCCGTCGCCCCGAAAGGCGCGATCTATATAGCGGCCGACAATCATGTGATCCACGAGGCACATGAAGCGCCGAAATGGGTCAAGGTCTCGCCCTTCGTCGCCATGCTGATCGGCTTTGTCGTGGCCTGGCTGTTCTACATCAAGCGTCCCGACCTGCCGGGCCGTCTGGCTGCGGCGCAGCGTCCGCTCTACCTGTTCCTGTTGAACAAGTGGTATTTCGACGAGCTTTACGACTGGGTCTTCGTGCGGCCCGCGAAATGGTTGGGCCGGTTCCTGTGGAAAAAGGGCGACGGCACCATCATTGACGGCACGATCAACGGGGTGGCGATGGGGATCATTCCCTTCTTCACCCGCCTCGCAGGCAGGGCGCAGTCGGGATATCTGTTCCACTATGCCTTCGCCATGGTGCTGGGGATCGTGATCCTCGTCACCTGGATGACCCTTTTCGGCGGCGCCAGGTAAGGGGCGCGGGATCAATGGCACAGCAACTTCTCTCGATCATCACCTTCCTGCCGCTGGTCGCGGCTGCCATCCTGGCCCTGTTCCTGCGCGGTGACGACGCCGCCGCCAGGCAGAACGCCAAATGGCTGGCGATGTTCGCCACCATCGTGACCTTCCTTGCCTCGCTGTTCTTGCTGGCCGAGTTCGACCCGTCGAATACCGGCTTCCAGTTCGTGGTGGAAAAGCCCTGGATCCTTGGCTTCTCCTACAAGATGGGCGTCGATGGCATCTCGATCCTCTTCGTGATGCTGACCACCTTCCTCATGCCGCTGGTGATCTGGTCGGCCTGGGAGGTGGAGACCCGCGTCAAGGAATACATGATCGCTTTTCTGGTGCTGGAAACCCTGATGCTGGGCGTGTTCTGCGCGCTGGATCTGGTGCTGTTCTACCTGTTCTTCGAGGCCGGTCTGATCCCGATGTTCCTGATCATCGGCATCTGGGGCGGCAAGGAGCGCATCTACGCGGCCTTCAAGTTCTTCCTCTACACCTTCCTCGGCTCGGTGCTGATGCTGGTCGCGATGATCGCGATGTATTGGGATGCCGGTACCACCGACATCGCCAAGCTGCTGACCCATGGCTTCGCGCATGAGACGATCGGCGTCGCGGGCTTCACCATCGTCGGCGGGATGCAGACACTGCTGTTCCTGGCCTTCTTTGCCAGTTTCGCGGTGAAGATGCCGATGTGGCCGGTCCATACCTGGCTGCCCGACGCCCACGTTCAGGCGCCGACCGCAGGTTCCGTGGTTCTGGCCGCGATCCTTCTGAAGATGGGCGGCTACGGCTTCCTGCGCTTCTCGCTGCCGATGTTCCCGGTTGCGTCCGATCTGTTGTCGCCGCTGGTGTTCTGGATGTCGGCCATCGCCATCGTCTACACCTCGCTTGTGGCGCTGGCGCAAAGCGACATGAAGAAGCTGATCGCCTATTCCTCGGTCGCCCATATGGGTTACGTGACCATGGGTATCTTTGCGGCGAACCAGCAGGGCATCGACGGCGCGATCTTCCAGATGCTGTCGCATGGCTTCATCTCGGGCGCCTTGTTCCTCTGCGTCGGCGTGATCTATGACCGGATGCACACGCGCGAGATCGACGCTTATGGCGGCCTTGTGAACCGGATGCCGCGCTATGCGATGGTGTTCATGTTCTTCACCATGGCGAATGTGGGCCTGCCGGGCACAAGCGGATTCATCGGCGAGTTCCTGACGCTGATGGGAATCTTCCAGGTCAACACCTGGATCGCCACGATCGCGACCACGGGCGTCATCCTGTCGGCGGCCTATGCGCTGTGGCTTTATCGCCGCGTCGTCATGGGCGATCTGATCAAGGAAGCGCTCAAATCGATCACCGACATGACGGCGCGCGAAAAGGCGATCTTCGCGCCGCTGATCGCCATGACCCTGATCCTGGGCGTCTATCCTAAGGCCGTGACCGATATCATCGGTCCGACGGTTGCCCAGCTTGTCACCGATTACCACGCCGCCATCCCCGCCGGGGATGCCGAAGTGGCCCTGCACTGAGGACCGGACCATGACTTCCGCAGATTTCAACACCGTCCTGCCCGAGGTGATCCTGGCCCTTTTCGCCATGCTGGCGCTTCTGGGGGCGGTGTACACCGGCAAGGACAAGCTGGCCTCGTCGATCACCTGGGCCACGGCGGGGCTGTTCGTCGCGCTGGCGCTGTGGATCGGGCTGTCCTCCAGCGGCGAACGCGCGGCCTTTGGCGGCATGTTCGTCGATGATCCTTTCGCCCGCTTCGCGAAGATCATCATCCTCGTCTCTTCGGCCGCCGTGTTGATGATGTCGGAATCCTACATGTCGCGCCGCGGGCTGCTGCGGTTCGAGTTCCCCATCCTGGTCACGCTGGCCGTTCTGGGCATGTGCATGATGGTTTCCGCGGGCGACCTGATGGCGCTCTACATGGGACTCGAGCTGCAGTCGCTGGCTCTCTATGTCGTTGCGGCGCTGCGCCGGGATTCCGTCAAGTCGACCGAGGCCGGTCTGAAGTACTTCGTCCTTGGCGCGCTGTCTTCGGGCCTGCTCCTGTACGGCGCCTCGCTGGTCTATGGCTATGCCGGGACGACGCTCTTCTCGGGCATCCTGTCGACCCTGGGCGGCGAATTGCCTTTGGGGCTGCTGATCGGCCTTGTGTTCATGCTGGCCGGTCTGGCCTTCAAGATCTCGGCCGCGCCGTTCCACATGTGGACGCCGGATGTCTATGAAGGCTCGCCCACGCCAGTGACCGCCTTCTTCGCCACCGCGCCCAAGGTTGCCGCCATGGCGCTGATCGCGCGGCTGGCGCAGGATGCCTTCGGTGCCATTCCCGGCCAATGGGGCCAAGTTCTGGCGGCGCTGGCGGTGGTGTCGATGTTCCTGGGCGCCGTGGCGGCGATCGGGCAGAAAGACATCAAGCGGCTGATGGCCTATTCCTCGATCGCGCATATGGGCTATGCGCTGATCGGCCTTTCGACCGGCACGGTCGAGGGCGTGCAGGCCATGCTGGTCTATATGGCGATCTATGTGACGATGAATGTCGGCACCTTCGCCTTCATCCTGTCGATGGAGCGCGATGGCCGCCCGGTCACCGACATTGCCGGGCTGAACATGTTCTCGAAGACCGAGCCGCTGAAGGCGCTGGCGCTGTTGATCCTGATGTTCTCGCTGGCGGGCGTGCCGCCCATGGTCGGCTTCTTCGGGAAGTTCTACGTCCTGAAGGCCGCGGTCGATGCAGGCATGGTCTGGCTGGCAGTGGCGGGGGCGGTGGCCTCAGTCATCGGTGCCTTCTACTATCTGCGCATCGTCTTCTTCATGTATTTCGGCAGCCCGACCGAGCCGGTCGAAAGCCGGATGGTGCCGGTGCAATGGGCGCTGATGGTGGCGGTGGCCGCGGTCATGCTGCTGGGCGTGGTGAACCTGTTCGGGATCGAGCCGGTGGCGCGGGTCGCGGCCGAAGCCCTTGTCCGCTGAGATGGCCCAGGCGGGGCGGGTGCTGCTGGCATCGGTCGATTCGACCAATGCCGAGGGCTTCCGCCGCGCCGCAACCGCGCCGGGCGATCTGCCGCTATGGATCGTCGCACGGGAACAGACGGCAGGACGGGGGCGCCGGGCGCGGCCTTGGGCGTCGCCGCCGGGCAATTTCTACGGCTCTCTGGCGATGCGGGTCGACGGGCCAGCGGCGCAGATCGCCCTGCGCAGCTTTGCCGCCGCGCTGGCGCTGCGCGATGCCTTCGTCGCTTTGACCGGCCTTCCCCAGGTCTTCGCTCTGAAATGGCCCAATGACGTGCTGCTGAACGAGGGCAAGGTCGCCGGGATCCTCTTGGAATCCTCGGGGCCGGTCCTGTGCATCGGTATTGGCGTGAACCTGATCGGCGCGCCGCCTTTGTCGGCGGTCGAGCCCGGGGCCGTGCCCCCCGTCTCGATCCTGCAAGAGACGGGGTTGCGGATCACGCCCGAAGCCTTTCTCGACGCGCTGGCCCCGGCCTTTGCCGCGCGCGAAGCGGCGCTGGCGGCAGGAGGTTTTGCCGCGCTGCGTGACGATTGGCTCTCCAATGCCGCGCGGCTTGGCCAGCCGATCCGCGCCCGGACCGGCAATGAGACCCGCGAGGGCACATTTGAAACGGTGGATGCCGAGGGCAACCTGATCCTGCGCATGGCCTCGGGTCCGGTTGCTATCCCGGCGGCCGATGTGTTCTTCTAGCGGGGCACAGGGAGGGGATATGCTTCTCGCCATCGACTGCGGCAACACCAATACGGTCTTCAGCATCTGGGACGGAACCCGGTTCCTCGGCACTTGGCGGACCTCGACCGAATGGCAGCGCACGGCGGACCAGTATTTCGTCTGGCTGACCACGCTGATGGAACATCAGCACATCAACGCCCAGATCAATGCGGTGATCATCTCGTCCACGGTGCCGCGCGTGGTCTTCAACCTGCGTGTGCTGGCCGATCGCTATTTCAACTGCCGCCCCTTCGTGGTGGGCAAGCCCGATTGCCTTCTGCCTGTGCCGCCTCGGGTGGATGCCGGAACCGCGGTGGGGCCGGACCGTCTGGTCAATACGGCGGGCGCTTTCGATCGCCATGGCGGCAATCTGATCGTGGTGGATTTCGGGACGGCGACAACCTTCGACGTCGTCGAGGATGACGGGGCCTATGTCGGCGGCGTCATCGCGCCCGGCGTGAACACTTCGCTGGAAGGGTTGCACAGCGCCGCCGCCGCCCTGCCGCATGTCGATGTCTCGCGCCCGCAAGGCGTGGTCGGCACCAATACCGTGGCCTGCATGCAGGCCGGGATCTGGTTCGGCTATATCGGGCTGGTCAAGGAAATCTGCGCGCGGATCAAGGCCGAGCGCGAGCGCGAGATGAAGATCATCGGCACGGGCGGGCTTGCCGTGCTGTTCGGCACGACGGATGTGCTGTTCGATGCCATCGAGGACGATCTGACGATGCACGGGCTGACCGTGATTCATCGCTTCAACAAGGAAAACGCATGACAGACCGGCTGATCTATCTTCCCCTTGGCGGCGCGGGCGAGATCGGGATGAACGCCTATGTCTATGGCTATGGCGCGCCCGGCAAGGAAAGGCTGATCCTGGTCGATATGGGCGTGACCTTCCCCGATATGGACAGCGCGCCGGGGGTCGAGGTGATCATGCCCGACATGGCCTGGCTTGTGGAGCGGGTCGACCGGCTTGAGGCGATCTTCATCACCCATGGCCATGAGGATCATATCGGTGCCCTGGGTCATTTGTGGCCGCAACTCAAGAAGCCGGTCTATGCCCGCCGCTTCACCGCCACCTTGGGCCGCTTGAAGCTGGAAGAGGCGGGCCTGCCGCGCGATGCGGTGACCACGGTCGAACCGCGCCCGGCGGTGATCGAGGCCGGGCCGTTCAAGGTGCAATTCGTGCCGCTCGCCCATTCGATCCCGGAATCGGCGGCCCTGGTCATCGACACGCCGGCGGGCCGTATTGTCCATTCGGGCGATTTCAAGCTGGATCGCAGCCCGGTCGTGGGCGAGGCCTGGGACGATGCCGCCTGGGAGGCGCTGGCCGCCGAGAAGCCGGTCAAGGCGCTGATGTGCGATTCGACCAATGTCTTTTCCACCCATCAGGGTCGCAGCGAGGCGACTTTGGCCGAGCCGCTGGCCGCGCTGATCGGAAAGGCGCCGGGTATGTTCGTCGCCACCACCTTCGGGTCCAACGTGGCGCGGCTGAAGACGCTGGCCGAGGCGGCGGTGGCGGCGGATCGCACGGTCTGCGTCATGGGCAGGTCGATGAAACGCATGCTGGCCGTGGCGCAGGAAACGGGGGTCTTGACCCAGTTCCCGCGCACCGTCACGCCCGAGGAGGCGCTGGACGTGCCGCGTCGCAACCTGATGCTCCTCGTCACCGGTAGCCAGGGCGAGCGGCGGGCGGCGGCGGCGGCCCTGTCGCGCGGCAAGTATCTGGGCTTCGAGATGCGGGAAGGCGACAGCTTCCTGTTTTCCTCGCGTACCATCCCCGGCAACGAGAAATCGGTGATCCGCATCTGGAACGCCTTTTCGGAAATGGGCGTGACCGTCCATGACGACACGGATGGGCTGTATCACGTCTCGGGTCATGCCAACCGGCCCGATCTGGAACATGTCCATCGCCTTCTCTTGCCCGACATGCTGGTGCCGATGCATGGCGAGCACCGTCATCTGAAAGAACATGTCCGCATCGCGACCGAGGCGGGGATTCCGGGCATCGTGGCGACGAATGGCATGATGCTGGACCTTTCGGGCGAAGTGCCGCGCGTGGTCGAGCATATCGAGACGGGCCGCATCTATCTGGATGGCACCGTGCTGATCGGGGCGATGGACGGGGTGATCCGCGACCGTATCCGCATGGCGCTGAACGGCCATGCGCTGGTGACGGTGATCCTGGACGAAGGCGATCAGCCGATGGGCGAGCCTTGGGTCGAGCTGTCGGGCCTGACCGAGACCGGACTGGGCGGACGGATGCTCAACGAGACCATGGAAGCCGAGCTGGGCGAATGGATGGAGCGCGCAGGCCGCAAAGTTTTGAAGGACGACGACAAGATGGATGAGGAAATCCGCAAGATCGTTCGCCAGGTCGCGATGGAAGAAATCGGCAAGAAGCCGGAAGTGACGGTTGTGCTGAGCCGTCTGGTCGCCGAATAGGCGGGGCAGGGGCGGTTTCTCGACAAAACTTACGGGCGCCGGGCCTTTCCGCCGGGCGCGCAGGATGAAAAAAGGGGCCTTGCGAGGCCCCTTTCCATATCGACATTCTGCGGCGATCAGTCTTCGGTCGCGTGTTCCGGCTGGGTGGCCGGAGCCTCGTCTTCGGCAGGTTCGGCGCTAACCGGAGCCGGAGCGATGGCGAAGCTGCGCAGGATGAAATCTGGCACATGGTCCCCCATGCCGATGACGGCAGGGCCATCGCGGCGCTCGTCACGGCGCTCGTCCCGGCGGTCCTCGCGCCGATCTTCCCGGCGGTCGCGGCCTTCCCGACGGTCTTCGCGCGGCTCACGGCGATCCTCGCGGCCTTCGCGACGGTCCCGGCCAGTCCGGCGCTCTTCCTCGCGGCGCGGGGCCGGGGGGGCTTCGGCTTCGACCGGGGCGGTGATGGCGGGCACGTCCAGCGGCACCATGGCGGCCACTTCGCCATGTTCGGCGCGCGGGCGTTCGCGGCCCCGGTTGCGGTCGCGCGAGGTTTTGCTGCCGCGCTCACCCCGGTCGGACCGTTCGCTGCGCGGCCGGTCGCTGCCTTCCGAGGCCAGGTCCAGCCCTTCGGGCAGGGTGCCGCGCGGGATGGGCTGCTTCACCAGGCTTTCGATGGCGGAGAGATATTTGCTGTCCGAGGGCACCGAGATGGTGAAGGCGCGGCCCTGGCGCCCTGCGCGGCCGGTGCGGCCGATGCGGTGCACATAATCTTCGGGATGCGAGGGAACGTCGAAGTTGAAGACATGGCTGACGGCCGGAATATCAAGGCCCCGTGCCGCGACGTCGGACGCGACCAGGATATGCAGCGAGCCGTCGCGGAAGGCATCCAGCGTGCGCATCCGTTGCGACTGGTCCAGATCGCCATGGATCGGGGCTGCGTTGAAACCGTGCGATTTCAGAGATTTGGCGACGACATCCACATCCATCTTCCGGTTGCAGAAGACGATTGCATTGGTGCAGCTTTCGCCCTCGCCGCGGATCAGGGCGCGCAGAACGGCCCGCTTCTCGGTGAAGCTGCGATCCTTGCGGGTGGGGGTGAAGTCAACAAGCTTCTGCTCGATGGTCGAAGAGGTGGTGGCCTGACGCGCGACCTCGATCTTGGCGGGATTGGTCAGGAAGGTGTTGGTGATCCGCTCGATTTCCGGCGCCATGGTGGCGCTGAAGAACAGGGTCTGCCGGGTGAAGGGCGTCAGCTGGAAGATGCGCTCGATATCCGGGATGAAACCCATGTCGAGCATCCGGTCGGCTTCGTCGACCACCATGATCTGCACGCCGGTGAGCAAGAGCTTGCCGCGCTCGAAATGGTCCAGCAACCGGCCCGGCGTCGCGATCAGCACGTCGACGCCCCGGTCGATCAGCTTGTCCTGCTCGCCAAAGGCCACGCCGCCGATCAACAGCGCCTTGGTCAGCTTGGTGTGCTTGGCATAGACGTCGAAATTCTCGGCCACCTGGGCCGCGAGTTCACGGGTCGGCGCGAGCACCAGGCTGCGCGGCATGCGGGCGCGGGCGCGGCCCTGACCCAGCATGGTGATCATCGGCAGGGTGAAAGAGGCGGTCTTGCCGGTGCCGGTCTGGGCGATACCCAGCACGTCGCGGCCGGTCAGCGCCTCGGGAATGGCTTGGGCCTGGATCGGCGTCGGGGTTTCGTAGCCAGCTTCGGTGATGGCCTGAAGCACGCGCGGGTCGAGCGCGAGGTCGGAAAACTTGGTCATATGCGTCCTGTCAAGCGCGGCATCGGGCCGCGCGCGGGTTGGTTGGGACGCATCTTTCCGGGCGCCCCGGCGTCAAGAGGCCGTAGCGGCCCTGCGTGGCCGATACAGGATGGCGCGCGCAAGGTCAAGTTTGACGCAGGATTTCGCCTATTGCGCCGCCGGGCGTAGGGCCTTTTCCGTCCGCCTTTCCACAAGATCGGCCCGCATCAGCGCGATGCGGCGGAAAAGGCTGCGCGGGTCGTGGTTCAACTGCTCAAGAAGGTGGCAGGCGATGCGACCCGCCACGGGCTCATCGCGCGCCATTTCCCAGACCTGCGCCAGAAGGTTGATGTCCAGCCCCCCCTGCAGAAGCGAGAAGCCCGGCATGTCGAGCGGCAGGTCATTGCGCGCGCGGCGGCGCAGGGGAAACGCGGCATCGGCAGCCTTGCCCGAGAAAAGCCGCTCGAATTCGTACAGTTTCATCAGCGAGAAGAGCATGTTCATCGCAAGTCCGACGCGGCGCTGGCCTTCGTTCCAGCCATGTTCGCCAAAGGTGATGACAGAAGAGATCAGCCAGCGCGGCGGCAATTCTGCCAGCAGCGCGTCGGGCTCTTCCTGCCAGATGCGCAGGAACAGGCGGCGGGCCTGGCGCGGATGCCGCTTCTTGCGCAGATGCGCGATCAAAAGCGCGTTGAGCGCGGCAAGCTCGGTATAGCCGACCATTTCGCGGCGGATCTCGTGGCGTTTGGTGGCATGGGCCGAGGCCTTGGGCGACAGCGGCGCTTCTTCCGGGACGCGGGCGGCAAGCAGGGCCTTCAGGTCGACATCCAGCCGAGGCAGCGCCTCACCCGGGGCAAGGGTCAGGGCCCGGCGGCGGATTTTCCAGGCCTCGATAAGCATGTCCGGTGCGCCGTCATAGGTCGGTAGGGGTTCGGGCAAGGGGCGCGCAGGGGGCGCGTCGGATCGTTTCGGCATGGCGGGCGCAGTCCCTTTGGGTCGTGTCGCGGGCCGGAACTTGGGCCGGGCGGGGTGGACAGGGTAGGGGCCGCAGCACAGGGGGTCAAGCTGCGCGACGGGAACCGGGGCGGGCCGATCACCGTTGATCCGGTGAAAGCGGGTGGCGGGAAGGACGATCGAGGCGACCGGTCGACCGGATGTCCAGTCTTGCGATCTGGTTTGGACATGGGGGCATGATGGATATCCGCATCGGGCATGAGATCGAGATCATCTGCGAACAGGCAACCCATCTGGTCTGCCTTCTGGCGGTCCACCCGGAGCGCGCCGCCGATCTGCACGCGCCCGAACGCGTCTGGACGGCCCCGGATGTTCCGGTCGAGACCTATGAAGACGGCTTCGGCAACCATTGCCGCCGCTTCACCGCACCAGCCGGATCATTCACCTTCGGCAGCGATGCGGTGATTTCGGATACCGGCTTGCCCGACATCGTTCAGCCGGATGCGCGCGAGATGGAGATCGCGCGGCTTCCGGCGGATGTGGTTCAGTATCTGGTCGGTTCGCGCTATTGCGAGACGGATGTGCTGAGCCCGCTCGCCTGGAGCCTGTTCGGCACCACCCCGCGCGGCTGGGCGCGGGTGCAGACGATTGCCGATTATGTCCATGACCGGCTTCAGTTCGGCTATGGCCATGCCCGCTCTACGCGCACGGCGTCCGAAGCGCATGAGGAACAGGTCGGCGTCTGCCGCGACTTTGCCCATCTGATGCTGGCCATGACCCGCGCGATGAACATTCCGGCGCGCTATGTGAACGGGTATCTGGGTGACATCGCGGTGCCCGCCATGCCCGATCCAATGGATTTTTCGGCCTGGTGCGAAGTCTGGCTGGAAGGGCCGGACGGCGGTCGCTGGTACACGTTCGATGCCCGCCACAATAGGCCGCGCGTCGGACGTGTGGTCGTGGCGCGTGGCCGCGATGCGACGGATGTGCCCCTGATCAACAGCTTTGGTCCGCATGTCCTGCAGCGATTCAAGGTCTGGACCGACGAAGTTCCGCCCGACAGCGCCCGCACCGCCGCCTGACCAGCGGCGTCACCCTTCGGACACGAAAACTTCAGCGTCGCGTTGCGTTCCGGTTGCTGGGGCGTCGCCGTCTCGTTGCATCCCCTGCCTAGGTCGGCCGGGAGAAATACGCAGCGAAGGAGAATCCGATGCGCCTGTCCCTGATCCTTGCCACTTCCGCGCTTTGCGCCATGCCTGCGCTGGCGGATGAGCCGGTCTTCCCGGCCAAGCTCGCGGGTCATGCGGTCCTGCCCGCCCTGACCCTGGCCCCGGCGCCAGAGGATGCGCCTGCTGATGCGAAGATCTCGGGCAAGTTCACCGGCACCGAACCGATCCGTACCCTTGAAACGGTGATGGGCGACACGGGTGCCGCCCATGGCAAGCGCGCGACCGGCATCAGCCTGCCGTTCAACGGCCAGCCGGTGCAGGGTTTTTCCGGCTATGCGATGAACCGTGCCGAGGATGGCGGGGTCTGGATGCTGACCGACAATGGTTTTGGCACCAAAGCCAACAGCCCCGATGCGCTTTTGATGCTGCACAAGATGGTGCCGAATTGGGACACGGGCGCGATGGCGCTGGCCCAGACGATTTTCCTGCGCGATCCAGATTTCAAAGTGCCCTTCCGCATCGCCTATGAAGGCAGCGAAAGCCGCTATCTGACCGGCGCCGATTTCGATCTCGAATCCATCCAACACCTGAACGGCGAATTCTGGATCGGCGAGGAATTCGGCCCCTATCTCATGCGTGTGGCCATGGATGGCACCGTGCTGGCGGTCTATCCGACGATGAAGGACGGCACCCAGCTCAAGGGGCCGGACACGCCCGGCATTTCGGCCACCTCGGTGCCCGGCAAGGACTGGACCGTGCAGCGGTCGGGTGGATACGAGGGTATGGCGCTGCAACCGGGCACGGGTCTCTTGTGGGTTCTGTTCGAAAAGCCGCTGCTGGGCGAGGATGGCAAGCCTGCCGGCAATTTCCTGTGGTCGCTGGCCTTTGATCCGGCCAGGGGGGAATGGACCGGCCAGTCTTTCAAATTCGCCCTGGCCGGAGGCGCGACCGCAATTGGCGATTTCAACTTTGTCGATGACAGCCGCGCCATGATCATCGAACGCGACAATGGCGAGGGCGATCCGAGCCTGAAATGCGCAGGCGATGCCGCACCGGACTGCTTCCCCGCTCCGGCGCTGGTCAAGCGCATCGTCATGGTCGACACTTCCAGCCTGGATGCCGAAGGGTTCGTGCGCCGGATCGGCCATATCGACCTGATGGACATCCAGGACCCGGACGGCAAGGCGCGGCTGGAAACGGCAGCGAAGCGCGACCTGGCGGGCAAGCTTACCTTTCCCTTCTTCACCATCGAAGACGTGATGCGGGTGGACGAGACCCATATCATGGTCGGGAACGACAACAACCTGCCCTACAGCTCGGGCCGCCAGCTGGACAAGGCCGCCGACAATGAGGCGATCCTGCTGGAAGTGCCGGAGTTCCTGTCGGCGAAGTAAGCGGCGCCCCGTCTCTGCCTTAGAGCCTCCTCGGCAAGCTGCCGCGGAGGCGCCGAAGGCCGAGGGCGCGGTCAGGCCATCATTTCCTTGGTGGCCGTCATCTTCACGCCGGGATAGTCGCGCACCACGCGGTCGATGTCCCATTGCAGCCGCGTCAGGAAGACCAGATCGCCATCGCTGTCGGTGGCGATATGCTGCTTGTTCACGTTCACCAGCTTCTCGATTTCCGACTTGTCGCCGGAAATCCAGCGGGCCGATGTGAAGTTCGATCCCTCGAAGCGGACGGGCAGGGAATATTCCTGCTCGATCCGGCTGGCCAGAACCTCGAATTGCAGCGCGCCGACGACGCCGACGATATAGCCCGATCCGATCATCGGCTTGAAAACCTTGGCCGCGCCTTCCTCGGCGAACTGGTTCAGGGCTTTTTCCAGATGCTTCGCCTTCATCGGGTCGAGCGCGCGGATCGATTGCAGGAGTTCCGGCGCGAAGGAGGGGATGCCGGTGAAGCGCAGCGCCTCGCCCTCGGTCAGTGCATCGCCGATGCGGAGCTGGCCATGGTTCGGGATACCGATGATGTCGCCCGCAAAAGCCTCATCCGCCAGTTCCCGGTCGGCGGCGAGGAAGAGGACGGGATTCGTCACTGCCATGGGTTTTTTCGAGCGGACATGGAACATCTTCATGCCGCGTTCGAAATGGCCCGAGGCGAGGCGGACGAAAGCCACACGGTCGCGGTGCTTGGGGTCCATATTGGCCTGGACCTTGAAGACGAAGCCCGTCACCGGGCTTTCGCTGGCGTCCACCTGACGCTCGGCGGCCTTTTGCGGCTGCGGTTGGGGGCCGTATTCGCCGATTCCGTCCATCAGTTCCTTCACGCCGAAAGAGTTGATGGCCGAGCCGAACCAGATCGGCGTCAGGGCGCCGTGGAGGAACTGGTTGCGATCGAAGGGCGGCAACAGGGCGCGGACCATTTCCAGATCTTCGCGCAGCTTGGCGAGCAGGTCGGCGGGAACGTGCTCGGCCAGTTTGGGGTCGTTGAGGCCGGAGATCTTGATCGACTCGGCCACTTTGTTGCGGTCCGCGCGGTCCATGATCTCTAGCCGGTCATGCAGGAGGTCATAGGCGCCGATGAAATCGCGCCCCATGCCGATGGGCCAGCTTGCCGGCGTCACGTCGATGGCCAGGTTCTCCTGGATCTCGTCGATGATCTCGAAAGTGTCGCGGCTTTCGCGGTCCATCTTGTTGCAGAAGGTCAGGATCGGCAGGTCTCGCAGACGGCAGACCTCGAAAAGTTTGCGGGTCTGGCTTTCGACGCCCTTGGCGCCGTCGATCACCATGATCGCGGCGTCAACGGCGGTGAGGGTCCGATAGGTGTCTTCGGAGAAATCCGAGTGGCCGGGCGTGTCGACCAGGTTGAAGCGGAACTGGCGGTATTCGAAGCTCATCGCCGAGGCGGAGACCGAGATGCCGCGGTCAGCCTCGATCTTCATGAAGTCCGAGCGCGTACGCCGCGCGTCGCCCTTGGCGCGGACCTGACCCGCCATCTGGATCGCGCCGCCGAAGAGAAGGAATTTTTCGGTCAGCGTGGTCTTGCCGGCATCGGGATGCGAGATGATCGCAAAGGTCCGGCGGCGGGCGATTTCGGGCGGAAGAGGGGCGGTGTTGTCCAGCATGGCCCGGCCTCATACCGCAAAGGCGCGCGCCCGTCCACGGGGGCGCGCGAGGGAGAGATGTCTCACGGTGAGACAAGGCTAGGGGACAACAAAATCAGGGGCTTCCGATTCCAATTTTACCATCTGTTAAGATTGTGAACGCGAAGAGCCGCCGAGGCGGCCATTGGCGGTTGCCATGCGGGCAAGGGATTGCGACCCTTTTCCCGGGCCTTCGGGTCCGTCGTGTCACGGGTGACGGAGCGTGCGATGGTGAGGGCAGTTGCGACGGGTCTGGTTTTGGCAGCGCTGCTGGGCGGTGCGGCGCGGGCCGAGGGGCCGGAGAAGATAATTCCCGCCGCCTATTTCACCGACAATGGCGACCGCCAGCCGCTTCAGCTCTTGCGCGAACGTCCGGCCGGGGATCTGAGCGCGCTTGAACGGCTGGTCCTGACGGCCGCGAACCGGGTGGGCTGGATCTGGATCGAGGATTGCGAGCGGGGCAGCAATGCCATCCTGATCCGTCACAAGGGGCGTGATGCGATCCTGACCTCGCGTCATCTGGTTGCCGGGCGGTGGAAGGGCGAGGAATATTGCGACCGCGATGCCCTGGCCGAGTTCTTCCCCAATGCCGCCTATGCCCTGCCCGAGAATGCGGGGGCAGATTTCGTGCGGGACGGATATCTGCTTGAGCCGGATCCGGTGAATTACGATGGCAGCGAATGGATGATGGGCACGAAATCGGACTGGGTGCTTTATTACCTGACCGAAGATGTCTCAACACACGCCATGCCCGAAGGCAGCTGGGGCGCGGGAGAGCCGCGCGGAACGATCCCCTTTGCCAAGGCGGGCCGGTTTTCCGGCGAGGCTGTGGTGATCGGCATGGATGGACGCTTCGTGCGCGAGAATGGTTGGCAATGGTCCTGGCAAAGCTGCCGCTACCAGCAGCGATCCGAGGATTGGGAACCGCTCTACACCGATTGCGATGCCTCGCCCGGAGCCAGTTCATCGCTTCTTGCGGTCGAGGAAGACGGCGAGTTGCGGCTGGTTGGCATGATGTCGCGGGTGCTGGACCCGCTGATCGGGACCGATGTGCCCGTGCCGGAGGCCACGGCGATGTGGAACCAGGCGGTGCCCGCGCGGGTGATCCGCGAGGCGCTATGGCCCGAGACGGCGCGGGATCAGCGCCCGGCTTTCCCCTGGAGCTTCTGGCGGCGGGACGGCTGATACAGGGCGTCGGGCCCGATCTCCTGGAGAAAGTGCCGTCCTGCCTCGGTGCCGAAATGCTGGACCTGGGCCAGCCCGGGGAAACGGGTCTTCACGTCGGCCGCGATCTGGGCGGGAAGGCGGCTGACGGTGGCGTCATTGACCATCAGGCTTTCGGCGGGGATGCCCTCGGCATAGATGATCTCATGCCGGTCGAAGATCAGACTGAACCAGTCGACCATGCCGCCGTCGCGGAGGTAGACGGTCTCGTCATCGACCAGATGGCGGGCCTGCACCAGAAGTTCCGACGTGGCCAGCCCGGTGCATCGCTGGCGCTGATACAGGAACATGCGGTGATGCTGGCTGACGATCAGATCGCCGGTATTGCCCAGGGTTCCGGCCGGGATCACCACGGGGGCGAAGGCACCCTGCGCCCGCAGCGTGGCCCGGCCCAGCAGACGCAGGGGCTGCGCGCCATGGTCGCGGGTCAGGATGCGGTCGCCGGGGGCGAGCCGCTCGATCGGCATCTGCGCTCCGGTGGCGAGCGTGATCGTCGTGCCGCGCGCGAAGGAAACGCAGATCAGGTCGGCCAGCGTGACTTCTTGCGGGTCAGTGTCGATCTGCAAGAGCGTATAGTCGTCGCGGCTGCTGATCGGCGACAGGGGCAGGGCGCAAAGACTGCCCGCCACATCGAGAAGAAGAAGTTCCACCCGGTCGCCTTCGGATGACATGAAGGTGTAGCGGGCGGCGGTGCGGATCGGGTCACCGGGGCGGCCCAGCGACGAACCCTCGGCAATGGCGGGCAGCTGGCCCGGGCGGGCGGGGATGAGGACAAGGCGCAGGGCCTGTCCGACGGGGTCGAGCTTGTAGATATCGCCCGCGACAACGCTATCGGGAAGGTCCAGCCCATCGCCGGAATTGACGCCGATGGCAACATAAAGATCATCCGCAACAAAGACTTGCGCTGTATGGTGGGGCAGGGTCTGTCTGGGCGCATCCGGCATGCGAAAGCGGAACTCCGTCAGGAAAGTCATGGGTCCCCACCCCTGATCTTCGGAGCGTAGCAAATCCTGCCGGGCGAGGTCAAACCGGTGGGGTGCTTCGCTTCTGGCACGGAAACGGCAGCCGGGAGCGGCACGGATTGTCGCCGGGGGCCGCGGCGGCTAGGGTCTTGGGGACAGGATAAGGAGGCGTTTATGGATCTGGGTCTGCGGGGCAAGAAGGGAATCGTCTGCGCGGCGTCGAAAGGGCTGGGGCGCGGCTGCGCCGAAGCGCTGGCCGAAGCCGGGGTGGATCTGGTAATCTGCGCGCGGGGGGCCGAAGCGCTGGAGGCGACGGCGGCGGCGATCCGCGCAGCGCATGGCGTGATGGTCACGACGGTGGCCTGCGACATCACCACAGAGGACGGTCGGGCCGAAGTTCTGGCCGCCGCCGGGCCGCAGGTCGATATTCTGGTGACCAATGCGGGCGGCCCGCCGCCCGGCATGTGGTCGGACTGGAGCCGGGACGATTTCATCAAGGCGCTGGATGGCAATATGCTGACGCCGATCGCGCTGATGCAGGCGGTGCTGCCCGGCATGATGAACCGCGGCTGGGGACGGGTGGTCAATATCACCAGTGTTTCGGTGAAAGCGCCGGTGCCGGTGCTGGGCCTGTCGAACTCGGCGCGGGCGGGGCTGACCGGGTTCGTGGCTGGGACCGCGCGGCAAGTGGCCTCGAAAGGCGTGACGATCAACAATTTGCAGCCCGGAATGCATGCGACGGACCGGGCGGTTGCCTTGGACAAGGGCGCGGCGCGGGCGCAGAACATCTCGGAAGAGGAGGCCCGCGCGCAACGCTGGGCGCAGATCCCGGTCGGGCGCTATGGCACGGCGGAAGAGTTTGGCGCGGCCTGCGCCTTCCTGTGTTCGCAACAGGCAGGGTTCATCGTCGGGCAGAACATCCTGCTGGATGGCGGTGCCACCAACACGACCATGTGAGGTCCCGGGCTTGCCGGGGGCGGTTCGGGCTGCTAGGCCCTGATCCCGACAGTTTTAGACGGGAATGCCATGAGCCAGATGCCACCGCCCCGGCTGGAGATCACCGGCCTGACCCGCGCCTTTGGCGGGCGGCCGGTGGTGGATCAGGTCTCGCTTTCGGTGGCGCCGGGGCAGGTGACCTGCCTTCTGGGGCCGTCGGGCTGCGGCAAATCCACCACCTTGCGGATGATCGCCGGGGTCGAGCGGGCAGATGCCGGGACGGTGCGCATCGACGGGCGGATGGTCGCGGGGCCGGGGGTGCATCTGCCGCCCGAGGCGCGCGGCGTCGGGCTGATGTTTCAGGATTTCGCGCTGTTCCCGCATCTGACCGTGGCGCAGAACGTGGCCTTCGGGTTGACCGGGGATAGGGCGGCCAAGGCGGCGCGGGTGGGCGAGTTGCTGGAGCGGGTGAATCTGGCGAGTTTCGGCCCCAAGCATCCGCATGAATTGTCGGGCGGCGAGCAGCAGCGCGTGGCGCTGGCCCGGGCATTGGCGCCGCGGCCGCGGGTGATGCTGATGGACGAGCCGTTCTCCGGCCTCGACAATCGGTTGCGCGACGGGATCCGCGATGTGACGCTGGATATCCTGAAAGAAGAGGGTGCCGGGGTGGTGCTGGTCACGCATGAGCCGGATGAGGCGATGCGCATGGCCGATGAGATCGCGCTGATGCGCGGCGGCCATATCGTACAGATGGGCGCGCCCTATAATGTCTACAACGCGCCCGTGGATCGGGCGGCGGCGGCATTTTTCAGCGATATCAACGTGATCCGGGGCGTTTCCAAAGGGGCGCTGACCATCACGCCCTTTGGCGATTTCCTGACGCCGGGTCATGTGGATGGCGGCGAGGTCGAGATCGTGATCCGCCCCCAGCATCTGAAGATCGATTTCGACCGGGCGGGGCGCGGGCCGAACCCGACGCCGCAGGATGGCACACCCGCGCGCGGCGTGGTGCAGCGGGCCCGCTATCTGGGGCGGGAATCGCTGGTGGATTTCCGCATGGATTTCGATGGGTCAAAGTTGACCGCCAGCGTGCCGGGGGTTTTCCTGCCCCGACCGGGCACCGCGCTGTGGCTGATGATCCGGCGGGACCGGTGTTTCGTCTTCGCGGTGAAGTAGCGCGCCGCTACTTGCCAAGCCGCTCGAACAGCCGACCGTAAGCCGTTTGCCCGCGCCGGAATTCATCCAGCCGGAAGAATTCGTTCGGGGCGTGCAGGTTCTCGTCGCCATGGCTGAACCCGAACATCACGGCATGAACGCCCAGCGTGTCGAGAAGCGTGGTCATGACCGGGATCGAACCGCCGACGCGGGTGCGCAGCGGCGCCTTGCCGTAAAGCTCGGTCAGAACCTCGGCGGCGGCGCTGCTGGCATTGTGACCGGCGGGCACAAGGAACGGATCGGCCCGGCCGGGGTTGCGGATCACCTTGGCGCTGACGCCGGGCGGGCAGTGCTTTTCGACATGGGCGCGGATCGCGTCAAAGATCTTTTCGGGCGATTGGGCGGCGACCAGACGGCAGGTGATCTTGGCACTGGCAAGGGCCGGAAGCACGGTCTTGGTGCCCGCGCCCTGCCAGCCCGAGGTCAGGCCATTCACATCCAGCGTGGGCCGCGCGAAGATGCGTTCCTGCGTCGTATAGCCGGGTTCGCCCCAGGGCGCAGGGCTGCCGGTTTCGGACAGAAGCTGGTCGTCGGGGTAAGGCACGCGGTCCAGCGCCGCGCGTGCGGCGTCATCAAGGGCGATCACATCGTCATAGAACCCCTCAACGGTGATCAGCCCGTCCTCGCGGCGCAGGCCGGCAAGGATATGCGCCAGCGCCAGGGCTGGATTGGCGATACCGCCCCCCACCATGCCGGAATGCTGGTCGGATCGCGGACCCTGAACGGTGATTTCCAGAGAAACGAGCCCCTTCAGGGCCTCGACAATCTGCGGCACTCCGGGCGCCCATTGCAGGCCATCGGCGGAAAAGATCATGTCGGCTTCAAGAAGCCCCCGGTTCGCATCGACCCAGGGCGGCAGGTCAGGCGAGCCAATCTCTTCCTGGCCCTCAAAGAAAAACTTAAGATTGACGGGCAGTTTTCCGCGGGTCTTCAGAAAGGACTCGAAGGACAGGATCGGGATCAGCATCCCGCCCTTGTCGTCTGAAGCTCCCCGACCCCAGACCTTGCCGTCGCGGATTTCGGGTTCGAAAGGGGGGGTGGTCCAGAGGTCGAAAGGCTCGGCCGGTTGGACGTCGAAATGGCCGTAGACCAGGAGCGTGGGCTTGTCGGCACCGGCGTGAAGCCAGTCGGCGCAGACGACCGGGTGGCCTTCGGTCGGATAGACCCTGGCATTCTCGGCCCCGGCTGCGCTCAGACGGGCGGCGACCCAATCGGCTGCGGCGCGGACATCGGGGATGTTCTCGGGCTTGGCCGAGACCGAGGGGATGCGGGTGAAAGCCAGAAGCTCGTCGATGAAACGGTTCTGGTTGGCGGACAGGTACTCTTCCCAGTCGGACATAGCGCTCTCCTTTTCCCGGCAGGTTGGACTGGCGGCGCGGTGAAGGAAAGCATCAAAGCCCGTCGAGCGGGTCTTCGGCGATCGTGACCTGCGGCAGAAGCGTTGCGATCTTGTTCAACAGGGTTTTCGCGGCGCGGGCCAGCGTGGGATCGGTCGCCTCGACATGGCGAAGCCCGGCATTCAGCGCCTCCAGCTCGTCCGGGGTCAGCATGGTCGGCGGCAGCAGAAGCGGTGAGCGCAGGATATAACCAAGGCCGCGCTCGCCCGAAACGGGCAGGCCGGTGGCCGCCATCATCGCCATGTCGCGCCAGATGGTGCGGGGCGAGACGCCCAGCGTGTCGGCCAGCTCGGCGGCGGTGTGCAGCCGGCCGTCGCGCAGGATCTGGACAAGGTCATAAAGGCGGGTGTCGCGGGACATTTCTGGGTCACTGGGTCATGGCATGCGGCGGGGCGAAGCCCGCCCTACTGACAAAATACTGTCAGTTGCCTGGAGGGGCCAGCGGTTTTGGGCCTTGGAAGGACAGGCGCAATGGCGCTAGGGAATTGGTAATCCATGCTGTTCCACCGCCATGCTGCGGTGCTTGAAAGGGAGAAGACAATGCACGCTCCGGGTCCCATGCAGCTTCTGCTGATTGCGATCGTCCTTCTGGTTCTGTTCGGCCGCGGCAAGATCGCCAATATGATGGGCGAAGTCGGCAAGGGCATCACCGCCTTCAAGAAGGGCATCAAGGATGGCACCGACGAGATCGAGAAGACCAGTGCCGACGGCGCCAAGGACGTGACGCCCGAGAAGGAAAAAGTCTAAGCGCGCAAGACCTGCCGGAGATCGAAGATGGATTTCAGCTGGTCTGAGATGCTGCTCGTCGGGGTTGTCGCCCTTGTGGTGATCGGCCCGAAGGATCTGCCCGGCATGTTCCGGGAGCTGGGGCGGTTCACCGCCAAGATCCGCGCCATGGGACGCGAGTTCAGCCGCGCCATGGAGCAGGCGGCCAAAGAGTCGGGCGTCAAGGACGTGACCGACGACCTGAAGGCCGTGACCAACCCCTCGGCTCTGGGGCTGGATGCGGTGAAATCGGCGGCGGACCGTTTCGAGAAATGGGATCCGTTGAAGAACGCGGCCAAGCCAACGATCCCGCCGGTCAAGCCCGTCGTGCCTTCCCCCATGCCCGCAGCGGTGGCGCAGGCGGCGGCTCCGGCAGCGGCGGCCGTCGGGCCCGAGACGGCGGCGCTGGCCGAAAAGGTTGCGGCGCGCAAGGCGGCTTCGGACGAGAAGGTTCAGGCGATCAAGGCGGCCAAGGCCGCGCCCATCGCCGAGGCGCCCGCCAAGCCCGCAAAGACGGCCGCAGCGAAGACCACTGCAAAGGCCGCGACGAAAGCCGCCGCGCTGGCCAAGCCACGGGTCGCGGCGGAGGTGACGGCCAGTGCCGCGCCGGTCGCAACACGCAGCCCGGGCAGGGTGCGGAAGAAGGCGGAAAAACCCGCAGGTGAGACGGCATGACGACCAAGGACGAGATTGACGAAAGCGCCGCCCCGCTGGTCGAGCATCTGGCCGAGCTGCGCAACCGCATCATCTGGTCGGTTGCCGCTTTCCTTGTGGCGATGATCCTGTGCTTCCTCGTCTCGGAGCAAATCCTCAACTTCCTTCTGCATCCGATCGAGCTGGCGATGCGCAGGTTGGGCAACCCCAACCCCGTGATGCAATACACCGCTCCGCAGGAGTATTTCTTTACGCTGATGCATATCTCGATGGTGGGCGGGCTGATGCTGGCCTTCCCGGTGATCGGCTATCAGCTGTGGCGCTTCATCGCGCCGGGCCTTTACCGCAGCGAGAAACAGGCCTTCCTGCCCTTCCTCATCGCCTCACCCGTGCTGTTCATGGTGGGGGCGGGCTTTGCCCAGTTCATCGTGACACCGATGGCGATGCAGTTCTTCCTGGGCTTTGCCGACAGTTCCTCGCTGCTGACCGCGCTGATTCCGGGGCTGAAGGACGCGCCGGTCAGCGAAATCACGCAGCAGGCCTCGACAGCGGGGATCGATATCGTCTTTCAGGGCAAAGTGAACGAGACGCTGGATATCAGCCTGAAGCTGATGCTGGCTTTCGGTCTGTGCTTCCAGCTTCCCGTCCTGCTGACGCTGATGGGCAAGGCGGGGCTGGTATCTGCGCGGGGTCTGGAAGGGACGCGGAAATATGCGATCGTGCTGATCCTTTTCGTGGCGGCCCTGGTGACGCCGCCCGATATCATGTCGCAGTTGATCCTGTTCTTCGCCGTCTATCCGCTGTATGAAGTGTCGATCTTCCTGATCAAGCGGATCGAGAAGAAGCGCGAGGCCGAGATGCGGGCCGACGGCACCTGGGTGGACGTCGAAGAAGACTGATGGACGAGGACTGAGTCGGCTTGACCGAAGCTTTGGAACGGATTGCAGCGGCGCTTGAGCGGATGGCTCCGGTGCCGGCCAAGGCCCCCGATTTCTCGGGGGCTTCGGCTTTTGCCTGGCATACGGCGCCAGACCGGCTGGAGCCGGTGGCCAAGGTGTCGCGGGTCGAGATCGGGCTTTTGCTCGGCGTCGATCGTTCGCGCGATACGCTGCTTGACAATACCCGGCATTTCGCCGCTGGCCTGCCTGCGAACAATGCGCTGCTCTGGGGCGCGCGCGGGATGGGTAAGTCGTCCCTGGTGAAGGCGGTCCATGCCCAGGTCTGCGCCGAAGGCCATGAATTGAAGATCGTCGAGCTGTCGCGCGAGGATCTGCCCTCGGTCACGCGGTTGCTGGCGCATCTGCGCGGCGCGCCGCAGCGTTTCCTGCTGTTCTGCGATGATCTGTCCTTCAGCCATGACGACCAGCATTACAAAAGCCTCAAGGCGGTGCTGGATGGCGGGATCGAGGGACGGCCCGAGAATGTGCTGTTCTACGCGACCAGCAATCGGCGCCACCTGATGCCGCGCGACATGATCGAGAATGAACGCTCGACCGCGATCAACCCGTCCGAGGCTGTGGAGGAAAAGGTTTCCTTGTCCGACCGCTTCGGGCTGTGGCTGGGCTTCCATCCGTGTTCGCAGGATGAATATCTTGACATGATCCGCGGCTATTGTGCGGCGCATCGGGTGAACGTACCCGACGACCGTATGGTGGCAGAGGCGGTGGAATGGATGCGCACGCGCGGGGCGCGCTCGGGCCGGGTGGCCTGGCAGTTCTTCTGCGACCTTGCCGCGCGCGAAGGCGTGAGGGTCGCGCCGTGAAAGCCAAGACCCGAAGTCGACGAAGCAGGCCCCGAAGGCGCTGCGGGCAAGAGGCCCGCTTTGCTGTTTTCCCCCACGCAAGCCGGGGGCCTTCCCCCGCGGAAGGAGTCCCATGTTAACCGAAGTGCTGATCATTCTGGCACTTATCGTCGTGAACGGCGTGCTTGCCATGTCGGAACTGGCCATCGTTTCGGCCCGTCCGGCACGACTAAAGTCGCTGGAGAGCAAGAGCCGGGGGGCAAGGATGGCCCTGCTGCTGGGCGAAAACCCTGGCCGGTTCCTTTCGACGGTGCAGATCGGTATCACTGCGGTGGGCATCCTGTCAGGGGCACTGGCGGGCGACACACTGGGCGAACGCCTGGCGCTGTGGCTGCAGGCGCAGGGAGTGGGGCTTGACCTGTCGAAGACGCTGGGGGTCGGTGGCGTGGTCGTGATGATCACCTATGTCTCGCTGATCGTGGGCGAGCTGGTGCCGAAGCAACTTGCGCTGCGCAATGCCGAGGGTGTCGCGATCCGCGTGGCCCCGATGATGAGGTTTCTTTCGGTGGTTGCGGCGCCGGTCGTGTGGTTCCTCGACAAGTCGGGCAAGCTGGTGCTCTGGCTTCTGGGCCAGCGCGAGGTAAGCGCGAACAAGGTGACCGAGGAAGAGGTCCATGTGCTTCTGGCCGAGGCCCATGAAGGCGGTGTGTTGGAAACCGAGGAGCGTCAGATGATCTCGGGCGTGATGCGCCTGTCCGACCGCACCGCCCGCGCCCTGATGACGCCCCGTCAGGAGGTTGAAATGGTGCCCTATGAGGCGTCCTCGACCGAAGCGATCGCCGTGATGCGGCGGATCGCCCGGCCGCGGATGCCCGTGATGAACGCGGAGGGCGAGGTTCTGGGCGTCTTGCGGCTGGCCGATGTCTTCCAGGCGGTATCGCGGCGCGAGGCGGTGGATGTGGCGGGGCTGGTGCGCGAAGTGCCGGTGATCTCGGACCGGATGGAGGCGCTGGACGTGATCGAAGTCTTGCAGAAGACCCCGGACAATATCGCGCTGGTCTATGATGAATATGGCAGCTTTGAAGGCATCATCACCACCACCGATGTGCTTGAGGCGATCACCGGGGCCGAAGCCGCGTCGGATGCCGATGAGCCCGCGCTGGTGACGCGGTCGGATGGTTCTCTTCTGGTGGCGGGCTGGATGCCGGCTGACGAGTTCACCGACCGCATGGCCCTGCCGCGCGCGCTTTCGGGCGGCTATGAGACGGTTGCAGGGCTTGTCTTGCACCAGTTGGGCCATATGCCCGCCTTGGGCGAAGTGTTCGACGCGGCGGGGCTGCGCTTCGAGGTCGTAGACCTTGACGGTCTGCGCATCGACAAGGTTCTGGTCAGCCGTTTGGGCGATTGACGCGACCAAAGGGGGGCGCGGCGGCGCGCTCCCCCTACAATTCTTGCGATAGGCTGCGGATGCGCTCGCGGCGCACCCAAAGCCTCATTTCAGGAAGGTCATCGGGTCGAGGCTGTCGACACCCTTGCGCACCTCGAAATGCAGGAAGGACGGGCTTGCCGCGCGTACCACGCCGATCTTCTGGCCGCGTTTGACGTTGTCGCCCTTCTTGACCGTCAGCCCATCGACCCCGGCATAGACCGTCAGCAGGTTGTCGGCATGGCGGATCACCACGATCTGCACCTGCTCGGTATCCTTGGTGATCGCGGCGACGGTGCCGCCCTCGGCGGCGACGACGGCTGAACCCGCTGCGGCGCCGATGTCGATGCCCTGGTTCTTTTTCTTGTCATAGCCGCGGATGATCGAACCCTGCGCCGGCATGGCGAGCCGCGTTGCAGAAGCGCCGGTCGCCTGCTTGCCCAGATCGGGCGAGGCTGGTGTGTCCTTGGGCTTCTGTGCCGCGGGCTGGGTCTTTTCGTCGGGCAGGGGTTCCTTGGCCGAGGGCGGCTCGGGCGTGGGGCTGCCGGCGCCGGGTTGGGTCGGCACCGGCTCGGGGTTCGGGGCCGGGGCGGTGGCGACCGGAATTATCAGGGTCTGACCTTCGCGCACCGTCAGATCGGCGTCGAGCCCGTTCCATTCGGCCAGCGCCTTGGCCGAGACATTGTAGGCCCGCGCGATGGTGAAGGCGGTCTCGCCGCGCGCGACCGTGTGGCGGACCGGCTCTTTGCCGCCGCCGGCGGCTGCGGGCGAAGCGGCGGGCGCGCCACTGCCGACGCTGTCAAGCGCCGTGGTCGCGATGGCGGTGATGTCGACCGGCCCGGCGGCGGCGCCCGCGACGGGTTGCGGGGCGGCAGAGACGCGGCTTGGCAGCAAGAGCAACTCGCCCGCGCGCAGCGGATCATTGACCTGCAAGGCATTGGCCCGGGCAACCTCGGCCGGGTTCAAGCTCAACCGCGCGGCCAGGCTGGCGACGGTTTCGCCGCGCCGCGCCTCGGCCAGTTGATAGCCGGGATAGGAGAGGATGCCATTGGCATCGGCGACGGGGCGTGAGGCGGTGGCCTGGCGCACCTCTTCCGATGTATTGCCCGCGCCACCGCGCAGATCCCAGTCGAACTTGTTGTTGCCGCCATTGACGCAGGCCGCGGCCAGCGTCAGGACCGATACGGCCAGCACGAGCCTGGGCAGCCGCGCCGCCTGGCCTTGGGTTCGGGTGCCCGGGAATACGGGGGAAATCGTCATCTGGTCCGCCTCTTGCCCTTGTCAGCCGCCCGGGTTGGCCCCGGCGTTGCGTTGAGTCTACTCATTCCCCAGCCCTTCGACCAGAGGAACGAAGCGCACCGGACGAAGTTCGTCATAGTCGAAACCGCGTTCGGTGCGGGTCACTTTGATCAGATGCTGCACCGCGTCCGACTGGCCGACCGGCAAGACCATGATTCCGCCGGGCTTCAATTGCTGCAACAAAGGCCCAGGGGGGTCTTCGGCGGCGGCGGTCACCAGGATGCGATCGAAGGGCGCCTGATCGGGAAGGCCGAAGGAGCCATCGGTCGTCATCGCGGTCACGTTGACCAGACCCAGGGCGGAAAACGTCTCTTGCGCCTCGCGCACCAGGCGTTTCCACCGGTCGACCGTATAGACCCTGCGCGCAAGCTGGGCAAGGATCGCGGCCTGATAGCCAGATCCGGTGCCGATCTCGAGCACGGTATCGCGGGGGCCAATGTTCAGCGCCTGGGTCATCAGCCCGACCACCGAAGGCTGGCTGATGGTCTGGCCGCAGGCGATGGGCAGCGGCATGTCCTCATAGGCGCGGGCGGCGAAGATGCCACGAACGAAGCGGCCGCGATCGACCTTTTCCATCGCGGTCAGCACACGGGCATCGGTCACCCCGCGCGAGCGCAGCGCGAAGAGGAAACGCATCTTTCGCTCGGCCAGCGTGGCCGGCAGATCGTCATCCCGCCCGTGGTCCTCGCCTGCGGGGCCGGTCATGCAAGCCTTTCCCGCAGATCGCCGATCAGGTCATGCGCGGTGAGATCGGCGCGCATGGGGGTGATGGCGATCTTGCCTTCAAGATTTGCCGCCACATCCGTGCCGGGCAGGGTGGGGCTGTGCTGCGGGCCGCCCTTGATCCACAGGAACTTGCGTCCCGAGGGCGAGATATGCGGCTCGACCGAGAAGGAACTGTCGCGGCGGAAGCCCTGCGGCGCGACGGCCATCCCGGTGACGGCGGCGGCGGCGATGGGCGGAAAGTTGACATTGTAAAAAAGCCGGTAGTCGTCATTGGTCCACAGGCCATGGTCGAGCAGGCGGCGCACGACTCCTGTGCCATGGGCGCGGGCGGCCTCGAACGGGTCGTCCAGGGCATCGGTTTCCCGCCCCATGAATTGCGACAGGGCGATGGCCGGGATGCCTTGCAGCGCGGCTTCCATCGCGCCGCCGATCGTGCCCGAATACAGCACGTTCTCGCCGGCATTGTTGCCGCGGTTGACGCCCGAAAGCACCAGATCGGGCTTGGCGCCCTGCAACACGTCATAGATCGCGGCCAGGACGCAATCGGCCGGGCTGCCCTCGGCGGCATAGCGGCGCGGGCCAAGCTGGGCGATCATCATCGGATGGGTGTAGCTGATGCAATGCCCGACGCCCGATTGCTCAAAGGCGGGGGCGACGGTCCAGACCTCGCCCTTGGGCCCGGCGATGGCAGTGGCGATTTCCTCGATCACTTGCAGGCCCGGCGCGTTGATGCCGTCGTCATTGGTGATGAGAATGCGCATACCGTCCCCGAAAAGGACCTGATTGTCCCAGTTTCTGCTTAGACGAGGCCAGCGCGGGCTTCAAGCATTGCAAGGGATTTTCAGGGCGTTTGTCCCTTTGGCGCCCGCTGCGCGGCAGGAGGGCACAACTCGCACTGCCCTGCCTTCGCGTCACGCCAGCCCGGCCAGACCAGGTTTGGCTGGTCCCTTCTGCCGGAGGGACCATACCATCGTATGGGCCATACGTGCGGCCGGTCCGTACGAGCACGGGCGCGGGTGGACGGCAAGCGGTTAACCTTGCCGCAAGGTCTATCAGGTCAAGATCGGCCCTTGGGTCTGGCACAGCTGATCGAAAGGGCCGGAAATGCGATTGGTGCGGCAACTCGGGCGGGAAGACTGGATCGCGGCCGGGGCGGCGGCGCTGGCAACACGCGGGGCACCCGGATTTCGCGTTGAAGCGGTGGCGCGATCTCTGGGCGTATCGAAAGGGTCCTTCTACTGGCATTTTCGCGACCGCAATGCCTGGCGCGACGCAGTGCTTGCCTGGTGGGAGCATCGCATCTACGCGATCATGGTCCTTGCGCATCGTTGCAACGCGGAGGCCAAGCAAGCAATGCAGGGCCGCGACCTTCATCATTGCAGTGATGGATCGTCGCGGGCCGGTCCCCGGCGACGGAGCCGCGCCGGATCAGATCCGGGCCAGGAGCCAGGAGTGCAGGGCTCCGATGTCGTGCCGGTGGGCCTGGAGTGCGCGCTGCGTCTTTGGGCGCGCGAGGATATTGGCGTGGCGCTTTGCCTGCAGCGTATCGCCGCGGAGCGGCGGCGTAGCGCGACAGGTGCAAGCGCTGCGCCCGCGCCGCCCCGGGCTGAGTCTTCTGTCCCTTCGGTGGCAGCCCCGACCGCAGACGCTGCGCCAGAGACAAGCCGTGCAGGCGACACGCCGGGACTGGCCGCCTGACGGGAGGTCTTCCGCCGCCGGCTGCCGCCTCGATGGGCCTGAAGGGGCGCGAAGGGGCAAGGCCGGGAGGAGATTCCCCAAGACGCGAAGCGATGCCGACGCATCTTCGTGACAGCGGATCGGCGCGGCGTCGGGGGCTGCGGGTCAGGGGCGCAATGCGCAGCCGGTTGCCGGATCGCGCCAGCGCCATAGCGATCCCGCAAAAGAAGAAGGGCGCCCGCAAGGGACGCCCTTTCCGACAGGGAGTGTCGGGACGCTTATTGCAGCGGGCCCATCGGGGTTTCCGCCGCAACCGCCGCCTGGGTCGCCGCCAGTTCCGGGTCCGAGACAAGGCCGTAGGCCGCAAGCGGGCCTTCCGGGCCAGCCATGTCATCCGACACGAAGAACTCGATGTATTCCTTCAGGCCGGGGATCACGCCCAGATGCGCCTTCTTGACGTAGAAGTAGAGCGGGCGCGAGACCGGGTAGTCGCCCGAGGCGATCGCCTCGACCGAGGGAACGACGCCCGACATGGTCGCGACTTTCAGCTTGTCGGTATTGTTCTGATAGAAGGCCAGGCCGAAGACGCCGACGGCATTCTTGTCAGCATCCAGACGCGCCAGGGTCTCGGTATAGTCGCCGTCGATATCGACCGACTTGCCGTCCTTGCGCAGCTCAAGGCACATCTTCTTGGCCGCAGAGGTTTTTTCCTTGTCGTCCGCGCCTTCGGCTGTCGCCTTGAACAGATCCAGCGCGCCGGTGGCCTCGCAGCCGGCTTCCAGCACCTTCTGGTCGAAAACTTCACGGGTGCCGTGCTTGGTGCCGGGGATGAACATCAGGATGTTCTGGGCCGGCAGGGCCGCGTTCACGTCGGCCCAGGTGGCAGCGGCATTGTCGACCAGAGCGCCATCCTTGGCGACCTTGGCGCCGAGGGCTGCGTAGATATCGGCGGGGGTGAAGGCGAAGTCTGCGCCGTTCACATCCGAAGCGAAGACGATGCCGTCATAGCCGATGCGGACTTCCATGATCTCGTCCACGCCATTGGATTTGCACAGATCGATGTCCGATTGCGAGATGCGCGACGAGGAGTTCGCGATGTCGACCGTGTTTTCGCCCACGCCTTCGCAAAGCTTCTTGCGGCCGGCGCCTGAACCGCCACCTTCGACGACGGGGCTGGGGAAGTCGAAGTTCTCGCCAAAGGCTTCGGCGACGATCGTGGCATAGGGCAGCACGGTCGAGGAACCGGTGATCTGGATCTGGTCGCGGGCCTCGGCGGCGGTGGCAGCGGCCACGAGCGCAAGCGCCGAGACGGTGAATTTCACGGATTTCATGGATCACTCCTGGGTGTCAGGGCCGGCGAGTCGGCCTGGGGCAGGGGATAGGACGGTTCTGTGACGTGAGCCTTGCAGATTTGTAACAAGGACATGACGACCGATAATTTCTGCCGGGCTGGAAATTCCGCGGGGTTTGCGCTAGGCAGTCCGCCTTCCCTGACCCCGAGGTCCGCCCCCGTGACGCCGATCGTCGACAGTCATCGCCTTTCCGTCGCCCCGATGATGGACTGGACCGATCGTCATTGCCGGTATTTCCACCGGCTGATGACGCACCGGGCGATGTTGTACACCGAAATGGTCACCGCGCCCGCCGTTCTGCACGGGCCGAAACCGCGGTTGCTGGACTATAGCGCTGCCGAACATCCGGTCGCGCTGCAACTGGGCGGGTCTGATCCGGTTGATCTTGCGCAAGCCGTGCGCATCGCGCGGGACTGGCGCTATGACGAGGTGAACCTGAATTGCGGATGTCCGTCGGACCGGGTGCAGTCCGGCTGTTTCGGCGCGGTGCTGATGCAGCAACCGCGGCTTGTGGCCGATTGCGTGAAGGCGATGCAGGATCAGGCCGATGTGCCGGTGACGGTGAAATGCCGGATCGGGGTCGACGATCAGAACCCCGAAGAGGCCCTGCCGCAGTTTCTTGAGGCCATGGTCGCGGCAGGGGTGCGCCATGTGGTGATCCATGCCCGCAAAGCCTGGCTCCAGGGCCTGTCGCCGAAAGAGAACCGCGAGATCCCGCCGCTGGATTATCCGCTGGTTCTGGCGATGAAGCGGCAGTTTCCCGAGCTGACGATCTGTCTCAATGGCGGCGTGACCTCGCTTGCGCAGGTGCGCGAGTTGTTGTCCTCGGGCCTGGACGGGGTGATGCTGGGCCGGGCCGCCTATCACGATCCGGGCGCTGTCCTGATCGGCGCGGACAGGCTTTGGGGGCTGGACCATGCGCCTACGCGGATCGATGTGGTGCGCGCGATGATCCCCTATGTCGAGGCCCATCTGGCGGCTGGCGGACGGCTGCATCAGATCACCCGGCACATGCTGGGCCTGTTCCATGGCCTGCCCGGTGCCCGCGGCTGGCGGCAGGTTCTGTCGACCGAGGGCACGCGCGAGGATGCGGGTGTGGCAGAGCTTCTTGCGGCGCTGGCCCGCATCGAGGGTGCGGCAGAAGCGGCCTGACGGCCCGAGACGCGCCGGCTCTGGCCTTTGCCGTCCTCATCGGCTTTAAGGCGCCCGACCCAAGACGCGGAGCGCAGACCATGGCCGAAATCCTGTCCCATTGGCAGATGATCCTTGCCCTTGTCGCGATCGGCGGATTCGCGGGCGTGGTCGGCGGCCTGCTGGGGGTCGGCGGCGGCATCGTTCTGGTGCCCGCCTTCTTCTACTGTTTTGACGCGCTGGGGTATGGCGGCGGCCAGATCATGCAGGTCTGCGTCGCGACATCGCTGGCCACGATCGTCGTCACCTCGTTGCGATCTGTCGCCTCGCACAACCGGAAGGGCGCGGTCGACTGGGCTGTGTTGAAAAGCTGGGGGCCGTGGCTGGTGATTTCGGCCGCGATCGGTGTGTTTGTCGCGGCGCGCGTGTCGTCGCAGGCCTTGCAGGCGGTGTTCGGCGTGCTGGCGGGTCTTGCCGGGCTTTGGATGGCCTTTGGCCGGGACAGCGCGCGTCTGGGCGCCGCGATGCCGGGCGAGCCCTTGCGCGGGGCCCTGGCTTCGGCCGTCGGCTTCTGCTCGGCGATGATGGGGATTGGCGGCGGCACGTTCGGCGTGCCGCTGATGACGCTGTTCTCGATGCCGATCCATCGGGCGGTCGCCACGGCCTCGGGCTTCGGCGTCCTGATCGCGGTGCCCGCGGTGGCGGGCTTCCTGCTGGTGCCGGCCGAAGGCGCGCCGCCCTATACGCTGGGGGCGGTGAACGGGCCGGCCTTTCTGGTGGTGATCGGAACGACGCTGCTGACCACGCCCTGGGGGGTGAAGCTGGCCCATGCGATGAACCCCAAGCCCCTGAAGCGCGCCTTCGCGGTCTTCCTGACGCTGGTCGCGCTGAACATGCTGCGCAAGGTCTTCCTGTAAGGCCGGACGCTCTGTGGAGAGGCGTTAGGCATGACGAAGCGCCATGAGCTTCATCCTGTGCGGAGGGATTTCAGGGCGCGCGGAGACCCCAGCGGATCAGCCGTCACGCCGTTCCAGACGGGCGGCCCTTCCCCCGCGGCGTTGGGTCAGCTGCGATTTGCGGGCCGGCAACTGGGTCATCACGGCGATGCGTTCGTCAGAGGTCATCTGCGACCAGCGCGCGATCTCATCGAGGCTGCGGTGGCAGCCGACGCAGATGCGGGCTTCGGGATGGACCACGCACAGCTTGATGCAGGGGCTCTGCACCTCGTCGCGCTTCCAGATATCGTCCTTCACGATCCGGCCCGATCCTCATCCATCCGCGCCAGCCGATCCAGCGCGCCTTGCAGAATGTAGCCCGCCGCCACGGCGTCAATCACCTCTTTGCGACGTTTGCGCGACGTATCCGCCTCTAGGAGCGCCCGTTCCGCCGCGACGGTCGAGAGGCGTTCATCCCAATAGGTGATCGGCAGGGGCGAGAGTTTTTCCAGATTGCGGGCAAAGGCGCGGGTCGATTGCACGCGCGGACCTTCGCTGCCATCCATGTTCAGGGGCAGGCCAAGGATGATGCCGCAGACCTCGCGCGTGGTCAGAATTTCCAGAAGTGCGGCGGCATCCTGGGTGAATTTCACCCGGCGAATGACGGTCGCGGGCGTGGCGACCGAGCGACGCAGGTCCGACAGGGCGACGCCGATGGTCTTCTCGCCCAAGTCCAGCCCGGCCAGCGCGCCCGCGCGCGGCAGGAGGGGGGCAAGATCTTCCAGCCCGGCGCAGATCACGGTGCGATCCCGGCGGCAAGCGCGGCCTCGTTGAGCGTCGCGAGCGGTCCTTGCTGGCCGGCAAATATCTCGCGGGCCTTGGCCAGCGTGGCCTTGGCTTCGTCCATGCGGCCAAGTGCGGTCTGAGCGGTGATGAGCTGGGCGTATTCTTCCGGCCTTCCGCCCTGGGTGGCAAGGCGGTCAGCGAGCTGCTGCACCATGCCCTCGATCATCGCCTGACGGTCTTCGGCGCTCATGTCCTGCGCGGCGGCGACATCCGCGCCCGTGGGACCCTTCAGGGGGGGGAGGGAGAAGGGAATGCCCGCCAGACTCGCGACCTCTTCGATCTGGGCACGCAGCGGGCCAAGCCAGGGCGCATCGGCAGCGCTGTCCTCCAGCAGGGGGCCCCACAACGCCATCGCGCGGTCGAAGCGGCCACCCTGGCTGAACATCAGCCCGGCATAATAGCGGGCGAGGCCGTTCTTCGGATCGATCTGGAGCGCACGGAACAGCTGCTGCTCGGCCTCAGGGCTGACATAGCCCTGGGCCTGGGTGATCAGGATTTCGGCAAGGGCGGCATGGTCATCGGCGCTGGCCTTGTCGGCCTTGACCGCGATCAGCCGGGTCTGCGCCGCGAGGGCGGCATCAAAATTGCCAAGCGCCGCTTCGTTTCGCGCGAGGAGATCGAGGCCGCGCAGATCGGTCGCGGTGGCGGGGTCGACGGCGTCGCGCAGCTTCTCCATCAGCGCTGTGAATTCGGCATCGGGCTGGGGCAGGGCGGGGGCGGGCAGGCGGGCGACCCAGTCGGCCTGGCTGGGCCGGGTTTGCATCGCGGCGTCGGCCTCGGCCAGACGTTCGGCGATGGGCAGGTCGGGATAGCCGGGCAGGCCGATGCGGTTGTACAGCACGACCGCCCCCGCCACGGCCAGCGCGATCAGGCCGGCCGCGATCCAGCCGCCCGCAGCGCCAGTGGCCGCAGTCGTGCCTTGCTTGCGGTCGGCTTCGAGCAGGCGGCGGGCGATTTCGGTGCGGGTGCGCTGCGCTTCAGAGGCATCCAGCGTGCCGCGGGCAAGATCGCGATCCACCTCGGCCAATTGATCTCGATAGACCTGGATATCCTGGGCGCGGCCGGTTTGGTCGGCGGTCCCTGCCGTCGCTGCGGCACGGGCGCGCAGACTGGACGCGATCAACAGCGCGGCAACGCCCAGAGACAGAAGCGCGGCGATCGACCAGAAGGCCATGTTTTCCATCGTCCTGCCCTCGCGGCCCCGGTTCCGCCCTGATCTATAGGCTGCAGGCCGTCAGCAAAAGGGCCCATTCGCCGCAGGCCCGTGGGGGATACCAGCCGATGTCGGACCAGAGCGGGTCATGTCGCATTTATCCCGATTGTGCCGCGCCAAGGCCGGGTTATAAACAGGTCCCGTTCCATGACAGGGCAGGCAGGGGCGCGGTTCGCGACTCTGTCCCAAGACGCGGCCGCCCGCGTCCCTCAGCGACCCGGAGGTTTCAGGATGAAGCGCTATTCGGTTTTTGCCATCGCCCGCGAGGCCATGCGCTATCACACCGGCTGGGAGCGCGCTTGGCGCAGCCCCGAGCCGAAGAAGCACTATGACGCGATTATCGTGGGGGCGGGTGGCCATGGTCTGGCGACGGCCTATTACCTGGGCAAGAACCACGGCATCAAGAATGTCGCGATCCTCGAAAAAGGCTGGCTGGGCGGCGGCAATACTGGCCGCAACACCACGATCATCCGCTCGAACTATCTGCAGGATCCTTCGGCCGCGATCTATGACAAGGCGCTTCAGCTGTACGAGACGCTGAGCCAGGATCTGAACTATAACGTGATGTTCAGCCCGCGCGGCCTTCTGATGCTGGCACAGACCCATCATGAGGTGCGCGGCTATCAGCGCACGGTCCATGCCAATACCCTGCAAGGCGTCGCGACCGAATGGATCGATGCAAAGCGGGTCAAGCAGCTTGTCCCGATCATGAATATTGAGGGGCCGCGCTATCCGGTGCTTGGCGCGCTGTATCAGGCGCGGGGCGGCACGGCGCGGCATGACGCGGTGGCCTGGGGCTATGCGCGGGCCTGCTCCGATATGGGCATGGACATCATCCAGAATTGCGAGGTCAAGGGCGTGACCTCGGAAAACGGCGTGGTCACCGGGGTCGACACGACCAGGGGCTATATCGGCTGCAAGAAGCTGGGTATCGTGGTCGCGGGCCATTCGGGCCAATTGGCCGAAATGGCGGGCTTCCGCCTGCCGCTCGAGGCGGTGGCATTGCAAGCCATGGTGTCGGAGCCGATCAAGCCCTGCCTTGACGTGGTGGTCATGGCCAACACGGTGCATGGCTATATGTCGCAATCCGACAAGGGTGAACTTGTCATTGGCGGCGGCACGGACGGGTTCAACAATTTCACCCAGCGCGGGTCATGGCATCATATCGAGGAAACCCTGCGCGCGCTGATCGAGACTTTCCCGATGATCAGCCGCCTCAAGATGCTGCGGCAATGGGGCGGGATCGTCGACATGACCGGCGATCGGTCGCCCCTGATCTCGAAGACGCCGCTGGGCAATTGCTTCATCGATTGCGGCTGGGGCACGGGCGGGTTCAAGGCGATCCCGGGTTCGGGCTGGGCGATGGCCGATCTGATGGCGCGGGGCGAACCTGGGCCGCTGGCGGCGGAATTCAGCATGTGGCGCTTCAAGGAAGGCCAGTTCATCGACGAATCCGTCGCGGCGGGTGTGGCCCACTGATGCGCGGGTTTCGGCGGATATCTGCCATGCGGCGGGCCTGCGGGAACCGTTCGGACGGGCAGGTGTTGGTGGTGCAGATGTCATTCTGCACGGAGACAGTCACATGTCCGACCATACGAACCACAACACCTATGTCCGTGACACCGTCCGCGAAGTGCCGAGCACCTCGTCCAGCGGCGGTTCGACGGCCTTCATCCTTGGCGCCCTTGCGGTTGCCATTCTTGTCATCGTCTGGGCCGTCCTCTCGGGCGCCGATGCCCCCGCGCCGAGCGGCACCGCACCGACTGACACCAACAATGTCACCATCGAAGCCCCGGCTGCACCCGACGCCGCTGCCCCGGTTGAAACCGCTCCGGCGCCAGATGCTGCGGCTCCTGTCGAGACCGCTCCGGCCGCTCCTGAAGCTGCCCCGGCCGACGGCGGCACCGAACCTGCCGCTCCGCCGGCCAGCAACTGATCTGACGATTCATAGCGTTTCCGCGCTTTCGGGCGGGTGGCTTCGGCTGCCCGCCCTTTTCCATGTCCAAACCGCACCGACGGAGGTCCGCCCATGCTGATCCTGGAATGCCCCTGTTGCGGGGTGAAGGCCGAGGAGACCGAGCTGGCGCCCGGCGGCGAGGCCCATCTGAAACGCTTCGGTCCGGGCTCTTCGCCTGAAGAGTTCGAGGATTACATGTTCGCCCGCAAGAACCCCAAGGGCGTGCATTTCGAACGCTGGCGCCATGCCTATGGCTGCGGCAAGTGGTTCCTGGCGGCGCGTTGTACGGCCACGCTCGAGGTGTTCGGCACCTACCCGGCGCAGGTCTCCGAACCGCCTGCCGAACTGATAGAGAAGATCAAGGCGAAACGGCCAGAGTGGAAGGGCTGGAAATGAGCACGCGTCTGGCAAAGGGCGGGCGGTTGATCGACCGCAGCGCCGCGATGGATTTCACCTTCAACGGCAAGCGCATGCGTGGCTTCCGGGGCGATACGCTGGCGGCGGCCCTCTTGGCCAATGACCAGATGCTTGTCGGGCGCAGCTTCAAGTATCACCGCCCGCGCGGCATCGTCGCCAGCGGTGCGGAAGAGCCGAACGCGCTGGTCAACATGGGCGCGGGCGGCCGGTTCGAGCCGAACCAGCGCAGCACCACGACGGAATTGTTCGACGGGCTGGCGGCGGCGAGCCAGAACCACTTCCCCAGCCTGGACTTCGACGTGGGAGTGTTGAACAACTATGCCGCGCGCTTCCTGCCTGCGGGTTTCTATTACAAGACCTTCATCCATCCGCGTGCGTTCTGGAAACATGTCTTCGAGCCCGTCATCCGCCGCTCGGCCGGTCTGGGCAAGGCCCCGACCGAGGCCGATGCCGACCGCTATGAACAGGCCTATGCCCATTGCGACCTGCTGGTCGTGGGCGGTGGCATCGCGGGTCTGCAGGCGGCGCGGGTTGCCGCGGCCTCGGGTGCGAAGGTGATGGTGCTCGAGCAATCGCCGCATTGGGGCGGCCGCGCGCCGGTCGATGGGGATGTGATCGATGGCGCCCCGGCGGAAGCCTGGATCAACTCCACGCTTCAAGCTCTTGGCACGATGGAGAATGTGACGCTCAAGGCACGCTGCATGGCGGCGGGGGTCTATGACCACGGCTATGTGCTGGCCGAAGAGCGGATCGCGGACCATACGCCGGGCGACGGTCGGCCGAAGAAGCGCCTCTGGCGCATTCGGGCGGCCAAGATCGTCGCCGCGACTGGCGCGATCGAGCGGCCCTTGTCTTTCGCGGGCAATGACCTGCCGGGCGTGATGCTGGCGGGCGCGGTGCGCGACTATGTGGTGAACTGGGCGGTCTCGCCGGGCGATCGCACGGTTGTGGTGACCAATAATGACGATGCCTATCGCACGGCGATCGCTCTGAAGGAGGCCGGGCTTGAGGTCGCCGCAGTGATCGACGCGCGCGTGCAGGTCACTGGGGCGCTGCCCGCCAAGGCGCGCGCCCTGGGCATCCCGATCCATGCGGGCAAGGCCGTGATCAAGGTCAAGGGCGGCAAGCGTGTGACCGGTGTCGCCCTCGGCCTGCAGGCCGGAGAGGGCGCGGTTCTGGAAGAGATTGCCTGTGACGCTGTCGCCATGTCGGGCGGCTGGTCCCCTGTCGTCCACCTGTGGAGCCATTGCGGCGGCAAGCTGACCTGGGATCGCAAGCACGCGATGTTCCGCCCCGATCCGGCCCGCCCGCCGCTGACTCATGACGGCAGCGCGATGGTTCTGGCCGCCGGTGCCGCCAATGGCGCGATGACGGGGGCCGAGGCCCTGGCCGATGCTGTCGAGACCGGGCTTGCCGCGGTCAAGGCGCTGGGGCGCAAAGGGGGCACCTCGCCGCTTGGCCGTGGCGAGGCGGTCGAAGAGGCGCCGATGGAGCCGGTCTGGATCATGCCGCAGGGCGCGGGTCCGGCGCTGAAGGCGAAGATGTGGCTCGACTACCAGAATGACGTGAAGGTCAGCGACGTGCAGCTTGCCGCGCGCGAAGGCTATGAAAGCGTCGAGCATACCAAGCGCTATACGACGCTGGGCATGGCGACCGATCAGGGCAAACTGTCGAACATCAACGGTCTGGCCATTCTGGCCGGGGCGCGGGCCGAAGACATTCCCGCCGTCGGCACCACCACCTTCCGCCCGCCCTATACGCCCGTGACGCTGGGCGCGCTGGCGGGCGAAGCGCGGGGCGATATTTTCCAACCGCTGCGCCGCACGCCGATCCAAGGGTGGCACGAGGCGCAGGGGGCCTATCTGGAACCGGTGGGCCTGTGGCGTCGGCCCTATTGCTATCCGCGCTCGGGCGAGACCCATGCCCAGGCCGTGCACCGGGAAATCCTGAACGTGCGGCAGAATGCCGGGCTGCTGGACGCCTCGACCCTGGGCAAGATCATCGTCAAGGGGCCGGATGCGGGCCGCTTCCTCGACATGCTTTACACCAATGTCATGTCCTCGCTGCCGGTCGGCAAATGCCGTTACGGGCTGATGTGCAACGAGCAGGGCTTCCTGTCGGACGACGGCGTCGTCGTGCGTCTGGCCGAGGATACCTGGCTTTGCCACACCACCTCGGGCGGGGCGGACCGCATTCACGGCTGGATGGAAGACTGGCTGCAATGCGAATGGTGGGACTGGAAGGTCTTCACCGCCAATGTGACCGAGCAATATGCCCAGATCGCGGTGGCCGGACCGAAGGCGCGGCTGGTGCTGGAGGCGCTGGGGGGCATTGATGTGTCGAAAGAGGCGCTGCCCTTCATGACTTTCGTGGAAGGCCAGCTGGATGGCGTGCCGGTGCGGGTCCACCGCATCTCCTTCTCGGGCGAATTGTCCTATGAGATCGCGGTCCCGGCCAGCCATGGCCGCGCGCTTTGGGACAAGCTTCTGGCGGCGGGCGCGGCGCATGGCGTGGCGCCCTATGGCACCGAGGCGATGCATGTGATGCGGGCCGAGAAGGGCTTCATCATGATCGGCGACGAAACCGATGGCACGGTGATCCCGCAGGATCTGGGCCTCGACTGGGCGATCTCGAAGAAGAAGGCCGATTACCTCGGCAAGCGCGGGCAGGAGCGAACCTATCTGGCCAGCCCCGACCGCTGGAAGCTGGTGGGCTTCGAGACGCTGGACGGGTCGGTCATCGCCGATGGGGCCTATGTTCCGGCGGCGGGGATGAACGCCAATGGCCAGCGCAATGTGCAGGGCCGGGTCACCTCGACCTATCATTCGCCGACCCTGGGCAAGGGCATCGCCATGGGCCTGTTGTACAAGGGTCCGGCGCGGATGGGCGAAGTGGTGGAGTTCACCGCCGAAGGGGGCGGCACGGTCAAGGCGCGGGTGGTGAACCCGGTCTTCTACGATCCCAAGGGGGAGAAGCAGGATGTCTGATCCGGTCTCGGCGCTGGGTGGCGCCAGCTATGACGGTTTCGCCGCGGTGCGCGAGCTTGGTCCCTGGGGCATGATCACGCTGCGGGCCAAGCCGGGCACCAAGGGGCTTGATAAGGCCGTGAAGGCGGCGGTGGGCCTGAGCCTGCCCGCCGCGCGGCAGATGGTCTGGGATGGCCCTGCCTCCGGTGGCCGTGGCGTCGGCTGGATGAGCCCGGACGAATATCTGCTGATCCTGCCCTATGCCCAAGTCGCAACCGCGATGGCCGCGCTGGAGGCGGGGCTGAAGGGCCAGCATTTCCTGGCCGCCGATGTCTCGGATGCCCGCTGCGTCTTCCATGTCGCTGGTGCCAAGGCCGATCAGGTATTGCGCAAGCTGACGCCCGCCGATCTGGACGCGCTGGCACCGGGCGAATTGCGCCGCTCGCGTCTGGCACAGGCCGCGGCGGCGTTCTGGGCGGCGGAGGGCGGCTATACAGTCGTCGCCTTCCGTTCGGTCGCGGGCTATGTGATGGGGCTCCTGAGCCATTCCGCCCAACCGGGATCGGAATTGGGTTGACGGAACGGGTTTTCTTCAAGCAGACGTCAAGCGGCAATGAACCGCTTGACGGAATCGCCGGACTTTCCAATGGTCGGTTCCAGGCCAGTTGTGAAAGGTAGCCCCATGTCCTTGCGTCGCTTGTTTGCCCTGTTGCTGGTTGCCTCTTTCGCAACCCCGGTTTTCGCCCAGCCCGTCGTTTACAAATGCAAGACGCAAACAGGCGAGGTAAACACTTGGATTCCCCCGGAAACCTATGTGACGCATGATCCCGAAAAAGGCGAGGCCGTGGCGGTCGACGGGGTGTTGCAGAAATTTCTTGGCGGACCGCAGCCGGTCACGATCGAAACCGACAATGCCAAACGCACGACCTTTATGTGGAAGGTAAAGATTCGCAATCGGTCGATGCAATACACCACGATGGTTTACCGGCTGACAGTGATGAAGGCCGATCTTCAGGCCACATTCTCGGCCAATCCGGCCGGATATAGCAACCAGTTCAACGCGAATGGCAAATGCCAGAAGGTGAAGGCCTGATCGGGCGGCGACCAGCGGCCACGGTGCGGCGGTTGCTCGGCGGGAACCTGTATCTCAGTTGAAGGTTAACCCGTGCAGCGGCGCTTGCAGGGTTGACCTTGGCCCTGTGAAGGCCCTTATTCACCCTCAGCCCATCATCCGAACAGGAGCAGGACCATGGCCTTCACCCTTCCCGATCTTCCCTATGCCCATGACGCGCTGGCGCCGCTTGGCATGTCCAAGGAGACGCTGGAATTCCACCACGATATTCATCACAAGGCCTATGTTGACAATGGCAACAAGCTGATCGCCGGTACCGAATGGGAAAGCAAGTCGCTTGAGGACATCGTCAAGGGCACCTACCAGGCCGGCGCGGTGGCGCAGAGCGGTATCTTCAACAACGCCTCGCAGCACTGGAACCACAACCTGTTCTGGGAAGTGATGGGACCGGGCGAGAAGAAGATGCCCGGCGCGCTGGAAAAGGCGATCACCGAGGCTTTCGGCTCGGTCGCCAAGTTCAAGGAAGACTTCGGCGCCGCTGGCGCGGGCCAGTTCGGCTCGGGTTGGGCCTGGCTGGTCAAGGACAAGGACGGCAGCCTGAAGATCACCAAAACCGAGAATGGCGTGAACCCGCTGTGCTTCGGCCAGACCGCGCTTCTGGGCTGCGACGTGTGGGAGCATTCCTACTACATCGACTTCCGCAACAAGCGCCCGGCCTACCTGACCAACTTCCTCGACAAGCTGGTCAACTGGGAAGCCGTGGCGGCCAAGCTGTAAGCCTTGCGACAAGAATACAGGAAAGGCCCTGCGGCGAACGCGGGGCCTTTTGCTTTTCTGGATGGGGACCGCATTGACCGCGCGTGTCGGTCCCTGGACGAAGGAGCGCGCTTTGGTCCAGCGCTGTCTTAGTCCAGCGCCGCCTCGAGTTGGCTCATAAGGCCGGGCAGATCGGGGGCCGAGGAGAACAGGTCTTTCAGGGTCGGCGCGGCGAAGCCCTCAGCAATGATATGGTCGATCAGCGCCAGCAGCGGCTGCCAATAGCCGTCCTGATCCAGAAGGATGATCGGCTTGCCATGCAGCCCGATCTGCGCCCAGGTCAGCACTTCGAAGAACTCGTCCAGACTGCCCGCACCGCCGGGCAGGACGACGATCGCGTCCGAGTTCATGTACATCACCTTCTTGCGCTCATGCATGTCTTCGGTGACGACATAGGTTGTCAGGTCGCGCTTGCCGACTTCGGCCCGAACCAGATGTGTCGGGATGACGCCGAATGTCGCGGCGCCAGCGGTCTGCGCCGCGCGCGCGACTTCGCCCATCAGACCCACATCGCCTGCGCCATAGACCAGCCGCCAGCCGCGTGTCGCGATTTCGCGGCCAAGCCCAGCGGCCGCAACGACATGGGCGGCGTTGCGGCCGGGCCGCGAGCCACAGAAGACGCAGATCGAATGCGTGGTCATGCGAATGTCCCGATTCCTGTTGCCTTGTGCCCTGATATCGGGGTTCCTTGCAGGATGTAAGCTGCGGCAGGGGCCAAGAACCGCAGCGGGGATGGGAAGGGAACGCGATGGTGGGATGGGGTTCTCTCGGCGCGGGCGCGCGGGCGGGGATCGTGGGTGCGGGGGCTGTGGTCATCGCGGGGATCGGTTGGCTGGTCTTCGACGCGACCAGGCCCGAACCGGCACCGGAACAGGGGGCTTCGGCCCCGGTGGCAAGCCAGACCACGGCCGAAGTTGCCGCAGCCCCTTCGGTGTCCCCATCGGCCGCTCCGACCCTTGCCGAAAGCGCCGCAACCCCCACCGAGACACAGCCCGCGCCGCCGCAGATCGGGACCTGGCTGGTCGGCCCGGATGGTGGGGCGACCATCGCGGGTACGGCAGAGCCCAGGGCGCTGGTGAAGGTACTGGTCGATGGGTTGGCCGTGGCGGAGACGACCGCTTCGCGTGGTGGAGAGTTCGCGGTCGTCGCCACGCTTGCGCCGAACCCGGCGCCCAGCCTGATGTCGCTGGTCATGGTGTTGGAGAATGGCACCGAAATCGTCTCGACCCAGACCGTCGCGCTTGGCCCGATTGCCGCGCCGCCCAGTGCTGCGGCGACGCCCGCTGCTTCGGCAACCGCCGAGGCCCCTGCCGCATCCGATGGTGCGGCGGCCGTACCGGACGCCGAAGCGCCCGCAGCGCTCATGCTGACGGAAGAGGGCGCAACGGTCTTACACGACCCTGCGGTGCCATCCACTTCCGAACCCGCCGCGCCGGGCGAGGTCGCGGCGGTGACGATCGAGACCATTTCCTATACGGCTGCCGGCGCGGTGCAACTGGGCGGGTCCGCCGAACCGGGGGCCGTGGTGCGGCTTTACCTCGACAACAAGCCGATCCAAGATGTGGCCGTGCCCGACAGTGGTAAGTGGCTGGCGACGCTCGCCGAGACCGCGCCCGGTGTCTACACGCTGCGTGCCGATCAGGTCGATGATATGGGGCTGGTGACTTCGCGCTTCGAGACCCCGTTCAAGCGCGAAACGCTGGAGGCGCTGGCGGCGGCGGCAGGAGAGGCGCCCGGGGCTGCCGTGTCCGGCGAAGCGTCGGGGGCTGAGGCGGACGCGACCGCCGAACCCGCCGTCCCGCCTGAACCGGCGCAAGAGGCGGTGGCAGAGGCTCCTGCCGCCGCGCCGGAACCCGCGCCGGAGGCTGGGGCTGAAGCGAATGCCGATCCCGCAGAAGCGCCACCCGCCGCGACACCGGAAGCCACGCCTCTTGCCGAAGCGCCAGGCGCCGAGGATTCTGCCGCGCCTGCGGTTGTGGCCGAGGCGCCTGAGGCTGCCGCATCGCCGGATGCCGCCGAGCCGCCAGCGGCGCCCGGCGCGGATATGGCCGGGTCGGGAACCGGCCCGTCTCCGGCCGCTGCGCCCGCTGCCGACGCGGCGCCTGCCGCTCCGTCAGCGCCGCCGGTGGTGACGGTCACGGTCCAGCCGGGCAATACGCTCTGGGCCATCGCCGAGGGACAGATGGGCGAGGGCATCCGCTACGTGCAGGTCTATGAGGCCAACAAAGAGGCGATCCGCGACCCGGATCTGATCTATCCCGGCCAGATCTTCACGATTCCGACCGGGAATTAGCGTCGGTGGGCATTTCGAAGCCCCTTGGACGCAGGCGCGGGGATTCGTGCCCTTCGCTGCGGCGGCAGCAGGCCATCACTTCGGGATGTTCCATGCAGCAGTCGTTCAGCAGGTAGGCGATGATCCGGCCAAGACCACCGGCATCGATCGAATAGATCACATTGCGCCCTTCGCGCCGGGCGCCGATCAGCCCGCCCTGTTCCAGCGCAGAGAGGTGGAAGGACAGGCGCGAGGCCGAAAGGCCAAGGCTGCGCGCGATCTCTCCTGCGGCCATGCCGTCATCGCCCTGCCGCACCAGCAGGCGGACAAGATCCAGCCGATCCCCGTGAGACAGGGCGGACAGGGCGGCGAGGGCTTTACTTCGGTCCATCGTTCAACTATTCATGTATCGTTGAAATGTTGTAGCCCGTCCGGTCGCGCAAGGCAACCGTGCCGTGTCTGCCTTAGCCCCCGATCAGGACCGAAATGCGCCGTTCGACCGCGACCTCTGCCGATATGCCTGATAAACCGTCAAGCGGGATGCAGACCATCCTTAGGGTGCTGCCCTATCTCTGGCCGGAGGCGCATCCCTGGGTGAAGCGCCGGGTCATCTATGCGATGCTCTTCCTCATCGCGGCCAAGGCGGTCTCGATCGTCACGCCCTATCTTTACAAGCTCGCGGTGGATTCGCTCAGTTCCGAGACCGGCACCGACCCGGGCTGGGTTCTGATCTATGGCGCCGTCGGGCTGACCGTGGCCTATGGCCTTGCACGGCTGGGCGCGGTGGTCTTTGGCGAGATGCGCGATGCGGTCTTCGTGCGCGTGGGACAGCGGGCGCTGCGGCAACTGGCGCTGGAGACCTTCAGCCATATCCACGAATTGTCACTGCGCTATCACATCACGCGCAAAACCGGGGGCCTGAGCCGGATCATCGAGCGCGGTGTGAAGGGTGTCGACTTCCTGCTACGCTTCATGCTGTTTTCGATCGGACCGCTGATCCTTGAGCTGACCCTGGTCTCGATCATCTTTGCCGTGGTCTTCGGCTGGCAATACTCGGCGGTCGTCGTCGTCACCATCGCGCTTTATGTCACCTACACGTTCAAAGTGACGGAGTGGCGGGTGAAAATCCGGCGCGAGATGAACGATCAGGACACTGACGCCAACCAGAAGGCCATCGACAGCCTGCTGAACTATGAAACCGTCAAGTATTTCAACGCCGAAGCGCGGGAAGCGGCGCGCTATGACATGGCGATGCAGCGCTATGAGCGGGCGGCGGTCAAGACCGGCCTGTCGCTGTCAGCGCTGAATGCGGGCCAGGCCTTCCTGATCACGACGGGACTTGTGATCGTCATGGTCATGGCGGCGCGCGGGGTGATGGCGGGCACGCTTACGGTGGGCGATTTCGTCATGGTCAATGCCTATATGATCCAGATCACCATGCCCCTGGGTTTTCTTGGCACGGTCTATCGCGAGATTCGTCAGGCCCTGGTCGATATGGGCGAGATGTTCGGCCTGCTGGGCCAGCCTGCCGAAGTGGTCGATGCGCCCGATGCCAAACCCTTGCAGGTTACGGTCGGGGAGATCACGTTTGACGATGTCCGTTTCGCCTATGAACCCGCGCGGGAGATCCTGAAAGGGCTGAGCTTCACAGTGAAGCCCGGCCAGAAACTGGCGCTGGTCGGCCATTCAGGCAGCGGAAAATCCACCATCGGGCGGCTTCTGTTCCGCTTCTATGATGTCAGCGCGGGGGCGATCCGCATTGATGGGCAAGACTTGCGCGATGTGACGCAGACCAGCCTTCATGCCAAGATCGGCGTCGTGCCGCAGGACACCGTGCTTTTCAACGATACGATCCGCTACAACATCGCCTATGGCAAGGATAACGCCACCGAGGCAGAGATCATCGCCGCCGCCAGGGCCGCTCGCATCCATGATTTCATCAGCCGTCTGCCTGACGGCTATGAAACCAAGGTGGGCGAGCGCGGCCTGAAGCTCTCGGGCGGCGAGAAGCAGCGCGTCGGCATCGCCCGCACCCTGTTGAAGAATCCGCCGATCCTGATCCTGGACGAGGCGACCAGCGCGCTTGACAGCCAGACCGAACGTTCGATCCAGGAAAGCCTGGCCGAAATGGGGCAGGGGCGCAGCGTGATCGTCATCGCCCACCGCCTGTCGACCATTGCCGACGCCGACCAGATCCTGGTGATGGAGGAGGGTCAGGTCATCGAACGCGGCACGCAAGAGGAATTGCTCGCCCGTGGCGGCGTCTATGCCGAGATGTGGGCGCGTCAGGTGGACGAGGATTTCGCCAGCCGGTTGGCCGATCTGCCCGGCGGCAAGGCCGAGCCATTCTCGATCGAACGGCAGCAGGATCGATATCGCACCATTCCGGTCGGCGGGTAAACCTTACCCCGGATCGGGATCCCTAAGGGCGGATGACGGCTTTTTTCCTTTGACCGTGCCGGGTTGCGCAGCCAGAATTGCGCCATTGTCGAAACCAGGGTTAACGCGATGCTGCGCCGCGTTTTCATTACGATATTGGTCTTTCTTGGCCTCGCCACCGCCGCCCTGGCCGAGCGGCGGGTCGCGCTGGTCATAGGGGTTGACGATTACAAGAATGTCCGCACCCTGGACAATCCGGTCAACGATGCCCGCGCGATGGAGAAATTGCTCGACGGGCTGGGCTTCGAGGTGACGCTCGCCGTCGACCGTGATCTCAAGAGGATGAAGCGCGCGCTTGAGGATTTCAAGGACGACGCGACCGGAGCGGATGTGGCGCTGGTCTTCTTTGCCGGTCATGGCGTGGCGCTGAACGGTGTGAACTACCTCTTGCCGACCGATGCCGAGGCGACATCTTCAGAAAAGCTGGCCGAGACGAGTCTGCCGCTGGCCGATATCCAGAACGTGCTGGATGAGGTGGCGCCGGTCGGCATCATGCTGCTCGATGCCTGCCGCGACGATCCTTTCGCCGCCGCCGGGGGCGGCACAGCCGACGGGCGCAGCGCGAAACCGCTGTCCGACGACCCGCCCGAAGCGCCGAAACCCGTGCCGGGTCTGGGTCGGATCGGTCGGTCGGATGGGGTGCTCTTCGCTTTTGCCGCCGCACCCAACGAAACCGCAAGCGACGGCGATGGCGAGAACTCGCCCTTCACCAGCGCGCTTCTGCGCCATTTCGGCACCAAGGGGGTGGAGCTGAAATCCGCGCTGACTCTGGTGCAGCAGGATGTCTATGACCGTTCGCGCGGCCAGCAGCTTCCCTATATCGAAAGCGGTCTGCCGGAACTTGTGTTCATCAGCGAAGAGGGCGATCTGCCGGAGCGCGACCAGCTTCTGCTTGCGATGGCAGGTCTGACGCCTGAACTGCGGTCCGAAGTGGAGTCGGTCGCCAAAGCCAACAACATGCCGCTTGCGCCGCTTTATGCCGCGGTGATTTCGGGTGATTTGACGGGCCAGACGCCGGAAGAGCGCCGCCGGATGCTGGAAGAGGCGGCGCGCTCCTACGCGGCTTTCCAGGGCGAGTTGGTGAAATACGCCAGTGACGATCCCCGGGTGGCCGAGTTGCGCGCCAAGGCGGAAGAGCAGCTCTCGCTGGGCGCGGTGGATGAGGCGCGATCGCTTCTGACCGAAGCGGCCGAGATCGACAGCCAGGCGCGTTCGGCGATCAAGAACAACTTCATCGCGCGTACCCTGTCGGAAGCGTCGACCCATGTCCTGAACGCCAATGCCGCCCGCACTGACCTGCGCTATGACCTGGCCATCGGCGACTTGACCAAGGCGGTCGAGCTTTTCGCCGAGGTCGAGACGCAACTGCCGGATCGGCAGGCGCGCATGGATTATGCGGTCGCGTTGCAGGATCTGGGCGATCTCTACATGGTCGCGGGCAATACCTATGGCGCCTTGGGCGCAGCGATGACACGGGCCGAGTTCCTGAAGGCCCAGGCCAAGGCCGAGCCGATGGATCTGGGCTGGACGCGCGAGCTGATCTGGGCGCTGAATTCGGTCGGCTCGGTCCTGCAACAGCAGGGCTATCTGAAAGAGGCTGAAGAAGCCTTCATGAACGCCTTCGAATTCAGCCAATGGCAAAGCGACCAGAACCCTGACGACCCCGATCTTCAGCGTGACCGCGAGGTGATCCGCAACAAGCTGGGCGAAGTGCGTTTCGCGCTTGCTGATTATCAAGGCGCCCTGTCGGCCTATCAGGAATCGCTGGCGATCGCGCAGAAGCTGTTGGACAGCGACCCGACGCGCATCACCTATCTTAGAGATGTCAGCTACACTCAGGAACGCATCGGCGACGTATATGTCGCCATGGGCGATCATCAAAGCGCCCGTGTCGCCTTTGATGTGGCGATGCGGATCAGCCAGCAGCTTGTCGATGAATTTCCCACCGACCAGGAATTCCGCCGTGATCTTTCTGTCGCCTATGAGCGGCTTGGCGACATGATGATCGCCGAGAATGATCTTGATTCCGCGCTGGCCTCCTATCTCGAGGCGTTGAACATCCGCGAGGATCTGTCAAAGCTCGACCCGACCAACCGGATGCGTCAGCGCGACAGTTCGGTGACCTATGAACGGATCGGCGACATCTATGCCGCGATGGGTGACGTGGGTTCGGCGGTGATGAGCCATCAGCAAGCGCTGGACCTGCGCGAAAAGCTTGTCGCGCTTGACCCCAATAACAGCCAATGGGCCCGTGATCTTTCGGTCAGCTACGAGCGGATCGGCGAGTTGTACTATGGCGAGGGCGAGTATGCTGGGGCGTTGGATTATTATGAGAAATGCCGCGATACCCGTCTGGCGATCGTCGCGCTTGATCCCTCGAACCTGCCGCGGCAGCGCGATCTGGGGGTGGCCTATGAAAAGGTGGCGCTGACCCTGGCGGCCATGGGCGAGGTGGACAAGGCGCTTGATGTGCACAAGACGGTATTGGATTTGCGTCGCCAGACCGCGGCGGCCGACCCCACTGTGCCGCTCTACCGCCGCGACGTGACCTTCACCCTGTTGCAGATGGCCGAGCTGCTGCGTGGCAAGGGCGATCAGGCCGGGGCATTGCCGCTGATGGCCGAGGCGGTCGCTCTGCGCGAAGAAAGCCTGAACGCTGCGCCTGAGGATTTCGACACGCTGCGCGAAACCACGATTGCCCAGAACCAGTATGTCGCGGCTTTGATGGAAACGGGCGATTACGCCACGGCGGTGCCGGTGGGACAGGCCTCGGTGGCGGTGGTGGAGCGGATGCTGGCGCTGCGCCCGAATGACAAGGAGACGCTGCGCGACAAGGTGGTGGCTGCGAACCGGCTGGGCGATGCGCTGAAGGGGGCGGGCGATCTTGAGGGGGCGCTGGCGGCCTTTCAGGCGATGGGCGCAGCCGGATATGCGCTGGTCTCGGCCGATCCCTACGACACCGCGCTGGCCCTGGACTACACGCTTGCGCTGGAACGGATGGGCGACACCTACAATGCCCTGCAAAACTATCCCGCCGCGCGCAACGAGCTGACCAATGCCGTTTCGATGCGGCAATGGCTGGCCGGGCAGAAGCCGGGCAGCCTGCCCGACCAGCGCGCCCTGGCTTTTGCGCTGCAAAAGCTGGCCGACACCTATTACTTCGAAAAGAACTTCGATCAGGGCCGCCCGCTGGAAGAGCAGGCCTTGGGCATTCTGCGCTGGGTCCACCAACAGGACCAGAGCGATGCCTGGAACGTGATCGACCTTGTCACCGCGCTGGATCGGACCGCCAGCTATTACGATGACCGCTCGACCCTGTATCGCGAGGCGCTGAGCCTTCTGGAGCAGCTTCAGGCCGAAGGGAGATTGCCCTCGGACAGCTATCTGGAATGGATGACGAATTACCGCAATGCGCTTGGCATCCAATAGTCCCGGCGGCTGGTTGCGCGCAGGCGGGGCGCGGGGCTTGGCAACCCCGACGGAATCCCTGTAAGACGGGACGAACGGACATCAAGGGCCAGGGCGTTGAGCAATCCCGACAGTTTCATCGACGAAGTCACCGAAGAGGTCCGCCGCGACCGGCTTTATGGCTTGTTCCGCAAATATGGCTGGATCGGCATCGTCGTCATCCTTGGCATCGTTGGCGGCACGGCGACGAACCAGATCCTGAAGGCTAGGGCCGAATCCCGCGCCGAGGCCTTTGGCGATGCGGTAATCGACTCTTACGACATGGGCACGCCCGAGGAACGCCGGGCCGCTCTGGCTGCGGTTTCGGCGGATGGCGACCAGTCGGTCATCCTTGCGCTGATTGAGGCGGCGGACCCCGCGCAGGACAAGACGGCGACCTTGGCTGCGCTGGACCGGGTGCTGGCCGATGGCTCGCTGGCACCTGTCTATCGTGACCTGGCCGTGTTGCGTCGCGTGGGTGTTGCCGGGGCGGATCAGCCGCTGGCTGATCGACGCGCCGCTCTGGAAGGCATTGCGGTCGCTGGTCGGCCATATCGGGCGCTGGCGGCCGAGCAATTGGCCTATCTGCTTCTGGAAGAGGGCAAGACCTCAGAGGCGGTTGCCGCGCTTCAGGCGCTGACCCAGACCAGCGATGCAACGGCGGCGCTGAAATCGCGGGTCGGACAGGTGATCACGGCTTTGGGCGGCGTGCCCGAAGCGGCGCCTGCCGAGGCGCCGGCGGAAGCCGCGCCCTCGGGCGGCTGAGGACCTTGGCGCGTGGCCGGGATGAAAGCCGGGGAAGGGCAGAGCAAGTGACGGTCAGACAGGCGAAACTCTGGGTGGCGGGCCTTGCGGCGGCCGGGCTTCTTGCGGCATGCCAGGAAAAGGAAGTCATCCTTCCTGGCGAGCGCGTCTCGATCCGCGATGCGGTGGGCGTCGAACCGGTGGTGCCTTCGGCGCCTGCCGGAGCGGCGATCTCGCTGCCGGGGGTGCAGGCCAATGCAGACTGGGCCCAGCGCGGCGGCAATGCCCGTCATGCCGCCCCTCATGCGGCGCTCTCTTCCGCGCCGCAACTGATATGGTCCACGTCGGTGGGCGCTGGCTCGAGCCGCAAGAATCGCGTCGCCGCCGCGCCGGTGGTTGCGGCCGGGCGGGTCTTGGCGATGGATTCCGGGGCGACCGTTACCGCCGTTTCCACCGGAGGCGCCGCCCTGTGGTCGGCTGACCTCTCTGCGAATGCCGATCGTGGCGGCGGTGCCTCGGGCGGCGGGCTTGCGACCGATGGCGCGCGGGTCTTCGCCACGACCGTCTATGGCGAGGTTGTCGCGATGGACGCGGCCTCCGGCGCGGTGATCTGGCGGCAGAAGGTCGATGCTCCGGCTGTGGGCGCGCCCGCAGTGGCCGATGGCGTGGTCTATGTTTCGGGCCGCGACGGCTCGGCCTGGGCGATCGGCGCTGCCGATGGCAAGGTGCAATGGCAGGTCTTCGGCTCGCCCGGCAAGGCGGGTTATCTGGGCAGCTCGGCGCCGACCGTGGCCGATCGCGCGGTGATCTTTCCCTCGAATGCCGGCGATCTGATGGCTGTGCTTCGCATCGGCGGCGGGACGAAGATCTGGCAGGCTTCGCTTGCGGGCAAACGTCTGGGCCGGGCCTATGCTTCGAATTTCGATGTGACCGGCGATGCAGCGCTTGTGGGGGGCGTGCTTTATGCGGGCACCGCAGCGGGCCGGACCGATGCGATCGACGCCTCGAACGGCAAGCCGATATGGTCGGCAGATGAAGGCGCGCTGGGGCCGCTGGTCGTGGCGGGTGGGTCTGTCTTCGTCGTGACCGACGAGGCGCAGCTTGTGCGGCTGGATGCCGCCAGCGGCAATCCGGTCTGGGCCATTGACCTGCCCTATTACGAGCCGACCCGGAAGGTCGTACGCCGCAAGGCGATTTATGCCCATTACGGGCCGGTCCTTGCGGGCGGGCGGATCTGGGTCGCCTCGTCTGACGGGCTGCTCAGGGCCTTCTCGCCTGTCGATGGCAAGCTGGTCTATTCGACCGAGATTCCGGGCGGCGCGGCGACGCAACCCGCTGTCGCCGGGGGGACATTGTATGTCGTCTCGGAAAAGGGACAACTTCTGGCTTTCCGCTAGGGCCTCGGCGGTGTAAGGGGGCGCTTCCTTTCGTGCAGGCCCCTTCCTGAAGGCGTGATCATGTCCTTTACCCTAGCCATTGTCGGGCGGCCCAATGTCGGCAAGTCCACGCTGTTCAACCGCCTGGTCGGGCGCAAGCTTGCGCTGGTCGATGACCAGCCCGGCGTAACCCGGGATCTGCGTGAAGGCGATGCGCGGCTTTTCGATCTGCGCTTCACCGTGATCGACACGGCGGGGCTTGAGGAAGTCACCGACGACTCGCTTCAGGGCCGGATGCGGCGGCTGACCGAACGCGCCGTGGACATGGCCGATGTCAGCCTGTTCCTGATCGACGGGCGGGTGGGCGTGACGCCTTCGGACGAGACCTTCGCCGAGATCCTGCGCAAGAAGGGCGCGAGGGTGATCCTGGGCGTCAACAAGGCCGAGGGCAAGGCGGGCGATGCCGGCGCGCTCGAGGCCTATGCGCTGGGTCTGGGCGAGCCGGTCCGCCTTTCCGCCGAACATGGCGAAGGGATGGACGATCTTTACACCGCGCTACGGCCCTTCGAGGCTGAATTCGAGGCGCGCGATGCCGAGATGACGCCTGCGGTCGAGGTCGACCTGTCGGAAGAAGAGGCGGAACTGGAGGCGGATGCACTGGCCCATCGCCCGACGCCGCAGAAACCCCTGCAGATCGCGGTGATCGGGCGGCCCAATGCGGGCAAGTCCACGCTGGTGAACCGCATTCTAGGCCAGGACCGGATGCTGACTGGGCCGGAAGCGGGCATCACCCGCGACGCAATCTCGGTCAAGGCTGACTGGATGGGCACGCCGGTGCGCATCTGGGACACGGCCGGGATGCGCAAGAAGGCGCGGGTGACCGAGAAGCTGGAAAAGCTGTCGGTCGCCGACGGGCTGCGCGCGGTTCGGTTCGCCGAAGTCGTGGTCGTGTTGCTGGATGTTGAAATCCCCTTCGAGACCCAGGATCTTCGCATCGCCGATTTTGCCGAAAGCGAAGGCCGTGCCGTCGTTGTCGCGGTCAATAAATGGGATCTCGAGGAAGAGAAGCAGGAAAAGCTGGCCGAGCTGAAAGAGATGTTCGACCGCCTGCTGCCGCAGTTGCGCGGCGCGCCGCTGGTGACCGTATCAGCCCGCACGGGGCGGGGCATGGACCGGCTGCATGACGCGATCGTGCGCGCGCATGACACCTGGAATGCGCGGGTGCCGACGGCCCGGCTGAATTCCTGGCTGGGCGCGATGACCGAGGCGCATCCGCCGCCGGCGCCGGGCGGGCACCGGATCAAGCTGCGCTACATCACCCAGGCCAAGACCCGCCCGCCAGGTTTCGTGGTGAAATGCTCGCGGCCCGACGAATTGCCGGAAAGCTACAAGCGCTATCTGGTCAACGGCCTGCGCGACCATTTCGACATGCCGGGCACGCCGATCCGACTGTATTTCCGCGGCCAGGGCGACCAGAACCCCTGGAAGGAGCGCAAGTTCCACACGCCAAGCCGCTTGCGCAAGCACAAGGAAAAGAACACCGGCAAGGATTGATGGGCGGGTTTTCGTCGCAAACCCGGCTGGCTATTCGGCCGCTGCGGCCGCTTCCTCCCCGGTGACCCAGGCCTCGCGCAGCGCCCAGTCGCGGCGCTCTTTGAAACTCGGCTCCTGCACCAGTGCCGCGATCCGCGCCGCATGGGCTGCGCAGGCCGCCTCATGCAGCCCCATCAGGATCTTGTCCTTGGCAAGATGCGTTTTGTGCCAGACCTTGGCGCGCTTGAGCTGCGCGTCATAACCGTTTGAAATTTCTTCCATCCTGTTACGCTGGCGCCAATAGGTGCGGCTGACCTGCTTGCCCGTCACCACCACATCGCCGCGATACATCTTGGCCAGATAGCTATCGAGCGAGCGCAGCGGAAAGTGCTCCAGCCGGACAAGGCCATAGCTGCCTCGGCAGTCATGGCCGTTCTCACCGCGATCCGCCATGAAATGCCCGGTCGGCCGGCCTGCACCGTCCAGCCAGCGCAGCGGCCCCAGATCGGTCCGCATGTCTGGCCGATGATTGCGCAGCTTCTCGACCTTTTCGGACAGGCGCACGATCGACTTGACCCCGCGCCGCGACTTGAACTTGCCGGGGGTCAAGGTCTGGTGGCCGGGGAACAGTTCCGTCATCCAGCCGGGCATGAAATGTTCATGGCCGTTGCAACCATGGTTGACCTCGGAGACCGAGATCACGTCAAAGGCGCCGGTGGCGGCGAACAGGGCGTTCAGCGTTTGGTCGCCGACCCTCACGTTCAGGAATTCGTCGACATCCATCGAGATGAAGATATCGGCCTGGCGCATGGCCGGAAGGTGATGGGCATAGGCCAGTGCGATGGGCTGCAAGGCCGGACTTTGTTGCAAGAGCGCCGGGTTGGGCAGGTGCTGCACATGGCCAAGATCGGCAAGCCGGTCCAGCAGCAGGTCGGTGCCGTCGCTGCAATCATTGGTGAAGACGGTGATGTTGGTGACGCCCATCGCCTTGTGCCAGGCCAGCCATTCCAGGAGGAACGGCCCTTCATCCTTCATGCAGGTGGCGACGAAGACGCGTGGTTCGGCAATTGGCCAGGACCGGAAATCGCGCGGCGGAAAGGGCAGGGCGACGGGCGGCGTCGCCCGTTCCAGAAGCTGGACGGTCGACTCCGCCTTGTTCTCGGCGGCAAGGGTCAGGCCCCTGGCGGCGAGAGTGGCAAGGATGCGGGCCAGCCCGTCTTCGCCATAGACCTTGGGGTGGAACTCGACCACCATGGCGCGGACGCCCGACAGGTCGGCCCCGTCGAAAAGTCCCATTTCGCCGCCCTCGATATCCGAGACGATGACCGTGGGGTTCACTTCGGCGATCAGCTCTTTCAGACCCCAGCGGCGCAGGCTGACCTTGCGGGAATAGGCGCGGCTGTCGGGTTCCATGGAGGAGGCCCAGAAATCGGGACGGAGGTAGAAGTCGATCTCCGGCCCGTCTTCGGCGGTCGCCACGCCGTTGCGCAGATCGACATTGCTGATGCCGTTCAGGCGATGGGTCTCGCGGATCAGCGGGATCAGGTCGGGATTGGCCTCGATCGTGGTGACGCTTTCTATGCCCGGGATCAGCCCGGCGACAGTCGAGAGCAAGCCCACCCCGGACCCGAGTTCCAGCACCCGGTCGCCAGGCCGAAGGAGACGGCGCAGACTGGCACATTCGCCGCCCTCATAGCGGTTGTTGCGCATGGGGCGTTCTATCTTGGGCGTTATGATCGACGGGACAAAGGGAACCCTGATACCCGAGGTGGTAAGGATCTCGTCATACTGCAGCATCGGCTCGACCTCTGGCCCCCGATCGCGCCGCTGTGGCGGACGTCGCAACGGGCAAACCCGGCCTTGACGGCCGGTTGTTTCCTTGGGCGAAACTATGCACAGGCGCGCGGGGCGCGGTCAAGCCGCGCCGGGATCAGACCAGCGTGCCTTCGGGCGAAATCCGGGTCTTGCCGCCCAGATAGGGATGCAGCGCCACCGGCAGATCGACCGAGCCATCCGCCTGCTGGCCGTTTTCCAGCACGGCAATCAGGCAGCGACCGACCGCAAGGCCCGAACCATTCAGCGTGGACACGAAGTCGGGTTTGCCGCCCGCAGGCCGGAAGCGGGCGTTCATGCGGCGGGCCTGGAACTGGCCGCAGGTCGAGACAGAAGAAATCTCACGATAGCGGTTTTGGCCCGGCAGCCAGACCTCAAGGTCATGGGTCTTCTGCGCGCCAAAGCCCATGTCGCCGGTGCACAGAACAATGGTGCGATAGGGCAGACCCAGCTTTTCAAGGATCGCCTCGGCGCATTTCGTCATGCGCTCATGCTCTGCCAGGGCGGTGTCGGGGGTGCAGATCGTCACCATCTCGACCTTCTCGAACTGGTGCTGGCGCAGCATGCCGGTGGTGTCCTTCCCCGCCGAACCCGCTTCCGATCGGAAGCACTGGGTATGGGCGGTCATGCGGATCGGCAGGACTGTCTCGTCCAGGATGTCGCCCGCGACGGAGTTGGTCAGGGTGACCTCGCTGGTCGGGATCAGCCACCAGCCGTTGGTGGTCTGGTAGCTGTCCTCGGCGAATTTGGGCAGCTGGTTGGTGCCATACATCGCCTCTTCCTTGACCAGAACCGGGGTCCAGGTCTCGGTCAGGCCGTGTTCGGTGATATGGGTGTCCAGCATGAACTGCGCCAGCGCGCGGTGAACGCGGATCACCGCGCCTTTCAGCACCACGAAACGCGCGCCCGACAGTTTGGCGGCCATGGCGAAATCCATGCCGGGTTTGACGCCGGCGATGTCGAAATGCTCGACCGGGGTGAAGTCAAAGTCGCGCGGCGCGCCCCAGCGGCGGATTTCGACGTTGTCGTCCTCGTCGGCGCCCTCGGGAACTTCGGACAGGGGAAGATTGGGGATGCGCATCAGAAGGTCGCGCAGGCGGGCATCCTCGGCATCGGCTTCGGCCGTGAGAAGGCCGATCTGGGTCTTCTTCTCGGCCACGAGGGCGCGCAGGCGTTCAAATTCTGCGTCATCGCCGCGGGCCTTGGCGGCGCCTACCTCTTTCGAGGCGCGGTTCTGTTCGGCGGTGGCGGTCTCGGCGGCCTGAATCTTGGCGCGGCGGTCGGCATCCAGGGCCAGCAGTTCCGGCGAGGCGGCGGGCAGACCACGTCGGGCCAGCGCCGCATCGAAGGCGGCGGGATTTTCGCGGATCGCTTTGATATCGTGCATGGCGCGCTGCCCCCGAACAGAGTGTCGGCGCCTTATGCCAGATGGGGCGAGACGGGGGAAGGGGAGTTGTCCCATCGTGGGACAGTCGTGTCATCGCATAGAAATCAATGACTTGATTCTTGAATTTTACGATTTGTAAACTTCTTCGCCGCCACGATGCGGCAGCGGTTGCCATCCGGGAAACGATCCGTTCGCAGCAGGCAGGTTGCGCGGACCGCACCGGGGCGATACCGCGGGGTTGACCGTGTGAAATGGAACACGCGCCGCGGATGCGTCCGGGCGTTGCAGGGAGGGTAGGCTGGTCTCGGGCAGCATGGGACGATCGCTCGTAGGCACCGCAGGAAATGGGTTCGCCGAGGGCGCGGGCGCTGCAGCGGTGTCGCATGCCGACGGGGCATCTGTGACGGCGCCGGCATGCGTCCCTGCAGGGCTGGTCAAGGAGAATGTCCGCCCGCAAACCCGCATCGCCGCGCTGGACCTTGGCCGTTTCCTGGCCGCATTCGGAATCGTCTGGGCCCATGCCGGCGCCCCTGGTGCCCAGGCGGGGTATACGGCTCTTGGTCTGTTCCTCGTGATGACGGGCTACCTGGCTGTCGGATCATATCAGCGAGCGCCCGGACCGGGCTTCTGGGCGGCGCGCGCCCGGCGCATCCTGGTGCCCTGGCTGATCTGGTGCGTGATCTTCCGCGTGCTGCATGACGTCGTGGGACACAACCCGTTCCGGCTGTTGTCCGAGCCGTTCAGTCTGCTGATCGGACCCGCAATCCATCTTTGGTTTCTGCCCGCAGCAATGCTGGCGCTGCTTTTCGTGCCTGGCCTTGCGAGAGATATCGTCTCGCGCGCGGCTCTGATCCGCGCCACGGCGGGTCTGGTCGTGCTGTCAGCGCTTCTGGTTGCGGTGCAAACCGGAGCAGGGCCGCTGGACGGCCATCTGCTGCCAGAGCCGTTCCCGCAATGGTCTTTCTCGCTGCCGATCTATCTTTGGGGTGTGCTGCATGCGCTGGCGCTGCGGCTTGGTGCGGGAAGGCTCACCCTGGCAGGCGCCGTCTTGGCAAGTGCGGCCAGCTGGGCGGTTGTGCCGGGTCTTGCCTCGGTCCAGATGATCCTTTCGGCGCTGGCCTTCGAAGCGCTGCGCCGCCTGCCGTTGCACGGTTCGTCGGCTCGGGGCGCGCTGTGGCTGGGCAGCCATGCCTTTGGCATCTATCTGATGCATCCCTTCTTCACGCTTCTGGCCTACAAGTTCCTTGGACCGGACCTGCCCAAGGCTCTTTTGGCATTGGTGTCCTTTGGCGGGGCCTTCTTCGCCACGGCGGTTCTGTTGCAACTGCCGCTTGCCAGACGGCTGGCCTGACCGTTTTGCCCCCCTGAAACGGGACAAAGCCGCGATCTGGCCGCGCATCGCCGAATGGCCACAGTGTTCTGCGTGCCTATTCTTGTCGCGGTGAAACCGCCCCTCTGGCATCGCGGCACAAAACCCCTTACATGGTCCGCGACGCTGAAAGAGGACCACAGATGTTTGCAACCCCCGCCTTCGCCCAGGCCGCAGGCACCGCCGCCGGTGCGCCGTCGATCCTGAACTCGTTCCTCATCCCGATGGTGCTGGTGTTCGGGATCATGTATTTCCTGATGATCCGCCCGCAGCAGAAGAAGATGAAGCAGCACAAGGCGATGATCGAAGCGCTGCGCCGGGGTGATCAGGTGGTCACGCAGGGCGGCATCCTGGGCAAAGTGTCCAAGGTGCAGGAAGACGGCATGGTCGAGGTGGAAATCGCCGATGGCGTGAAGGTCAAGGTTCTGCGGCACACCATCGTGAATGTGCTGAACAAGACCGAACCTGCTGCCGCCTGAGGCTTTTGACATGACCCGTTCCTCGCTGTGGAAGCGCCTCCTGATCGGTCTGGTTTGCCTATGGGGCGTGCTGGCCTCGCTGCCAAATGCCTTCTACGGGAGGGTCGAGTTACATAACGATGCTGTGGCCGAGATCGAGAAGGCCAATGGCGTGGCCACATCCGAACAGGATGTGGCATTGGCCGCGTGGCCGAATTGGCTGCCCTCATCGCTGATGAATCTGGGACTAGACCTGCGGGGCGGGGCGCATCTTCTTGGCCGGGTCGAACTGGCCGATGTTTACAAGGCACGGATGGACTCGCTTTGGCCCGAGGTGCGCGACGCGATGCGTGATCTGCGCGACCAGGTCGGGGCCGTGCGCCGCGCGCCGGCGCCGGACGGCACGCTGCGGGTGACGCTGTCAGAGCCTTCGGGCATGGCCGCGGCGATCGAGGCAGTGCAGAAACTGTCGCAACCAGTCATCACCCTGACCGGCGTCGGGCAATCGACGCTGGACGTGACCGCCGATGGCGCCGACATGGTGATCACCCTGTCCGAAGCCGAACAGCGCGCCACCGACGACCGGACCATGCAACAAAGCCTTGAGATCATCCGCAACCGGGTCGACGAGGCGGGGACGCGCGAGCCGACCATCCAGCGCCAGGGGACGGACCGTATCCTGATCCAAGTGCCGGGCATCGGCTCGGCGGCCGAGTTGAAAGGTCTGATCGGCACCACCGCGAAGCTGACCTTCAACCCGGTGGTGCGCACCACCACCAATGCGAATGAAAGCCCCGGCGCGCGCAATCTTCTTCTGCCGTCCCGCGAGCAGAAGGGGGTCTACTATGTCATCGAGGAGACGCCGGTCGTTTCGGGTGAAGAACTGACCGATGCGCAGCCCTCGTTCGACCAGAACAACCGCCCCGCGGTAAGCTTCCGGTTCGACGGCACCGGCGCACGCAAGTTCGGGGATTACACCGCCGCCAATATCGGTGCGCCTTTCGCCATCGTGCTGGACGGCGAGGTGATCTCGGCGCCGGTGATCCAGTCGCATATCGCGGGTGGTTCAGGCATCATCACCGGCAGTTTCACGGTGGAAGAGGCAACGGAGCTGGCGGTCCTTCTGCGCGCGGGCGCCTTGCCCGCGAAAATGGAGTTCCTGGAAGAGCGGACCATCGGGCCCGAGCTTGGTGCGGATTCGATCGCGGCCGGCAAGCTCGCCGCGGTAATCGGCCTTGTCGCGGTTGCGGGCTATATGATCGCCTCTTACGGCCTGTTCGGGACTTTCGCGGTCCTGGCGCTGGCGGTGAACCTGGTGCTTCTGGTGGCGATCCTGTCAAGCATCGGTGCCACCCTGACGCTGCCGGGCATCGCCGGGATCGTGCTGACCATGGGCATGGCGGTTGATGCCAATGTGCTGATCTTTGAGCGTGTGCGCGAAGAGCTTCGTGCCGGCATGTCGCCGGGCCGAGCGATGGATGCCGGGTTCGAGCGAGCCTTCTCGGCGATCTTCGATTCGAACATCACCGGGCTTCTGGTCGCGTTGATCATGTTCTTCATCGGCTCTGGCGCGGTGCGCGGTTTTGCGGTGACGACCTCGATCGGCATTCTCACCTCGATGTTCACCGCCGTCTATGTGACACGCCTGATCATCGAGCTTTACCTGGGCTGGCGCCGGCCCAAGGCAATCGTGGTCTAAGGGGGAGAATACTCATGGCCTGGCGTCTGAAACTTGTCCCCACCCACACCAAGATCGACTTCTTCAGGTGGCAGTTCCTGACCTTCGGGGTATCGGTCCTGGCTTCGGTCGTGTCGATCATCCTGGTCCTGACTGTCGGCCTGAATCTGGGCATCGATTTCAAGGGCGGTACCACCATCCGCACCGAAAGCACCACGGTGGTCGATGTCGGTGCCTATCGTGAAGCTCTGGCCAAGCTGGATCTGAGCGATGTCACGATCACTGAAGTCAATGATCCCTCGTTCCGCGCCGACCAGCATGTCGCGCAGATCCGCATCGGGCCGAAAGAAGGCGAAGAGGCGGTGACGCCCGAATCCATCGCCGCGCTGGAAGCCGCGCTGACCCAGCTTGATCCGGCGATCACCTTTCCGGCGGTCGAATCCGTCGGACCCAAGGTCTCGGGCGAACTGATCTGGAAGGCGCTTCTCTCGATCGCCGCGGCTTCGGCGGGCATCCTGGTCTATGTCTGGATGCGCTTTGAATGGCAGTTCGCGGTCGGCTGCGTTGCTGCGTTGATCCATGACGTGATCGTCACTGTGGGTGTCTTCGCGCTGTTCCAGTTGAAGTTCGACCTGTCGATCGTGGCGGCCCTGCTGACGATTCTGGGCTATTCGGTGAATGACACGGTCGTCATCTTCGACCGGCTGCGCGAGAACCTGGCCAAATACAAGTCCATGCCCCTGCGCGAGATGATGAACCTCACCGCGAACGAGACCCTGAGCCGGACGATCATGACGGCGACCACGACCTTCCTGTCGCTTCTGGTCCTGTTCATTTTCGGCGGCGACGTGATCCGCGGTTTCGTGTTCGCGATGCTGTTCGGCGTGGTGATCGGCACTTATTCGACGCTCTATGTGGCCAAGAACATCGTGCTTTTCCTGGGCGTTGATCGCGGCGACAAGCCGAAGAAATCGGCCACACCCGACGAATTCGCCAAGGTTGATGCCTGAACGGGGGCGGGGAATGCGCCTGACCGAGATCAGCTATGACACGGCCAGGCCGGTCGAGGGCTATGGTCGGGACTTCTTCCGCATCGGCGGGCAGGTGCTGCACGGTGCCTGCCTGATCACCCCCTGGGATGCCGGGCCCTGGGGTGGATTGGAGGATGTGTTGGCGCCGTTGGCCCTCGCGGGCAGGATCGACGTGCTGTTCCTTGGCATGGGCAAGGAGATTGCCCATGCGCCCGCAGAGTTTCGTGCCGCTTTGGAAGAGGTTGGGATCGGGGTCGAGGTGATGAATTCACCCGCCGCCTGCCGGACCTACAACGTGCTTTTGTCCGAGGGGCGCCGCATCGCCCTGGCGGTCTTGCCGGTCGGCTAAGCCCGCGCGGTTGCCGGACGCTCAGGCGGCGAGCGCGACCCAGGCAGGCACATGGTCCGAGGGCTTGTCGCCCGCGCGGACCTGCTTGTCGATCCCGGCCTCGTCCAGAAGGTCCGCCGCCTGCGGCGACAGAAGCAGGTGGTCGATGCGGATGCCGTTGCCGCGTTCCCAAGCATTGGCCTGGTAATCCCAATAGGTATAGAGGCCCGGGCGCGGATCACGGATGCGGATGGCGTCGGTCATGCCCAGCCAGTGCAGGCGGCGCAGCGCGGCACGGCTTTGCGGCAGGAACAGCGCATCCTCCAGCCAGGCCTCGGGCTTGGTCGCGTCGATGGGCTGAGGAATCACGTTGTAATCGCCCAGAAAGACGACCGGCATTTCTTCGGCCAGCAACACGCGCGCCCGTGCTTCCATCCGCGCCATCCAGCCCAGCTTGTAATCGTATTTCGGGCCTGGCGCGGGGTTGCCGTTCGGCAGATACAGGCCGCAGACCCGCACGGCACGGGCGGGACCGATCACCGTCGCCTCGATCCAGCGCGCCTGTTCGTCGCTGTCATCGCCTGGCAATCCACGTGTCACATCCTCAAGCGGTAGTTTTGACAGGATCGCCACTCCGTTGAAGCTTTTCTGACCATGGGTTTCGACGCGATAGCCCATGTCTTCGAACATCTCGCGCGGGAAACTGTCATCCTGGCTTTTGATCTCTTGCAGGCAGACCACATCGGGCTGGGCCTCGGTCAGCCAGCGCGGCAGCGCCTCGATCCTTGCCTTGATGCCGTTGATGTTGAAGGTAGCGATCTTCATGGCGGTCCCTCTCGTTGGCGCCAGACTAGTGGCATCCCCCGGCGAGGGAAAGACCGTCAGCGCAGGCGGCGGGCGGCGGGAATCTGACCGGCGGCCAGCCAGAGCGCATCGAGGCGGTCGATTTCGGTCGTGTCGTAGCGCGACAGGTTTTCCCAGTAGCGTCCGGTGGGTGTGGCATAGTCCAGCTCTGCTTCGCGCGAGATGGCCTGATCGGCGATCATGTTCCAGACCGGCAGGGGCTGGCAATTTGGCAGGCTTGCCGGGGTGGCACGGGGCAGGGCGAGGCGCGTGGGTCCGGTCGAAAGGTTGACCACAGCCGTGCCGCGCCGGGCGGCGAGGATGCGCAAACGGGCACTTTTCGCCTCGAGCGAGCGCAGAGTGATGTCCTGGCGCAAAGGGTCCGGCGTGCCGGTGCCGTAGAAATGCGTCGGTCCCGTTGCCGGATAGACCATGTCGCAGCCCATCAGCGCGATGACGCGGGGCTTCAGCGCCTCAAGCACCCAATAGGCCGCCGTGAAGGCCATTGTTGCGCCCGCATAGACAAAACCGCCATGGGCGTTCTGCGCCGGGACGAAATCATCCTCGGTGATCAGGCGCTGGCCAGGGGCGGGCTGGGGCAGGCGGTCCGCCGGGAAATCCCAGGGATGGATCATGTCATCCCAGTCGGGGCGCACCCGCCAGGCATTGTTGATCGCGACGATGCGGTCGAACCGCGCCCGCGGCCATTGTGCGGCACGCAGGGCGGGCAGTCCCGATCCGAGGAGAAGGACGATCATCGTGCTCTCCCATCCTGACAAGCCACATTACGGGCTTGCGGAACCCCTAGCACGATTCTTGCTGCGACGCAGCAATTTTGCCCGCGTGAACCCGCGTCAGATCGAGAATGAGGTGCCGCAGCCACAGGACGAGGCGACATTGGGATTTTCGATCACGAAACGGGCGCCGATCAACTCGTCGGAGAAGTCGATCACGGCATTTTGCAGGAAGGGCAGCGAAACCGGATCGACCAGAACGGTCTGGCCGTCCTTTTGCAGGACAAGATCGTCGCTTGCCGCGTCATCGAGACGGATGTCGTACTGAAAGCCCGAACACCCACCGCCCGAGACGCCGACGCGCAGGGCTTTGACCTCGCCGGTGATCTCGGCGATCTCGGCCAGCCTTGCAAAGGCGCGGTCGGTGACTTTGGGGGGAAGGGTCAGTTCCATGGCTGTTCCCGTATCCTTCTGGGGCTTGGTCGAATATAGGGGGGGCGCTGATCCCAGACAAGACGACCAGAGCCGAGGCCGACCCTGCCCGACATCCTTTCCCAGACCGCAGCCTTCGCGCCCTTCGCCTGCCTGCCCGATGCCTCGCGAGGGCGGCTTCATGCCGAACGCATGTCATCCTTTCGCAGCCCGTTCCAGCGCGACCGCGACCGGATCATCCATTCGAGCGCCTTCCGGCGGCTGAAGCACAAGACCCAGGTCTTTGTCGAACACGAAGGCGATTATTACCGCACAAGGCTGACCCATTCGATCGAAGTGGCACAGGTGGCACGGACGATTTCGGGCGTGCTGGGCCTGAACACCGATCTGGCCGAGGCGATCGCGCTGGCGCATGACCTGGGCCACACGCCCTTTGGTCATACCGGCGAGGACGCGATGGAGCGGCTGATGGCGCCCTATGGCGGCTTCGACCACAATGCCCAGGCGCTGCGGATCGTGACGCGGCTGGAACGGCACTATGCCGATTTTGACGGGCTGAACCTGACCTGGGAGTGTCTGGAGGGCATCGCCAAGCACAATGGCCCCGTCACCGGCCCCAATGCCGACAAAAAGCATGACGGGCCGTTGCCCTATGCTTTGGCTGAAGTGAATGCAGCCTGGGATCTTGAGCTGGACACCCATGCCAGCGCCGAGGCGCAGGTGGCGGCGATTGCCGATGACGTGGCCTATTCGCATCATGATCTGCATGACGGGCTGCGCTCGGGCCTGTTCGACGAGGTCGATCTGATGGAATTGCCCGTCACCGGCCCGGCCTTCGAAGAGGTCGACGCGCTTTATCCAGGGCTGGAGAAGATGCGGCGGCGCCATGAGGCGCTGCGGCGGGTCTTTGGCCGCATGGTCGAGGATGTGATCGCCGTGGCGCAGAACCGGCTGGCCGCGGCGCAGCCGAAATCGGTGGACGAGATCCGCCATATGGGCACGACGGTCATCCGTTTCTCGAAGCCCTTGTTCCAGGAATTGAAGGCGGTGCGCAGCTTCCTGTTCCACCGCATGTATCGCGCGCCTTCGGTGATGGAGGTGCGGGCGCGGGTGACGCAGGTGGTCGATGACCTGTTTCCGCTGTTCCTGCGCGAGCCTGCGCTTCTGCCGCCTGAATGGCACGAGGATGTGGCGAATGCCACGGACGAGACGGCGCTGGCGCGGATCGTTGCCGATTACGTGGCGGGCATGACCGACCGCTTCGCGATCCAGGAACATGCGCGGCTGTTTGGCGGCTGACCGCGCGCTGATCTTCGGTGAATAATCGGCTCAGTCCCGGCGGGTCGCCGCGAACAGCCAGACCAGCGCCAGGCCGAAAGAGATGATGGCGTTCCAGCCGGCCATCGAAATGCCTGCGAAGCTCCAGGGGATCTGGTCGCAGCGCGGGGCGGTCGGCAGGGCTTTGGTCGGGTCAAGCAGGTCCGAGGCCGACAGGCCTTGGATCGAGCCCTGCGTGCAGCTCGAGATATATTCCCACCAGCCCAGTTCCACCCCGGCGTGGAAGACGCCGATCCCGGCTGTCATCAGCGCGGCGATCGCGCCGAGCCAGGGCCAGAGCCGCCAGTTGGTCGCGAGCGCCAGAACCATGATCAGTACCGCCGCCGCATGGGGCCAGCGTTGCAGGAGGCACAGGTGGCAGGGCGAGAGGCCACCGATGATCTGGAAGCCGAAAGCGCCCGCCAGCATCGCCGCCGAGCCAAGCCCCGCGATCAATGTCGCCATCCTGCGGTTGATTTCCATGATCCAGCCCTATCCTTTTCGTCGGCCCGACCATAGGCCCGGCAAAAAGCGGGGAAAAGCCCCGACGATACACCCTTTCGGGAACCGCCCGCATGGCGCTAGAGTTTGCACCATGTTGTGATCGGGGGACGAAGCCATGGAATGGCGCGGGCGCAGGCAAAGCCAGAATATCGAGGACAGGCGGTCGCAATCCGGTGGCGGTTTCGGCCGGATGCCGGGGGGGCGGGTCGTCACTGGGCGCACCGGTGCGGTGGGTGGTCTTGGCGCGGTCGCGATCATCGTGATCGCGCTTTTCCTTGGCATTGATCCAAGCCAGCTTCTGGGGCCGGGCGGGCCGATGGACAGCGGTGGCAGCTATTCCGAACCCGCCGAGCTGACCCAGGCCGACAAGGACGCAGGCGAGTTTGTCGCCGTGACGCTGGGCGATACCGAAGAGATCTGGACCAAGGTCTTTGCAGAACAGTTGAACCGCCGGTACACGCCCACCACGCTTGTCCTGTTCAAGGACGGTACGCAATCGGCCTGCGGTGGTGCCTCCGAAGCGACCGGGCCGTTCTATTGCCCCTCGGACAAGAAGGTCTATCTCGACACGTCCTTCTTCGTGACTCTGCGCGACCGGCTTGGCGCCCATGGCGATTTCGCCGCCGCCTATGTGGTGGCGCATGAGGTAGGGCATCATGTGCAGGACGAGCTGGGCATCCTGGCCCAGGCCAACCAGATCCGGTCGCAGGTGTCGGAGACGGAATCGAACCAGATCTCGGTGATGATCGAACTTCAGGCCGATTGCCTTTCTGGTATCTGGGCGCGCGAGGCGCATCAGACTTTGGGCACGATCGAGAACGGCGATTTCGAAGAGGCGGTGAATGCCGCGCGCCAGATCGGCGATGACACCTTGCAGCGCAATGCCGGGCAGCGGCCCATGCCCCATACCTTCACCCATGGCACTTCGGAGCAGCGAGTGCGCTGGTTCCAGATCGGGCTGAATTCGGGCCGGATCGACAATTGCAACACCTTCGAGGCGCGCGACCTTTGAACTGCGGTGCAAGAACCGGGCAGCTTGCGTGATCCGACGGAAAGCCGATCCTAAGGGCTTGAACAGGCGCGTTCCCTCCTTGTAGAAGGAACGCGCTTGCTGCCGCGAACGCATCGCGGTGCTACCAGGCAAGCCCAGACTGTGCGGGTGTGGCGGAATGGTAGACGCGACAGACTCAAACTCTGTTTCCGCAAGGAGTGTCGGTTCGAGTCCGACCACCCGCACCAGCTCTTCCTTCTTCCTACCGCATGCCGCGACGGCCCTTTACGGCGCCCAAGTTCTCCTGTGGCAACGTGTTGATTCGGCACCCCGGATACGATTGCCGAAAGGCGGGGCGTTCCGCGTCGTCAAAGAGGATAAGTTTCATAAATTGATAGCTTTCTGAGAACATTCGGCTTGCGGCAGAACACAAATTCGCCGGTATTTTTCCGGGATCAGACGCGCGCAGAGCAGTGAGACCGGCGTCAACAGTCTCGAAACGATCAGCAAGCGGCGCAGGGCAGAAATCGTCGGCCTTTGGCGCTTTTTCTCGCAGATCATTTTATATGCCGGAGTTGGTCCGGAATGTAGCTTGTGCATTCAATCCGGTTTACGAAACAATCAGCACATTGGCGCAGCGAATTCTATCGCAAAACCGGGCCTGTGGGCGGACCAGGGCACCTGTTTGGCAGACACATTCCTGCCGTTTTCCTCTTCCCGTTGTGTAAAATCAAAGCTATCCAAGATGGGTCAACTTTGACGTATGGGCCGTGGGGGCGGTCGTATGTTGGTGACGCGCCGCAGGGCGCGACGCGGGTTGCGAAGGAGCTGCCGGTCCCGGCCTGCCGGGCAGATAGCCGCGCAGGCAAGCGGATGGTCCCGGTTCAGGACCGCATGCCCCCTTTGCCCCGTCACCGCATTCGTCCGGTCCGCCATCGCCCGGCGCCGCTTCGATGCGCCGCGAGCGATATGTGGCCCGGCCTGCCGGGTTTGTGTGTCGAGACGCGGCCTGGCTCCGGCCTTTCCGCAAGACTGAGGTTAAGTTGTATGCCGGTTTTTGCGCTGTATAATTTCAATGATGCCGGCGATGTGGTCGACGACGCCCCGATGAACGGCATCCAGAATGGCATCTATATGGGTGGCGCTTCGGTGTCGGGAAGCGATCTGCACCTAGATGGTGTAGGCAATTTCGCCAAGATCTATCCGGCGCCGCAGTTCCAGATGGCGGCCGGCACGCTGGAAATCAATTTCACGCCGGATTCGGGCGGCATCACCGCGCCGCAAACCGTGCTGTCGCGCGATTCCGCGGGCGCGCATCAGGCCAGCTACCGGATCGAGATTCTGCCCGATGGTGCGATCACCATCACGCATGAGACCGGAGGCTCCCCGGTCAGTTTCACGACGGGCGCGGGCTTCTACAGGCCCGGCGATACGATCAACCTGTCCTATTCCTGGAACGAGGCCGGCACGGATGGCTATCTGCTGATCGACAATCAGACCACAGGCGCCAGCCATGGTGATAGCGTTCCGCCGGGACTGACGATGGACATGGCGGACCAGAGCCAGCCCTGGATGATCGGCACCGACCAGTCGGACAGCGATCCTGCGGCGTTGAACAATCTGGACCAGTATTTTCACGGCACGGTCGCGTTCTTCTCGCTGTCGGATTCCGTCGACAACTGCTTTCAGCCTGCGGCCGACGGGATCGTGCGCGGCACGGATGGAGCGGAACTTATCGACACAAGCTATGTCGATCCCGGGGACAGCGACCGGATCGACGCCAATGACGCGCGCGTGCCTGGCGACGGGCCGGATGACGACCGCGTCGTCGCGGGGGCGGGTAATGACACGGTTCTAGCGGGCGCGGGCGATGACTCGGTCTGGGCCCAGGATGGCGACGATTCCGTTTCGGGTGGCGCAGGCAATGACCTGATCTATGGCGAAAGCGGCGATGACACGCTGTCGGGAGATGCGGGCCAGGACACGATCTATGGCGGCGATGGCAATGACGTGATCCGGGGCGGCACCGATGCCGACCAGTTTCACGGCGGTGCAGACCGCGATGTCTTCGTCGTCGGCAGCCAGGCGGAGGGCATCGGCGATGTCATCGACGGGGGCGAGGATGGCAGCGATCACGACACGCTTGACCTGTCCGGGGCCGGGCCGCTGACCATCGACTATGACCCGGCCAACCCGGAAAATGGCACGGTCACCTTCCTTGATCGCGACGGCAACACGACCGGGACGCTGAACTTCATCAATATCGAGAGCGTGATCCCGCCGATCTGCTTCACGCCCGGCACGCTGATCGCGACACCGCGCGGCGAGGTTCTGGTCGAGACTCTGAAAGTGGGCGACAAGGTCATCACCCGCGACAATGGCATCCAGGAAATCCGCTGGCTCGGTCACAAGACGCTGTCGGGGCAACATCTGCGCCTGCACAAGCATCTTCAGCCGGTCCTGATCAAGGCGCACAGCCTGGGCAACGGCCTGCCGGAACAGGACATGATGCTCTCGCCCAACCATCGGGTTCTGGTGGCCAATGACCGCACCCAGCTTTACTTTGACGAGCATGAGGTTCTGGTCGCGGCCAAGCACCTGATCGGATCGCCGGGGGTGCATTCGGTGGCTTCGATCGGCGTGACCTATATCCATTTCCTCTGCGACCGCCATGAGGTCGTCCTGTCGAATGGCGCCTGGACCGAGAGCTTCCAGCCCGGCGACTATTCGCTGAAGGGTCTGGGCAACAGCCAGCGCAGCGAGATCTACGAGCTGTTCCCCGAATTGAAGACGGCGGTGGGGATTAGCGGCTATCAGGCGGCGCGGCGTACGCTGAAGAAGCATGAGGCCAAGATTCTGAACAAATAGACGGTTATGCAGCGCGGCCCCCAGGCCTCCCGCGGGAGGCTGGGCCGCAAGGGAAAAGGGGTCCGTCCGGGCCCCTTTTTCTATTTTTTCGCCCGGCAGGCCGGCCCGAGTTTCGCCGCAATTGACCGCTCCGGCGCCATCTTCACCCCGCTTGGTCGCCAGAATTCGGGCCTATCGAGGGGATTGATGTCTCTTTCGTGGTGAATGCAACGAAAGAGGTGGCGGATTCTGGCTTGGCGCGACGCCAAAAGGCGGGGGCGCGGGGAACGGGGCAAGGGGTCGATCGATGGCCGCGGAGGATGTGACGCTGACGGGCGCCGACGGGGCCGACACGCTTGCTGGCAGCGGCGGCAACGACCTGATTGAAGGCGGGCGCGGTTCTGACAGCCTCTCGGGCGGGGCAGGCGATGACATCATCAGCGCCGGGCCGGATTATGCCGCCTCGGCCGAATACACGGTGCTGACCGGGCAAACGCAAAGCCTGACCGGAACCAATGGCAATGCCGATTTCAGCCACAGTGTCGCCAGTGCGAGCGGCACGGTCGACAGCGCGACCGTGACGGTCGATGGCGGCTGGGACATGGCCGGATACCGGCTGGGCAACAACGCCGATGCGACCGAGAGCCATCTCCACAGTTTCAGCCAGGAAGTCGCCGGCGCAGAGCTGAGTTTCGCCGGCATCGCCCCCGGCGACCAAATGGTGATCTGGATCGACGGCGTGGCGCTGAATCTCAACCTCGCGCTTGCGGCGGGGGTTGTCAGCTTCGACCCCGGCGCGACTGGCACGGTGATCGACGGGACCGGAGCACTGGTGTCGGATGCTGCGGCGCTGCCGGCACCCGCGCCCGCCGTGCTGCTGATCCATCTGCCTTTCACGACGCTCGAGGTCGAGAACATATCGCAGGACGGTGCGGGCGGGGGAACCGTTTATGCGCTGGCGGTCGATACCAATCCTCCGGCGCTCTATGATGGGGATGACGACACGGTCGATGGCGGTGACGGCAATGACACCATCCTGGGTGGCGATGGGAATGACAGCCTGCTCGGCGGCGCCGGCGATGACAGTTTGGACGGCGGACTTGGCGCGGACGAGATTCACGGTGGCGCGGGCCGCGACCAGATTGTCGGCGGTGGGGGAGATACGGTTGATGGCGGCGCCGGCCAAGACACGCTCGTCGTCAATGACGTTGCTTCGGTCAGCTATGGCGGCGATTGGGCGGGGACGGTCACTTTCAACGACAGCTCGGTCCTGACCTTCAGCGCCATCGAGCGGTTGGTGGTGGATGGCGTCGCGACCGATCTGCCGGATGGCCTTGTCGATGGCACGGCGGGTGCCGATACGATCGGGCCGGGTTTCACCGACAGTCAGGGCGACGCGATCGACGGCGCCGATGGCGACAATGACACCGTGCTTGCGGGCGATGGCAATGATCTGGTCCAGGCCGGCGCGGGCGACGATCTGGTTTATGGCGGCGCGGGGGATGACACGCTTTCGGCAGGTGGCCCGGGCAGCGGAGCAGGCGGCCCGGCCAACGACACGCTTTATGGCGGCGCAGGCAATGACCGGATCCTCATTGCCTCGGATGCGGGGTTCACCACGGTCGATGCAGGCGAAGAAGCGGGTGACAAGGACAAGCTCGTCCTGACCGATCTTGGCAGCGGCGGCGTGCAGGTCAATTTCAGCGGCGACGGTTCGGGCAGCTTTGGCTTTGTCGGCGGCAATTCCGGGGGAAATTTCACCGGGATCGAGGCGCTGGAGACCAGCGATAGCGGCGACAATGTCAGTGCCGGGGCGTCGAGCGGTGGCGTGGTGATCAACACGCTTGGCGGCAATGACTATATCGCGGGCGGCGAAGGTGCCGATCTGATCGATGCCGGAACCGGCGATGACGAGGTCTTCGCGGGCGGCGGCAATGACACGGTCTTCGGCAATGACGGGCGCGACAACCTGTATGGTGGCAGCGGCAACGACACACTGTATGGCGGGCTTGGCAATGACTACATGCAGGGCGACGCCGGAAACGACACGCTTTACGCCGGTGAGGGCGACGATTTCCTGCGCGGCGACGCAGGCAATGATGCGGTCTATGGCGGGATCGGCAATGACAGCGTCTATGGTGGCGCTGACAATGACAGTGTCTTCGGCGGCGAAGGCGACGATCAGGTCTATGGCGGGCTGAGCGACGACACGCTCTATGGCGGCAGCGGCAATGACATGCTGCATGGCGTCGCGGGCAATGACATTCTGTACGCCGAAGACGGCGATGACGAGATGCACGGCTCTGTCGGCAGCGACACGCTCTATGGCGGGGCCGGCAATGACACGATGCTGGGCGAAGAGGATGCCGACACCTTTTACGGCGGCGCGGGCGACTATGTCGAAGGCGGCGAAGAGGTCTCGACCGGGGTCGATGACGACCGGCTGTTCCTTGCCGATGTCGACCGCATCGACTGGGACCCGCTGAACCCCGAGAACGGCACGGCCTATTTCCTCGACGGCGGCGTGATGCATTTCTACGGCATCGAGAAGCTGTTCGTCGATGGCGTGCCGGTCCAGGCGCCCGATGGCATCGTCACCGGCACCGACGGCAGTGATCTGATCGACGCGTCCTATACGGGCGATCCCCATGGCGATGTGGTCGATGGTGGCGATGCAAGCCTGCCGGGCGCCGCGCCCGATGACGATGTCATCCTGGCGGGCGATGGCAATGACACGGTACTGGCGGGGCTGGGCGATGATCTGGTCCAGGGCGGCAGCGGCGATGACAGTCTTATGGGCGAGGCGGGTGACGACACGCTCAAGGGCGGCGCGGGCGCCGATACGCTGATCGGCGGCGCCGGGAATGACCTGATCGACCTTGGCACAGGCGATGGCGCGCAGGATCTGGTCGTCCTGGCCGATGAGATGGGCAGCGATGTCGTGCAGGGGTTCGAAGCGCCGATCGCCCAAGCCGATGGCAGCTTCACCGGCCAGGATCTGCTGGATGTCAGCGACCTGACCGATGCCGAAGGCCATCCCGTCACCACCGACGATGTGATCGTCACCGACACGAACGGCGATGGCACCGGCGACGCGATCCTGATCTTCCCGCAGGGCGAACAGATCACGCTTCTGGGCATCAGTCCGGCCGAGATCAACCTTCCGGGCGCGCTGGCGGCGATGGGCATCCCGCCCGGTGTGCCAGAGCCCCCCGATTTCATCGTCGAGGGCACGGCTCAGGGCGATCTGATCGACACGGATTATCTAGGCGATCCCGAGGGCGACCGGGTGGATCACGCGGACAATCCCGATGGCAACGATGACGACCGTATCGAGGCCGGAGCTGGCGACGACACGGTCCTGGCGGGGTGGGGCGACGACACGGTCTATGGCGGCACCGGCGCGGATCACCTTGACGGGGGCGAAGGCAATGACCTGCTGATGGGCGGTGACGATGCCGACCGGATGACGGGCGGAATTGGCGATACCATCGACGGCGGAGAGGGCGGGACCGATCAGGACACGCTCGACCTCAGCGGCTTCACGCAGCAGGCGGCGCGCATCCTGTACGATGCCGCCAATCCCGAGAATGGCACGGTCGAGTTCCTGGGCGGTTCAGGCGATGTGATCGGTACGCTTCGTTTCCAGAATATCGAGCATGTCGTCCTGCCGTGCTTCACGGCTGGCGCGCGAATCGCGACGGCGCTTGGCGATATCGGGATCGAGGCGCTGCGGGCAGGCGACCGGGTGATCACCCGCGACCGTGGCTACCAGCAGATCCGCTGGATCGGTCATCGTAGCCTGACGGCGGCAGAGCTGGCCGAGGCGCCGCAGTTCCGGCCGATCCGCATTGCACGAGGGGCCTTGGGTATGGACCTGCCCACCCGTGACCTTGTGGTCTCGCCGCAGCACCGGATGCTTCTGTCCTCCAGCCGGGCCGAGCTTTTGTTCGGCGATCACGAAGTCCTGGTCGCGGCCGCCCATCTGGAAGGTCGCCATGGCGTCACGCGCGAAGTGCCAAAAGACGTGACCTACTTTCACCTGCTGTTCGATCATCACGAGATCATCCGCGCCAATGGCGCCTGGACGGAAAGCTATCAGCCGGGAGAGCTGACGCTGACCGGCATGGATGACGACCAGCGCGATGAGCTATTGGCGCTGTTTCCGCAATTGAAGTTCAGCCTCAACTTTCCCGCCGCGCGGCCTTCCCTGAAGCGGCGCGAGGTTGCGGCACTGTTCATGGCGTGATTGTGGCGCCCGCTGCCACAATCACGGCTGGTCTGGCGCAATTTCCGGGCCGAGGCAGAACAAACCCTGTGAATATACCCCATTCCCGCCCTGATGCCGCCTTTCAGCAAGGTTAATTCGAATGAAAGGCAAAATCGAATGACCAGGCATCATGGCGACAGTCACCGGCTCCAACGGCAACAACACGCTCAATGGCACCTCGGCCAATGACGAGATCTATGCCTATGGCGGACAGGATACGGTCAATGCCGGGGCAGGCAATGACACGGTCTATGGCGGCACCGGCAATGACAGTCTTGATGGTCAGGCGGGCGACGATTCCCTTCTGGGCGAGGCCGGCAATGACCGGCTCTTCGGCGGCGATGGCAATGACAGCCTTTATGGCGGCGATGGCAATGACAGCCTGGACGGTGGCGCGGGCAACGACCTGCTGAAGGGCGATGCCGGCAATGACACCATTGTCGGCGGTGATGGCGCGGATACGGTCGATTACAGCTACGGCGGATCGGGCGCCACGATCAACCTGCAAACCGGCAGTGCCAGCATCGGCACCAGCGATGTCGATACGATATCGGGTGTCGAGAATGTCATCGGCACCGGCTTTGCCGACAGCATCACCGGCAATGCCAGCGACAACGTGATCGACGGCGGCGCAGGCGCCGACACGATCACAGCCGGTTCGGGCAGCGACACGATCTATGGCGGCGATGGCGCGGATTCGATCACGGCCGGGGTGAACACGACCGGGCCCGTCAATCTGGACATGAACTGGAGTCTTGCTGGCGCCGACGAGCAGGATATTTCGGGCGGGGTCAGCCAGGATACGGGCGGCGTCATCGTCAAGATGACCTACACGAATGACGGTGCGGGCACAGAAGCTTCGATCGAGAGCAGCTCTGCCGTCTATGTCGGCTCGGGCGAGAGCTTCAGCACGACCTCGAATCTCTATCTCGCCGGGACCGGGGCGGGCGACACCTCGACCACGCGGATCGACTTTTCCGCCGCGCCGCAGGGCGGATTTCAGAACACTGTGACCAATGTCCAGTTCCGCCTGAACGACATCGACATGTCGAGCGGCAGTTGGCAGGACGTCATCACGATCCTGGCCTATGATGCGAATGGCAACCTGATCCCGGTCACGATCACGCCGTCCGGCAATGACACGGTCTCGGGAAACACGATCACCGCCGGCAACACCTCGGATTCCGCAACGACGGCTGCGGGCTCCGCGCTGGTCACCATTCCGGGGCCGGTGGCATATTTTACCATCGATTACAACAATAGCTACGCCTCCGGCCAGTTGATCTATGTGTCGGACATCCAGTTCCGGGCCACGCCGCTCGACAATGACTACGTCGATGCGGGGGCGGGAAATGACACGGTCACCGCCGGAATCGGTAATGACACGATCTACGGCGGCACTGGCGATGACAGCCTTGATGGCGGCGCCGACAATGACCAGCTCTTCGGCGATGCGGGCAATGACACGCTGTATGGTGGCACCGGCAATGACAGCCTCGATGGCGGCACCGAGAATGACCTGCTTTACGGCGGCATCGGCGATGACCGGCTGACCGGTGGCGCCGGGGTCGACAGGCTATATGGCGATGAGGGCAATGACTCGCTGGATGGCGGGTCCGAGAACGATTTCCTCTTTGGCGGGGCCGGGAACGACAGCCTTCTGGGCGGAGACGGCGATGACTCGCTCGACGGCGGTACGGGCCATGACCAGTTGTTCGGTGGTCAGGGCGTCGACAGCCTCTACGGTGGCGATGGCAATGACAGCTTGGATGGCGGCACCGAGAATGACCTGCTTTACGGCGGCATCGGCGATGACCTTCTGACCGGTCGCGCCGGGGTCGACAGGCTATATGGCGATGAGGGCAATGACTCGCTGGATGGCGGGTCGGAGAACGATTTCCTCTTTGGCGGGGCCGGGAACGACAGCCTTCTGGGCGGAGACGGCAATGACTCGCTCGACGGCGGTACGGGCCATGACCAGTTGTTCGGCGGTCAGGGCGTCGACAGCCTCTACGGTGGCGATGGCAATGACAGCTTGGATGGCGGCACCGAGAATGACCTGCTTTATGGCGGCATCGGCGATGACCTTCTGACCGGTGGCGCCGGGGTCGATAGGCTATATGGCGACGAAGGCAATGACTCGCTGGATGGCGGGTCGGAGAACGATCTACTCTTTGGCGGGACGGGCGATGACACGCTGATTGGCGGCATCGGTGACGATACGCTGTCTGGTGATGACGGCAATGACCTGCTGGATGCCGGGGCGGGCCACGACCTGCTGTATGGCGGCGACGGCGCCGACACGATCTATTTCGGCGGCGGGGACGATACGGTCTATGGCGGCACGGGCGACGATCTGATCGACGATCAGGCCGCAGGCAGCGCGACCGGCGACAACCTGATCTATGGCGATGCCGGCAATGACCGGATCTGGGCCGGGCTGGGCAATGACCAGGTCTATGGCGGGGCCGACAATGACCGCCTTTATGGCGAGGGCGGCAATGACACGCTCTATGGCGGCCTCGGCAATGACTATCTCGAGGGCGGCGATGGGGACGATCGCCTGTATGGCGATGCGGGCTTGGACACGCTGTATGGCGGAGCGGGCAACGATGCCCTCTATGGCGGTGGCGGCGGCACGCTGATCGACGGCGGAGCAGACCGCGACACGATCTATGGCGGTATTGGCGACACGGTCACCGGGGGGGGCACGGGCGATGATTTCGACGTGCTGGACCTGCGCGACTGGGGCAAGGCGCTGACCAATATCCACAAGGATCCGTCGAATCCCGAGAATGGCTATGTCGAGTTCCTGGATCAGTTCGGCGCCGTCATCGGCACGATGTCCTTTACCGATATCGAGACCATCATCCCCTGCTTCACCCCCGGCACATTGATCAGGACGGCGCGGGGCGAGGTGGCGGTCGAAACCTTGCGCAAGGGTGATCTGGTGATGACGCGCGATGGCGGATTGCAGCCCGTAGAGTGGGTTGGACAGCGCGATCTGAACTTGGCGCAGCTTGTGGTCAATCCGGCGCTGTGCCCTGTGCGCATCGCCGCTGGTGCCTTGGGTCCCAATGTTCCGGCGCGCGAGATGCTGGTCTCGCCGCAGCACCGGATGCTGATCGAAGGCGCACGCGCCGAAATGCTCTTCGGCGAGGCCGAGGTTCTGGTCGCGGCGGTGCATCTGGTGGGCCAGCCCGGCATCACCCAAGAGCGGACGCTGGGCGTGAGCTATGTCCATGTCATGTTCGAGCGGCACGAGATCGTGCTGGCGGACGGGGCCTGGTCGGAAAGCTTCCAGCCGGCGCAGCGCATGGTCGACGGGCTCGACGAGGCGCGGCGCGAGGAGATTCTGACACTCTTCCCCGAGCTTTGCCAGACCGAGGTCGCCTTCCCGTCGGCGCGGCTTACGCTCAAGGCGCATGAGGCGCGGGTGCTGCTCGCGGCCTAGCCGCGCGCGGCGCGCCACGCGGCCCAGTCCTCGGGCGTGTCAAGATCGGTCGTCGCATGGGCACCGGGCAGCGGCACCAGACGCAGCCGGTCGCGATGACGGTGCAAGACCGATCGAGCGCCCTCATCGCCGGTCAAGGCGAGCAGTTCCGCGCGTAATTCGGCCGGGAACACGACCGGATGGCCCGGCGTGCCATCGGCGGCCCCGCGCAGCATGGCGTCAGGGTCTCTTTCATGGGCCAGCGCGATCCGCGTCAGATCGTCAGTGGTGATCTCGGGCAGATCGGCCAGAAGCAGGATCACCGCATGAGAAGCGGGCAGGGCGGCGATTCCGGCCTTGAGGCTGGCCGACATGCCGAGCGCCGCCTCCTGCGCGATGACATGCGGCACGCCGGTGGAGATGAGCGCGCTCAGCCGCCCCGGTCTATCGGGGGGAAGCACGACGAGAACCGGCAGGCCGGTGGCCTGTGCCGCAAGGATGACATGAGTCAGCAGGGGCAGGCCATCCACATCTTGCATCAGCTTGTCCGCCCCCCGCATCCGCGACGAGGCGCCTGCGGCGAGGATCAGGATGGTCATCGGGTGGGCTGATAGGGTCATGGCAGCTTCATGCCATGAAAGCCGTGTGGGTTCACCTGTCCATAGGTCCAAGCAGCGCAAACTCCGCAGATGCCGCGCAGCGAGGCTTGGTCCAAATTCTAGCGAAAAGTAGTTTCAACGAAAATGCCGGGCTTGGCCCGGCATCTGATTTCTCAATGGGATGAGTGGGTTGATACCGCCGCTTCGAGCAGTTAGGCCCGCATCCGCCCGCCATCGTCCCAGATTGGCTCGAGATGCACTTTGGCTTTCCGCTTCTCGCCCAGGATCTCGATCTCCAGTTCCAGCCCGTCCTTCACGCGATCCGCCGGAATGAAGCCCTGCGCCACCGACTTGCCGGTCCAGTGGCTGAAGCCGCCGCTGGTGCAGAAGCCCACCACAGCGCCATCCAGCCAGATCGGTTCCCAGGCGACGACATCGGCATCCTTGGCATCGACCACCATGGTCACCAGCTTGCGTTTCGGGCCGGTGGCCTTTTCCGCCGTGGCTGCGGTCTTGCCGATCCAGACGGCGCTCTTGTTCCAGGCGATGAACCGGTCAAGCCCGGTTTCGGCGGGCGTGTAGTCGGGGCTGAATTCGCGGCCCCAGCTGCCGAACCATTTGTCCAGCCGCAGGCTCATCATCGCGCGCATGCCAAAGGGGCGGATGCCCATATCCTTGCCCGCCGCCATCAGCACATCCCAGAGGTGGCGCACCGAATGGATGTCGCAGAAGATCTCATAGCCCAGATCGGCGGTATAGCTGACGCGCTGCACGATGCAATTCGCCATGCCGACGGTCAGTTTCTTCACATCCATGAACTTGAAGGCGTCGGCGGACACATTGGCCCGCGTCACTTTGGCCAGCAGATCGCGCGCGCCGGGGCCCGCGATCGTAAAGCCCGAGCGGCTGTCCGAGATGTTCTCGACCGTCACGCCCGGCGTGGCATGATCGTCGAACCAGCGCTGGTGCCAGCCCTGGGCGCCATAGCTGGCGGTCAGCTGGAATTCGGTTTCCGACTGGCAGGAGACGGTGAAATCGCCGATGATCTTGCCGGACTGGGCCAGCATGGGCGTCAGCGACAGCCGTCCGGGCTTCGGAATCCGCCCCGCCATGATCTTGTCCAGCCAGGCCCGCGCGCCAGGCCCCTTGACCAGATACTTGCCGAAATTCTGCAATTCGTTGATGCCCACGCCTTCGCGCAGGGCGCGGACTTCCTGCGATGTCGCCTCCCAGGCATTCGAGCGTTTGAAGGTCGGCGTCTCATGGCGCGGCTCGCCGGGCAGGGCGAAGTAGTTCACCACTTCCAGCCCGTATTGCTGGCCCCAGACCGCGTTCATCCCGTCGAAGACATCATACATCGGTGTCATGCGGAAGGGCCGCGCGGCCGGGCGTTCCTCGTTCGGATATGACACGTTGAAGCGCATCTGGTAGTTTTCGATCACCTTGGGCACGGTATAGCCCGCAGAGGTCCAGGTGCCGAAACGCGACACGTCGAAGCCGCGCGGATCGCGTTCGACCTCGCCCTCGATCATCCATTGCGCCAGCGCCAGACCCATGCCGCCGCCCTGGCTGAAACCTGCCATGACCGCGCAGGCCGACCAGTAATTGCGCAGGCCCTGCACCGGGCCGATCAGCGGGTTGCCGTCGGGAGCAAAGGTGAAGGGGCCGTGGATCACCCGCTTGACGCCAGAGCGTTCCAGCACCGGGAAGCGGCGATAGGCAAAGGCGACCGACTCTTCAATCTTGTCGAAATTCTCGTTCAGCAGCTCATGGCCAAAGGTCCAAGGTGTGCCGTCCAGCGACCAGGGCTCGCAGGGCTTTTCGTAAAAGCCGATGCAGAAGCCGCGGCCTTCCTGGCGCAGATAGCTTTCGCCGCCCGGATCCATCACATGCGGGAATTCGCGGCCCGCTTTCAGGATCTCCATGATTTCGGGGACATCATCGGTAACCAGATACTGGTGCGCCATGGGCAGAAGCGGCAGGTAGACCCCCGCCATCGCCCCGATCTCGCGCGCCCACAGGCCGCCGGCATTGACCAGATGCTCGCAGGTCACGGTGCCCTTTTCGGTCACGACTTCCCAGCCATCCTTGGTCGGGTTGGTCTCGAGCACACGGTTGTGCAGCACGATCTCTGCCCCGCCCATCCGCGCCGCCTTGGCATAGGCATGGGTGGTGCCCGACGGATCCAGATGGCCATCCAGCGGGTCGTAAAGCCCGCCGATGATGCCTTCGAGATTCACCAGCCCCTCGGTCAGCTTCAGGATCTCTTGCGGGCCGACGATTTCGGTATCGAGGCCCATGTAGCGGTGCTTGGCCCGTTCGGCCTTGAGCTGTTCGAACCGCGCCGGATTGTCGGCCAGGGTCACGCCGCCGACATGGTGCAACCCGCAAGACATGCCGGTGATCGCCTCCAGCTCTTTGTACAGCCGGATCGTATAGCCCTGAAGCGCCGCCATATTGGTGTCGCCATTCAGCGTGTGAAAGCCGCCCGCCGCGTGCCAGGTCGATCCCGAGGTCAGTTCCGACCGCTCGATCAGCATGACATCGGACCAGCCGAGCTTGGTCAGGTGATAGAGGACCGAACAGCCGACGACACCGCCGCCGATCACCACCACGCGGGCATGGGTTTTCATCTGCGCAAGACTCCATCTGCAGGATTGCAGGCAGATTGGCCGCAGCGCGGGCCGAGGGCATGAGATTTTGCGACAAGATATGTCGCTAATTGGCGTAGACGCCTTGACCGAGTATCTCGGTGTGCAAGCGCCACAGGCAAACCGAACGAAAACGCCACTGGCGCAAGAACCAGTGGCGTGACCTTTAACGCGCTCGGGTGCGGCCCGTCGAAGGGCGCTACTTTTCCGGAATAAGCCCCTTGGGCGCGAAGCGCAGTACCAGAAGAAGCACCACGCCCAGCGTCAAAAGCCGCATATGCGCCGCCGTTTCCTGCAACCGCGCCTTCAGATCACCCGGAGGCAGGCTCGCGGTGAGCGCATCCATCAGCTGCGGGCCTAGGAACTCGACGGCAAGGTACAGCCAGCCGATCAGCAAGCCGCCGAGCACCGCGCCCCAGTTGTTGCCCGAGCCGCCCACGATCACCATTACCCAGATCAGGAAGGTAAAGCGCAGCGGCACATAGCTGGACGGGGTCAACTGCCCTTCCATCGAGGTCAGCATGGCCCCCGCCAGCCCGACCACGGCGGCGCCGATGATGAAGATTTGCAGATGGCGGAACTTCACATCCTTACCCATCGCTGCAGCCGAGACCTCATTGTCGCGGATGGCGCGGACCATGCGGCCCCAGGGCGAGTTCAGTGCCCTCTCGGTCAGCCAGATCAGCAAGACCAGAAGCCCGCCGAACAAGGCCGCATAGAGCAATTTGACAAAGATGGTCGAGGTGGCGACCGGGTCGAGACCCATGCCATTCACCAGATCCAGATAGGCCGGATTGGCCTGAAGATCGACTTCCAGCGGTACGGGCCAGGGCCGGGGCAGGTTGACCAGGTTCTTCACGCCACGGTCGAGCCAATCCTCGTTCTTCATCACCGCGACCACGATCTCGGCAATGCCAAGCGTGGCGATGGCCAGATAATCCTCGCGCAGGCCAAGCGCGATCTTGCCGATCACCCAGGCGGCGGCGGCGGCGAGAAGGGCGCCCATGGGCCAGGCCCAGAGCGAGGGCAGGCCCAGTCCGCCGATATTGCCGGCTTGGGTCGGGTTGAAGGCCTCGACCGCCAGAACAGCGGGGTCGAGGATTTCGCGATAGATGAAGAAGGCCAGGATCAGAAAGGCGGTCAGCGCCAGAGCGCGCAGGCGCGGACGGGGCAGGGCACGATAGAGCCGCCCGGCCAGGAAGATGGCGAAGGCGGCGAAGACGAGCGCCGAAAGGATGCGGGGCGCGCCCGACTGGAAGCCCCCTTCCCAAGCTTGTGGCACCGGCGCGCCCGAGACCAGCACGACCGCCAGCCCGCCAAGTGCGACCGAACCCATGATCCCGGTCGAGAAGAGGCCCGCATAGCCCCATTGGATATTCACCCCGATCGCCATGATCGCCGAAAGCAGCGCCAGGTTCAGGATGTTGAGCGACAGGTTCCAGCTTTGGAACAGGCCGGTCAGCAGGAACAGCACTGCCACGCCCGCGAACATCAGCAGGTTGCGGCGGGTGCGGCTGGCGGGATCGACGGGGAGGGAACGGGTCATGTCACTTGCCTCCGAACAGGCCGTTCGGGCGGAACAGCAGAACGATGATCAGGATGACGAAGCTGACCGCCACCTTGTAATCGGTCGACAGCGCCTGATACAGCCCGTCGCCCAGCCAGTCGGGCGGCACCAGATAGCCCAGGATCTTGCGCCAGGCATTGGTGACCAGCAGCTCGGAAAAGGCGACGATGAAGCCCCCCGCGATGGCGCCCAGGGGCGAGCCGAGGCCGCCGACGATGGCGGCGGCGAACATCGGCATCAAGAGGCCGAAATAGACGAAGACGCGATAGCTCTTGTCCAGGCCGTAGAGCGTGCCTGCGGTACAGGCCAGAGTGCCGGCGATAATCCAGGTCACCATGACCACCCGGTCGGGGTTGATGCCGGACAGAAGCGCCAGATCCTCATTGTCGGCGAAAGCGCGCATCGACTTGCCGGTGCGGGTCTTTTGCAGGAACCAGAACAGGAAAACGACGCAGATCACCGCCACCACGACCGAGACGACGGCGGTAGTCTTGATCGCGAGGGGCTCGGTCAGTCCGGTCCAGGCCTTGAAGTCCTGCGGGGTCAACGCCATGCGCGCGCCATCGACGAAATTCTTCTCGGACGTGCCGATGATCATCCGCACCAGCCCGTTCATCACGAACATGACGCCGGTCGACACGATGACCAGGATGATCGGCTTGGCTTTCTGCTTGCGATAGAAGCGATAGACCACGCGGTCGGTGGCCAGCAGCATGGCGATGGTGACCAGGATGCCGAAGGGCAGGGCCAGAAGCGCCGTGGGCAAGGGCCCGGCGGTGATGCCCAAGGACTGGAACCACCAGGTGAACAGGATCACGAAAGCCGTGCCAAAGGCCATGGTGTCGCCATGGGCAAAGTTGGAAAAGCGCAACACGCCGAAGATCAGCGTGATCCCCAGCGCCCCCAGCGCAAGCTGGCTGCCATAGGCAAGACCGGGCACCAGGATGAAATTGGCGAAGGCCGTCAGGGCGTTCAGAAGATCCATCAGCCCGCCTCCGCCGCGCATGTGCCCTGGGTGGCGGTGCCGATCAGCCCGCCCGAAGTGTGCTCGTTCGACACCGCCGCCAACGCGCCATCCGCGGCAAGGGTCAGGATGCCGATGCCGGTCTCGCCGGTCCGCAACAGGAAGCTGCGCCCCAGCGCCGTCTGGTCAAGCAAGGTCAGGTCTACCCCCTCGGCTGTGGTGGTCAGGTGCGCGCTCTTGCCGTCCTCGGCGATGATCAGCCGGAAGGGCGGGTTCTCGGTGCCAGCCTCGGTGCTGCATGTGGCGCTTTCGGTGTTGCACATGGCGGCCAGCGTGCAGACATAACTTTCGGCCAGCACCGGGACGGGCATTGCGACAGCGGCCAGCGCGGCGAGCGGGGTAAAGCGGGGCGTCATTTCATCCCCCCAGGAACGACCGACGGACTTCCGGGTCGGCCAACAGCGCCTTACCCGTATCCGTATGGCGGTTCGCGCCCTGGACCAGCACATAGCCCTTATGTGCGATCTCCAGCGCCTGCCTTGCATTCTGTTCCACCATCAGGATGGAAATCCCGGTGCGGGCGATCTCGATGATGCGGTCGAACAATTCGTCCATCACGATGGGCGAGACGCCCGCCGTGGGCTCGTCCAGCATCAAGAGCCGCGGTCGCGTCATCAGCGCGCGACCGACCGCGACTTGCTGGCGCTGGCCGCCCGACAATTCGCCCGCCTTCTGGTGGCGTTTCTGTTTCAGGATCGGGAAGAGATCATAGACCTGCCCCATCGTCTCGGCGATGGTGTCATCCGTGCGGATGAAAGCCCCCATCTCGAGGTTCTCTTCCACCGTCATGGTGGTGAAGATGTTCGAGGTCTGCGGCACGAAACCCATGCCCTTGCGCACCCGCGCCTGCGGGGAAAGCTGGGTGATGTCCTCGCCCGCCAGCCGCACGGACCCCTGGCGCAGCTTCAGCATGCCGAAGACGGCCTTCATCGCCGTCGATTTTCCGGCGCCATTGGGGCCGACGATCACCGCGATCTCTCCCGGCTCGACGGCCAGGGTGCAGGAATGCAGGATATCGACCGCGCCATAGCCGCCGGTCATCGCCTCGCCGATCAGGAAGGGTTCAGCCATGGCTGTGCTCCTCCATGACCTTGTTCTTCAATCCGGTGCCCAGATAGGCCTCGATCACCCGCTCGTCATTCCTGACCTGATCGACCGTGCCTTCGGCAAGAACCTTGCCCTCTGCCATCACGATCACCGGGTCGCAGAAACGGCCGATGAAATCCATGTCATGCTCGATCACGCAGAACGTGTAACCACGCTCCTTGTTCAGCCGCACGATCGCCTCGCCGATCGTGTTCAGAAGCGTGCGGTTCACCCCGGCGCCGACCTCGTCCAGAAAGACGATCTTGGCATCGACCATCATGGTCCGGCCCAGTTCGAGAAGCTTCTTCTGCCCGCCCGAGATATTCGCCGCCTTCTCATCCGCCAGATGGCTGATGGTCAGGAAGTCCAGAACCTCATCGGCCTTGGCGCGGACCCGCGCTTCTTCCTCGGCAACAGCGCCCCGGCGAAACAGGGCGTTCCACAGCTTCTCGCCCGACTGGTCGCCCGGAACCATCATCAGATTCTCGCGCACCGTCATCGAGCCGAACTCATGTGCGATCTGAAAGGTGCGCAGCAGGCCTTTTGAGAACAGGTCATGCGGCGGCAGGCCGGTGATATCCTCATCGCCCATGAAGACGCGGCCCGACGTGGGCGGCAGCCGACCGGCAATGACGTTGAAAAGCGTGGTCTTGCCCGCGCCATTCGGCCCGATCAAACCGGTGATCGTGCCCTTGCGGATCTCAAGGCTTGCGCCGTCAACGGCTCTAAAGCCGCCGAAATGGCGGTGCAGGTTTTCAACCCTGATCATAGCGTCCCCGAATGCCGTTGCCGGTTCTTTTGCCCGACGGCTTATTTTTGCATCCGGCCCGGGTCAAGCCCGGGCCGGAAGTTTCATGCCTCGCGCGGCCGGGTCAGTGATACTTGACCGTCTCGACCTTGCCGTCCTTGATCACGATCTCGCGGTAGCGGCCAGCGGCTTCACCCGGATCGACCATTTCGACGCCCGTCGCGCCCTGATAGTCGATGTCCTTGCCTTCCGCGATCAGCTGCAGCGCCTTGCCCAATTCGCCGGGGTTGATCTTCTCGCCCGGCGCATTGGCGACTTCCATCACCTTGTCCTTGTAGACCTTGGGATCGGTCGAACCCGCCGCCTGCATCGCCAGGATGAACAGCGCCGCCGCATCATAGGATTCGGATGCATAGGCCGAGGTGCTGTCGAAGGGCGTCGGCAGGGCCGCGGCGATGTCTTTCAGGATGACGTTGCCTTCGGCATCCGAAGCGGCGATGTCGCCGTAAGAGCCGTCCAGCGCCGGGCCGATGGCCTGCGGCAGCGAGTCGCCGATCATGCCGCCCGGCAGGTAGAAGGTCGAGAAGGCACCGGTGTCGAGCGCGGCCTGGATGATGCCCTTGCCGCCCTGATCCAGATAGCCCGCGACGACCAGCACATCGCCACCCGCCGAGGCCAGAGCCGCGACTTCGGCCGAATAGTCGGCCTTGCCGTCTTCATGGCTGACATTGATGGTGACGTTGCCACCCTTTTCCTTGAAGAACTTCTCGATGAATTCCGATTCACCCTTGCCGAAATCGTTGTTCGTATAGGTGATGGCGACCGATTTCACGCCCTTCTCGACCAGGATGTCGGCGGCGACTTCGCCTTCGCGCGCATCCGAGGGCGCGGTGCGGAAGAAGAGGCCATTGTCCTCGTCCTGGGTCAGCGCGGGCGAGGTGGCCGAGGGCGAGATCATCACCATGCCATTGGGCATCGCCACGTTGGTCAGCACGGCGCGGGTCACGCCCGAGCAGTCGGCGCCGATGATGCCATGAACGGCATCCGAGGTGATCAGACGCTCGGCAGCGGCGGTCGCAGCGGCGGCGTCGCCGCAGGTCGAGTCAGCCCGGACCGGCACGAAGTTCCAGCCATTCGCCACGGCGCCCGACGCATTGGCCTCGGTCATCGCCAGTTCGGCAGCGGCAGCCATGTTCGGCGTCAGCGATTCGATTGGGCCGGTGAAGCCGATCAGAATGCCAAGCTTTACGTCTTCGGCGTGGGCGGCGCCCGCCAGAAGCGCGCAGGCCGACGTGGCCAGCAGCAGTTTTTTCATTGTCTGTCTCCCTGATTGGATCGCAATCCTGTGATGAGCCTAGAGGGGTGCATTTGAAAAGAAAAGCGCCTTCAACACACACTTAGGCGGGGCGCAGCGGCGCTCTCTGCCGGTCACAAGCCCGTCAGATGCGCCATTCCGCCTTGGCAGCGCGCCTATGGCGACCAATCTTGCCCAGACCACAACCGGAAGGATCTCCTGATGCGTCTCGCCCCGGCGCTTGCGCTTGTCTTCACCCCGTTTGGCCTGACATGGCCCCTCATCGCCAATGCTGAAACGCTTGAGACTTCAGCGGGGACGATGGACGTGACGGCGGTGCTAGACGGGCTGGAAGAGCCCTGGGGCCTTGCCTTCCTGCCCGACGGCCGTTTCCTGGTGACCGAGCGGGACGGGCGGCTGCTCCTGGCCGATGCATCTGGCGCGGTCTCGGTCTCGGGCCTGCCGGACGTCTATGCCGAAGGGCAGGGCGGGCTTCTGGATGTGATGGTCCCGGCCGATTTCGAAACCTCGTGCCGGGTTTGGCTGACCTGGGCCGCGCCGGTCGAGGGTGGGTCCGCAACCGCAGCCGGTTTCGGCACGCTCTCCGCCGATGGCACGGCACTGGAAGACCTTACGCCGGTCTTTCTGGCCGAGGCGGCCGAGGGCGGGCGGCATTTCGGCTCGCGCCTGGTCGAGACCGCGCAGGGCCAGGTCTTCGTCACCACCGGCGACCGCGGCACAGGCCCCGAGGGACTGGCGGCGCAGGATGGCGGCAATGCCATCGGCAAGGTTGTGCTGCTCAACGCCGACGGCACGCCCGGCGTCGCGGTCAAGGGCTGGCGGCCCGGAATCTGGTCCATCGGCCACCGCAACCTTCAGGGTGCGGCGTTGGACCTGTCGGGGCGGCTTCTGACGGTGGAACATGGCGCGCAGGGCGGTGATGAGGTGAACGCCCCGGCACAGGGTGGCAATTATGGCTGGCCGGTCATCTCATACGGGGTGAATTACGGCGGCGATGCGATTGGCGAGGGCACTGCCAGGGACGGGATGGAGCAGCCGCTGCATTATTGGGATCCCTCCATCGCGCCTTCGGGCCTGATGGTCTATTCAGGCGCCCTGGTGCCCACCTGGAAGGGCGATGTCTTCACCGGCTCGCTGAACAGCGATTTCCTCGCGCGGCTTGACCCCGACAGCGCCGCCCAGACCGGTTGGGCTGAGGAACGGCTGAGCAGTGCCGAGACCCTCCGCGTCCGCGACGTGGCCGAGGCGCCCGACGGGTCGATCTGGTTCCTGTCGGTAGGGGCCGGCGCCGTCTTTCGCCTTGCCCCGGCCGAGGGCTGAGGCAACCGGGCCAGCGTGTTCACGCACTGATCACGGCTTCGCGAGCGCCACAAGATGTGGTAGTCTGATCCCACCTTTCCAGAAGGGGTAGGAGACAGACATGGATTTCATGCAGGCCGTCAAACACGTCTACGGAAATTACGTCAACTTCCGCGACCGGGCGCCTCGGTCGGAGTACTGGTGGTTCGTTCTGTTCAACCTGATCGTGTCGGTCATCATCGGCTTCATCGAGGTCCAGTTGGGCCTTGGCAGCAGCATGATGGCTATGGGCGATGGTTCGATGGCGGCGTCCTTTGCCGGAGGGCCGCTGAGCATCATCTGGATGCTGATCAACCTCTTGCCGGGCATCGGCGTCGGCGTTCGCCGCCTGCATGACACGGATCGTTCGGGTTGGTGGCTGTTGATCGCGCTTATTCCGCTCGTGGGTGCCATCATCCTGCTGGTCTTTTTCTGCCAGAAGGGCAACACCGGCGACAACCGCTTCGGCCCCGATCCTTTGGCCTGAAGCAAAACCTTGCGCGGCCTGCGGGCCGCGCATCCCGTCAGATCGACAGCCGCACCGCGATCGCCCCGGGAATGCCCTGGGTGCCACGCTCGCGATAGGGGGTGGTGTTGTAATGGCTGCGATAGCATTTCGAAAAATGTGACGGGCTGGCAAAGCCGCAGGCCAGGGCCACGTTGATCACCGACATATCCGTCTGCATCAGCAGGTTGCGCGCCTTTTGCAGACGCAATTCCATGTAATAGCGCTTGGGGCTGCGGTTCAGATAGCGCCGGAACAGCCGTTCCAATTGCCGGGTCGACATGCCGACTTCCTCGGCCAGATCGGCGGGCGACATCGGATCTTCGATATTGCCTTCCATCATCTGGATGACCTGCGACAGCTTCGGATGCCGCACCCCGATCCGCGTCGGGATCGACAGGCGCTGCGTGTCCTGGTCGGTGCGGATCGAGGAATAGATCAACTGGTCCGCCACGGTATTCGCGACTTCCTCGCCATGATCTGCGGCGATCACCTTGAGCATGAGATCCAGCGACGAGGTGCCCCCCGCCGTAGACCAGCGGTTGCCGTCCATCACGAAAACCGATTTCGTCAGGCGCACCTCCTCGAATTCCTCAAGGAATCCGTCCTGGTTTTCCCAGTGGATCGTCGCCTTCTTGCCATCCAGAAGCCCTGCGCGCGCCAGCGTATAGGCGCCGGTGCACAGGCCACCCACCGTCACCCCGCGCCGCGCCTCGCGCCGCAGCCAGTTCAGCACGCCCCGTGTCGTCGCCCGCTGCACGTCAATGCCGCCGCAGACCAGCAGAACATCGTCGCGCTCGATTTCCTCAAGCCCGATATCCAGCTTGAAGGAGGTACCGTTCGAGCAGGTGGCCGTCTCGCCCCCTTCGCCCGCCAGCGCCCAGATATAGGCGGGCCGTCCGATCACCCGGTTGGCGATGCGCAGGGGCTCGATGGCGCTGGCGAAAGCCAGCATGGTGAAATGGTCAAGCAGCAGGAAGACAAAGCGGCGCTGCGCCTGTTGGGGCGTGGCATGGCTGGCCTTGCGCTCGGGGCTGGGCATGTTTTGCGACCTGTCTTGTCGTTTGACGGCATCGAACGCCAAAATCCTGTCACTCGCAAGGGGCGAAAACGTCATCCATCTGTCGGCTTTGATCACCTTCTGTTGCAAGCCTGTTGCGCTTTGGGGCAAAGCCCTTTGCATCCGGTCGCCGGGATCTGTATAGGGCGGCTTTGTTACCGCAAACGACCTTAGACTTGCCGCTTTGGAGGCTGCCATGACCAAGGGCTGGACCAAGACCGACTGGCGCGCGAAACCGCGCATCCAGATGCCCGATTATCCCGATGCCGGCGCCCTGGCGCAGGCCGAGGCGCAGCTGTCGAAATATCCGCCGCTGGTCTTTGCCGGCGAGGCGCGCAAGCTGAAGAAGCAATTGGCGCTCGCGGCCGAGGGCAAGGCCTTTCTTCTCCAGGGCGGTGACTGCGCCGAAAGCTTCGCCGAATTCTCGGCCGACAATATCCGCGACACGTTCCGTGTCATGCTGCAAATGGCGGTCGTCTTGACCTTTGCGGCGAAGGTGCCGGTCATCAAGGTCGGCCGCATGGCCGGGCAATTCGCCAAGCCGCGCTCTGCCCCGACCGAGATGATCAATGGCGTCGAGCTGGCCTCCTACAAGGGCGATATCATCAACGGCTTCGAAGCCACCCGCGAAGCGCGCACCCCCGATCCGGCACGGATGCTGCAGGCCTATACCCAGGCCGCCGCCAGCCTGAACCTGCTGCGCGCCTTCAGCACGGGCGGCTTCGCCGATATCCACCGGGTCCACGCCTGGACGCTGGGCTTTGCCGAACATGACAAGGCCGAACGCTATCGCGAGCTGTCGAACCGCATTTCCGACGCGCTCGACTTCATGAATGCCGCCGGGGTCTCGTCGGTCACCGCGCCGGAACTGGCCAGCGTGGAGTTCTACACCAGCCACGAGGCGCTGCTTCTGGAATACGAAGAGGCGCTGTGCCGGATCGACTCGATCACTGGCCAGCCCGTGGCGGGCTCGGGCCATATGATCTGGATCGGTGACCGCACCCGTCAGCCCGATGGCGCCCATGTCGAGTTTTGCCGGGGCGTGCTGAACCCCATCGGCCTGAAATGCGGCCCGACCACCACGGCCGAGGATCTCAAGATCCTGATGGCCAAGCTGAACCCGGAAAACGAGCCGGGCCGCCTGACCCTGATCGCGCGCTTCGGTGCGGGCAAGGTCGGCGATCACCTGCCGCGGCTGATCCGCACCGTGCAGGAAGAGGGGGCCAAGGTCGTCTGGTCCTGCGACCCGATGCATGGCAATACGATCAAGTCCTCGACCGGCTACAAGACGCGTCCCTTCGACTCGGTCCTGCGCGAAGTGCGCGAATTCTTCGCCGTGCATCAGGCCGAAGGCACCGTGCCCGCAGGTGTGCATTTCGAAATGACCGGCAAGGATGTGACCGAATGCACCGGCGGGTTGCGGGCCGTGACGGATGAGGATCTGTCGGATCGCTACCACACCGCTTGCGACCCGCGTCTGAATGCGTCGCAATCGCTGGAACTGGCTTTCCTGGTCGCCGAAGAGCTGACCCGCCAGCGCGACAGCGCCCGTCGCGTCGCCCTCTAAGCGGGGTCGCTGGAATCAATCAACGCCGCCGCAGCCCAACAGGGCCGCGGCGGCGTCTTTCATTCGGGCGCAGGTTGCGGGCCGTCGGGCGGGTCAATCGACGGAATGGACCAGCCGCAGATGGGCACGGCCCTTGGCGGGATGGGGCGCAAGCGGGGCAGGGTCCTCGGCAAATGCCGGGGCAAGCGGACGGGCCGGGGCCTCGACCTCGCTCCCCGGCAGCACCAGCCGCTCCTCGATCACCCGCGCAATGTCGAACCGGCGCGGTGCCCGGCCGATCTGGCCCTCGGTCTTCAACACGCCCAGCACCAGATCGCAAATCGGCCCGGTCGAAGTCAAAGGCAGCAACAAAAGCCGCCCCTCCAGCGCCGGGCGGCCAATGGTCCGCTCCGCCTCGAGATGGAATTCCGCCGCCACCGGCAGGGCGAAGACCCGCTCGATCACCTGGGCCAGCCGCAGCCGCGCTTCGGGCAGGAAGATGGTCGACAGGGGCAGGCCCTTCATGTCCAGCCCCGCGAGATCGGTCAGGCCCATCCCGGCGATGCGCAGCCGGATCAGACCGGTGCCGATCTTCTCGGCCACGAAGACATGGTCCAAAGCCATCGCCAGACCGCGCGGATCGACGGCGCGGCGGGGCGGGATCGTGCCATGCTCGGCCCGCAGCCCTTGCCAATACCCGCGCACCAGCTGCAACTCGCGAAAGGCCCTGGCCCCGGTCGTTGATCCATTGCCCCGGCCCTTGCCGCCCAGAAACGTCAAAACCATCGCTGTCTCTCCCGAGCCGATGCCACCGGTCACACCCCGGTCGTGTTGCCGCGCCCCTCCCGCTCTGCTAGGTCCGGTCAGACCCCCGACCGGGGCCAGTCGCGCTTGGCGTGGCGGAATTAAGGCGGCGGCAACCTTGATTGCCATGAAATGAACATAATCTGGATCGTTCGGATTCGGGCGAAAATCTCGACAAATGGTAAATTCCCGCAGCGATAGAAAGCAGAGGCCGATCTGATGACAATTTCGATGACGGGTTTCGCGGCACGCCGGACCTCTGGTGCCGGGCACGGCTGGCTCTGGGACATCCGCTCGGTCAATGGCAAGGGGCTAGAGCTGCGCTTGCGCGTGCCCGACTGGATCGACGGGCTCGAGGCCGCGCTGCGGGCCGAACTGCAAAAGGCGCTGGGTCGCGGCAATGTCAGCCTGTCCCTCAAGGCCGCGCGCGAGGGCGCGCCGGTCGACGGCGCGCGGATCAATCCCGGGGTACTGGCGGGCGTGCTGCGGGCGCTGGCCGAGGTGGAAGAGGCGGCAATGGCGGCGGGCGTGACTTTGGCCCAGCCCACCTCCGCCGATGTCCTCGCCATGCGCGGGGTGCTGGAACAATCCGCAGCCGAGGAAGATACCGCCCCCCTGCGTGCCGCCATTCTGGCCGATCTTCCGGCCCTTCTGGCCGAGTTTCACGCCATGCGCGCGGCCGAGGGCAGGGCGTTGCAGACGGTCATCGCTGCACAAATCGACACGATCGCCACGCTCGCCGCCGAGGCCCGCGCACAGGCCGATGCCCGGCGCGACAAGGCGGCGCAGGGCCTGCGTGACGGCATGGCCCGGCTTCTCGCCAATGGCGACGGGTTCGACGAGACCCGTGTCGCGCAGGAACTGGCCTTGATGGCGGTCAAGGCCGATGTGACGGAAGAACTGGACCGGCTTGACGCCCATGTCGCGGCCGCGCGCGCCCTTTTGGCCGAAACCGCGCCGGTTGGCCGCAAGTTCGATTTCCTGATGCAAGAGTTCCTGCGCGAAGCGAACACGCTTCTGTCCAAGGCAGGCGATCTGGATCTGACCCGGATCGGGCTTGACCTCAAAACCGTGATCGACCAGATGCGCGAGCAGGTGCAGAACGTGGAATGACCATGCCGGATATGCCCAGACGCGGCCTTCTTCTGATCCTCTCCTCGCCCTCGGGCGCGGGCAAATCGACCATGGCGCGGCGGCTGATGGAGTGGGACACGACCATCCGCTTCTCGGTCTCGGCGACGACCCGCAAGCCGCGCCCCGGCGAGGAACATGGTGTCCATTACTGGTTCCATGACCATGACGGCTTTCGCAGGCTGATCGAGGCCGGGGGGATGCTGGAACATGCCGAGGTTTTCGGCAATTTCTACGGCAGCCCGCGCGCGCCCGTCGAAAAGGCCATGGCCGAGGGGCGCGACACGCTTTTTGATATCGACTGGCAGGGCGGCCAGCAGATCAAGCAGGCGATGCGCGACGATGTGGTCTCGGTCTTCATCCTGCCGCCCTCGATTGCCGAGCTGGAACGGCGGCTGCGGGGCAGGGGCCAGGACAGCGACGAGGTCATCGCCGGGCGCATGGCCAAAAGCCGTGACGAGATCAGCCACTGGCTGGAATATGACTATGTGCTGGTGAACCATGAGGTCGAGGCGACCTTTGCCGACCTTCAGGCCATCGTCACTGCCGAGCGGTTGAAGCGCAACCGCCAGCCCGGCCTGACCGGCTTTGTCCGCGCCCTGAACACGGAGTTCGACGCAAGATGATCTATGAACTGGACGGAATCGCCCCCGAGATCGACCCCGACGCCTGGGTTGCGCCCGGGGCGCATGTCATGGGCCGGGTGCGGCTTGCGGCCGGCGTGGGCATCTGGTTCGGCGCGGCCTTGCGTGGCGACAATGAATGGATCGACGTGGGCGAGGCCACGAACATCCAGGAAAACTGCGTCCTGCACACCGATATGGGCTATCCGCTGGTGATCGGTGCCCATTGCACCATCGGCCACAAAGCCATGCTGCATGGTTGCACCATCGGCGAGGGCAGCCTGATCGGCATGGGCGCGACCGTGCTGAACGGGGCGAAGATCGGCAAGGGCTGCCTGATCGGTGCCTGCGCCCTGATCACCGAGGGCAAGGAAATTCCCGATGGCAGCCTGGTCATGGGCAGCCCGGGCAAGGTGGTCCGGGTTCTGGACGACGCGGCCCGCGCGCGGCTTCTGAAATCGGCAGAGGGCTACCGCGCCAATGCGGCGCGGTTCCGGGCCGGGCTGAAGCCGCTTTAGCGCGCAAACCCTGACCCAAGGACTCGCAACTCCTTCGACGGAGTTTGCCTATTGCAGGCTGACCCGCGCGCCGCCCGCCCGTGCGCTTTCGGCAATCGCGTGGATCACCCGCTCGATCTTCAGGGCTTCCGCGAAATCCATATCCGCCGTCTCGCCCGCAATCGCCCGCATGAGCGCGGCGCATTCGATCACTTTCAGCTCGTTGAAGCCCAGCTGATGGCCCGGCGCCGGGCAGAAGGCGCCATAGGGCGGATGGGCCGGGCCGGTCAGGATGGTCTTGAACCCCTGAACCGCCTTGTCGCCCTCGTTCACGTAAAGCTGCAACTCGTTCATCCGCTCCTGGTCATAAATCACCATGCCCTTGGTGCCATGCACCTCGAAGCCCAGCCGCGACTTGCGCCCCCAGGCCGAGCGCGAGATCACCATGCTGCCCTGAACCCCGCCCGCGAAGCGCAGGATCACGCTGGCTGCATCCTCGTTTTCCACCGCTGCGCGGCCCGCGCCGCCGGGCAGGGGGCGGGTCTCATGGATGGTCTGCATCTCGGCGATCAGGCTTTCCACCTCGCCCACCAGCCCGCGGGCAAGGCTCACGAGATGCGAGCCGATATCGCCAAGCGCCCCCAGGCCTGCATCGGCCAGTTTCGCCCGCCAGCTCCATTCAAGATCGGGGTCGGCCTGATAATCCTCATCCACCCAGCCGCGGAACTGCACAACGCGCCCGATCACGCCCTCATGGATCAGCTTTCGGGCATGGGTATAGGCGGGGTTGCGCAGGTAATTGTAGCCGACCATCGTGACCTTGCCCGCGACCTTGGCCGCAGCCGCCATGTCTTCGGCCTGGGCAAGCGTCAGGGCCATCGGTTTTTCGCACCAGACATGCTTGCCGTTGCGCAGCGCCTCCAGCGCCATCTCATGGTGCAGCCCGTTCGGCGTGGTGATCGAGACCACATCCACCGCGGGATCGGCGCACAGGGCTTTCCAGTCGCTCGTCGCGCGGTCAAAGCCGAATTGCGCCGCCACTCCGGCCGCGCGGTCGGGCGTGTCGCACAGCAGGGCCAGGTGCGGCACGGCCACAGAGGCGCCCGCATCCCCCATCACCGCCTTGACGTTGCGCCAGGCAAGCGCATGGGTCTTGCCCATGAAGCCCGTGCCGATCAATCCAACGCCCAGCCTCGCCATGATCCAGCCTTTCCTGTTGGAATATTTGTTCCATGCGTGCTAGCCTGAACCCGCCCCCTGCTGTCAAGGGATATTCGATGGAAGACGCCGCCCCCCAGACGCCCCCCGCCACGGTCGAGGAATTCCGTGACCGGCTTTCCGCGGTTCTGGACGATCTGCCCAAGCGTCTGCGCCAATGCGCCGAACATATCGCCGCCCATACCGACCGGATCGCCGTCTCCACTGTGGCCGAACTGGCCGCCGGGGCCGATGTCCCGCCATCGGCGCTGATGCGTTTCTGCCAGATCATGGGCTTTTCCGGCTTTTCCGAGATGCAGAAGCTGTTCCGCGAGGCCTATGCCCCCGGATGGCCCGATTATTCGACGCGGCTGAAGAACCTCAAGGACAGCGGATCGGGCAGCCCTGCGGCCCTTCTGGCCGAATTTGTCGAGGCGGGCCACGCCTCGCTGGAAGCCCTGGCGAAATCGGTCGACGAAGCGGCGCTTACCGCCGCCGTTCAGGCACTTGCCAAGGCCGAAACCGTGCATGTCGTGGGCTTCCGCCGTGCCTTTCCAGTGGCCTGCTATCTTGTCTATGTGTTTGAGAAAATGCAGGTTCCAGCCATGCTGCATGACGGGGTCGGCAAGCTGGACCATCGCTTCGCCCTGCGACCCGGCGATGCGGTCATCGCCATCACCTTCGCCCCCTATTCCGAGGAAACCCTCTCGCTCGCGCAGGATGCCCGCGACCGGGGCCTGCCTGTCGTCGCGCTGACGGACCGCGCCACCAGCCCGCTTGCTCGCAACGCCAGTGCCCTGCTCATGGTGCCCGAGGTGGATTTCGGCGCGTTCCGCTCGCTGTCGGCCACCATCGCCATGGCGATCTCGCTTGCCGTCGCGGTCGGGTCCGCCCGCGGGGGCTGAAAAGACGACCGTCGAAAAACCGCTTTCCCTGCGCAAGATAATGGAATAAAAATTCCAAAAGCAGGGGCGACCCTGAGTCTCTGCCCGGGAGGGGGCAGGGCGCCAGGCCGGGGAGGGCGGGCATGAAGACGCTTGATGTGATCACCATCGGCCGGTCCTCGGTGGACCTCTACGGCGCACAGGTGGGCGGTCGGCTAGAGGATATGGGGTCCTTCCAGAAATACATAGGCGGCAGCCCCACCAACATGGCTGCGGGAACCGCTCGGCTCGGGCTGAAATCCGCTTTGATCACCCGTGTCGGCGACGAACATATGGGTCGCTTCATCCGCGAGGAACTGGCCCGCGAAGGCGTGGATGTGCGCGGCGTCAAGACTGATCCCGACCGGCTGACCGCATTGGTGCTTTTGGGCATCCGCGACGACAAGCAGTTTCCGCTGATCTTCTACCGGGAAAACTGCGCCGACATGGCGCTGTGCGAAGACGATATCGACGAGGGGTTCATCGCCTCCTCCCGCGCGGTTGTCGCCACGGGCACGCATCTGTCGCATCCCCGCACCGCCGCCGCCATGCTCAAGGCGCTGACCCTGGCCCGCAAACATGGTGCCCAGACCGCGCTCGACATCGATTTCCGCCCGAATCTCTGGGGCCTGTCCGGCCATGGCGATGGCGAGAACCGCTTCATCGAAAGCACGAAAGTCACCGCGCAACTTCAGACTACCCTTCATCTTTTCGACCTGATCGTCGGCACTGAGGAAGAGTTCCACATCGCCGGCGGCTCGACCGACACGATCACCGCCCTGCGCGCCGTCCGCGCTGTGTCCAAGGCCACGCTGGTCTGCAAGCGCGGTCCGATGGGGGCCGTCGCCTTCACAAGCGCCATCCCCGACAGTCTTGACGATGGCCAGTCCGGACCCGGTTTCCCGATCGAGGTCTTCAACGTGCTTGGCGCGGGCGATGGCTTCATGTCGGGCCTGCTGAAAGGCTGGCTCGACGGCGAAGACTGGCCGCGCGCGCTGACCTATGCCAATGCCTGCGGTGCCTTCGCCGTCAGCCGCCACGGCTGCACCCCGGCCTATCCCAGTTGGGAGGAACTGCAGTTCTTCCTGAAACGCGGCGTCCAGACCCCCGCCTTGCGCAAGGATGCGGCGCTGGAACAAATCCATTGGGCGACCAACCGCCACAAGGATTGGTCCACCATGCGGGTCTTTGCCTTCGACCACCGCATGCAGCTTGAGGCGATGGAGGGCGCAAGCCCGGAGAAGATCGGTGAATTCAAATCGCTCTGCCTCGAGGCCGCGCTGAAGGTTCAGGGGGGCAAGCCCGGCTACGGCATCCTCTGCGACAGCCGCTTGGGGCGGGATGCGCTCTTTGCCGCCGCCGGAACCGGGCTCTGGATCGGCCATCCGGTCGAATGGCCGGGTTCGCGTCCCCTGACATTGGAACCCGAGATCGGTCCTGATTTTGGCGGATTGTCGGAATGGCCGCTGGAACATGTCGTCAAGGTTCTGTGCTTCTGCCACCCCGACGATGACGCCGCCACCCGCGCCGCGCAGGAAGACACGCTCATCCGGCTGTTCCACGCCTGCCGCCGCAACCGGCTTGAGATGCTGCTCGAGATCATCCCTTCCAAGGTCGGCCCGGTCGATGACCGGACCTCGGCCCGGCTGATCCGCCGCTTCTATGAAATCGGCATCTACCCCGACTGGTGGAAGCTGGAACCCTTTACCACCGACGCCGCCTGGGTCGAGGCCTGCGCCGCCATCACCGAAAACGACCCGCATGTCCGCGGCATTGTCGTGCTTGGTCTCGATGCGCCGGAAGAAGACCTTGCCGTCTCGCTGCGCCTTGCCGCCGGTCATGATCTGGTCAAGGGTTTTGCCGTGGGCCGCACGATTTTCGCCGAAGCCGCAAGGGCCTGGCTCGCAGGGCTCATCTCTTCGGAGCAGGCGGTGGCGCAGATGGAAGCCAAATACGCGCGGCTCTGCCGCATCTGGGACGAGGCCCGCCGGGCCGGGGAGATGGCCGCATGACCACGATCAGACTGACTGCCGCGCAGGCCATGGTGAAATACATCGCCGCGCAGCGCACGCCCGAGGGACACCGCGTGATCGAGGGTGTCTGGGCGATCTTCGGCCATGGCAATGTCGCCGGGATCGGCGAGGCGCTGCATGGCATCAAGGAAGATCTGCCCACCTGGCGCGGCCAGAACGAACAGACCATGGCCCATGCGGCGATCGCCTTTGCCAAGGCAAGCAAGCGCCGCCGCGCGATGGCCGTGACCTCTTCGATCGGGCCGGGCGCGACCAATATGGTCACCGCCGCCGCCGTGGCGCATGTGAACCGCCTGCCGGTCCTCTTCGTGCCGGGCGATGTCTTCGCCAATCGCGCCCCCGATCCGGTGCTGCAACAGATCGAGGATTTCGACGACGCGACCGTCAGCGCCAATGATTGCTTCCGCCCGGTCGTGCGCTATTTTGACCGAATCTCGCGGCCCGAACACATTCTCACCGCCCTGCCGCGCGCCTTTCGCGTCCTGACCGATCCGGCAAATTGTGGTCCGGTCTGTCTGGCCTTCTGCCAGGACACCCAGGCGGAAGCCTATGATTACCCCGAGGAATTCTTCGCCCCCAGGGTCTGGTCCTTCCGCCGCCCGGAACCCGATGCCCAGGAACTGGCCGAGGCCGTGGCCGCGATCAAGGCGGCGAAGGCGCCGCTGATCGTCGCGGGCGGCGGGGTGATCTATTCCGGCGCGGAGCAGACGCTGCTGGATTTCGCAAAATGCCACAACATCCCGCTTGTCGAAACCCAGGCGGGTAAAGGTGCCGTGGATTGGGAGGAAGAGCTGCATTTTGGGTCGCCCGGCGTCACCGGCACGGGCTGCGGCAATGCGCTGGCGGCCAGGGCCGATCTGGTCATCGGCGTCGGCACAAGGTTCCAGGATTTCACCACCGGGTCGTGGACGGTGTTCTCCGCCCCGGGACGCAAGCTTCTTTCGATCAATATCCACGGCTTCGACGCCCATAAGCGCGGCGCGCAACCGCTTGTTTCCGATGCGAAAGTCGCGATCGAGAAGATCAGCGCCGCCCTTGGCGCGCAGCGCTTCGCCGACCCGGATTTCACCGCACGCAGGGCGTGGTTCACCACCACTGACGGCCTGTTTGCGGCGCCCGAAGGCAATCAGCTTCCCTCGGACGCCCAGGTGATCGGCGCGGTCAGCCGAAACATGGGCAAGCAGTCGCTGATCATGTCGGCCGCAGGCACCATGCCGGGCGCGCTGCAGGTGCTGTGGCGCGCGGCGCAGGGCGGCTATCACATGGAATACGGCTTCTCCTGCATGGGCTATGAAATCGCGGGCGCGATGGGCATCAAGATGGCCCAGCCTCAACGCGACGTTGTCTGCATGGTGGGCGACGGGTCCTATATGATGGCCAATTCCGAACTGGCGACGGCGGTGATGATGGGCATCCCCTTCACCGTCGTGCTGACCGACAATCGCGGCTATGGCTGCATCAACCGGCTGCAACAGGCGACCGGCGGCGCGCCCTTCAACAATCTTCTGGACGATTCGTTCCACGTCAATGACTTGCAGCTCGATCTTGTTGCGCATGCCCGCAGCATGGGCGCGCTGGCCGTCAAGGTGTCAGGCATTGCCGGGCTGGAAGCCGAGATGCAGAAGGCCAAAACCGCCCGCCTGCCGACCGTGATCGTGATCGACACCGATCCCGCCCCCGGCACCGGCGCGGGCGGCACTTGGTGGGATGTCGCCGTACCCGAGGTCTCGACCCGGGGCGAAGTGCGCGCGGCGCGCGAAGGCTATGAGCGGGCCGTCAAGGCCCAGTGGCTTGTCAATTGAGGCAGATGACATGATCCTTTTCGGCACCAATCCCATCGCCTGGGCCAATGACGACGACCAGTCGATCGGGGCGGATATCCCGACCACCCGCATTCTGGATGAGGCGGGCCGCCAGATCGGCTTTGACGGCATCGAGAATGGCCATCGCTGGCCGGATGACCCCGAGGAATTGCGCGCGCTGCTGGCCTCTTACGGGCTAAAGTTCATCTCGGGCTGGTATTCGGTCGAGCTGCTGACCCGCTCGGTCGAGGATGAGATCGCCGCGTGCCAGAAGCACCTTGCCAAGCTGAAACACAATGGCTGCAAGGTGATGATCGTCTGCGAGACATCGAACGCGATCCATGGCGATGCGAAAAAGCCGGTGAATGACCGACCCCGGCTGACCGCAGCCGAAATGGTGGAATTCGGCAGGAAACTCGAAGGCTTCGCCGCCTATCTTGCCACGCAGGGCGTGACCTTGGTCTATCATCACCACATGGGCACCATCGTTGAAAGCCCCGAGGAGATCGACGCGCTGATGGCCGCGACCGGGCCGCATACGCATCTGTTGTTCGATGCGGGCCATTGCGCCTTTGGCGGCGGCGATCCGGCCAGCGTTCTGGCCCGGCATATCGGCCGTGTCCGCCATTTCCACGCCAAGAACATCCGCCCCGATGTGGTGGCGCAGGTGCGCAAAGAGGGCCTGTCCTTCCTGCAAGGCGTGGTCGCCGGGGCCTTTACCGTGCCGGGCGATCAGGACGGCGCCATAGATTTTGCGCCGCTTCTGCAACAGCTTGCGGACGCTTCCTATGACGGCTGGATCGTGATCGAGGCCGAGCAGGACCCCAAGATCCGCAACCCGCTTCTGTATCAGACGCTGGGTCTGGCGACGCTGAAGCGGCAGGCCAAGGTGGCGGGCCTGATCTGAAATCCATTGACTTGGGGGGCTCTGCCCCCGGAGCCCGGGGATATATTTGCCAGGATGAAGGGGCAAGGAATGGCGGATTTGCTGCGAAAGCCGAAGGGGACGCGCGGCAAGGTGCATGACCTGACGCCGGAAGACGCGGGCTGGTCCTATGTCGGCTTCGGTCTGTATCGGCTGGAGCCGGGCAATGTGGCCGAGGAGCCGACCGGTGACCGCGAGGCGATCCTGGTCCTGGTCGAGGGCAAGGCGCAGATCACCGCTGCCGGGCAGGATTGGGGCGTCATGGGCGAGCGGATGGATGTCTTTGAAAAGACGCCGCCGCATTGCCTCTATGTCCCGAACGGTTCGGACTGGCGCGCGGTGGCGACCACGCCCTGCACGCTGGCGGTCTGCACCGCCCCCGGCAAGGGCAACTTCGCCGCACAACGCCTTGGGCCGGAAGGTATTTCCCTGACACCACGCGGGCAGGGGGCCAATACCCGCCATATCAACAATATCGCCATGGAAGCGCGCGAGGTGGCCGACAGCCTCTTGGTGACCGAGGTCTTCACCCCCGCGGGCAACTGGTCTTCCTATCCCAGCCACCGCCATGACGAGGACGATTTTCCGCGCATGACCTATCTGGAAGAGACCTATTACCACCGGCTCAACCCAGCCCAGGGTTTTGGCGTGCAGCGGGTCTATACCGAGGATGGCAGCCTCGACGAGACCATGGCGGTGAAGAACCACGATCTCGTGCTGGTGCCGCGCGGCCACCACCCCTGCGGCGCGCCCTATGGCTATGAAATGTACTATCTGAACGTCATGGCCGGCCCCTTGCGCAAATGGCGCTTCGCCAATGATCCCGACCATGACTGGATCTGGCAGCGCGACAACAAGGCCTGACCTCTGGCGCCACGCGGCCCCGCAGGCTAGACGGGTCGCGCAGAAGGTGCGGAGAGGATCATGGACGCCACGGTCGAGGCAGAGCTTCTGGGCGGTGTGCCGCTGCCGGCGCTGATCCTGGGCGCGGACGAACGGGTGCTGGCGCTGAATCCGGCGGCGCAGGCCGTTCTGGGCGAGGCGGCGCTGGGGCGCAGCCTGGCGCTCGTTCTGCGCGCGCCCGATCTTTTGCAGGCAGTGGCTCAGGTCCTGGCGGGCGAGGGCGCGCGCGAGGCCCTGCTGCGCCTCTCCGATGACAGCCAGTACCGCGCCCATGTCACCCCCTTGCAGGGGGCGACCAAAGCGCTCTGCGTCTTGCGCGACATCACCACCGAGACCCAGGCCGAACAGATGCGCCGCGATTTCGTAGCCAATGTCAGCCATGAATTGCGCACGCCCCTGACCGCGATGATGGGCTTCATCGAGACCCTGCGCACCAGTGCCAAGGATGATGCCAATGCCCGCGAGCGGTTTCTGGCGATCATGGAGCGCGAAGCGGGCCGCATGAACCGCCTTGTTCGCGACCTCTTGCAGCTCAGCCGGGTCGAGGCGGAGGAGCGCGTCCGCCCGCGCGAGGCGGTGGATCTGGCGGGGGTGCTGAAATCGGTCGCCGCAACCGTGCGTTCGGCCGCCGAGGAAAAGGACAGCCGCATCGCCATAGCCGGGGCCGAAGCGCCGGTCTGGGTGACGGGCGATCCCGACCAGTTGACCCAGGTCTTCCTGAACCTGTTGGAAAACGCGGTGAAATATGGCGCGCGCGGCCAGGAGGTCCGGGTCGAGATCCGCCGCGAGACCAGCTATCGCGGCCCGGTCCTGCGCGTCGATGTGGCCGATCGTGGCGAAGGCATCGACCCCATCCACCTGCCGCGCCTGACCGAACGCTTCTACCGCGTCGACACCCACCGCTCGCGCGCTGAAGGCGGCACGGGCCTGGGTCTTGCCATCGTCAAGCATATCGTCAACCGCCATCGCGGCTGGCTGAAGATCGACAGCAAACGCGGCGAAGGTTCGGTGTTTTCCGTGATCCTGCCCGAAGGTTAGGGGCCTATAGCCGGGCGATCTGGTCTGAAAAGAGCCGGAACAGCCCGTCGCGATCCACATCACCCAGGAAGAGCGCATTGGCCGGGCGGTCGGTCACCCGCCACCAGTCGGCGACGGTCATGCCCAGGGTCAGCGGACTGTTGACCTCGATCTCGACATTGATATGCCGGCCCGAGAACAGGTCCGGCGCCAGAAGATAGGCGATCACGCAGGGGTCATGCAGCGGCGCGCCCTCGCTGCCATATTTGGCCGTGTCGAACCGCTCGAAGAAATCGGTCCAGCCCGCCACCGCACGGCCAACCGGCGTGCCCAGGCTGCGCATCTCTTCGACCCAGGCGCGCGAAGTCAGGGCCTTATGCGTCACATCCAGCGGCAGCACGACCAGCGGAACGCCGGATTTGAACACGATCTCAGCGGCTTCCGGGTCGACATAGATGTTGAACTCGGCCGCCGGGGTGATGTTGCCCACCTCGAAATAGGCCCCGCCCATCAACACGATCTCGGCCACGCGGCCCACCACATCCGGCGCGCGCTGGAAGGCGGTGGCGATATTGGTCAGCGGGCCCAGCGGGCACAGCGTCACCGTGCCCGGCGCCTCACGCCGCAGCGTCTCGATGATGAACTCCACCGCATGTTCGGGGCGCAGCGGGCGCGCGGGTTCCGGCAGGTCGCAGCCGTCCAGGCCGGTTTTGCCATGAACATGTTCGGCGGTCACCAGATCGCGCTTCAGGGGCGCGTCGCAGCCCGCGAAGACCGGGACCGAGCTGCCCGCCAGCTCGCAGATCACCCGCGCATTGCGCTGGGTCAGCGCCAGCGGCACATTGCCCGCCACCGCCGTCACCCCCAGCACCTCCAGCCGCTCCGGCGCCGACAGCGCCAGAAGCAGCGCCACGGCATCGTCCTGGCCTGGGTCGGTGTCGATGATGATCTTGCGGCGGTGGGTCATGTCAGCTGCTCCTTCTTCGCAGGCACTCAAACGGATCGGCGCCGAACTGTCCAGCCGCCGCAAAGCGCGCTGACAGAAGCGGATTCGGGTGTAAGCTGGCCCGAGTAACCGGAGGGATTGCGCATGGCGGATATTCTGGTCGGTACCACCAAGGGCCTGTTCATCCTTGAAGGCCCGGATTTCCGGCTGACGGGTCCTTTCTGTCAGGGCTGGCCGATCAACCATGCCATCGGGCGCGGCGATCAGGTCTTTGCGGCGGGCGGCGGCAAATGGTTCGGCTGCGGCATCTGGCGGCGGCAGGGCGGCGACTGGACCCTGTCGCAAGGTCCGTTCGAGGGCGCCGAGCAGATGTGGTCGGTCGCCTATGACGGCGACCGCCTGCTGGCGGGGTCGAAACCCGCCTATCTCTACGAAAGCCTGAATGGCGGCGAAAGCTGGCGCAGGCTCGACGCGCTGACCGACCAGCCCGGAGCAGACACCTGGATGCCCGGCGCGGCGGGGTTGACGCTGCACACCATCCTGTCGGATGGCAAGGGCGGGCTCTGGGTCGGCATTTCGGCGGCGGGCGTGTTCGAAAGCCGCGATGGCGGGCAAAGCTGGCAGATGCGCAACCGGCGCGGCAACCGGCCCGGTCCGGCGGGCGCGCTGCCGCGCGACTGGGGCGATGGCAATGAATTCCGCCAGGAGGACGAGATCTTTTCCTGCGTCCACAACCTCGCCTTCGGCGCGGCCGAGGGGTTGATCTACATGCAGAACCATCAGGGCGTCTATCGCAGTCGCGATGGCGGTGCGGTCTGGGAGGAGATCACCGAGGGCCTGCCCTCGACCTTCGGCTTCCCCGTGGGCGCACACCCCCGCGACAAGGGCACACTCTGGGTCTTTCCGCTGAATGGCGATGCGATCGGGCGCTACCCGCTGGATGGCCGCGCGCTGGTGTGGAAAAGCACCGATGGCGGCGAGACATGGCAGGGCAAGGGGCAGGGCCTGCCCGCGCAGGATTGCTTCTTCACCGTCTTGCGGCAGGGCCTGTCGGTCAGCCGCGGCACGCCCTGCGCCGTGGCCTTCGGCACCAATTCCGGCTCGGTCTTCGTCAGCGCGGATGAGGGCGAAACCTGGCGGGAAGCCGCCCGCCATTTGCCCACGGTCCTGTCGGTCGAGTTCATGCAATAGGCCCGTGCCACAGGGGCACGGGCCATCGACGGGTAGTCTCGACTTGCAGCCTCAGGGAGCAGAGGGCCGTCAGCCGTCGAAATCGACCGTCTCGATCAGCTTCAGCGCTTCGGGGCGCAGTTTGGCGATCTCGGTCAGGCTCTTGCTGTCGGGGGTGAACTCGCCCCAGCTCGCCACCAGCTCCGACCGCGCCACACCCGGTTTCACCGGATATTCGTTGTTGGTCTCGGCATAGATCTTCTGGGCCTCGTCCGAAGACAGCCATTCCATGAATTTCAGCGCCGCATCATGGTTCGGGGCCGATTTCGTCATCGCAACGCCCGAGATGTTCAGATGGGTGCCATCGCCTTCAAAGGTCGGGAACACGATGCGCACGGTTTCCGCCGCCGGGCGCTGTTCGGGATCGTTCATCATCTGGCCGATGTAATAGGTGTTGCCGATGCCGATGTCGCATTCGCCCGCCGCGATCGACTTGACCTGATCGCGGTCGCCGCCATCGGGCTTCTTCGCCAGATTGGCCTTCAGGCCCTCAAGCCAGGTCTTGGTGTAATCGGCGCCGTGATGGGCCAGCATGGCCGAGACCAGCGCCACGTTATAGTCGTTCAGACCCGAGCGGATGCAGATCCGGCCCTTCCATTTCGGATCGGCCAGATCCTCATAGGTCGTGACCTCGCCATCCTTCACCCGGTCCTTGCTGGCATAGACGATGCGCGCCCGCGCCGTCAGGCCGAACCAGTGATTGGCCTCGTCGCGGAAATTGGCCGGGATATTGGCCTCCAGCACGTCCGATTTCACTTCCTGCGTGACGCCCGCATCGACGATCTGCAACAGGCGCGCGATGTCGACGGTCAGGATCAGGTCGGCGGGCGAACGGTCGCCCTCGGCCACCAGACGCTCTGCCATGCCCTTGTCGACAAAGGCCACATTGACCGCGATGCCGGTTTCGGCGGTGAAGGCATCGACCAGCGGCTGAATCAGCTCGGGCTGGCGATGGGAATAGACATTCACCTCTTCCGCCAGCGCCGCGACGGGCAGGGCGGTGGTCAGCGAAAGGGCAAGAAGGAGGCGACGCATGGTTGAGTCCTTTTGTCAGGCTTTGTCGTGGCGATGCATAAACCGCCGCGCGGGGTGCGGTCAATGCCTGAGTGAAACACTTGGGAAAATCAGCGACGCTCTGCCGCAGCCGCCTTGGCGGCCTTTTCCTCGGCCTTGGCGCGGTTCCACAAGGCGTCCATCTCGGCCAGGTCGGATTGCGCCGGGGTCGTGCCGCCTTCGGCCAGCAGGGCCTCGATACGCTGGAAGCGGCGGGTGAATTTCTGGTTCGCGGCGCGCAGGGCGGCTTCGGGATCGATCTTCAGATGCCGCGCGAGATTGGCGATCACAAACAGAAGATCGCCGAATTCCTCAGCCACTTCCGCCTCGGTCAGCGTCTCGCGGGCCTCGGCCAGCTCGCCCGCTTCCTCCACAAGCTTCGCCACCACCTCATCGGTCGAAGGCCAGTCGAACCCGACCCGCGCCGCCCGGTTCTGCAGCTTCACCGCCCGGGCCAGCGCCGGCAGTCCCAGCGCCACCCCGTCCAGCACGCCGGCGCGCGCGCCGCGCTCCCGCGCCTTCAGCGCCTCCCAATCCCTGGTCTGCTGCTCGGGCGTCTTGTCGCGCGATTCCGCGCCAAAGACATGCGGATGCCGCGCCACCATCTTGTCTGCAATCGCCCCGGCCACATCGGCAAAGCCGAAAAGCCCCGCCTCCTCGGCCATGCGGGCGTGAAAGACGGTCTGGAACAGAAGATCGCCCAGTTCGCCCTTCAACTCGCCCCAGGCCTGCCGCTCGATCACATCGGCCACCTCATGCGCCTCTTCGATCGTATAGGGGGCGATGGTGGCGAAATCCTGCTCAAGATCCCAGGGGCAGCCCCCTGCCGGATCGCGCAACCGCGCCATGATTTCCAGCAACCGCGCCATCGCCGCCTCGGGGGAAGAGACGGGCGTATGGACCAGACGGTCGCTTTCCGCGCGGTCAAGGTGGGGTTCTGACATTGCGGCCCTTCGCGATTTCCTGTTTTCTCCGGCCAGACCGATCCAAGGAGTTCCGATCATGCCCGTCCTCAACCGTATCGCCTCATATGCCGAGGAAATGAAGGGCTGGCGGCAGCATCTGCACCAATATCCCGAACTCGCCTTCGACTGCCACGAGACCGCCGCCTGGATCGCCCAGCGGCTGCGCGAGATCGGCGTGGACGAGCTGCATGAGGGCATCGGCCAGACCGGCATCGTCGCCATCCTGAACGGCAAGGGGCCCGGCCCGACCATCGGGTTGCGCGCCGATATGGACGCGCTGCCGATCGAGGAGATGACAGGGGCGCCCCATGCCAGCAAGGTGCCGGGCCGGATGCATGCCTGCGGCCATGACGGCCATGTCACCATGCTGCTGGGCGCCGCCAAATACCTGGCCGAGACGCGCAATTTCACCGGCCGCGTCGCCCTGATCTTCCAGCCCGCCGAGGAAGATGGCGGCGGCGGTCAGGCCATGGTGCAGGACGGCATGATGGACCGCTTCGACATCGCCCAGGTCTATGGCATCCACAATGCCCCCAACGTGCCCTTCGGCCATTTCCAGACCACGCCCGGGCCGCTGATGGCCAGCGTCGACACGGCTTATGTGAAGGTGACCGGCCGCGGCGGCCACGGCGCCACCCCGCACGAAACCGTCGACCCGGTCGTGGCGCTGGTCGCTATGGTCCAGGCCGTCCAGACCATCATCCCGCGCAATGTCTATGCGCTGGATGAGGCGGTGATCTCGGTCACCATGATCCACGCCGGCACGGCTTCGAACATCATCCCGGAAGATGGCATGTTCGCCGCCACCATCCGCTGCTTCAAACCCGATGTCCGCGCCCTGCTGAAAAAGCGCTTCCACGAGATCGTCGAAGGCACCGCCACTGCTTTCGGCGTCACGGCGCAGGTGGATTATGACTGGGGCTATCCCGCCACCATCAACCACGAGGACGAGGCCGCCTTCGCCACCGCCGTCGCGCAGGAAGTGTCCGGCGCGGATGCCGTCGACGGCAATGCCGCGCGCGAGATGGGCAGCGAGGATTTCTCCTATATGCTCGAGGCCCGGCCCGGCGCCTATCTCTTCCTCGGCACCGGCCCCGGTGCGGGCTTGCACCATGCGGCTTACGATTTCAACGACGAGGCCGCGCCCATCGGCGCCAGCTTCTTCGCCCGTCTGGTCGAACGCGCGCAGCCCTTGGCGGCCAAGTGACGCGCAGGGCGGGCAGGGCGGCGAAACCAAGCTGCCCCGCCAGCCCCAGCGCGCCCGCGGGCGTGACCATGCCGCCCAGAAAGCCGCTCAGGGTCTGGCCGGTCGCCAGCGCCAGCCCGGCTTCGGCCAGCATCAGCAGCGCAAAGGACAGCACGCCCATGGCGATCCGGTCCGGCAAGGGCAGGGGCCAGCGCCGCAGGACGCGCCCCGCCACGGCCCAGGACCACAGCAGAAGCAGCGGCACTTCCACCGCCACCGCCATCAGCACGCCGATCCGAGGCGCGATCCACAACGTCCGCAGCACGCCCAGAACGAAGGCCAGCGCAAAGACCGGCGCCAGATAGGCAAGGGCTGGCTTGACGTATCTCCGCATCGATCCGATCCTTCGCGCCATTCCGCCCGCCGCATTTTGCAGGAGTTTTCCGTGAAAGTCCTCTCACTCGTCTGCGCCTTCGTCGCTACCCCGGCCCTGGCCGATGATTACGTCGCCTTCCATTCGCCCTCGGGCAATATCCATTGCGCGATCATGACCGGCTCTTTCTCCGAGGCGCGCTGCGACATTTTCGAGTATACCCCCAGCTTCCGCAAACGCCCGGCCGATTGCGATCTGGAATGGGGCCCGGCCTTCGCGGTGGATGCGCAGGGCAAGGGCTATGTCGCCTGCGTCGGCGATACGGTGGCCGATCCGAACGGCTTTGTGCTGGATTACGGCAAGTCCTTCAGCTTGGGCGCCTATACCTGCACCTCGGAAAAGTCGGGCATGACCTGCACCAATGGACTGGGCCATGGATTCAAGGTCGCCAAGGCCAAGCAATCCGTGTTCTAGCGCCTGTTTGCACCGGTCGCCGGATCGGCTAGGCTGGGGTAGGTTCCGCTTGCCGCACAGGGAAGGCCCGCCGTGAAGGCCACGCACCGAAGCATCTGAAGACGGTCCCGCGCCACTGGCCGGGGCATCACCGCGCCGCCCCCTGGCGGCGTGCGGGGTTCGCCTATGGGCGGACAGTCTTCTTCCCTGAAAGATGCAAATGGAAAATGCCTTCGAAAGCCCGTTTCTGGGCGTGACACTGGACCGGCAGGTCCGCAATCCCAACATCCTGGTCGGGCGCTACAGCTATTATTCCGGCTATTACCACCGCCACAGCTTCGACGATTGTGCCCGCTATCTGCTGCCCGATCCGGGCGTGGACCGGCTGGTGATCGGCAGTTTCTGCTCGATCGGTTCGGGCGCGGCCTTCATCATGGCCGGCAATCAGGGCCACAGGCAGGATTGGATCAGCAGCTTTCCCTTCTTCTGGATGCCCGAGATCCCGGCCTTTGCAGGCGCCGAGAACGGGTTTCTGCCCGCGGGCGATACGGTGATCGGCAACGATGTCTGGATCGGCTCAGAGGCGATCATCATGCCGGGGGTCACGGTCGGCGATGGCGCGGTGATCGGCACCCGCGCCCTGGTGACCCGCGATGTCGCGCCCTATGCGATCGTCGGCGGCAATCCTGCACGCGAGATCCGGCGCAGGTTCGATCCCCCGACTGTCGATCTGCTGCTTGAAATGCGCTGGTGGGACTGGAGCGAGGACCAACTGCGCGCGGCTATGCCGCTTCTGACCAGCGGCGCGGTCGAGGCGCTGTACGCGCGTTGGCGCGATCATATCCGCAAGATGTAAGGTGCCGAAGGCCTCGGGCCGGGCCTCGGGGGGCAGATCAGGCTTTGCCCCCCCGATCCGTCCCGGCCGCAGGTTTTGGATGCACGGCAGGGCTGGCGCAGATTTGATCAAACGGTTAGAGTATTCTGACTGACGATTCAATCAGGGAGATTCCCCATGACCGCCCCCCAGGCCCTGGCCCGGCCCGCCTCGAACCTGTCGCCCGAAACCCTGTGGGAGATGGACCGTCGACATGTCCTGCACCCCTGGGCCAATTTCGGCCCCTTCGAAGCCGAAGGATCTCTGGTGATCGAGCGCGGCGAGGGCGCCTGGCTCTGGGACGCGTCGGGGAAACGCTATCTCGATGCCGTGGGCGGCATGTGGTGCACCAATATCGGCCTTGGTCGCAAGGAAGTGGCGCAGGCCATGGCCGAACAGGCCGAGCAGCTGGCCTTCTGCAACACCTTCGTCGACATGACCAATGGCCCTTCGGCGCGTCTGGCCGCCGAACTCGCCGCCCGCGCGCCGGGCGATCTGAACCGTGTCCATTTCACCACCTGCGGCTCGACCGCCGTCGACACCGCCGCCCGCATGGTCTGGTATTACCAGCACGCCATGGGCCGCCCGCAAAAGACCGATATCGTGGCGCGCGAGAACAGCTATCACGGCGCGACCTTCCTGACCCAATCCATCGGCAAGCGCCCCGGCGACCGGGTCGAGGAATTCCGCTACAAGACCGATGGCATCCATCACCTGTCCTGCCCCGATCCCTATCGCCGCCCCGAAGGCATGAGCGAGGCCGCATTCTGCGATGCGCTGGTCGCCGAATTTGAGGCCCTGATCGCCCGCATCGGCGCAGACCGCATCGGCGGCTTCTTCGCCGAGCCGATCCAGGCCTCGGGCGGGGTGATCTTGCCGCCCGAAGGCTATCTGCGCCGCATGGCCGATCTTTGCCGTCAGCATGACATCCTGTTCATCGCCGATGAGGTTGTCACCGCTTTCGGTCGCCTTGGCCACTGGTTCGCCGCCGAGGCCGAGTTCGGCGTCATCCCCGACATGATCACCTGTGCCAAGGGCCTGTCGGCCGCGTATGTGCCCCTTGGCGCGGTGATCTTCTCCGACCGGATCTGGCAGGCGATGGCGCAGGTGGGGGGGCGCTGGTTCACCAGCGGTTTCACCTATTCCGGCCATCCGGTCGCCTGCGCCGCCAGCCTCAAGGTGATCGAGATCATGGAACGCGAGGATCTGCTCGCGAACGCTGCCCGCGTCGGCGCCTATCTTCAGGACAGGCTCAAGCCGCTCGAGGATCTGCCGCTGGTCGGCCAGGTCCGGGGCAGGGGCCTGATGCTCTGCGTCGAGAACGTGGCCGACAAGGCGACCAAGCAACCCTTGCCCGATGGCGCGAACGAATCGAAGCGCATCTCCAACGCCGCCGAGGCGATGGGCCTTCTGGTCCGCCCGATCGGCCACCTCAACGTGATGTCGCCGCCGCTGACCCTGACCGAGACGCAGGCTGACCAGATCGCCGACACGCTGCACCGTGCCATCCGGCAGGTGACGGACGAACTGGTCCGCGAAGGCCATCGCATCGGCTGAGGCGGTTGACAAAGGGCTCCGGGCAGGCTTCCTTGCCCGGACCCGGATCCGCGCGTCTCCGGCCCCGTTTGGCGAAAACGGCAAGACCTTTGGAAGACGATCGGAAGACGTTTGGAAGACAAACGGAAGACGGTCCTTTCCGGGGCTGTCCGGCCTGGGGGGCAATGACAGCGCGCCTTCTGTATCCCGAGAATTCCCATGCCCCTGGAAGATGCCAAGACGCAGGTCGACACCGCTTTCACCCGCAAGGGCCTGCGCGGCTATGCCTTTGAAAACGCGTTCGGAGGAGCAACCTCCTTCCTGCGCCGCAGCTATACGAAAGACCTGACCGGCGTCGATCTTGCGGTGACCGGCGTTCCCTTCGATCAGGCGGTGACGCACCGCACCGGCACCCGCTTCGGCCCCCGCGCCATCCGCGAGGCCTCCAGTCTCCAGCCCTATGATCCCCCGCATGGATGGCCAACCAACCCGTTGGAAGAGCTGAATATTATCGACTACGGTGATCTTGCTTTCGACTATGCGAAAGTGGCGGATTTCCCCGAAATCCTGACCGATCACATCCGCAAAATCCTCGCCGCAGGCGCCGGAACCGTCACCCTTGGCGGCGATCACTACATCACCTTCCCCATCCTCAAGGCCTATGCCGAAAAGTTCGGACCGCTGGGGGTGATCCATTTCGACGCGCATTCCGACCTCTGGCCCGATGACGACCTGACCCGCATCGACCACGGCACGATGCTCTACAAGGCGGTTAAGACCGGGCTGGTAGACCCAAAGCGCTCGGTCCAGATCGGCATCCGCACCACCACCGAAGACTACCTCGGCGTCCATGTCATCGACGCGCGCGAAGTGCATGAAAAAGGCGTCGCAGCAGCGGTGGCGAAGGCAAAGGACATCGTCGGCGACAAGCCGACCTATGTCACCTTCGACATCGACTGTCTCGATCCTGCCTTCGCGCCCGGCACCGGCACCCCGGTCTGGGGCGGGCTGGCAAGCTGGCAGGCAGCGGCGATGCTGCGCGATCTTGCCGGTGTCAATATGGTGGGCGGCGACATTGTCGAGGTCTCGCCGCCCTATGACACCACGGGTGCCACCGCCATCGCTGGCGCCCATGTCGCCTATGAGCTGATCTGCCTCTATCACTGGGCAAAGACACAAAGATGAGCGCCCGCGGCATCCTCGCGACGGTGGTGCTGCTGGCGGCAGGCGGGGCGGGTTACATCCGCTTCGCCCCTTCGGACCCCGCCCTCTGGCATGTCTCGCCGCCCGAGGCGCTGTTCCGGGACCTGCCGAGCGACAGGGTGCAAGCCCTTGAAGGCGCTGCCGTTCTTCGCATCTCTTCTCAGCGTGGCGGGACCGAAGATCTGCTCGCGAGACTCGATGCCATCGCCCTTGCCACCGCCCGCACCACGCGCCTTGCGGGCAGCCCCGCGACGGACCGCATCACCTGGATCACCCGCTCCGCGCTCTGGGGCTTTCCCGATTACACCACCGCCGAGGCGCATCCCGATGGCCTGCGTCTCTATGCCCGGCTCCGCTTTGGCCGTTCGGATTTCGGCGTCAACGCCGCCCGCCTGACCGACTGGCTCTCGCGCCTCTAGGCCCTTGCTTGGCGCAAGCGCCATAGGCCCGGGGCCGCCGCGGGTTCAGGTCCCATGGCAAAGGACTAAGCCACGGGTTTTCCTCCTCTTGACCGGTCTCCCGATCCGCGCCAGACAACCGCCCATGGTTCCGCTAGACAAACTCGCCCAGATCACCCAGCGCTTCGAATTCGTCGAGGCCAAGCTCAATGCCGGCGCCAGCCCGGCCGAGATCGCGTCGCTTAGCCGCGAATATTCCGAGCTGAAGCCGGTGGCCGAAGAAATTGCCGCCTATCGCCAGGCGCTGACCGATCTGTCGGATGCCGAGGCCATGCTGGCCGATCCCGAGATGCGCGCGCTTGCCGAGGACGAGCTGCCCCGCCTGAAAGACGCCATCCCCGCGATGGAAGATCGTCTCCGCATCGCGCTTCTGCCCAAGGATGCGGCTGACGCGCGGCCCGCGATCCTGGAAATCCGTCCCGGCACCGGCGGCGACGAGGCCGCCTTGTTCGCGGGCGATCTTGCCCGGATGTATCAGCGCTACGCCGAGACGATGGGATGGAAGTTCGAGGTAATTTCCGAACAATCCGGGGAACTTGGCGGGCTCAAGGAATTCACTGCCCATGTTCAGGGCGAGGGCGTCTATGCCCGCCTCAAATATGAATCCGGCGTCCATCGTGTCCAGCGCGTGCCGGAAACCGAAGCCCAGGGCCGCATCCACACCTCTGCCGCGACCGTCGCGGTCCTGCCCGAGGCGGAAGAGGTCGATATCGACATTCCCGCCTCCGACATCCGCATCGACACGATGCGCAGCAGCGGCGCGGGTGGCCAGCACGTCAACACCACCGATTCCGCCGTGCGGATCACCCATATTCCCACCGGCACGGTCGTCACCTCGTCTGAAAAGTCGCAGCACCAGAACCGCGCCATCGCCATGCAGGTCCTTCGCGCGCGCCTTTACGAGATGGAACGGGAGCGCATCCACAGCGAGCGTGCCGCCGACCGCAAATCGCAAGTGGGCTCGGGCGACCGCAGCGAACGCATCCGCACCTACAACTTCCCGCAGGGCCGGATGACCGATCACCGCATCAACCTTACGCTCTATGCGCTTGACCGCATCATTCAGGGCGACCTGACCGAGGTGGTCGATGCGCTGATCGCCCATGATCAGGCGGCGAAACTGGCCGAGATGGAGGCATGACCGGCGCCGAGGCGCTGCGCGCGGCGATCCCGCGCCTGTGGGCGGCAGGGGTGGAAGACCCGGTCCGCGACGCCCGGATTCTCCTTGCCCATGTCCTGCGGATCGGCACCGACCTGTTGATCCGCGATCTGCCCAACACGCTGACTGCGGCACAAGTCGCGGCCTTCGAACGCGCGGTGGATGCCCGCGAAGCCCGTCAGCCGGTCTCTCAAATCACCGGTCTGCGCTGGTTCTGGAGCTATCCGTTCCTGGTGACGAGCGACACGCTCGACCCGCGCCCGGATACGGAAACGCTGGTGATCGAGGCCCTGTCGGCGCGCTTCGACCGTATGCTGGATCTTGGAACAGGGACGGGGTGCATCCTGCTGACCTGCCTGCTGGAAACCGGCAGATCGACCGGGATCGGCGGTGACAGTTCAGAAGCGGCGCTCGAGGTTGCAAGGCAGAATGCCCTTCGCCTTTCGGTCCAGGACCGCGCCGAGTTCCGCCGTCTCGATTGGACCGAACCGGGCTGGGCCGATGGGCTTGGCCGTTTCGATCTTGTGGTCTCGAACCCGCCCTATATCGCCAGCGCCGAGATGGAGGGTCTTGCCCCCGAAGTCCGCGACTGGGAACCGCGCCAGGCCCTGACCGACGGGGCTGACGGCCTGACCGCCTATCGCGCCATCGCGGAAGGCCTGCCAACCCTGCTTGCTTCGGGCGGGCGGGTGCTTCTGGAAATCGGCCCGACCCAGGGTCAGGCGGTCGCCACGCTTCTGGGCAGGGTCGGCCTTGTCGATAGTCGCATCCTGCCCGATCTTGACGGCAGGGACCGCGTGGTCGCCGCCCGCGCGCCGTGATGCCGCAGGCCCAGCCGCTCCGGGCGTGACCCCTTGGCAAGAGCCCCGCGATTTTCCGCGTTATTCGCCGATTTGTCCCAGAATCTCCTTGCCACACAGGTCCGCGCGTGATTTAGACCATCTCATGCGGCTGGCTTCTGGCGCCTTCCCTGTCCCGACCGCCGTATCAACCTGATCCCGCCTTGCTCTCCCGTTGGCCGCTTCTGTCGGCCGGTTCGATGGGCCAAAGGCGGATCGCATTGATCAAAGGCACAGATGCGCTCTTCCAAGAAACGCTCGCGTTCCAGCCAGAACCGCCCGCGCACCCTCGGCAACATCGTCAACCGCGTCTTCGACAGCTCCGGCCCCGAAGGCAAGGTGCGCGGCACCCCGCAGCAGATCATCGAGAAATACCAGATGCTCGCCCGCGATGCCCAGCTGAGCAATGACCGCGTGGCGGCCGAGAATTTCCTTCAGCATGCCGAGCATTACACCCGGATGCTGGCCGAGGCGCAGCGCGAGCTGGCCGCCGAGCAGGAGGCCCGTCAGCAGCAGTTCAATCAGAACGGTGGCGCTGGCAACAACGGCAATGGCAATGGCAGCAACCGCGACTATCGCGAGCGCGGCGAATACCGCGACCGCAATGACCGCAGCGATTTCCGCGATCCCGGCGCGCAGGACCAACCCTCGGTCGAGGGAATGGAACCCTCAGGCGGCGACAGCGGGCTTGTCGAGACCCCGGAAGCCCGTCGCCGCGACCGGCCTCAGGGGGATCGGCCGCAGGGAGACCGTCCCCAGGGCGATCGGCCCCAGGGCGACCGCCAGCAAGGTGACCGTCCCCAGGGCGAGCGTCCCCAAGGCGATCGTCCGCAAGGCGAACGCAAAGAGCGTCGCGACCGTGATTTCCGCCGCGACCGGGACGAGCGTCGCCGCGCCGAACAGCCCGAGGCGCAGCCCGAGCTGCCCGCCTTCATCACCGGCGCCGCGCCGGTCGAAGCGCCCGCCGCTGCCCCGGTTCCGCCCGCTCCCGCCTCGGTCGAGCCTGCGGCCGAAGCGCCCGCTGCCCCGGCGGAACCCGTAGCCGTAGCCGAAGCCGCACCCAAGGCCGCAAAGCCGCGCCGCACGCGCAAGCCTGCCGCTGCGGCCGAAGCGGCACCTTCGGGAGATGCGTCGGAAGCTGCCGAATAAGTCAGTAAAGCCGCGCCAGCGCGCAGAAGCTTTCCAGCGAGATCTCTTCAGCACGGGCCGTGGGGGCGATCCCTGCGGCCCGCAGCTTTTCCTCGACATCTGGTCCCAGAGCCTTGAGCGAGGACCGCAGCATCTTGCGGCGCTGGTTGAAGGCCATGGCCGTGATGCGCTGCAACACCGCGCCGTCGCAGGGATAGCGCGGCGCCTCAAGACACTTCAGATGCACCACGGCGGAATGGACCTTGGGGGCGGGGGTAAAGGCTTCGGGCGGCAGATGCATCACGATCTTCGGCTCGGCCCGCCACTGGGCCAGCAGCGCCAGTCGTCCGTAACGGTCGCTGCCGGGCTTTGCCACGATGCGTTCGGCCACTTCCTTCTGGAACATCAGCGTCAGACTGTCCCAGAAGGGTGGCCAGCTCGCGGGGGTCAGCCAGCGGATCAGAAGCTCGGTGCCGACATTATAGGGTAGGTTCGCCACGACTTTCACAGGGGCAGACAGCTGCGCCGCCACATCCAGCTTCAGCGCATCGCCCAGCAGAGGCACCAGCCGCCCCGGATAATGCGCCGCGATCTCCTCCAGCGCGGGCAGGGCGCGCGGGTCCATCTCGACCGCCACCACCCGCCGTGCCCCTTCGGCCAGAAGGCCGCGGGTCAGACCGCCCGGGCCGGGGCCGACCTCCAGCACATCGCAGCCCGACAGATCGCCCGCGCATCGCGCGATCTTTGCTGTCAGGTTCAGGTCGAGCAGGAAATTCTGTCCGAGCTGCTTCTTCGCCACCAGATCATGCGCGGCAATGACCTCGCGCAGGGGCGGCAAACCGTCGATCGTGGCCATGCTTCGCCCCTCGTTCATCTTGGTCCAAATCCTCCGGGGGGCCGGGGGCAGAGCCCCCGGGCGGATCACCCCGCGCGCGCCGCCGCCATATCGCGCGCCAGACGCAGCGCCGCAAGCGTGCTTGACACATCCGCCACGCCTTTGCCTGCAATGTCGTAGGCCGTGCCGTGATCGGGCGAGGTCCGCACGAAGGGCAGGCCCAGCGTCACATTGACACCACCCGCGAAGTCGATGGTCTTGATCGGGATCAGCGCCTGGTCGTGATACATGCAGATCGCCGCGTCATAGCCCGCCCGCGCCTTGGCATGGAACATCGTGTCGGCTGGCATCGGCCCGCGCAGATCGAAGCCTTCGGCCTTCAGCCGGTCCAGCAGCGGGCGGATCATCCGCTCGTCTTCCCAGCCCATCGCGCCGCCTTCGCCCGCATGGGGGTTCAGCCCCGCCACGGCGATACGGGGGCGCGACAGGCCGAAATCGCGGATCAGCCCGTCGCGGGAGATGCGGATCGTCTCTTCCAGCAGCGCCTCGGTCAGCGCCGCGGGCACCTCGGAGACGGGGATATGGATCGTCACCGGCACTACCCGCAGCTCGGGGCAGGCCAGCATCATCACCACGCGATCCACCCCGGCAAGATGGGCGAGATATTCGGTATGGCCGGGGAAGGCGAAGTCCGCGCCATCCTTGAGCGCCTTCTTGGTGATCGGCAGGGTACAGACGGCCGAAGCCTCGCCTGCCTGCACCAGCGCGACGGCGCGGTCGATTGCGGCGATGGTGCCCGCGGCATTGGCCGGAACCGGCGCGCCGGGCGAGGCCGGGGCGGCGAAGCGCAGGGGCAGGACGGGAAGCAGGGACGGCGGCACGGCAATCGCATCCGCCGGATGCCCGATCTCCGCAATCTGCGCGCCTTCCGGCAAGTGGTGCGGATCGCCGATCCAGAAGAAGGGCAGGTCCGCGCCCAAAGCCGTGCGCGCCTTCACCGCAAGCTCCGGCCCGATTCCGGCAGGATCGCCCGCCGTCAGTGCGACGGGACGCAGCATGTTCACGGTTCGCGGATGATCGCCGCCATCCGCAACTCTTCAAGATAGTTCGCGGCCAGACCCTCGAGCTTGAGGTTCAGGACCTGCTCCTTGATCTGGTCACGCGTCGGCAGCGACTCGGTGACCGGCTCACGCGAGCAGAGCATCAGCAGGCGGCGATACCCGCTGCGGGTCAGGGCGGTGGAGATCTCGTTCAGGTCCAGCTTCGCCAATTCCAGCCCGACATCCTGCGGGATCTCGGCCATGGTCGCGCTCGAGACGGTCAGCCGGTCCTCGGGCAGGCCCTTGGCCTGGCCGTAAAGATCGTTGCACTGATCGACCTCGGACTTGACGCGGGCGATCTCGGCCGGATCGTCTGGCAGCAGGAACTCGGCCCATTTCACGTTGACGGTGATGGGCTCGGCGGTCTCGTCCTTTGCTACGTCGCGCAAAAGGAACAGCACGACCGCGCCCGGAACCGCCATCGGTGCCGATACATCGCCGGGGCCAAGGGCCAGCACCTGACCGGCGATCTGGCCGGGCAGGTTCGCCAGCGGCAACCAGTCCAGCCGCCCGCCCTTGGCCGCCGTCGGGGCGGCCGAATAGCGCGAGGCGGCAGCGGCAAAGGCGCCCTCGCCATGGATCTCCTTGGACAGGCGCATGGCCAAGGCCATCGCTTCATCCTCGCGGCCCTGTTCCGCCGGAATCACCAGCTCCGAGACCAGCACCTTCAACGCCTTGGGCCGGGAAAAATTGGCCAGCGCCTTGTCCACATCGGCTTCGGAAATCGGCACCTGGCCGACATAGCGCTGGCGCACCGCCTTGCGCCACAACAGGCCGGCCGAAACGAAATCGCGGAAGGTTTCGGCCGCAACGCCGACCTTGGCCAGCTCGGCGACAAGCTGCTCGCTGGTCAGATTCGCCCGGCTCGCGAATTCGCTCATCCCGTCGGTCAGTTCCTTTTCCGACAGCGTGATCTTCAGACGTTTCGCCTCGGTCAGCCGCAACTTGTCATCGATCAGCGCCTTCAGCGCCTCTTCTTCGGGATCGCCGGGCGCGCGCAGGATTTTCAGAAACATCGCGCGCTGCATCACCTCATAGCCGGTGATGACGCGGTCGCCCACAAAGAGGCGGGGGGCAAACAGGTCCTGCGCCAAAGCAGGGGCCATCGGCGCCATCGCGGCGGGAAGGGGCGCAAGGCCCATTGCAAGCATCAGGCCAAGGCCAAGCGCGGCGCGACCCGCCGGAGTTTTTGCTTTGGGTTGCATCGAAATCCTGCCGCCTGCCATCTGCCGTTCCGGTCTCTTGCTGTACCCCCGGTCTCGCCCGCGCCGGGGGTTCATGTCTAGTAGCAGCGCCGCGACGGACCCGCCGTCTTGCCGCCGCCAAAGCCGATCAGATCGACCGAAAGGCCGAAATCCGTCGTCGGGCTTACACTAGTCGAGGAAGTGAAGCGACGCGAGAGCGAAAAGTCGACCGCCACGCAGTCATTGCGGTATTCCACACCAAAGCCCGCCAGGGTGCCCTGATCGCGGACAAAGTCATAGCGGCCGGAAAGCTTGGCGGTCAGCGCAGAATTGGCCCGCCAGCGCGCGTCGAAGGCAAATTCGCGCGTGGGATCGGGACGGTTCTCCAGCGGATCGGCCACCGACCAGATCGCCGAAGTCGCCAGCGCCAGCTTGTCGCGGTTGAGCGTCAGCCGCATCTCGCCCTTTGTCAACGAGAAATCGTTATCCAGCACCACTCGGCCACTCGCGACAAAGCCGTTCTGCCAATCGACCGAAAGACCTGCCAGCCAGTCGGAATTGTCACCCCCAAGGCCCGAGGATGTGCCGAACTGCCCGAAATCCTTCTCGCGCAGCACACGACCGATCGTCAGGCCAAGATTCCAGCCCGACGGATCGTAACGTGTCCAGGTCAGGCCGATATTGGCCCGGCGGCCGTCTTCGACCGCATCCGCGCCAGGAAAGCGGTCGAGAGAGAAAAGGTTGCCCTCGTCGAATTCCACAAGCGCCGAATCCTCGTTGGGGATCAGCCCGCCATTCTGCTTGGCCCAGATCAGCTGCACCACCGGTTCGATCACATGAGTCGCGCCGCTGGCAGCCACGGTTTTCACCCAGGGCCAGCGCAGCTCTACCCCGGCCGCCGCATGGGTGCGGCTGCTATCGCCGCCATAGATCGCATCCTGGCCGATCGTATAGCCATCGGCCTGCGCTTCGCCCAGAATGGTGGCTTCGATCCCCATCGGCAGAATGAAGCTGCGCCGCCAGTCGACGCGGGCCGAGATCCGGCTGACATCGCGGCCATCGGCGATATCATCGGGGTCCGGCCCGTCAAAGGGGCTGTCCGAGGTGCGCAGATGGCTGTGGGTCTGCAAGCGGAAACCGCCTTCGCCCCCCAGCGCGCCCAGCGAGAAGCGGCGGTGGAAGGTGACATCAGTCATCAGCGATGGGATCGTGTCATTATCCTCATCGTCGCGCAGGGTCTGGAAGCTGACCACCCGGGCCGAGAAAAACCCATTGCGACGGGTGCGCGACAGCTCGATCCGGCTGTCTAGCAGGTCCGTGTCCGAATAGCCATAATCCAGCAGATAGGCATTGTCCGATGCGGCCTGCAGCCCGAAGGTCAGCTTGAAATTGTCGGGCAGATCGAAGGCGCCAGTGGCGAAGACATAGCCCCGCGTATCGCCCGGCAGAAGCTTGTCGCGGGTAATGGCACCGTTCACTTCGATCGCCCCGGTCGTGAAGGCCTGGCGGTAGCGCAGTTCCACGGTGCGGCTGCCCTTGGCGGTCAGATAGGGGGTGATCGTCAGGTCCTTGTCCGGGCCGATGGTCTGGAAATAGGGAATCTTCAGCCCAAAACCGAGATCCGAGGTCGTGCGGATCACCGGCATCAGGAAGCCACTTGACCGCTCGAGCGTCGGGTCGGGCATCCGCAGACGGGGAACATAGAAGATCGGCAGTCCCGCGACGCGGAACTGAGCCTGGTCGAAGTAAAGCTGCCGCGCTTCCTGATCATGCACCACGCGACGGGCGCGGATTTCCCACAGCGGTGTCGGACTGCCTTCGCAGACCTTGCAGGACGAGGCCACGACCTGATCGAGCGCCGTATAGCGCCCGTCGATCCGCATGGCCTGATTGGCGGCGATCTGGAGCTGCTGATTCAGGACCAGCCGCGCGCTGCTCAGGATGCCCTCGCGCATGTCGGCAGCAAGATCGGCCTCGCTGGCGAAAAGGATGGTGTTGCCGCTGGCATCGGTCAGGACGATCGGCCCCTCGATCCGCAGCCGGTCGGCCTTCTGGTCATAGATCAGACGCGAGGCGCGCAGGCGCTGGCCCTGGTAGAAGATCTCGACGGCGCCCGAGGCGACCAGTTCATTCGCGCCGGTGATCTCCAGCCGGTCCGAGACCAGCGTCGCCTTTTCCTGGGCGGCGGCGGGCAGGGTCAGGCCGGACAGGGCAAGGAAGCCCGCAGTCAGAAGGGCAAGACGGCGGCGCAGCATCAGCCATCCTCCAGATGGAGAAGCAGGCCAAGCGCCAGCATCACTGCGGCCAAGGGGGGCGCCCAGGCGGCCAGAAGGATCGGAATCTGGCCGTTTTCGCCCAGGGCCTGGGCGAAGTTGCGCAGGAAGAACAGGGCAAAGCCCGAAAGCATAGCGTAAAGCACCATTTGGCCGATATTTCCGAAGCGGACATGCCGCATCGTGAAGCCCGCGGCAACCAGAACCATCGCGGTCAGCAACAAGGGTTGCGCAAGTTCCATCTGGAACCAGAGCTGGTAGCTGCGGCCCGAGAAGCCCGCGCGTTCCAGCCCGGCGATATAGGACGGCAATTGCCAGATCGGCACCGCCGCGGGTGTGCCGAAACTGTCTCGGATTCGCTCGACCGTCAGATCCGAGGGCAGGCGCGTGCCGTCGGGCCAGATCACCGCGCCCAGCTCGGGGTTCGGGGCCGTCAGGTCCCACATCTTGCCATGGTCGATCAGCCAGGCGCCCGCCGTCAGCCGGGCCTGGCTCGCCTCGATCCGGGTCGCGGGCGTGCCATCCTTGCCGAAGGTCAGGAAGGACACGTCAAACAGCTCGGTCCCATCGGGATTGGCCCGCTGCGCCTGGATGACGGTCTGGCCATATTCGCCTCCCTGGCGCAGCCAGAGCCCGGAGTCGGAGACGGAGAGCACCGAGCCATCCGCGCCCAGATAGCGGGCGCGGAGATCGTCATAGGCTTTGGATGTCGCCGCGACGAGCGGGTTCAGCACCGCCACTGCGAAAAGGCCGATTGCCAGCGCGGCCAATACAGGCGTTACCAGAAAGCGCAGGCCGGACCGGCCGGCGGCGCGCACGACGACCAGTTCCGAAGACCGCGCCAGGCCCAGGAAGACCGCGATCGACCCCATGATGAGGATCAGCGGGAGGATGCGGTAAAGCGTCTCGGGCACATTCAGCAGCGACAGATGCGCGGCCTCCATGATCCCCGCGCCTGCGCCGGAAAACTGTCGCAACTGCTCGATCATGTCGATCAGCATCAGGATACCAAAGAAGACCAGGAAGACCTGTCCAACCGTCCACAGGAAACGGCGGGCGATGTAAAACGACAATGTCATGCCAGGGTCTCCGCAGTCGCCTGGCGCAGTCGCCTTGGCCTCTGCGCCAGCCAAAGAAGCGCCAGCCCGGCCACCGTGCCCAGCACGGGAGCCGCATAATTCAACGCCCAAAGGCTGTCATTCCGCAGGACCGCACCGCTGGTTGCCGTGTTTACCATCTGAAGCAGGATCAGCCCGATCACGGCCCCCGCGATCTGCCGCCACAGACCAAAACGCGAATAGCCCCCCAGCATCAGGAAGCCAAAGCCCAGAAGAGGTGCGGCGAGGCCCAGAAACGATCCTGCGATCCGTGTATGGATTTCGGCCCGAAAGGCGCCCGGCGTCTCCTTCGTGGCCGCGATCAGCCCGGGATCGGCCGAGATCAGTTCGGCCGTGGTCAACTCTTTCATCTGCCGTTTGCGGGCATCCTTTGCGCCGACCACCCCAGCCAAATCCATGGTGAAGGTCGAAAACCGTGTCAGGGCGATGCGCCGGGTCTCGTCTCGCGACAGCCGCTGCGCGGCGCCATCCAGCATCACGAGGCGCGGCGCGGCCTCGCCCCGCACCAGCAGCGCCTTGCGCGCGGTATAGACCACCCGCTCGTCCGGGCTGCGCTCGTCGGACAGGAACAGGTCGTTCAACTCGCCCAGGGGGGTGATCTCGCGGATATAGATCGTGATGCCCTTGGACGGGTGCATGAAGCGCCCCTCGTTCAGGAAACGCGCGGTGACATTCTCGGATATTTCGGCACTGCGGTCGGCCAGCCGCGCTTGCGACATCGGAACAAGCAAATTCAGCAGCACAAGCTGCATGGCGACGACGATGGCACCGAACCACAGCACCGGGCGGGCCAGGCGAAAGGCGGAAAAGCCCGTCGCCTGCATCACCACCAGCTCGGATTCCTGCATCAAGCGGTTGATCGCATAAAGACAGGCCGCGAAGGCCGAGACCGGCAGGACAAGCCGGATCACATTGGGCAATGTCAGCAGCGAGAATTCCAGGAAGACCAGCGCCGATTGCCCGTCGCTGATCAACTGGTCGAACAGGCCGACCGCGCGGTTGACCCAATAGACCGCGACCAGCACGAGCGAGAAGAAGCCGAAAAGCGCCAGCAAATGCGACAACAGATATCGGTCGAATCTTGCCACGCGCCGTCAGTCCCACACCAGATGTTGCGGCGGAGCCTAGCGGAATTCGCGGGGGTGGAAAACTCATATCTGGCCAAGGTGGCGGGGCGGCGCTAGCTTTGCCGCCGATAGAAGGGGCAGCCGCGCCCCGGGCCCACAGATGAAGGCACACGCATGTCGCAACCTGTCCAGATCCAGTTCCAACCCGTCGACGCCGAGGTCTTGGCGCTCCATACCGGTCGCCTCGCGGTCTTTGCCGATACCGGCGCGACGCTTTCGGCTCCGCTCAAGCGGCTGGACAAGCTGACCCGCGGTGCGCTGGCGCGGGCCGTGGCTTCACCGGCCTTTCAGGCGCTCAAAGAGGGCGAGGCGCTGGATCTGGCCTTCCCGACCGGCCTTGCAGCGACGGCGCTGCATCTGGTGCGCCTGGGCAAAAAGGCCGATGCGGCGCAGGCCCGCAAGGCGGGCGCCAGCCTTGGCAAAAGCCATGGCGAGGCGCCGTTGCTGGTTCTGGCCGAGGGCCATCCCCGCGCGGCCGAGATCGCCTATGGCCTGGCACTGCGCGCCTATGATTTCCAGATTCACAAATCCGCCCCGGCCAAGCCGGTTGGCGGCGTGACGCTGATGGTGGCCAATCCCGAAGCGGTGGCGGCGCAGGCAGCCCCCATGGCAGCTGTGGCGGAAGGCGTCTTCTTCACCCGCGACCTGGTGAACGAACCCGCAAACGTGCTGACCACGGACGATTTCGCCGCCCGCCTGGCCGCGATGCAGGAACTGGGGCTCGAGGTCGAGATTCTGGAAGAGGCCGACTTGGCCAAGCTGGGGATGCGCGCGCTTCTGGGCGTGGGGCAGGGCTCGGAAAGCCCGTCCAAGGTCGTGGTGATGCAATGGAATGGCGGCAAGAAGGGCGAGGCGCCCTTTGCGCTGGTCGGCAAGGGCGTGTGCTTCGATACGGGCGGCATCTCGATCAAGCCCGCCGCTGGAATGGAAGAGATGACGATGGACATGGGCGGCGCGGGCGTCGTGGCGGGCGTCATGCGCGCGCTGGCGCTGCGCAAGGCCAAGGCCAATGTCGTCGGGCTGGTGGGCCTGGTCGAGAACATGCCCGATGGTCGGGCGCAGCGTCCGGGCGATGTTGTGCGCTCGATGAAGGGCGTGACAATCGAGGTGATCAACACCGATGCCGAGGGGCGGCTGGTTCTGGCCGATGTGCTTTGGTACGCGCAGGAACGCTTCAAGCCGACCGGGATGATCGACCTTGCCACCCTGACCGGCGCGATCATCGTGGCGCTGGGGCATGAGAACACGGGCGTCTTTTCCAATGACGACGCGTTGTGCACTGCCTTCCTCAAGGCAGCGGCGGCCGAGGGCGAGGGCGCCTGGCGGATGCCTCTGGGCGATGGCTATGACGCCAAGTTGAAAAGCCGGGTCGCCGATATCATGAATTCCTGTGGCCGCGATGGCGGGGCGGTGACGGCGGCGCAGTTCCTGCAACGCTTCGTCAAGCCCGAGACGCCCTGGATCCATCTCGACATCGCAGGCACGGCGCTGCTCAAGACAGACAGCACCCTTGCGCCCAAGGGCGCGACCGGCTGGGGCGTCATGGCGCTGGACCGGCTGATCCGCGACAAGTTCGAGGCGGGGTGACATCGTCCCGATGCCTGGCACGGTCGTCTTCATGCAGCTGACCCGTCTGACGGTCGAGGAGACCGCCCAGACCCAGCTTTCCCGCGCGCTGGCCCAGGGCTGGCGCGTGATGGTGCGCGCGGCCGACTCCCTGCGGCTCGACCAATTGGATGACGCGCTGTGGATGACGCCAGCAAACGGCTTCCTGCCGCATGGCCGCGAGGGCGGGCCGCAAGATGCCGATCAGCCCGTGCTTCTGGGCGCAGGCGCCCCTGTCAATGGGGCGCGGGCGGTCTGCCTTTTGGGGTCGATGGCGGTCGATCTTGCAGAAGCCGCGCAGATGGAACGGACCTGGCTGCTTTTTGAAGGCGCCGATCCGGCGCAACTTGCCTCGGCCCGCTCGCAATGGAAAGCGGTGACCGAGGCCGGGCTGACCGCGCAATACCATTCCGACGAAAGCGGCAGATGGGAATTGAAGGCCCAGAAGACCGGCGTCGCGCCGGGCTGATTGTCTAGCGGCGCAGCACCATCTTGTCGCCGTCGATCTCAATACGGAACTGGCGCAGGTAATCCATGCCCAGAAGGGAGCCGTCCATCTCGCCGTCATTCACATAGGCCGGGAAGTTCTGGTTCTCGAACGGCCCCAGCTCGACCGTATCCAGCGCCACCCGCGCCGTGCGCACCACGCCATTGGCGGTCGAGGCCTGACCCATATAGACCAGATCGTCCGGGTTTATGCCCACGCGTTTTGCGTCGCCCTGCGAGAGGACCATGTTGGTGGCGCCGGTATCTGCAAGGAACTCGATCTTCTGGCCGTTCACGGTCAGCGTTGCGTAGAAATGCCCGTCGCGGGCGCGGGGCAGCGTCAGCTCGCCCGTCGCAGTGACCATTTGGCTGGGGATCACCGCCTGGCGGATATCGCCCCACATGCCATAGCCCGCCAGCACGCCCAGGAAGATTAGCCCCCAGGTCATCAATCCGCGCAGGGCCTGCCCCAGGCGGTGACGATATTCCAGCAGCACGACCCCGATGACCGCCGCCAGAAGCACCCCCAGATAAACCAACCGCCCGTAATCGCCGTCCAAACCCGCACTCCTGCCGTTTCAACCGATATGGGGGCGGGTGGCTGCACCGCAAAGGGGGCCGGCCAGCAGCGTCATCCGATCAGCCCGGTCTGCTTGACGCCGTCGATGACGAATTGCACCGACAGGGCGGCCAGCAACATGCCGAGAAGCCGGGTGATCACGATTACGCCGGTGCGGCCCAGCATCCGCTCGAGGGGCGGCGAGGCCAGCAGGAAGGCCCAAGTCACCACCATCATCACCAGCATCAGACCGATCACCACGGCCGCGCCGGTCCAGGCCGCGCCCCCCATGGCCTCGGCCTGCCCGACCAGCAGGATCATCGTGGCTATCGCGCCGGGACCGGCGATCAGGGGGGTGGCAAGCGGGAATACCGAAGGGTCGTGGTCCGGCTCGGCGGATTGACCCTCACGCCGCTGGGTACGCCGTTCGAACAGCATGTCAAGCGCGGTCAGGAACAAAAGAATCCCACCCGCAATGCGGAAGGCCGACATGGAAATGCCGATGAAGCCCAGGATCGCCTCGCCGAACAATCCGAACAGTGTCAGCAGCGCCGCCGCGATCAGGCAGGCCCGCCGCGCCATGGCCACCCGCTTCTCGTCCGACATGCCGCGGGTCAGCGCGATGAACATCGGCACCAGCCCAGGCGGGTCGATCACCACGAACAGCGTGGCGAAGGCGGTGATGAGGAAAGCGGTTTCCGGCATGGGATCAAACCTATCCTTCCCAATTGCGTCTGCCTAGCGCGCCAAGGGGGCGGTCGCGCAACTCTTGCCGTTTTCCGGTTTCAGAGGAGTTAGGGGGTGAAAAGAGGGCGCGGTTTAAACAATTCCGGGCCCCAGCCCGGCCGGATCCACGTCTGTCGGCGGCGCCCAGAACTCGGCTGCGAAGGCGGGAAGTCGCGCCAGGACCCGATCCAGAGCCTCGCGCAGAACCGCTTGGCGCAGGGCAAGCGCCGTGGCTTCGATGCAATTTTCAGGCGTCAGATTGTGATGGGGCCGCAAGGCCCGTGCTTCCGCCGTCCAGTCCCTGCGATTGCCCGCTGGCACCGGCCCCTCATCCAGGCGCCAGTCGGCCACGAACAAGGCCCGGATCACCGATGGTAGGATCTGCGCGAAATCGATCGCTTCCTGAGGGGTAAGTCGGCGGCGGAAGGCCTTCAGCACGCCCTCGATCGCCGTATAGGCGGCATTGTCGCTTTCAAGAGACATGGCTTCCCGCGCATCCGCCAGAAAAGCCTGCCATTCGCGGGTCGCTTGGCGATAGGTCCAGGGCATCGGCATCAGCCGGCAGCCTCCAGCGCCTCCTGCGCCGACAGCCACAGCGCCTCGGCCTTGTCGAGACCCTGCATCAGTTCGGCATATTTCCGGTTCCAAGTCTCAAGCTCGCCCTTGCGTGCATCTTCGTATAACTCGGGATCGGCCAGTTTCTTCGCCAGCTTGTCGCGCATCTCGTTCAGCTTGCCCAGGCGATCCTCGCAGCGGCGGACTTCGGCGCGCAGGGCAAGAACCTCGTCGCGGCTCGCTTTCTTGGGTTTTTCCACCGGCTTCGTCGCGGGCTTGGCCTCTTCGTCCGAGGTCAGCAGCAGCTTGCGATAGCTTTCCAGATCGTCAGCATAGGGCGTGACTTCGCCACCTTTGACCAGCCACAGCCGGTCTGCCACCAGCGAGAGAAGATGCATGTCATGGCTGACCAGGATCACCGCGCCGGAATATTCGGTCAGCGCCTCGACCAGGGCCTCGCGGCTTTCGATGTCGAGGTGGTTGGTCGGCTCGTCAAGGATCAGAAGATGCGGGGCGTCGATGGTGGCCAGCAGAAGCGAAAGCCGCGCCTTCTGGCCGCCCGACAGCTTTCCGACCAGCGTTTCCGCCTGATCCGCCATAAGGCCAAACCCTGCCAGCCGGGCGCGCAGTCGGGCAGGGGCCTCGTCGGGGCGCAGGCGACGGACATGCTGGATCGGCGTTTCGTCGATATGCAGCTCGTCGACCTGATGCTGGGCGAAATAGCCGATGCGCAGCTTGCCCGCGCGGTGCAGCTTGCCCGCTTCTGCCTGCAATTTGCCTGCGAGAAGCTTGGAGAGCGTCGACTTGCCCTCACCATTGCGGCCGAGAAGCGCGATGCGGTCGTCCTGATCCACACGCAGCGACAGACGCCGCAGGATGGGCGGGCCGCCATAGCCGACCGAAACCCCATCCAGCGTCAGAATCGGAGGCGACAGTTCTTCCGGCTCGGGGAAGGAGAATTTCGCCAGCGCGGCCTCTTGCGGCGTCGTGGCAAAACTCAGCTTCTCGATCATCTTGATACGCGATTGGGCCTGCCGGGCCTTGCTCGCTTTGGCGCGGAAGCGGTCGACGAAGCTTTGCAGATGGGCGCGGCGCGCCTCGGTACGGCGGTTTTCGGCCTCGGCCACGGCCAGACGCGCGGCGCGGGTCTCCGCGAAGGTGTCATAGGGGCCGGAATAGAGCGTCAGCTTGCGATCTTCGAGATGCAGGATCGCATTGACCGCTCGGTTCAGAAGGCCGCGGTCATGGCTGATGATCAGGACGGTATGCGGATATTTTGCCAGATAGCTTTCCAGCCAGAGCGCGCCTTCCAGATCGAGATAGTTGGTCGGCTCGTCGAGAAGCAGGTAGTCGGGCTGCGAGAACAGCACGCCCGCCAAGGCAACCCGCATCCGCCAGCCGCCCGAGAAAGCGGAGCAGGGCATAAGCTGCTTCTCAGGTTCGAAGCCAAGGCCGCGCAGGATCGAGGCCGCGCGCGCCTCGCCTGACCAGGCGTCGATATCGGTCAGCCGGGCCTGCACTTCCGCGATGCGATGGGGGTCGGTGGCGGTCTCTGCCTCGGCCATCAGGGCGGCGCGTTCGGTATCTGCGGCCAGCACCGTGTCGATGAGCGAGACATCGGAGGACGGCACCTCTTGCGCGACGCCACCGATGCGGGCGCGGGCGGGAATGGTGATCGACCCGCCTTCCAGCGACAGCTCGCCCCTTATCAGGCGGAAGAGCGTGGTCTTGCCGGTGCCGTTGCGGCCGACGATGCCGACCTTGTGGCCGGTGGGAATCGTGGCCGAAGCACCCTGCATGAGCGGGCGGCCCTCGACCGAATAGGTGATGTCATCAATGCGCAGCATGGGCGAAGGCCATGCCGCAGCGCCGCGCCAAGGTCAATCGACCGGCCTGCTGCAAAGCCCCGGTGCGGCGAAAATTCCGCCCGCGGCGCCGGATCGCGGCCATGCCCGACGCCGAGCGCCATCTTTTCATCGTTGCCCCGCCATGCTAGCAGCCGCGCCGGAACACATGGCCCCGGACGGGCCCCGAACGGAAAATGGAGAGGCTCATGGCCACCGAACGCACCCTGTCGATCATCAAGCCCGATGCGACCAAGCGCAACCTGACCGGCAAGATCGTTGCCAAATTCGAAGAGGCCGGCCTGCGCGTCGTCGCTTCGAAGCGCATCCACCTGTCGCCCGCCCAGGCCGGCGAATTCTATGCCGAGCACAAGGAGCGCGGCTTCTATGGTGAGCTTTGCGCGTTCATGGCGTCCGAGCCGGTCGTGGTACAGGTGCTTGAAGGCGAAGGCGCCATCGCGAAGAACCGCGAAGTGATGGGCGCGACCGATCCGGCCCAGGCCGCCGATGGCACCATCCGCAAGGAATTCGCTCTGTCGAAGGGCGAGAACTCGGTCCATGGTTCGGACAGCGAAGTCTCGGCTGCGCGCGAGATCTCCTTCTTCTTCTCGGGTCTCGAACTGGTCGGCTGAGCCGGCTCTCGCGCAGGGCCGGAGCAACTTCATTCCAAGGAAGTTGCCCCTAGCGCCGCTCGACCACGCCAAAGAATGAAAGGGCCGCCTCGAGATCCGAGCGGCCCTTTTCCGTTGATCCGGCATATTCCGCCTTGAGCGCGTCGAACCGTGCCCGCAGGGCCTTTTTCTCTTCGCCCTTGCAATCGTTCCAAGGACGACCCTGCAACCCCATCACCAGAACATAAAAGCCGATGAAATGCGGCGCAGAGCCGGATCGCAGCAGGCGCAGATAGGCCGCGTCGGGACCAAGGGCGCGCAGATCTTCGGCGCTGGTGATCCCGGCGCGGGCAAAGGCCGCCTCGCTGGCCGGGCCAAGATTGGGGATCGAAGAAATGGGCGTGGTCATGACAAGGTCCGGAAAACAAAACGGGGCCAGCCTATGGGCTGACCCCGCGTTTCGGCAAGGCTGTCTCTGTCAGGAAAGGGCGATCAGATCGACGCCCAGTCCTTGAAGATCGGCTGGCCACCCTGCTGGGGCGGGGTCGAGCCGGATTGGCTGGGCTGCTGCGGGGGCGTCTGGGCGCCGCCCTGTTGCTGCTGACTGGTAATGGCCTTGGCCATTTGATTTCTCCGTGACTGCGCCGATGGCGTCATTTTTGCCTGTCTCTCCATTTGACCCGCATGTTGGGCATCGGCAAGTCAGGGAAAGGGCACCAATGCGGCGACACTGTTCACATGTGCGGCATAAGACACAGCTTTTACACGAATTGCCTGTCTCGGCGGCGCGCCACGGATTGCATCAGCGCTCTACACTGGCCGGAAAGCCGATATCCGACAGGGCCTCGAGCAGCTTTTCCACTTCGGTCAGCGACTCGGCATGGACCTTGCGGCCCTGCAAATCCACCTCGACCTTGCTGGTATGCGGCTTGAGCGCGGACTCGACGCTGGCTTGGCAATGGGCGCAGTTCATGTCTGGAACGGAAAGCGTGACCATCTAAGCCTCCTCGGCTTGTTCCTATCTTCATTCTTGCATATGTGGAGAGCAGGCCCGGAATGGCAAGTGCCGCCAGGCGGGAGCCCTCGGGAAGACAACCATGACAGCCCCCGCAAAGTTCCACGAAACAGCGCATCTTCAGCTCGACGGGATGAGCTGCGCCTCCTGCGTGGCCCGTGTCGAGCGCACCTTGAAGGCGCTGCCGGGCGTCAACAGCGCCAGTGCCAATTTCGGCACCGGCACGGCCATGGTAAGCTTTGATGCGCCGGCGACACGGGCGCAGATGGCCGAAGCGTTGGGGAAGATCGGCTATCCGGTCAGGCCGCAGGTGATGGAGCTGTCCGTCGAGGGCATGACCTGCGCCTCCTGCACGGGCCGTGTCGAACGTGTCTTGCGCGCCGATCCGGCCGTGGCTTCGGCAACCGCCAATCTGGCCCTGCGCCGGGCGCAGGTGACGCTGTGGGAGCCTGCCGATCCCGCCCGGCTGGCGTCAGCGGTGACGCGGGCCGGTTTCGCGGCGCAGCCTCTGGCCGAGGCGAAGCCTGCCGATCCGCGCGCGGAGGAACGACGCCTGTGGCAGAAGGCGGTCCTGGCCTGCCTCCTGGCCGCGCCGGTCTTTGTGGCCGAAATGGGCGGGCATCTCTATCCGCCCTTTCACCACTGGATCTATGGGCTTATCGGCCAGCGCCCCTTGTGGCTGATGGAATTCACTTTGGCGACCCTGGCGCTGGCCGGACCGGGGCAGATATTCTTCCGCAAAGGGATTCCGGCGCTTTTGCGCGGCGCGCCCGACATGAACGCCCTGGTCGCGGTGGGCACGCTGGCGGCCTGGGTCTTTTCGACCCTGGTGCTGTTTGCTCCGAACCTGATCCCTGAAGCCTCGCGCGCTGTCTATTTCGAGGCGGCGGCGGTGATCGTGGCGCTGATCTTGCTGGGCCGCGCGATGGAAGCGCGGGCACGCGGGCAGGCGGGGGCGGCGATTGCCCGGCTGGCCGGGCTGCAGCCGCGAAGCGCCAGGCTGGAAGACGGGCAGGAGATCGCGCTTGGGGCCCTGATGCCGGGCATGCGCATCGTGCTGCGCCCGGGTGAGCGGATTCCAGCAGATGGCCGTGTCGTCTCGGGCGGTTCTGCCGTGGACGAATCCATGCTGACGGGCGAACCGCTGCCCGTCGCGAAGGCGATGGGTGACACGGTGACGGGCGGTACGATCAACGGCACCGGGGCCATGGTGGTCGAGGTTTCGGCGGTCGGCGCCGCCACGGTTCTGGCCCGGATCACCGCCTTAGTGGCCGAGGCGCAGGGATCGAAGCTGCCGGTGCAGGCGCTGGTGGACCGCGTGACTCTGTGGTTCGTGCCGGCGGTCATGGCGATTGCCGTGCTCTCGGTCGCGGCCAGGCTGTTCGCCACCGGCGATATTGCTCATGCGCTGGTCGCGGGGGTCTCGGTCCTGATCATCGCCTGTCCCTGCGCGATGGGGTTGGCGACGCCGGTCTCGATCCTGGTCGGCACCGGGCGGGCGGCAGAACTCGGGGTGCTGTTCCGCCGCGGCGAGGCGCTCCAGCGGCTGGCTTCGGTAAAGCGCATCGGCTTTGACAAGACTGGAACTCTGACCGAAGGCCATCCGGCGGTGACGGGTCATCACGGCCCGGATTGGGTGCTGCCGATGGCGGCAGCGGTCGAGCAGGGCAGCGAACATCCCTTGGCCGCGGCCGTGCTGGCGGCAAGTCCGAACCCGCCTGCGGCGACAGGCTTTGCCGCGACACCCGGGATGGGGGCCAGGGCCAATGTCGAGGGGGCCGAGATCGCAGTCGGCGCGGCGCGGATGTTCGAGACCATTCCCGATGATCTGAGGCTAATCGCGGACAAGGCCGCAGGGCAGGGCGAAAGCGTCCTGTTCGTGGCTCGGGACGGCACCCTGCAGGGGGTGATCACAGTCGCCGACAGGCTTCGCCCGACAGCCGCGCGCGCGGTCGCCGCGCTGAGGGAGCTGGGTGTGACCGCTGCGATCCTGTCGGGCGATACGCCGCGCGCCGCGCAGGCGGTGGCGGGGCGGCTTGGGGTGGACGAGGTCCATGCCGGGCTGATGCCCGAAGAAAAGCTGGCCCTGATCCGCGCATCCGGTGGGGCATTCGTGGGCGACGGCATCAACGATGCCCCGGCCCTTGCGGCAGCCGAGGTGGGCATCGCCATGGGCACGGGGACGGATATCGCCATCGAGGCGGGCGATGTGGTTCTGATGCGCGGCGACCCACTGGCGGTCGCCACGGCGCTGCGCCTGTCGCGCGCCGTTCTGCGCAATATCGGCCAGAACCTTGCCTGGGCCTTTGGCTACAACACCCTGCTGATCCCCGTCGCCGCAGGCCTGCTGGTGCCCTTTGGCGGGCCGCAGCTTTCGCCCATGCTGGCAGCGGGCGCCATGGCGCTGTCTTCCGTCATGGTTCTGGCGAACGCGCTGCGCCTGCGCTTTCTGCGCCCGGTGATCTGAGCGCTCAGGCCACGTGAAGGATTCGCCCGACCTCGACATTGCCGCCCACCAGATCCGCGATCGTCATGCGATCGAGCCGGTCATAGAAGGCATCAAGTGCATCATCCAGCAGGCAGTACAGCCGGCAATTGCCCGAAAGCGGGCAGGTGTCGTGATCGCTCGAGAAACATTCGGCAAAGGGCAACACGCGCTCGAAGGCGCGGAAAACCTCGCCCACGGTGATTTTCGCGGCTGGCCTGCCCAGCATCAAGCCGCCCGACCGCCCCCGGATCGTGCGAAGGAACTTTTTCTGGGCCAGCAGGTGAATCACCTGGGCGAGATGGTTTTCCGAGGCGTCATAGATGGCCGCAATCTCGGAACGGCGCACGATCCGGCCTTCGTTCACGGCGCAGAACATCAGGGTCTTCATCGCAAGGCTGGTGCGGGTGGTCATACGCATCCGGGGAGTCTCCCTTGGCTAAGATACCTTTCTCTGCCAGAGCCGACCCGTTCGCGACTTGATATGGATCAGATGTCGCCTTTTTTCCGCACTGCCAGGCACCCGGACGCAAAACCCGCACAAGCCGGTAGACAGCGGCCATGTTTGCGGTAACATTGCTCGACAGTTGAGCGTTTGCTCACTTCCGGCCCGGGCTATGCTGCAAGGCAGCAATGGTCCTTGACCCCGGAAAGGACAGGCGTAGGCTTTTCGGCATTCGACTTAGCGACAGGGCCCCACGTGACCGACCAGAGCCTGACCCCGAATGTGCTGAAAGCCGATGTCCTGCGGCATCTGACCTTCACGCTTGGCAAGGATGCGCCCAATGCCAGCATCTATGACTGGCGCATGGCGCTCTCGTATTCGATCCGCGACCGCATCGTCGGGCCGTGGTTCACCTCGACCCGGCGCACCTGGGACGAGAACCGCAAGCGCGTCTACTATCTGTCGATGGAATTCCTGATCGGGCGGCTGATCGAGGATGCCATGGTCAATCTTGGCCTATACGACATCGCGGCGGAAACCATGGCCGACTATGGCCAGGACATCCGCGAGATCATTCGCGACGAGCCCGACGCCGCGCTCGGCAATGGCGGGCTTGGCCGGCTGGCCGCCTGTTTCATGGAGAGCATGGCGACGCTCGGGTGCCCGGCCTATGGCTATGGCATCCGCTATGAGCATGGGCTCTTCCGCCAGCGCTTTGAAGGCGGGCGGCAGGTGGAAACCCCGGAAGACTGGCTGAGCCAGGCCCATCCTTGGGAGTTTCCGCGCCCCGAAAGCGCCTACACGATCGGCTTCAAGGGCGAAGTCGTGATGCGTGACGGGCGCGAGGTCTGGCTGCCGGGCGAGACGGTTCTGGCCGAAGCCCATGACACGCCGGTGATCGGCTGGCAGGGCAAATGGGCCAATACGCTGCGGCTTTGGGCCGCCAAGCCTACAACGCAATTCGACCTCAACCGTTTCAATCACGGCGATTACGCCGCCGCCGCCGAACCGGAAACGCTGGCACGGACGCTGTCGCGGGTGCTGTACCCGGATGATACGACCTATCAGGGCAAGGAGTTGCGGCTGAAGCAGGAATTCCTGCTGACCTCTGCGGCGCTCCAGGACATTCTGCGCCGCTACCTTGCCGCCCATCGCGACCTGAAGGCCCTGCCGAAACACGTCGCGATCCAGATGAACGACACGCATCCCGCCATCGCGGGGCCGGAATTGGTGCGGCTTCTGTCCGACGAACATGGCATGGATTTCACCGAGGCGCTTGACGTCTCGCGCGCCTGCCTGGGCTATACGAACCATACGCTTCTGCCCGAGGCGCTGGAAAAATGGGCGACCTTCACCTTCGGCAACGTCCTGCCGCGCCACATGCAGATCGTCGAGCGCATCGACGCCTGGCACAAGGGCGCCTATCCGTCGCGTCCGCATTATGTGGGCATCGTCAAGCACCATGAGGTGCGGATGGGCGAGCTGGCCTTCATCATGGCGCATAAGGTGAACGGGGTTTCGGCGCTGCATTCCGAACTGGTGAAGCAGAATCTCTTCCCAGAACTGGAAGCCCTGCACCCAAGGATCATCAACGAAACCAATGGCGTGACGCCGCGCCGCTGGCTGAAGATGTGCAACCGTCCGCTCGCCGGGCTGATCACCGAGACCATCGGGCCAGGCTGGGAGGACGATCTCGACCGGCTGCGCGGGATCGAGCCGCATATCGGTGATACGGGCTTTGCCGAGAAATTCGCTGCTGCCAAGCGGCTGAACAAGGTGCGGGTCGCGAATTGGATTGCCAAGGATTTCGGCATCCAGATCAGCCCGGACGCGCTGTTCGACGTGCAGATCAAGCGCATCCACGAATACAAGCGCCAGCTTCTGAACATCCTCGAATGCATCGCGCATTGGCACAAGCTGCGGGAAGGCGTGATCAAGAACCCGGTTCCGCGCGTCCGCATCTTTGGCGGCAAGGCCGCGCCGGGCTATGCGGTGGCCAAGGAAATCATCCGCCTGATCAACGATGTCGCCGCGGTCGTGAACGACGACCCCAAGACCGGCGACATGCTCAAGATCCTCTATCCGCCGAACTACAATGTCTCGATGGCCGAACGGCTGATCCCGGCGGCGGACCTGTCGGAACAGATTTCGACCGCAGGCAAGGAAGCCTCGGGCACCGGCAACATGAAGTTCATGATGAACGGGGCGCCGACCATCGGCACGCTGGACGGGGCGAATGTGGAAATTCTTCAGGAAGTCGGCGAAGAGAACTTCTTCCTGTTCGGCCTGACCGCCGACGAGGTCCGCGCCCGCCGTCTGGTGCCCGAGCATGAGCGTCTTGCGATCGAGGCGAGTCCGGAATTGCAGGATGTGCTTCAGATGATCGCCGAGGGCCGCTTCTCGCCCGACGAGCCGGGCCGCTATCACGGCATCGTCCATGGCGTCTGGCACCATGACTATTTCCTCGTCTCATCGGATTTCGATGCCTATCACGCCGCGCAGGGCCGGGTGGATGCCGCCTTTGCGGACATGAAGCGTTGGGAACGAATGGCGGCGATGAATACCGCGCGCAGCGGATTCTTCTCGTCGGATCGTACGATCCGCAGTTACATGAAGGATGTCTGGGACGTGACGCCGGCGCTTTAGGGAGTGCGTCGGTAGAGCCCGGGCAGGGGAGGAAGGGATGGACGAGCTGCCGCTCGACCCGGGGCAAGCCCGGGCGATTGCCGAGGGCCGCCATGGCGATCCATTTTCCGTGCTTGGCCCGCAGAAGCGGGCTGGGGGCACGCTGGTCACGGCCTTCGTGCCGGGCGCGGAGCGGCTCTTCGTCGTGACGGGCAAGGCCGAAGCCGAAGCGGTTTCCTATCCGGGCCTACCCGGCTTGTTTACCCATCTGATGAAGCGCAAGGCGGCCTATGTCCTGCGCGCGGAAGGTGGGGGCACGGAATGGAGCTTCGAAGATCCGTTCCGATTCGGTCCCGTGCTGGGCGAGATGGACGAATATCTCCTGGGTGAAGGCACGCATCGGCGACTCTGGCAGGTGCTGGGCGCCCATGTCATGCGCCATGAAGGGGCCGAGGGCGTGCATTTCGCCGTCTGGGCGCCGAATGCCGAACGGGTCTCGGTCGTCGGCGATTTCAACATCTGGGACGGACGCCGCCACCCGATGCGGCGGCGCGGGCCGACCGGAATATGGGAGATCTTCATCCCCGGTCTGGGCGAAGGCGCGACCTACAAATACGAAATCCGGGGGCCGGGCGGCGCGCTGATGCCGCTCAAGGCCGATCCGGTCGGGTTCGGCAGCGAACATCCGCCCGCCAATGCCAGCGTGGTGCGCCGGATCGACGGGGAATTCGGCGATCAGGGCTGGATGGACAGCCGCGCGGCACGCCATGCGGTCTCGGCGCCGATTTCGGTCTATGAGGTTCATCTGGCGTCTTGGCGCCGGGCGCCGGGCGACCGGATGTTGTCTTACGCGGAATTGGCGGAACAACTGGTCGGTTATGTCGCCGATATGGGCTTCACGCATATCGAATGCCTCCCCGTTTCCGAATATCCGTTCGATGGAAGCTGGGGCTACCAGCCGGTCGGTCTGTTCGCGCCAACGATCCGCCATGGCACGCCCTCGGAGTTCCGCGCCTTTGTCGATGCCGCGCACCGCAAGGGGCTTGGCGTCATCCTTGACTGGGTGCCGGGCCATTTTCCGACCGACGCCCATGGCCTTGCACAGTTCGACGGCACCGCGCTGTATGAACATCAGGACCCGCGCGAGGGCTTCCATCAGGATTGGAACACCCTGATCTACAATTACGGCCGGACCGAGGTGAAGAATTACCTCGTCTCCAACGCGCTGTACTGGCTTGAGGAGTATCATGTCGACGGGCTGCGCGTCGATGCGGTGGCCTCGATGCTTTATCGCGACTACAGCCGCAAGGCGGGCGAGTGGATCCCGAACCGCGATGGCGGGCGCGAGAATTACGAAGCCATTGCCATGCTGCGCGACATGAACATCACGACCTATGGCGAATGTCCCGGCATCCTGACCGTGGCCGAGGAATCCACCGCCTTTCCGGGCGTCAGCCGCCCGGCGAATTGGGGGGGCTTGGGCTTCGGTTTCAAGTGGAACATGGGCTGGATGAACGATGTCCTGTCCTACATGGCGCGCGATCCGGTCTATCGAAAGTTCCACCACCACCAGATGACCTTTGGCCTGGTCTATGCCTGGTCGGAAAATTACATCCTGCCGATCAGCCATGATGAGGTCGTGCACGGCAAGGGTAGCATGCTGGGCAAGATGCCCGGAGATGCTGAACAGAAGTTCGCAAATCTGCGGGCATTTTACGGCTTCATGTGGGGCCATCCGGGCAAGAAGCTTCTGTTCATGGGGCAAGAGTTTGCCCAAGGGGCGGAATGGAACCACAAGCAAAGCCTCGACTGGCACCAGCTCGACCTTGCGCCGCATCAGGGTGTGCAGACGCTGATCCGCGATCTGAACCGGCTGTACCGCGAGACGCCCGCGCTGCATGTCAACGATTGCCGGGCTGAAGGCTTTGACTGGATCGAGGCCAATAATGCCGAGGCCGGGGTCTATGCCTTTCTCCGCAAGGGGGATCCGGGCGACCTGATGGTGGTGGTTGCGGTCAACATGACCCCGGTCGAGCGCAGCTATCGCCTTGGCCTGCCCGCGCCGGGGCGCTGGCGCGAGGCGTTGAACACCGATGCCGCAGCCTATGGCGGCGGCAACCGGGGCAATCTGGGCGGTATCATGTCCGAGGACCTGCCGCATCATGGCCGCGCGCAATCGGCGCTGGCCGTGCTGCCGCCGCTGTCCACAGTGTTTTTCATTCAGGATCGTTAAGGGGTCCACGCGCAGGGGGTAAAGATGAAGGCAAGGGTGAACACACGTCTGTCCTCGCAGGCCATGGCCTTCGTGCTGGCAGGGGGGCGCGGCTCGCGGCTCAAGGAACTGACCGACCGGCGGGCGAAACCGGCGGTCTATTTCGGCGGCAAGACCCGGATCATCGACTTTGCCCTGTCGAACGCGCTGAACTCGGGCATCCGCAAGATGGCGATTGCCACACAATACAAGGCCCATAGCCTTATCCGCCACATGCAGCGCGGCTGGAACTTCTTCCGGGCCGAGCGCAACGAATATCTCGACATCCTGCCCGCCAGCCAGCGCATGGACGAGGTGAACTGGTATCGCGGCACCGCCGATGCCGTGGCGCAGAACATCGACATCATCGACAGCTACCGGGTGAAATATGTGGTCATCCTGGCGGGCGACCATATCTACAAGATGGATTACGAGATCATGCTGCAAGAGCATGTCTCGAACGGGGCCGATGTGACCATCGGCTGCCTGACCGTGCCGCGCATGGAAGCGACGGCCTTCGGGGTGATGCATGTCGACAAGAACATGCGCATCACCGATTTCCTGGAAAAGCCCAAGGATCCGCCGTCGATTCCGGGCGACCCCAAGCACGCCCTGGCCTCGATGGGAATTTACGTCTTCGACTGGGCCTTCCTGCGCGACCTTCTGCTGCGCGACATGGTGGACGAGAATTCCAGTCACGATTTCGGCAATGACCTGATTCCGCATATCGTGAAGAACGGCAAGGCCATGGCGCATCGCTTCGCCGACAGCTGCGTGACGAGCGGGCTGGAGGATGAGCCCTATTGGCGCGACGTGGGCACGATCGACGCCTTCTGGCAGGCCAATATCGACCTGACCGATTTCGTCCCCAAGCTGGATATCTACGACAATTCCTGGCCGATCTGGACTTATTCCGAGATCGTGCCCCCCGCAAAGTTCATCCATGACGAGGATGGGCGGCGCGGCTCGGCCGTGTCGTCGCTCGTCTCGGGCGATTGCATCGTCTCGGGCTCAGAGGTGCGCAATTCGCTGTTGTTCACCGGGGTGCGCACCCACTCCTTCTCGATGCTCGACAATGTGGTGGCGCTGCCGCGCGTGGTGGTCAACCGCAAGGCGGAACTTACAAAATGTGTCATAGATTCCGGGGTAACCATTCCCGAGGGTCTGGTCGTCGGCGCCGATCCGGTGGAAGATGAGAAATGGTTCCGGCGCAGCGAAGGGGGGATCGTGTTGATCACCCAGGCGATGCTGGACGCGCGGGCAAAGGCCCTGGGCTGAGGCCTGTCTCCCGGCGGGCGATCCCGGGGGGCTGCCCCCAGGACCCCGGGACAGTTGGGCCAGGATGAAGGGGCGCAGACATGGCGACGATCAAGGGGCGGGTTCTTTCGGTTGCCTCGGAATGCGTGCCGCTGATCAAGACCGGTGGGTTGGCCGATGTCGTGGGCGCCCTGCCGGGGGCGCTGAAACCCCTGGGCTGGGACATGAAGGTGTTGATCCCGGCCTATCGAGCCCTGCGCCCGCTGGTGGCCGAGTGGCCAGAGGTCTGGCGCGAAGAGGATCTCTGGGGCGGCGAAGGGCGGGTTCTGGCGGGCGAGGTCGAGGGCATCTCGATCCTCGCGCTGGATGCGCCGCATCTCTATGACCGGATCGGCGGTCCGTACACGGGCGCAGGCGGCGACTGGCCGGACAACCCGCAGCGCTTCGCGGCTCTGAGCTGGGTTGGGTCGCGGATCGCCCGCGAGGGGCTTGAGGGGTGGAAACCCGATGTCCTGCATGCGCATGACTGGCAGGCGGGGCTGGCGCCAGCCTATCTGACCTATCACGGCGCGGGCGGCGTGGCTTCGGTGATGACGGTCCACAACATCGCCTTCCAGGGCTGGGCGCCTGCGGCGCTTCTGGCCGATCTGCGCCTGCCCGGCGCGGCCTTCAATTCTCATGCGCTGGAATATTACGGCGGGATTTCCATGCTGAAAGCGGGGCTGGTGACGGCGGACCGCATCACCACCGTTTCGCCCACCTATGCGGCCGAGCTGATGCGGCCCGAGTTCGGCATGGGGTTGCAGGGCGTCATCGCCGAACGTGCTTCGGTGGTGCAGGGCATCCTGAATGGCGTGGACACAAAGGTCTGGTCGCCGGAAAACGAAGGGGAGTTTGCCTATTCCGCCAAGGCCATGGCGGGCAAGGCCGCAGCGCGGGCGGCGCTGTCTACGGAATTCGGCCTTGATGTGCCAGGCCCCTTGGCCATCGTCGTCAGCCGCATGACCGATCAGAAGGGCATCGACCTTTTGCCCGCCGTGGTGCCGGATTTCGTGGCTGGCGGCGGCGGGGTGATCGTCTTGGGGTCCGGCGCGCCGGAACTGGAAGGGGCGGTGCAGGATCTTGCGCGGCGCTTTGCCGGGCGGGTCACGGTTCGGATCGGCTATGATGAGGCGCTGAGCCACCGGCTGTTCCAGGGCGGTGACGCGGTTCTGGTGCCGTCGCGGTTTGAACCTTGCGGCCTGACCCAGATGTATGGCCTGCGGTACGGCACGATCCCCGTCGTCGCGGCGGTGGGCGGGCTGGCCGATACGGTGATCAATGCCTCGCCCGCCGCGCTGGGGGCCGGGGTGGCCACGGGCGTCACTTTCGCGCCCACCGATGCGCTGGCCTTTGGCCAGGCGTTGCGGCGGCTCTTGCAGCTTCACGCCGAGCCGAAGCTCTGGGCCCGGCTTGTGAAGAATGCCATGGCGCAGCCGGTGGGCTGGGAGACCAGCGCCGCCGCCTATGCCGGGCTTTACGCGGATATCCGGGGGTGAGCCGCCCGCCCGATCTTGGGTCGGGAAGCCACGCGGTCGAACAGGGCCGCCCCTGGCCCATGGGCGCGACGCTGACGGGGCATGGCGTCAACTTCGCCGTGTTTTCCGCCCATGCCGAGAAGGTGGAGCTGTGCCTCTTTTCGCATGATGGTCGGCAGGAAAGGCACCGCATTCCGCTGCGCGACCGCGATGGTGATATCTGGCATGTCCATGTCGGCGGGCTGTCGGCGGGGACGGTCTATGGCTACCGCGTCCATGGCCCCTATGCGCCCGAACAGGGCCACCGCTTCAACCCGAACAAGCTGCTGCTGGACCCCTATGCGCGCGCGCTGGAGGGGCGGCTGAAATGGTCCGATGCGCTGATGGGCTATCGTATCGGCTCGTCGCGCGGCGATCTGTCCTTCGACACGCGCGACAATGCCTTTGCCGTGCCCAAGGCCGTCGTCACCGATCCGGCCTATTCCTGGGGCAATGATCTGCCTCCCCGCCGCTTGCGCGCTGAGACGGTGATCTATGAGGCGCATGTCCGCGGGCTGACGATGAAGCACCCGGGCATCCCTAAGGCACAGCGCGGCACGGTCACGGGTCTCGCCTCGGACGCGATGCTGGATCATTTCCTCAAGCTGGGTGTGACGGCGGTGGAATTGCTGCCCGTCCAGGCCTTTGCCGATGAGCGTTTCGTCACCCAGAAGGGACTTAGCAATTACTGGGGCTACAACACGCTGGGATTTTTCGCGCCCGAGCCGCGCTATCTGGGCCGGGGCGGCATGCGTGATTTTCAGACCATGGTTCGAAGGCTGCATTCGGCGGGGATCGAGGTCATCCTCGACGTGGTCTACAACCATTCGGCCGAAGGCGACCAGTTCGGGCCGACCCTGTCTTTCCGGGGGCTCGACAATGCCAGCTACTACCGGCTTGCCGATGGCGGGCGCAGCTATGTCAACGATACCGGCACTGGCAACACCCTGAACCTGGCGCAGCCGATGGTGCTGCGCATGGTGATGGACAGCCTGCGCTATTGGGTCGAAGTCGGCCATGTCGACGGGTTCCGTTTCGATCTGGCGACCGTGCTCGGGCGCGAGGCGGGCGGCTTCGACCCCAATGGCGGCTTCTTCGACGCGATCCGTCAGGACCCGGTTCTGGCTCAGGTCAAGCTGATCGCCGAGCCCTGGGATATCGGGCCCGGCGGCTATCAGCTGGGTGCCTATCCGCATCCTTTCATCGAATGGAACGACCGCTATCGCGACGGGGTGCGGCGGTTCTGGAAGGGCGATGCCGGGATGACCGCCGATCTGGCGGCCCGGCTGCTGGGCAGTGCGGAAAAGTTCGACCATTCGGGGCGGGCGGCGACGTCCTCGGTGAATTTCATCACAGCCCATGACGGGTTCACGCTGGAAGATCTGGTCAGCTACACGGTCAAGCGCAACTGGGCCAATGGCGAAGACAATCGTGACGGCCATTCTGAGAACCATTCCGACAATCTGGGGGTCGAGGGGCCGACAACCGAGACCGGGGTTCTGGCCGCCCGCGCGTTGCGCAAGCGCAACCTGATGGCGACACTGTTCCTGTCGCAAGGGGTGCCGATGATCCTGGCGGGGGATGAGCTGGGCCACAGCCAGGGCGGCAACAACAATGCCTACGCCCAGGACAATGCGATCAGCTGGCTGGATTGGGACGGGGCCGATCCCGCGCTGGCGCGTTTCATCGCGCGGTTGGCGGCGATCCGGCGCGAGACGCCGATCCTGCGCCAGCGCCGTTTCCTGCACGCCCGCGAACGCGCGCAGGATGGGTTGCGAGACGTGATCTGGCACCGCCCCGATGGCCGCGAACCCAGCCCGCAGGACTGGCACGATCCGGCCTTCCGTTGCCTTTGCGTTGAACTGCGCCATGCTGCCGAGGGCGAGCGCCCGGATGAAGACGCGCTTTTCGCCGTGTTCAACTGTGGCCCGGCCGTCCCCCTGGCGTTGCCCGCCACCGCGCCGGGCTGGCAGTTGATCCTCGATACGACGCGACCGGACTTGACCGAGGGGCCAGCCCCGGACGAGGTTCCGGCGCAATCAGTGCTGCTGCTGCGGGCCGAGCCCGCGCCGGTCAAGGGAGAAGACCAATGATCACCACCGTCGCCACCAGCCCGATCGCGGGCCAGAAGCCCGGCACCAGCGGGTTGCGCAAGAAGACGCCGGTCTTCATGGGCCGACACTATCTGGAGAATTTCGTCCAGTCGCTGTTCGACGTGGTGGACTGCAAGGGCAAGACCTTTGTCCTGGGCGGCGACGGGCGCTATTTCAACGACCGCGCCGCGCAGGTGATCCTGCGCATGGCGGCGGCCAATGGCGCGGCGCGGGTGATCGTGGGACAGGGGGCGCTGCTGTCGACCCCTGCCGCCAGCCACCTGATCCGGCTGATGAAGACCGATGGCGGCATCATCATGTCGGCCAGCCACAACCCGGGCGGCCCGAATGAGGATTTCGGCGTCAAGTTCAACATGCCGAACGGTGGTCCCGCCCCGGAATCGGTAACCGAGGCGATCTATGCCCGCACGACCTCCATCACTGAATACCGCGTTGCCGAGGCGCAAGACGTGGATTTGGCCCGCCTTGGCCGGCAAGAACTGGCGGGGATGCAGGTCGATGTGGTCGATCCCGTGGCGGATTACGCAACGCTCATGGAAAGCCTTTTCGATTTTTCCGCGATCAGGGCGATGTTCGCGGGCGGCTTTCGGATGCGCATGGATTCCATGTGCGCCATCACCGGGCCCTATGCGGTTGAGATCCTTGAAAAGCGCCTTGGTGCCGCGCCGGGGACGGTGGTCAATGCCGTGCCCCTGCCGGATTTCGGTGGTCTTCATCCCGACCCGAACCCGACCTGGGCCAAGGCCCTGATGGACGAGTTGTTCGGGCCGGACGCGCCCGACTTCGGCGCCGCCTCGGATGGCGATGGCGACCGCAACATGGTGGTCGGGCGCGGGATCTATGTCTCGCCCTCCGACAGTCTGGCCGTGCTGGCGGCCAATGCCCATCTCGCGCCCGGCTACAAGGCGGGGCTGAAGGGAATCGCGCGCTCGATGCCCACCTCCGCCGCCGCCGACCGGGTGGCCGAGGCGCTGGGGCTGCATCATTATGAAACCCCGACGGGTTGGAAGTTCTTCGGCAACCTGCTGGATGCCGGTCGCGCGACGATCTGCGGCGAAGAGAGCTTCGGAACCGGCTCGGACCATGTGCGCGAAAAGGACGGGCTTTGGGCGATCCTTCTGTGGCTGAACATCCTGGCGGTGCGCAAGGAAAGCGTGGCGCAGATCCTGCGCGAACATTTCCATCGCTATGGCCGCAACTATTACAGCCGCCACGATTTCGAGGCGATCCCGACCGACCGCGCCGATGCGATGATGGCGGCGTTGCGCGGCAAGCTCTCGGCGCTGAAGGGCATGGATTATGACGGGCTGGTGGTGAGCCATGCCGACGATTTCGCCTATACCGATCCCGTGGATGGCTCGGTCTCGACCAAGCAGGGGGTGCGGGTGCTGTTCGATGGCGGCTCTCGCGCAGTGTTCCGCCTGTCGGGAACAGGCACCGAAGGCGCGACACTGCGCCTGTATGTCGAGCGCTTCGTCACCGGACCGGACGAGCTGGAAGAAGAGCCGCAATCCGCGCTCGCTCCGGTGATCGCGGCCGCCCATGCGATTGCGGGGATCGCGGGCTTTACCGGCCGCAATGCGCCGGATGTGGTGACCTGAGACTGGTCCTTGGGGGCTGTCTACCCCCCGGCGCCCCGAAGGTGTTTGAGCCGAGATGAAGGTGAATTCAGGCCTTCAGGAGTCGGTTCCGTGCGGGACTATCCGTACGGATCGGTTTTGATGGTCCTGTCAGCGGGGGGAGCGGCGATGAACGAACAACGGCGCAGCGGGCGGCAGGCACGGACGGCGGAACGCAGCCGCAAGGGTCCGGGGGTGGGACGACCCTATATCACCCGCAACATCCCGACCTATGACATCCTCTCGGAAGAGAACCTGTTGAAAGTCGAGGCGGCTGCCGACCGTATCCTGGCCGAAACCGGGATCGAGTTCCGCGACGATCCGGTGGCGCTGGACCATTGGAAGCGGGCGGGGGCAAAGATCGAGGGGCTGCTGGTCCGGTTCGAGCCGGGGATGCTGCGCGAGATCCTGCGCTCGGCGCCGGCGGAATTCACCCAGCATGCCCGCAACCCGGCCCATTCGGTGCGCATCGGCGGCCGGAACGTCGTCTTCTCACCCGCCTATGGCAGCCCCTTCGTCATGGATCTTGACCGCGGCCGCCGCTTCGGCACGCTGGAGGATTTCCGCAACTTTATCCGGCTGGCGCAGGCAAGCCCGAACTTCCACCATTCCGGCGGCACGATCTGCGAGCCGACCGATATTCCGGTGAACAAGCGCCATCTCGACATGGTCATGGCGCATATCGAGCTTTCGGACCGCCCTTTCATGGGTTCGGTGACCGCCGAGGAGCGCAGCGAAGACAGTATCGAGATGTGCCGTATCCTGTTCGGCGCCGATTTCGTCGATGCGAATTGCACCATCCTTGGCAATGTGAACGTGAACTCACCCCTGGTCTGGGATGGCACCATGACGCGGTCCCTGCGTGCCTATGCGCGGGCCAATCAGGCGGCGGTGGTCGTGCCCTTCATCCTGGGCGGCGCCATGGGGCCGGTGACCAGCGCGGGCGGCATCGCGCAAAGCCTCGCCGAGACCATGGCCGGATGTGCGTTGACCCAATTGGAGCGCAAAGGCGCGCCGGTGATCTTCGGCAATTTCCTGTCCTCGATGTCGCTGCGATCGGGCTCGCCCACTTTCGGCACGCCGGAACCCGCGATCGGAAGCATGGCGATCGGCCAGTTGGCGCGGCGGTTGAACCTGCCGCTGCGCTGCTCGGGCAATTTCACCACGTCGAAACTGCCCGACGCCCAGGCCATGACCGAAGGCACGATGTCGATGCTGGCCGCCATTCATTGCGGGGCCAACTTCATCCTGCATTCGGCCGGGTTTCTGGACGGGCTTCTGAGCATGTCCTACGAGAAGTTCATGCTGGATGACGACCTTTGCGGCGCGTTGCACAGCTATCTTGACGGCATCAAGATTGATGACAACCAGCTTGCGGTCGATGCTTTCGCCGAAGTGGGACCAGGCAACCATTTCTTCGGTTGCAGCCATACGATGGCGAATTACGAGACCGCCTTCTGGGATTCGGGCATGGCCGACAACGAGCCCTTTGAGAAATGGGAAGCGGCGGGCAGCGCCGATGCGGCGACGCGGGCGAACCGGGCCTGGAAGCAACGGCTGCGCGACTACGAGGCGCCGCCCCTGGCCATCGACAAGGCCGAGGCGCTGGCTGACTTCGTGGCGCGGCGCAAGTCCGAGATGGCAGATGCCTGGTACTAGGCTGCCTCAGCGTACAAGGCCGGTTTCGCGCAGAATGCCCATGCGCTTGGCCTCGTAGTAATAGCCCTTGGAATACCACATGATCGCGCGATCCTGGTCGCCGCGCGACACGAGCCAGGCCCCGCGCAGGTATTTGCCAGCATATTTCAGGTTGGTCTCGGCATCGAGCAGACCTTCGGGCGGGCCATCATAGCCCATGGTCTGGGCGGTGCGTGGATGGATCTGCAGCAGGCCATAGTAGGGGCCATTGCGGGCGGCGGGATTATAGCCGCTTTCGCGCTGGACGACGCGGTGGATCAGGCTTTCCGGCATGTCGTACAGGGCCGCATATTTGCGGATCAGCGCGCGCATCTGCGGAGTCTCTCCGCCATGCAGCCCGGTACGATCCTCTTCGCGCTGCCTTGGCGCCCCGCAAGCGGCGAGCGCAAGGGGCAGGGCGGCGAGAAGGAGATGACGGCGGGGCAATGGCATGGCGCTGGGTCCGTAAGGCTGGAGCGGTCATGCTTTCTAGGCCGGGCAGACCGGGGGCGGCAAGCCTGGGCGATGCAAGTCTGCGAAAGCCAGCCAAGGGCGCTGCGCGGCCTGCCACCTAAGTCCACTGGTGGCAGGGCCCGGACCGCGCTAGGCTTTGCCCCAGACCCCATAGACCCGGCGCTTCCCATGGCTCCCACTTCGTCAACCGATCCGATCCCCTTCCGCCCGCTGCGTTCTGCGCTGATCGTGGACGATCACCCGCTTTACTGCGATGCGCTGGCGATGACCCTGCGCGCCATAGCCGGGATCGAAGCGGTCGAGACGGCGGACCGGCTGGATCTCGCGCTCAAGCGCCTTGATTCCGCCGCACCGCCCGATCTTGTGGTGCTGGACCTGAACCTGCCGGACGTCGACGGGCTGGACGGACTGATCCGCCTGCGCCAGGCGGCGGGCGGCGTGCCGGTGCTTGTGGTCTCCTCGCTTGCTGAAAACCGGGTGATCCGCGCCTGCCTGGCGGCAGGGGCGGCCGGCTTCGTGCCGAAACATGCCAAGCGCGATATGTTCCGCGCCGCGCTGGAGCAGATCGCGCGCGGGCAACGATTCCTGCCGGAAGGTTATGATGCGGCACCCGATGCGCGGCCGGGGCCCAGGGACGAGGCGATCGGACGGCTGGCGCTCCTGACCCGGCAACAGGCGCGGATCCTGCAGCTGATCTGCGAGGGGATGCTGAACAAGCAGATCGCCTGGGAGCTGTCCATCGCTGAGACGACGGTGAAAGCCCATGTCACCGCGATCATGCGCAAGCTTGGGGTGCAAAGCCGGACGCAGGCGGTGCTTCTGGCCCGCGAGACCCATTTCGCCAGCCTGATGCCGGAAGGGGGCTGAGGCGCGCCCCGCCGCCGGGCCAAGGGCGGCAGGAGAGGATCGCGGCAGGGGGAGGAATGTCCGTGATGAAAGACCAGGGCCCGCGCCAGGGCGCCGGACCGCCCCTTGGGGCGTCCGCCGTCATGCCGCGCGCGCATTGCGACGCGCGTGCGCCGGATGCAGCAAGACAGCTCGCCCGCGCGCTTGGCCCCGGACCCTTCGCGACGATCATGCTGTTTGTCTCGCCCGAAGCCGATCTGGACCGCCTGGCCGCAAGCCTGCCCGCAGCCTTTGGCGAGACACCCGTGATCGGCTGCACCACTGCCGGCGAAATCGGTGCCTCCGGCTATGTCGAGGGCGAGATCGTCGCGCTTGGCCTGCCGACGGGGGCTTTCGCCACGGACAGCCTGACCATCGACCTGTCCCGGATCGACGCGCAGGATCTGATCGGCACCATGATCCGCAGCCGCGCCGCCCTGGCGGGGGCGCATCCGGGCTGGCACAGCGAATTCGCCTTCCTGATGGTCGATGGCCTGTCGATCCGCGAGGATGAGTTGACCGCCGCCCTTGGCCCCGGCCTTGGCCCGATGCCGCTTTTCGGCGGATCGGCGGGCGACGGCACGCGGTTTCTGGAAACGTTCGTCTTGTCGAATGGAGCTTTCCGGCAGGGCGCCGCTGTGCTGACTCTGGTGCGGACGTCCTGCCGGGTGAAGGTCTTCAGTCTGGATCATCTTGTTCCGACCGAAAGGCGCATGGTGGTGACCGAGGCCGACCCTGCCAACCGCATCGTCCGCCGCATCAATGCCGAACCGGCGGCGCGCGAATATGCCCGGCTTCTGGGCAAGGATCCGGGGCAGCTGACCACCTTCACCTTTGCGGCCCATCCGGTTGTCGTGCGGATCGGCGGCAAGCACCATGTCCGGGCGATCCAGCGCATGGCGCCGAATGGGGATCTGGTTTTCTTCTCGGCTATTGACGAGGGGCTTGTGCTGACCCTGGCCGAACCGCAGGACATGGCGGTGCATCTGGAGGCTGCGCTGACCGGTCTTTCCGAAGGCGGCACCCCTGCCGCCATCCTTGCCTGCGATTGCATCCTGCGCCGGATGGAAGCGCAGGAAAAGCAGCGCTATGGCGCGGTCTCGGCCTTGTTGCGCGACCATGCGGTGACGGGTTTCTCGACCTATGGCGAGCAGATGAATTCCATGCATGTCAACCAGACCATGACCGGTGTGGCCCTGTATCCGCCCGAGGAGAACTTGGAGGACGCCCGAGCATGATTGAAGCGCTGATCGACCCTTCCGACAGCCCCGAGCGGCGGGCCGAGAAGCTTCTGACCATTGCCGAAGTGCTGATGCGCCGGGTCGAGCAGGTGACCGACGATTCCGGTGCTGCCTATGCGCAGTTCCAGCGCGCAGCGATGCTGGAAGATCAGGTCCGCGCCCGCACGCGTGAACTGGGCCATGCGCTGGATCTCTTGAACAGCACGAATACAAGGCTGGGCGAGGCCAAGCGCGAGGCGGAGGCCGCGCGCAACAACCTCGCCAATGCGATCGAGACGATCCAGGAAGGCTTTGCGCTGTTCGACGTGGATGAGAATCTCGTCATGTGCAATTCGCGCTTCGGAATGCACATGCCCGACATCCGCGCCAGCCTGCGCGCCGGCATCACCTTTGCCGACTATGTCGGTCTTGTCGCCCGCTCTGCCTTCCTGTCGCTGCCGCATGACCTGACGCCCGACGATTGGGCGGTGGCCCGGTTGCGACGGCATCAGGACCGTCACGTCATCTTCAACGTCCGCATGGATGCCGATCACTGGGTTCAGGTCTCGGAGCATCGCACTGCTGATGGCGGCACGGTGATCCTTCAGACCGATGTGACCGACATCATCCGCGCCGAGCGGCACGAGCGCGGGAGGCTCCTGGACGATCAGGCCCGCATGATCCGCGCCACGCTGGACCATATCAGCCAGGGCGTGGCGATCTTTGATGCCTCTGCCCGGCTGGCAGGCTGGAACCGGCGCCTGGCCGAGCTTTTGGCTCTGCCTGCGGGTGGCACACGCATGGGCACGGGGTTCGAGACGATCTTCGCCCGGATCGGCGCGCAGATGCAACTGGGCGGCGGCGCGGATGAGGCGGCGATCCTGGCCTGGGTCGCGGGCGGATCGGGCCGCGGGGCGCTGCATTTCGAATTGCGCCGCGGGACAGAGCTGATCCTCGACTGTTTCGCGCAGGAAATGCCCGATGCGGGTTTCGTGATCAGCTTCACCGATGTCACCGGCGAGCGCGAGGCTTTGGCGGCGCTGTCGCGGGCCAATGAAACGCTCGAGGCGCGGGTGACCGAGCGAACGCTGGAATTGCAGGATGCGCTGGCCGACGCCGAACGCGCCAATGCCAGCCGCTCGCGATTTGTCGCCGCTGCCAGCCATGACCTTCTGCAACCCTTGTCGGCGGCCAAGCTGTATATCTCGTCCATTGCCGACGAAAGGCTTGACCCAGGGGCGCGGCTCTCGCTCGACAAGGCGCAGAACGCGCTGCAATCGGTCGAGGGGCTGCTGGCCGCGCTGCTGGATATCTCGCGGCTGGAATCCGGCAAGGCGGCGGTCAGCGTCGGACCGGTGTCGCTGGACCCTTTGCTGCGCCGCATGTCCGAGGAATTCGCCCCCCTTGCCGCCGCCAAGGGCCTGGCGCTGACAGTCATGCCGAGCGCAGCCGTGGTCGAAACCGACCCCGCCTATCTGCGCCGCATCCTGCAGAACCTGATCTCCAACGCGATCCGCTATACCGAAACCGGACGCGTCCTCGTGGGCGCGCGCCGGGACCGCGGCGCCATAAGGCTGGAGGTGCGCGACACCGGGCCCGGCATCCCGCCGGAGGCGCAGCGCGACATCTTCAAGGAATTCCACCGCCTGAATGCCCGCGCCTCGGCTTCCGAAGGCATGGGCCTGGGCCTCGCCATCGTCGACCGCGCCTGTGCGCTTCTTGGCCATGAGCTTAGATTGTTTTCGACGCTGGGGCAGGGCACCTGCTTTGCCTTGCGGCTTGATCGGGCGCTTGCCGCCCCCCCGGTCGAGATAGCGCCCGACCGGCCGCTGCCGCGCCCCGATGCGCAGGACAAGATCGCCTTCCTGGTCGAGAATGATGCCGAATTGCGCGCTGCCCTGACCCTGCTTCTCGAAAAATGGGGTCTGACGGTGATCGAGGCCGGTTCTGGTGAAGAGGCCTTGGCGCTGATCGAGGAGATCGGCATCCTGCCCGACCTGATCCTCGCCGACCACCAGCTTGGCACGGGGCGCACCGGCCTGAGCTTCCTGGTCGAGTTCCGTGCCCTGCATGGCCCCTTGCCGGTCTGGCTGATCACCGCCGACCGCAGCCCCGATCTGGCCAGCGCTGCTGCGGCAGCCGGGATCGGGGTCATCCTCAAACCGATCGAGACGCAGGAGTTGCAACAGGTTCTGGCGAAAATCTGAACCGGTCATCCTACGACCAAGGCATCATGGCAGCATCGGCGCGGTCTCGTTAGGCTGGCCGCAACGCTTGGGAGGACTCGCATGAAACTTACCGATACCCGCGAGATCGCGGCACCGCCCGCTCTGGTCTGGTCCGCCATCCTCGACCCCGAGGTGCTGAAGGAGTGTATTCCCGGCTGCCAATCGATGACCGGCTCGATCGCCGATGGCTATGAGGCGACGGTGAAGCAGAAGGTCGGCCCGGTCTCGGCCACATTCACCGGCGTGGTGACGCTGTCGGATATCGTCGAGGGCAAATCGGTGAAGATCTCGGGCGAGGGCAAGGGCGGCGTCGCCGGCTTCGCCAAGGGCGGCGCGGTGGTGACGCTGGAGCCTTCGGGCGCCGGGACCAAGCTGACCTATGACGTCGATGCAAATGTCGGCGGCAAGATTGCCCAGCTTGGCAGCCGCATCATCGACAGTTTCGCCAAGAAGATGGCCGACGATTTCTTCACGCGCTTTCAGGCCGCTGTCGAAGGCCCGGCCGAGGCTGGATCGGCGCAGGCAGAAGATGACGAAGCCATTGCCGAGTCACCCGAGAAGAAGAAAGGATGGTTCAAGCGATTGATCGGCGGCTGAACCGCCCGACGCATGAACCGCCGCACTGACCCAGGGATTCCAAGGGAGGAGTAATATGACGAAAGTCACGATGACCGTGAACGGCAAGTCCGTCTCGGGCGAGGTCGAGGGCAGGACCCTTCTGGTCCAGTTCCTGCGCGAAGGGCTGGGCCTCACGGGCACCCATGTCGGATGTGACACCAGCCAGTGCGGCGCCTGCACGGTGCATCTGGATGGCAAGGCCGTGAAGTCCTGCGCGGTCTTCGCGCTGGATGCCGCCGGGGCCGAGGTCAAGACGATCGAGGGCATGGCCAATGCCGACGGTTCCTTGTCGACGCTGCAACAGGCCTTCCAGGATTGCCACGGGCTGCAATGCGGCTTCTGCACGCCGGGGATGGTGATGGCTTCGGCGGCGCTTCTGGCCAACAACCCCAAGCCGACCGAGGCAGAAGTGCGCCACGGGCTCGAGGGCAACCTTTGCCGCTGCACGGGCTATCACAACATCGTCAAGGCGGTGCTCCAGGCCTCGGGCCAGGACATCTCGGCCATTCCGGCCTGACCGCCACACCACGCCACATCGCCCGCCGCGCGAACGGACGGGCCGCCAGGGAGGATTTCATGCCGAAGGATACGGGCATTGGCGCTCCGATGAAGCGCCGCGAGGACATCAGGTTCCTCACCGGAAAGGGCCGCTACACGGCCGATATAAACCTGCGGGGCCAGGCCTATGCCGCCTTTGCCCGCAGTGACATGGCCCATGGCCGCATCAACAAGATCGACACCACCGCGGCCGCCGCCATGCCGGGCGTCCTGTGCATCATGACGGGCGAAGATTTCGCCGCCATGGGCGGCAATCCTGCGGGCTGGCTGATCAACAGCCGTGACGGCACGCCGATGCGCGAGCCGAAGCGTCCGGTGCTGGCCCATGGCAAGGTGCGCCATGTCGGCGATGCCTATGCGGTCGTCGTGGCCGAGACCGAGGAACAGGCCCGCGATGCCGCCGAGGCGATCGAGGCCGACATCACGGAATTGCCCGCCATCGTCGATATGGCCGCCGCCATCGCCGACCCATCGAACCGCGTGCATGACGAGATCCCCGACAACCTCTGCTTCGACTGGGGCTGGATCGAGGACAACCGCGCCGCCGTCGACGCGGCCTTCGCCAAGGCGCCGCATATCACCACTCTGGAGCTGGTGAACAACCGCCTTGTCCCGAATGCGATGGAGCCGCGCGCCTCGCTGGCCGATTTCAACCCCGGGACCGAGGACTACACGCTTTACACCACCTCGCAGAACCCGCACCTGCACCGCCTGCTGATCGCGGCCTTCGTGATGGGCATCCCGGAGAACAAACTGACCGTGATTGCGCCCGATGTGGGCGGCGGTTTCGGCTCGAAGATCTATCACTACGGGGAAGAGGCGGCTGTGCTGGCCGCGGCCAAGCACCTGAAACGTCCGGTGAAATGGGTGGCGACCCGGTCGGAAGCCTTCCTGTCGGATGCCCATGGCCGTGACCATGTGACGAAGATCCAGCTTGCGCTGGACAAGGACGGCACCTTCCTGGCGCTGCGCACCGAGACGCTGGCCAATGTCGGCGCCTATCTGTCGAACTTCTCGACCGCGACGCCGACCTTCCTGCATGGCACGCTGATGGCGGGTCCCTACAAGACGCCGCTGGTCTATGTGAACGTGAAGACCGTCTTCACCAACACCGCCCCGGTCGATGCCTATCGCGGCGCAGGCCGCCCGGAAGCGACCTTCTCGATCGAGCGGGTGATCGACAAGGCAGCCGATGAGCTTGGGCTCGACAAGATCGAGATCCGGCGCAAGAACTTCATCGACCCCGGCGCCTTCCCCTACACCACGCCGGTCGGCCTTGTGTATGATACCGGCAATTACCACGCCACGCTCGACAAGATGATCGAGCTGGGCGACATCGCGGGCTTCGACAAGCGCGCGGCGGTGTCCAAGGCCAAGGGCAAGCTGCGCGGCATCGGCTATTCGACCTGGATCGAAGCCTGCGGCATCGCGCCTTCGCATCTGGTGGGCGTGCTGGGCAGCCGCGTCGGCCTGTATGACGCCGCGACGGTACGGGTGAACGCCACCGGCAATATCTCGGTCCTGACCGGGGCGCACAGCCACGGCCAAGGCCATGAGACGGTCTTCGCGCAGATCGTGGCCGACAAGCTGGGCATCCCGGAAGCTTCGGTCGAGATCGTCCATGGCGACACTTCGAAAATCCCCTTCGGCATGGGGTCCTATGGCTCGCGCAGCCTCGCGGTCTGCGGCACCGCCATGGTGAAGGCAGTCGACAAGATCATCGCCAAGGGCAAGAAGATCGCGGCCCATATGCTGGAAGCCGCGGAAGGCGACATCACCTTTGAAGACGGCAAGTTCCAGGTCGCGGGCACCGACAAGGCCAAGACCTTTGGCGAAATCGCCTTCTCGGCCTATGTCCCGCACAACTACCCGCTGGAAACGCTGGAGCCGGGGCTTGAGGAATCGGCCTTCTACGATCCGGGCAACTTCACCTTCCCGGCAGGCGCCTATGCCTGCGAGGTCGAGGTCGATCCCGACACGGGAAGGGTCGAGATTTGCAGCTTCACCGCCGCGGATGATTTCGGCCACGTGATGAACCCGCTGATCGTCCAGGGCCAGGTCCATGGCGGCGTCGGGCAGGGCATCGGCCAGGCGCTGCTGGAGAACACCACCTATGACGAGGGCGGGCAGCTTCTGTCGGGCAGCTTCATGGACTATGCCATGCCGCGCGCCGATGACGTGCCGTTCTACACGGTCGATCACAGCTGCAATACGCCCTGTACCCACAATCCGCTGGGTGTGAAGGGCTGCGGCGAGGCCGGGGCCATCGGTTCGCCGCCCGCTGTGGTCAACGCCGTGGTCGACGCGCTGCGCCGCGGTGGCCACAAGAACGTGACGCATATTGACATGCCGGTCTCGCCCAAGCGGGTCTGGCAGGCCATGCAGGGCTGAGGAGGGCAAATCATGCACAATTTCGATTTCGTCAAACCCGCCTCGGTGGAAGAGGCCGTCAAGGCACTGGCACAGGAAGGGGCGCAGGCCCTGTCCGGTGGCCAGACGTTGATCGCCACCATGAAGCAGCGCCTGGCCGCGCCGACCACCTTGGTCAGCCTGACCGGCATCGCCGCGATGAAGGGTGTCAAGGCGGAAGGCGGCAACCTGTCAGTCGGCGCCGCCACCCCTCATGCGGTTGTCGCGAAAGAGGCGGCCTCGGCCTATCCGGCTTTGGCGAAGCTTGCCGGTGGTATCGGTGACCCTGCCGTGCGCAACCGTGGCACGGTGGGCGGCTCGATCGCCAACAACGACCCGGCGGCCTGCTACCCTTCGGGCGTCCTGGCCTCGGGCGCGACGGTGGTGACGAACAAGCGCCGTATCGCCGCCGATGAGTATTTCCAGGGCCTCTTCACCACGGCGCTGGAAGAAGGCGAGATTGTTACCCAAGTCGTCTTCCCGATCCCCGAAAAGGCCGCCTATGTGAAGTTCGAGCAGCCCGCGAGCCGCTTTGCCCTGACCGGGGTCTTCGTGGCGAAATACCCCTCGGGTGTGCGCGTCGCGGTCACTGGAGCCGGGGCGGATGGCGTTTTCCGTTGGTCAGAGGCCGAAGCCGCGCTGTCGAAGAATTTCTCGGCTGCTGCAATTGACGGGCTCAGCGTCGATCCTTCAACCCTGATGGGCGATTTGCATGGCACCCCGGAATACCGGGCGAATCTGATCAAGGTTCTGACCAAGCGCGCCGTCGCCGCCGCCTGAAATCGACTGACATGACCAAGCAAAGGCCCGGGTCACCCCCCGGGCTTTTGACATATTTGGCAGCGCCGCCTGTAGATTGTCATGCGACTGACACCAAATCTCACAAAGGTGGCACCCAAGCCCCTTGCGGTCGTGCCACAGATGCTGGGGGGTTGCGTGGGGCTTTGGCCCAGATATAGTCAGCCTATCGGGGGTGGGTTCCCGGCCCTCGGGCCATCGGGCGCAGGAGACCGGACGGATGTTCCGGCCGCTGCGGGCAAGAGCGGAGTATCGGACGGCAATGGACGGCGATTTCAGGACCCAGTTCGTACGCGATCCCGCCGCGCTCAAGCATTTTCCCGCGCTGGTGCTGAACGCCGACTACCGGCCGCTCAGCTACTATCCGCTCAGCCTTTGGCCCTGGCAGGAGGCGATCAAGGCCGCCGTCCTCGATCGGGTGCAGATTGTCGCCGAATATGACCATGTGGTGCGCAGTCAACGGCAAGAGTTCAGGATACCTTCCGTCGTGGTTCTGAAAGAATTCGTCAAACCCCAGAAGCGCGTGGCCTTCACGCGCTTCAATCTTTTTCTGAGGGACGAATTCTGCTGTCAGTATTGCGGATCGAAGGGCGATCTGACCTTTGATCATGTCGTGCCGCGCTCGCGCGGGGGGATCACGTCCTGGGAAAATGTCGTCGCCGCCTGTTCGCCCTGCAATTTGCGAAAGGGCAACAAGACCCTGCGCCAGTCCGGTCTGACGCTGCGCCGCCCGGCGCGTCCTCCGACCGCCGAGGAAATGCAGGCTCATGGCCGCCGCTTTCCGCCGAACCACCTGCATGACAGCTGGATGGATTACCTCTATTGGGATGCCGAACTGGAGGCGTGACGTCGGCGCTCCTGGCTTCTGTAACGTCCCTGGCCTTTGGCCCTGGCTCCAAAGGTGCTAGAAGCTGTGCTGGACAGGGCAGTGGCTTCGCGCTAGAAAGCCACTGTTAGCGCTAACAGACATCCCGAGGAGCCACCCATGGTCGCGCGTGTCATTCCGGTCGAGGCTTTCGATCTGGTGATCTTCGGCGGCACTGGCGACCTCGCCCGCCGCAAGATACTGCCGGGCCTGTTCCGCCGGTTCCAGGCCGGGCAGATGCCGCCCGAGGCCCGCATCATCGGCGCCGCGCGGGCCGAACACAGCGATGACGAGTTTCGCGCCTTGGTGGCCGATGCTGTGGCGGAATTCATGCCCAAGGCCGCGCAGGACAAAGAGGCGCTCGCCGCCTTCCTCCAGCGCCTGTCCTATGTCGCCATCGACGCCAAGGGCACGCAAGGCTGGTCGCAGCTCAAGGAAACCATGCGCTCCGATGTGGTGCAGGCCTATTACTTCTCGGTCGCGCCGGCCCTGTTCGGCGACATCGCCCTGCGCCTGACCGACAATGGCATTGCCGGGCCAGATGCCCGCATCGTGGTGGAAAAGCCCTTCGGTCGTGATCTCGCCTCGGCGCGCGCGTTGAACGAAACGCTGGCCAAGCATTTCACCGAAAGCCAGATCTACCGGATCGACCATTACCTTGGCAAAGAGACGGTGCAGAACCTGATGGCGGTGCGCTTCGCCAATATCCTGTTCGAGCCGTTGTGGAAGTCGGAATATATCGACCATGTCCAGATCACCGTCGCCGAGACGGTGGGCGTGAACGGGCGCGGCGCCTATTACGACAAATCCGGCACGATGCGGGACATGGTTCAGAACCACCTGATGCAGCTTCTCTGCCTGATCGCGATGGAGCCGCCCTATCACTTCGACCCCGATGCCGTGCGCGACGAAAAGCTCAAGGTCATCCGCGCGCTCGACCCTGTGCAGCCGCAGGATATCGTGCGGGGTCAATATCTTGGTGGCGGCGGCGAGGGCAGCTATCTGGAGGATTCCGAGAACCCGCACAGCCGCACCGAAAGCTACATCGCGCTGAAGGTCGCGATTTCGAACTGGCGTTGGAAGGGCACACCCTTCTATCTGCGCACCGGCAAGCGTCTGCGCGCCCGCGCCAGCGAGATCGCCGTCACCTTCCGCGAGCCGCCCCATTCGATCTTTGACGATGCCGAGGGCTGGCGCGAGAATGTTCTGGTGATCCGCCTGCAACCCGACGAAGGGATGCACCTGATGGTCATGATCAAGGAACCGGGGCCGGGCGGGATGCGGCTCACCCAGGTGCCGCTGGACATGTCCTTTGCGACCGCGCTTGGGCCAGAGGCGGCCGAGGTGCCCGATGCCTATGAACGGCTGATCATGGATGTGATCCGCGGCAACCAGACCCTTTTCATGCGTGGCGACGAGGTCGAGGCCGCCTGGGCCTGGACCGACCCGATCATCGAAGGCTGGGAAGCGCGGGGCGACCGTCCGCAGCCCTATGACGCCGGAACGTCCGGCCCGGAAGATGCGTTGATGCTGATGCATCGCGACGGGCGACGCTGGCGGGAGATCAAGTGATGGAACTGGTAACCTACCCGGATCGGGAATTCATGTATCTGGGCCTTGCCGACCGGATTGCCGGCCAACTGGCCGATTTCCTGCGCCGCGATGGCAGGGCCTCGTTCTGCGTGCCGGGCGGCACCACGCCGGGGCCGATCTTCGATACGCTGTCTGGGGTGGATATCGACTGGGCCAATGTCGCGATCTTCCTGAATGACGAGCGATGGGTCGACGAGACCAGCGAGCGGTCGAACACCCGCCTCCTGCGTCAGCGCCTGCTGCGCGGTCGCGCGGCCGCGGCAAACTTCGTGCCGCTGCACCGTGAAGGCTTCACCACCCCCGAACCAGCGCTCGAGGCGCTGGCCGAGGGGATCAGGCCGCATCTGCCGATCTCGGTCCTGCTGCTGGGCATGGGCACCGACATGCACACGGCCTCGCTTTTCCCGGGCGCCGACCGGCTGGAAGAAGCGCTGGCCGCCGATGCGCCGCTGCTTCTGGCGATGCGGGCCGAAGCCGCGGGCGAGCCGCGCGTCACGCTGACCGCGCCGGTGCTGGCGGGCGCGATGAACATTCATATCCTGATCACCGGCCCGGAAAAGCGCGCCGCGCTTGAGCGCGCGCAGGGCCTGTCCGCCAGCGAGGCGCCGGTCAAGGCGGTGCTCGCCAACGCCACTGTCCATTGGGCCGAATAGGAACTGCCGCCATGACGAACTGGGATGCGCTTGTCGCCCATGCCAAAGCCACTGCCGACCGGCCCATCCTGGATCTTTTCGCTGTAGGCGACCGCGCCGCCGAATTCTCGGTGACGGCGGATGGAATGCTGCTCGACTATGCCAAGACCGGCATCGATAGCGAGGCGCGCGACATCCTCGTTGCTTTGGCCGACGCCGCCGGGGTGGCGGATCGGCGCAAGGCCATGTTCGAAGGCGCGAAGATCAACGAGACCGAGGGCCGCGCCGTCCTGCATGTCGCCCTGCGCGCGGGCGACGAAGCCGTGATCAAGGTCGACGGCACCGATGTCCTGCCCGAGGTCCGCGCCACCCGTGCCCGAGCCTACGCTTTCGCCGAGGATGTGCGGAAGGGTCGCTTCATGGGGCAGGGCGGCCCCATCACCGATGTGGTCAATATCGGCATCGGCGGGTCGGATCTTGGCCCGGCCATGGCGACGCTGGCCCTTGCGCCTTTCCATGACGGGCCGCGGCTGCACTATGTCTCGAATGTCGACGGCGCGCATATCCATGACACGCTTCAGGGGCTGAACCCCGAGACGACGCTGGTCATCGTCGCCTCCAAGACCTTCACCACGATCGAGACCATGACCAATGCCGAAACAGCGCGGCGCTGGATGGCGGAAAAGGTCGCCAATCCCGCCGCGCAATTCGCCGCCGTCTCGACCGCTGCCGACAAGACTGCCGCCTTCGGCATCGACGCTGCCCGTGTTTTCGGCTTCGAGGATTGGGTCGGCGGGCGCTATTCGATGTGGGGGCCGATCGGCCTTGGCCTGATGATCGCGGTCGGCCCGCAGGATTTCGACGGCTTCCTGGCGGGCGGCCGTGCCATGGACCAGCATTTCCTCTCCGCACCCCTGGTGCAGAACATGCCCGTCATGCTGGCCCTTGTCGGCATCTGGCACAATCAGGGCTGCGGCCATGCCACCCGCGCCGTCCTGCCCTATGACCAGCGCCTGTCGCGCCTGCCGGCCTATCTCCAGCAGCTCGAGATGGAATCGAATGGCAAGAGCGTGGCGCTGGACGGGTCCGACCTGCCGGTGAATTCCGGCCCCGTGGTCTGGGGCGAGCCGGGCACGAACGGCCAGCACGCCTTCTACCAGCTGATCCATCAGGGCACCCGCGTCGTGCCTTGCGAATTCCTGATCGCGCGCCGCGGCCACGAACCCGACCTTGCGCATCAGCACAGGTTGCTGATGGCCAATTGCCTGGCGCAATCCGAGGCGCTGCTGCGGGGCCGGAATCTTGACCAAGCCCGCGCGATCATGGCGAAGAAGGGCGCGACCGGGGCGGAGCTTGAACGTCAGGCCCGCCACCGCGTCTTTCCCGGCAACCGCCCCTCGACGACGCTGGCCTATGACAGCCTGACCCCCTTCACCTTGGGTCAGATCATCGCGCTTTATGAACACCGCGTCTTCGTCGAGGGCGTGATCCTGGGCATCAACTCCTATGACCAATGGGGGGTGGAGCTGGGCAAGGAACTGGCGCTGGCCCTCGAACCTGTGCTGGAAGGGCGCGCAAGCACGGACGGCAAGGATGGCTCCACCGCGGCGCTCGTCGCGTTCCTGCGCGGCTAGGGCGCCAATGACAAAGGGGGCCACAGGGCCCCCTTCTTGATCCTTCGTCGCAGGATCGCTTACTTCAGCGCAGCGGTCACGATGACCTCGACCTTGTAGTCGGGGGTGGCCAGCTTGGCCTCGCCGGTCGCGCGTGCGGGGGTGTGGCCCTGCGGCACCCAGGCGTCCCAGACCGCGTTCATAGCAGGGAAATCCGCCATGTCGGCCAGCCAGATCTGCGCCGAAAGGATGCGGGCCTTGTCGATGCCTGCGCCCGCCAGGATGCGGTCGACTTCGGCGAGGCATTGCTTGGTCTGCTCACCCACCGGGTCGCTGGCGTTGCCGACCTGGCCCGCCACCCAGAGGATGCCGTTATAGGCCACAGCTTCGGACATGCGGGGGCCGGTGCCGTAGCGGGTGATGTCGGTGGTCATATCAGGGCTCCTTCTGTTCTGCCGCGCCCCTTCTAGCGGCCAGATTTGCGGCGCGAAAGGGGCGGCGCACTGCCGTCCCCCCGCTGTGGCTTTGCGGGCCTGCCCGATCACATGCCCAAGAGTGCCATGGCCTCGTGCAGCTTGGCTTCCGAGGTCGGGTGATCGCCTGCCTCATGCGCCGCCTTGCCTTCTTCATAAAGGGTCATGACTTGGGCCTTGGTTGCTTCGTCAACACTCGTGGTCTTGAACGCCTCGTCGATCTGGCCCATCAGCATCGGGCATTGCGTCGCAAGCGCCGGGCCAGCCAGCACAAAAGCGATGGCGGCGGTCGAAAACAGCTTCTTCATGGCATATCCTCCCCATCATCGCGGGCGAAAGGCCTGCGGCGCGCAGCATAGGCCGGAACCCGGGCCGCACAAAGCCCGCCATCAGGCCAATACGCTCAGGGCAGCGGCTTGCACAGGAAGCTGTCGCCCGAGATCGGCGAATACCAGCCCATCGTGCCGTCGGCATTCATCTCGAGCGAGATCTGATAGTCATCGGCAAAGGTCAGGACCCAGACGCCGTCTTCCTGCGTCGCGTCAAGGATGTCCATCGGATCGCCGCCAGGATCGTAGATCTGGCCGGTGAAGGTGAAAGTGCCGACCTCGCAGTCCCATTTCCCCTCGAAAGGCAGGGTTTCGGCCAGTGCCGGGCCTGCGCTGCAAAGGAAAAGGGCAAGCAAAGCAGGACGCATCGGCCTGTTCCTGTACTGTCCGGGGGATGGAGCGGGTGAAGGGAATCGAACCCTCGTCGTAAGCTTGGGAAGCTTCTGCTCTACCATTGAGCTACACCCGCGTGCGGCCTGAGGTATGCCATGCCGGGCGGCGCGTCAAGCGCCTCGCGCCGCCCGCCCGGGGTCGGGTGCAGGGTTTCGTCAGCGTGATCTGCGGCTGTTAGCGATCGGTCAGGAAAAGCGCCCGTTCGGCGGCAACATAGTCTTCGGGCAACGGAATCGCTCCAGAAGCCTGTGCAGAGGGCAGCGCGTATCGGGCCGATCTCGGTCTTGGGCGGATGCTACGGCACGGCGCGCGCCAAAGCTGCGCGCACGTTCCCAGGCTTGCGGCGAATGTCGATCTATCCCCCGTTCGAGCCAACCCCGGCCAGGGCGATGATGGACCGTCCTGCGGTCAGCGCGGTCTGGAGAGACGGCGTGGCGGGCAGAGGGAAACGGCTGCCGGCGAGGGACCGTCAACCGCCTTTCGCTTCGCGCGGGCTGGGGACTTACATCGCGGGAAGCAGAACCGTGTCAATGACGTGGATCACGCCGTTCGACTGCTTCACATCGGCAATCGTGACATTGGCAACATTGCCCTGGCCGTCCTCGATCATCACCTTGCCATCCTTGGCCATGGCGGTGAATTCGCAGCCGCCCACGGTCTTGATGACGTGCTTGCCGCCATCATCGGCCACGATCTTCTCGATATCCGCCGCCATCGCATCGGCCGCGACCACATGGCAGGTCAGGATCTTGGTCAGCATTTCCTTGTTTTCCGGCTTCAGCAGGTTTTCCACCGTACCGGCCGGCAGCTTGGCAAAGGCCTCATTGGTCGGCGCAAAAACGGTGAAGGGACCGGTGCCCGACAGCGTCTCCACCAGGCCTGCGGCCTGCACTGCGGCGACCAGCGTCGTGTGATCGGCCGAGTTCACCGCGTTCTCGACAATGTTCTTGTTCTCATACATCGGCGCTCCGCCGACATCGGGATTGGCGGCAAAGGCGGTCGAGGCGGTCAGGGCCAGAATGGCGGCAAGGCGAAGGGCTTTCATCAGGTCTCTCTCCCGTTGACCGGCAGGACCATCCTGCCGTTGTGCCCGCAGTTACGAGGCGGTTTTCGGGGGAGTTTCAGGCGAACGGCGAAATCTGACAAGTTTCACGCAGCCGTGATCAGGTGCCGATCTCGGCCGACATCACCACTGGCCCGGTCGGGCCATCGATAGGGCTGCCACCTGCGGGTTCAAGCGTGATCGCAAGGGTCCAGCCCGCCTGCGGGCGCGGGCCTGGCAGGGTCAGCGGCGCGGCTTCCAGCAGGCCCAGCGATACAGGGGCGCCGCCCGGCGGTATGAGCCACAGCTCATGCACCTGGCCCTGCGGGGCCGGAGTGCCTGCGACGCGGGTCACGGTCATGTCGCCCTCAACCCAGGTCGCCTCATAGGCCGTTGCGCCATCTTCTGTCGCAAGCCGCGCCAGACGCTCGGGGCCCGGTTGCAACAGCGGCAGGAAGACGAAGGCGAGCACCGCCACCGCGACCGCAAGCCCGCCAAGCGCCCAGCCCAGCCAACCGCCGCGCTGTGCCGATGCGCGCGGGAAAAGCCGCGCCTCGATCCGCGCGAAAAGTTCGGGCGGCGCAGGCACGTCGTCATAGCCCTCGTTCAGCGGCGCGAAGCGGTTCTCCCAGCGCGCCACGCGCGCCGCGAAGGCGCCATCGGTCCGCGCCCGCGCCTCGGCAGAAAGCCGTTCCGGCAGGTCCAGCACGCCCAGCACATATTCCGCGGCCAGGGCATCGCTTTCGTCGTCTGGGGGCAGGGCAGGGGTGTCGCTCATGCGTCCAGACACTCCCGCAGGCGCAGAAGGCTGCGCCGCAGCCAGGTGCGCAGGGTGTTCAGCGGCACCGCATGGCGCGCGGCAAGTTCGGCATAGGACAGGCCGACCAGATAGGCGCCGCGCACCGCCTCGGCCCGGTCGGGTTCCAACTGGTCAAAGCAGTCGCGCATCCGCGCCACTTCTCCCAGCGCCACCAGACGGGCCTCGGCGCGCGGCGTGGCATCGGCCAACTGGGCCAGCCGATCCTCGCCCGCCTCCTCGGCCTCGGGGCGGCGGGCGCGGAGCCGGTCAATGGCATGGTTGCGCGCGATCGCGATCAGCCAGGTCATGCCGCGCCCCTTTTGCGCGTCATACCGCCCGGCCCGCAGCCATGCCCTTGTGTACACCTCCTGCAAGGCGTCCTCCGCTTCGGACCTGCGCCCAAGGATACGGAGCAGGACGCCCATAAGTTTCGCCGATGTTTCGCGGTAAAGCGCAGAAAAGGCCGCGCGGTCGCGCGCGGCACAGCGGTGCAGAAGATCAGCGACGGGGTCCTCCATGCGCCGATCCTGTCGCGAAAGCCCCGTGCGGGCAAGCCCTTACACGGCCCGCTCAGCCGGCCTCTTGCCGCCGCCGCCGCCCGCGCCCCTCGCCGCCGCTGCCGCCCGTATTGAAGCTGACCTCGGGCAGGCTGACGATCTTGCGCAGTTCCGGGAAAGGATCGACCGCATGCGGGATCGCATTCGCATTGACGAAATGTTCCTGGAAGCGCGGCTCGATCGCGGTTTCGACCTTGTGGATGTGATGGACCACATCCTCGATCTGGTCGCGCGCGGCCCGGTTCAGCAGCGCGATCCGCGCGCCCGTGCCCGCGGCATTGCCCGCACTTGTCACTTTCTCCATCGGCACATCCGGGATCATCCCCAGAACCATCGCGTGTTTGGCGCTGATATGGGCGCCAAAGGCCCCGGCCAGCGTCACCCGGTCGACCTTCTCAACCCCGATCTCGTCCATCAGCAGCCGCGCCCCGGCATAGAGAGCCGATTTCGCAAGTTGGATGGCGCGGATGTCACCCTGCGTCACCATGATCTTCGGTCCGCCCTCGGCGCGGCCGTCATGCAGCAGATAGGAATGGGTCCGGCCATAGGGCAGGCAGCGCTGCGTCCCGGTCTGTTCGGGGCCGCCGATCAGCCCGCCCGCATCGACCAAACCGGCCAATCGCATTTCGGCCACCGCCTCGATGATGCCCGAGCCACAGATGCCGGTGATTCCGGTCACGGCGGTCGCCGCCGCAAAGCCCGGATCGTCGGACCACAAATCCGAGCCGATGACCCGGAAGCGCGGCTCCTTGGTCACCGGATCGATCTCCACCCGCTCGATCGCCCCCGGCGCCGCGCGCTGTCCGCTTGAAATCTGCGCGCCTTCGAAAGCCGGGCCGGTGGGCGAGGAACAGGCGAGCACGCGGTCCTCATTGCCGAGCAGGATCTCGGCATTGGTTCCGACATCGACGATCAACACCATGTCCTTCGACTTCTGCGGCTCTTCCGACAGGGCGACGGCGGCGCAATCCGCGCCGACATGCCCCGCAATGCAGGGCAGCACGTACAGCCGGGCATTGCGGTTCAGCGCGGTCAGATCAACCTCGCGCGTGTCCAGCGACAGGCTGGAGGATTGCGCCAGCGCAAAGGGCGACTGGCCCAGTTCCACAGGATCGACGCCCAGGAACAGATGGTGCATCACCGGGTTGCAGACCAGGACCATCTCATAGATCGCCTCGGCCGCCACGCCGGCCTGACCCGCGATCTCGCCCGACAGCGTGTTCAGCGCCTCGCGCACGGCGCGGGTCATTTCCACATCGCCGCCGGGGTTCATCATCGCATAGGAGACCCGGCTCATCAGGTCTTCGCCGAAGCGGATCTGCGGGTTCATCAGCCCGCTGGAGGCCAGCACCCGCCCGTCGCGCAGATCGCACAGATGCGCCGCGATGGTGGTCGATCCCAGATCCACCGCCAGCCCCAGAAGCGGCCTTTCGTCAAAGCCCGGGAAGATGTCCAGCACCCGATGCGCCGCGTCATGATTGCCACGGTTCAAGACCACCGTGACTTTCCATTCGCCCTTGCGCAGAACCGGCTGCAAACGGCGCAGCACGGTCAGATCGGCGTCGATGGCCTCGATGCCCCATTGCGCCTTGAGCGCGCGGGCCAGCCGTTCGAAGTCGCCCGAGGGTTCCTCCATGTCGGGCTCTTCCACCTCGACGTAAAGCGCGCGGGTGGCCGGGTCCATCTCGATATGCCGCTCGGTCGCGGATTTGCGGATCACCTGCTTATGGACCTGGCTTTCCGGCGGCACGTCGATGACCACATCGCCCATGACCTTGGCCTGGCAGCCCAGACGGCGGCCATCCAGCAGGCCGCGAATCCGCTTGTAGCGGTCTTCCACCGCGTTCCATTCGCTCAGCGCATCCGCCGCGACGGTGACACCATGCTTCGGGAATTCGCCATAGCCGGGGGTGATCTGGCATTTCGAACAGATCCCGCGCCCGCCGCAGACCGAATCGAGATCGACGCCAAGCTGGCGCGCGGCCGTCAGCACCGGGGTGCCAAGGGCAAAGCGGCCCCGCTTGCCCGAGGGGGTGAAGATTACCAGCGCGTCCTCGGCCATGTCCGTCTCCCGTTCCTGCCCTTGTTCTAGGCCGTGGGGCGGCGCCTGCAAGGACGTTTGCGGCAGATGGGGTGCGGGTTGCGGCGGCGAACAGCGCGGTGCTCGACCTGGCGGGGCTTCGGCGCAGTATTTTCGCCGCGATGAAGCGGCGGGCAGTTGACCTTGGCCTGCGGCGGGCCTAGCTGCCCGGCATGGCGCGCGCACCCCTTCTCCAGCTTTCCGACATCTCGCTGACCTTCGGCGGCAATCCGGTTTTCGACGGGCTTTCGCTGACCGTGCAGCCGGGCGACCGGCTGGCGCTTGTCGGGCGCAACGGCTCGGGCAAGTCGACGCTGATGAAGGTCATGGCCGGGCTGGTGGAACCCGACCGTGGCACCCGCGTCGTGCCACAAGGCGTGACCGTGGGCTATATGGAACAGGACCCCGACCTGTCGGGCTTTGCGACACTGGGCGATTATGCCGCCTCTGCCTTGCCCGAGGGCGAGGGCTACCGCCTGTCGGTCGTGGCCGAGGGGCTGAAATTCCGCCCCGAAGCGCCGGTCGCCACCGCCTCGGGCGGCGAACGGCGGCGCGCGGCGCTGGCGAAGCTTCTGGCCGAAGCACCGGAACTGATGCTTCTGGACGAGCCGACCAACCATCTCGACATCCAGGCCATCGAATGGCTTGAGGCGGAATTGCGCGGCACCCGCACCGCCTTCGTCCTGATCAGCCACGACCGCGCCTTTCTCAGGGCCCTGTCGCGCGCCGTGCTGTGGATCGACCGGGGCGAAGTGCGCCGCCGCGAGGCCGGGTTCGAGGGCTTCGAGGAGTGGCGCGAACAGGTCTGGGCCGAAGAGGACGAGGCTCGTCACAAGCTGGACCGCAAGATCAAGGCCGAGGCGAAATGGGCGGTCGAGGGCATTTCGGCACGGCGCAAGCGCAATATGGGCCGGGTGCGAGCGCTGGCGGCGCTGCGCGAGGAGCGCCGCAGCCAGATCCGCCGCCAGGGCACGGCCGCGCTGGAATTCGAGGCGGGGCCGACTTCGGGCCGCAAGGTGATCGAGGCCGAAGGCCTGACCAAACGCTTCGGCGACAAGCTGATCGTCAAGGATTTCGATCTGCGTGTCCTGCGCGGCGACCGCGTGGCCTTCGTCGGGCCGAATGGTGTGGGAAAGACCACGCTTCTCAAGATGTTGACCGGCGAAGTTGAACCGGATTCCGGTACTGTCTCGCTTGGCACGAACCTTGAGATCGCCGTCTTCGACCAGACGCGCGCCGCCCTGGATGCCGATGCCAGCCTGTGGGAAAACCTGACCGGAGATCCGCTGATGGCGATTTCCGGCGCGACCGATCAGGTTCTGGTGCGCGGCCAGAACCGCCATGTCGTCGCCTATCTCAAGGACTTCCTCTTCGACGAGGCCCAGGCCCGCGCCCCGGTGCGCAGCCTGTCGGGCGGCGAGAAGGCGCGGCTTCTTCTGGCCAAGCTGATGGCGCGGCCCGCGAACCTGCTGATCCTGGACGAGCCGACCAACGACCTTGACGTGGAGACGCTGGAACTGTTGCAGGATCTCCTGGGCGAGTTTGACGGAACCGTCCTGCTGGTCAGCCATGACCGCGATTTCATCGACCGCATCGCAACGGCCACCGTGGCGCTGGAAGGCGACGGCAAGGCCATGGTCTATCCGGGCGGCTGGTCGGACTATGCCGCACAGCGCCCTGCGCCGGAAGATGACGCAAGGCCGGTGACTTCCGCGCCGAAGCTGAAGCAGGAGACCGCGCCGAAGACCAGGGGCGAGGGCCTGTCCTTCACGGAACGCAAACGCTTTGACGACCTGCCGGCGCTGATCGCCCGGTTGGAGGCCGAGATCGCCAAACTGTCCGACTTCCTTGCCCAGCCCGATCTCTTCACCGCCGAGCCGGTCAAGTTCCGCAAGGCGAGCGAGGGTCTGGCCGAACGCCAGGCCGCCCTGGCGGCGGCCGAGGAAGACTGGCTCGCGCTGGCCGAACGCGCCTGACGCGACGGCATCGGCCCCTTTCCGCTGAAGCAGCCGTGGCCATCGGCCAGTTCATGCTGCACCTGCACACAAGACTTCACAGCGCCATCACAGCGGGGTGACGCCCGGTTGCGGGAACCTCGCCGCACTCCCACAGTTTACCCCGGAAGTCCCGCGCCGGAACCGAGCAGTTCCTAAGTTGGAAGCGGGACCCGAAACGAAGGAGAGTGACATGAAACGCTTTGCAGCCATTCTGGCGACCTCGACCCTGGCCCTTCCGCTGGCCCTGCCGGCCCTCGCCGGTGGCCCGGTGCAGGCCATTGAAGAACCCGTCATCACCCCGGCGCCGGTGGCGGTCGTCGCCCCCTCGGCCGATTGGGGCGGGTTCTATGGCGGTGCGCAACTTGGCTATGCGGATATCGGCTCGAACGGCGCCGGTGCCGACGGCAACGGCATGATCGGCGGTATCCATGCCGGGTATCGCTGGGATCTCGGCAAGACCGTCCTCGGCGTCGAAGGCGAATATGACACCTCGAATGTCGATCTTGGCCCGGGCGGCGCAGCCGGTTCGCTGGATTCGGTCGCCCGCCTCAAGCTGATGGCCGGTGCGGACCTCGGCAGCAATCTCGTCTATGCGACCGCAGGCGGTGCCTGGGCCGACGCCACCCTGGGCGGCACGGGCGCCACGGATAACGGCTATTTCTACGGTGTGGGCATGGAACATGCCCTGAACGACACCTGGACGGTCGGCGGCGAGATCCTGCAGCACAAGTTCGACAATTTCGACAATAGCGGTGTCGATCTTGACGCCACCACCTTCTCGGCGCGCGTGAACTACCGCTTCTAAGCGCTAGAGTTGACGAAGAAAGTCCTGTCCCGTCAGGGGCAGGGCTTTTTCATATCCAGCGACAAGAGGAAGCTGCGGTCATCGCCCTGGACGCCGGAAATCTCGATGAAATCCTGCGCGCCCTCGAACGCCATGCCAAGGCTGGACACCTTGACCAGCACCGCGCCTTCGCGCGGTTCAAGGCTGAAGGCACCGCCATCACCTTCCATCTCGCAATACATCTGGCCGCCTTCGTTCTCGCAATAGGCGACCGAACTGTAGATCTCGTCCGCGCCGCGCAGGCGCAGGGACAGGGTCACCGCCTGAAAGCGCGCATCGCTTTCCTCGGGTCTCGGCGCCAGCGCGATCCAGCGCACCCGCTGCGCGGGATGGCCCGCAAGATGGGCGATGGAATAGCTGCGCAGATAGCACGCCTCTTCGCCACCAAAGATCAAGTCTCGCGGAGACCTGGCCTCGGCGGTCGCGGCGGCAAGGCCAAGAACAAGGCAGGCGGCGGCAAGTGGGGCAGGGGAAGCCATGATCTTTCGCTCCGTGGCGGCACAGGCCCAGCCTGCGCCGCATCGCGCGCCCCCGCAAGGTGGCCTTGCCCGAACTCGCGCAAGGGCGGGACCGTAGATTTCGCTTTGCGGCTGCCCGCCGCTGGTATAAGCCCGCCGCCATGACGACATTGCGCAACATCCGCATCTGCTGCATTACCCGCTGACCTCGGTCGCGCGGGCGCTTTCGTCATGTCTTCCTGACAAAGCCTAGGCCCCGCGCGGGACTGCCCGCATGCGCGAAGGACTGGCTTATGGTTTCGATCCGCCTGACCAATTCGAAGACCCGCAGGAAAGAGGTCTTCACCCCGCTGAACCCGCAGGATGTGCGCATGTATGTCTGCGGGCCGACCGTCTATGACCGGGCGCATCTGGGCAATGCCCGGCCGGTGGTGGTGTTCGACACGCTCTACCGCCTGTTGCGCCATGTCCATGGCGCCGATCACGTCACCTATGTGCGCAACTTCACCGACGTCGATGACAAGATCAACGCCGAGGCGCAGCGCCGCAAGGCCCTGGGCCGCACCGAGACACTGGAAGAGCTGATCCGCGAGCGGACCGAGGAAACCATCGCCTGGTATCACGCCGACATGGACGCGCTAGGCGCGCTGCGGCCGGACCACGAGCCGCGCGCCACCGAATTCATCGGCGCGATGATCGCCATGATCGAAAGCCTGATCGCCAAGGGCCATGCCTATGCCCGCGAGGGGCATGTCCTGTTCCGCGTCCGCTCCTATGCCGAATACGGCGCGCTGTCGGGCCGGTCGGTCGATGACATGATCGCAGGCGCGCGGGTCGAGGTCGCGCCCTTCAAGGAAGACCCGATGGACTTCGTGCTGTGGAAGCCGTCGGATGCCGATCTGCCGGGCTGGGACAGCCCCTGGGGCCGCGGCCGCCCCGGCTGGCATATCGAATGCTCGGCGATGAGCTATGAGCTTCTGGGCGAAAGCTTCGACATTCATGGCGGCGGGCTGGACCTGCAATTCCCGCACCATGAGAATGAAATCGCTCAAAGCGCCTGCGCCCATCCGCATGGGGCCTTCGCGAAAGTCTGGCTGCACAATGAGATGCTGCAGGTCGAGGGCAAGAAAATGTCCAAGTCGCTGGGCAATTTCTTCACGGTGCGGGACCTGCTTGAGCAGGGCATCCCGGGCGAGGTGATCCGCTTCGTCCTGTTGAGCACGCATTACCGCAGCCCGATGGACTGGACGGCGGAGAAGGCCCGGCAGGCACACGAGGCCCTGCTCAGCTTCCTTGAAACGACGCGTGGCGTTGATCCTGTGGGACCTGACGATGAAGTCGTCGCGGCGCTTGCGGACGATCTGAATACACCTGCAGCGTTGACGCGTCTCTACGCGCTGCGAAAACAAGGTGAGGGCGCCAAGCTTCTGGCTAGCGCCAAGCTGCTCGGGTTCTTCAACTATGCGCCTTCAGCCGGTGCTGTTGGTTGGGCCGTCGGTGAAGAAGCGTTGCAAATTGCGACAGCTATCGCGCGCAAGTGGGCGTCTCTGCGAGGAAATCGAGACTTCGCAAGTGCGGACGCTTTGCGGAACGCTGCTCAGGAGGCTGGTGTGGAGTTAAAGGCTACAAAAGCGTCTGTTGGACAAGGTGCGACGGGGAGCCTTCGTGCGAACTTTGACATCCGCAAGGCGAAGGCGCTACTGCCATGACCCCCCGCGCAATCCGGAGTTTTCGAAAACTCCGGTCAATTTTCTTCGAAGAAAATTGCAAATTCCTTCGCAGGAATTTGCGGCCAGGCGGCTCCAATCGTTAATGCTTCATGAATCCGCCTGACCCAAGCCCTTGATTTTCCATCCTCCGCAACCTGTCCCACCGTGGGACACCTGCCCGGACCCGCCATGACCGCCCGCACCCGCCTCTCCCTCTTCGACACCACGCTGCGCGACGGCCAGCAGACCCAGGGCGTCCAGTTCTCGGCGGCCGAAAAGGCGCAGATCGCCCTCGCGCTCGATGCTCTGGGGGTGGATTATATCGAGGGCGGCTGGCCGGGCGCCAATCCGACCGACAGCGACTTCTTCGCCACCGCCCCGCAGACGCGGGCAAAGATGACCGCCTTCGGCATGACCAAGCGGGTGGGGCGTTCGGCCGCGAATGACGACGTTCTCGCCGCCGTCCTGAATGCCGGAACCTCCAGCGTCTGCCTGGTCGGCAAGACCCATCCTTTCCATGTCACCACCGCCCTGGGCGTGACGCTGGAGGAAAACCGCGACGCCATCGCCGAAACCTTTGCCCATCTCCGCGGTCTTGGCCGCGAAGCCCTGTTCGATGCCGAGCATTTCTTCGACGGCTACCGCGCCGACCCAGCCTATGCCCTGTCCTGCCTGCGGGCCGCGCTGGACGAGGGCGCGGCCTGGGTGGTCCTGTGCGACACCAATGGCGGCACCTTGCCCTCGGAAGTCGGCCGGGTTGTGGCCGAAGTGATCGCCGCGGGCATCCCCGGCGAAAGGCTGGGCATCCATTGCCATGACGATACCGGCAATGCGGTCGCCAATTCGCTGGCCGCGGTCGAGGCCGGGGCGCGGCAGATCCAGGGCACGCTGAACGGCTTGGGTGAACGCTGTGGCAATGCCAATCTGATCAGCCTGATCCCGACGCTGCTGCTGAAGGCCCCCTATGCCAGCCGCTTCGAGACGGGCGTGTCGCATGACGCCTTGCAAGGCTTGGTCAAGGCCAGCCGGATGCTGGACGATATCCTGAACCGCGTGCCGCTGCGGTCGGCGCCCTATGTCGGCGCGAGCGCCTTTGCGCATAAGGCGGGGCTTCATGCCAGCGCGATCCTCAAGGATCCGACGACCTATGAGCATATCGACCCGGACCTTGTGGGCAATGCCCGGTTGATTCCGATGAGCAATCAGGCGGGCCAGTCGAACCTGCGGGCGCGGCTGGCGGCGGCGGGGCTGGAGGTCGATCCCAAGGATCCGCGCCTCTCGGCCATTCTCGACAAGGTGAAGGCGCGCGAAGACCAGGGCTATGCCTATGACGGCGCACAGGCGAGCTTCGAGCTGGTGGCGCGGCGCGAACTGGGCCTTTGCCCGGAGTTCTTCGAGGTTGACCGCTACCGCGTGACGGTCGAGCGCCGCAAGGACCGGCAGGGCCGCGTCGTCAGCCTGTCGGAAGCGGTGGTCGTGGTCACCATCGACGGGCAGAAGATGATGTCGGTCTCGGATTCGGTCGATGAGGCGGGCAGCGACCGCGGCCCGGTCAACGCATTGTCCAAGGCGCTTGCCAAGGATCTGGGCCCTTATCAGGCGGCGATCGACGATATGAAGCTCGTCGACTTCAAGGTGCGGATCACCCAAGGCGGGACAGAGGCAGTGACCCGTGTCATCATCGACAGCGAGGATGGCCAGGGGCGGCGCTGGTCGACGGTGGGCGTCAGCCCGAACATCGTCGATGCCAGTTTCGAGGCGCTTCTGGATGCGATCCAGTGGAAGCTGATCCGCGACGGGGCGGCGGTCTGAGAGGGGGCGAGATGGCGCGACTGAGGGCTCTGATAGGGGTGCTGGCTTTGGCTGGCTGCGTCGGGCCCGGGGGCCAGTCGCCGGGTGATCCGGGCCTGGCGCGGATCGAGATCTTCAGCGGCGGCAGCTTTTCGGGCAGTTCCACGGTCACGGTCTATGTCGACGACAAGGTCGTCACCGCGACAAGCGGTCCCTTCGGGGAGGGGGCATCGCAACATGCGGTTCTGGGGAGGCCAGGGCTTTATGCGGAGCTTGTGGCCTATGCCGCCAAGCAAGGCCCCAAAGTGGCACAGCGCCAGCGCCGCACCCTTGCCGCCTGCCCGGACTATGGGATGGATGGCGTCCGGCTGGACCCGGCGGCCGGCGGTTTCGACGGGCTGAGCGCGAGCTGCCCCGATCCGGTGGTGATCGACTTCCTTGGCAGATTGCGGGCCATGATCGCGGCGCGATGAGCCGCTTTCCCATGGCACGGCCCTGCGCTATCTGCGAGGGATGAGTCTCGAAGCCTGCGCCCTTCTTGTCCAACGTGGCGACCCTGACCGTTTCCTTGCGGTCATGGCGGCACCGGTCTGGGCGCGGGCGGCCCTTTTCCCCCTCTATGCCTTCAACCTTGAGGTGGCGCGCGCGCCCTGGGTGGCGAAAGAGCCGCTGGTGGCCGAGATGCGGCTGCAATGGTGGCGCGATGTGGTCGAGGCGGCGGGGGCAGGTGGCCCGGCCAAGGCGCATGAAGTGGCCGGGCCGCTGCATGATCTGGTGCAGGAGGCGGGCTTGCCGGTCGATCTGCTGGACAGGCTGGTCGCGGCGCGGCGCTGGGATTGCTGGCGGGCGCCTTTTGACGGGCCCGAGGCGCTGGACGACTATCTGGATGCCACCGGCGGCGGGTTGATGGTGCTGGCGGGCCGGGCGCTTGGCGCGCCGGACGGGACAGAGCCGGTTTTCCGCGCCATGGGCTGGGCTGCCGGGCTGGCCGGATTTCTGAAAGCCGTGCCGGAACTGGAAGCGCGGGGGCGGCAGCCGCTGCCAGCGGGCGTGGAGGTGGCGGCGCTGGCGCGGCGGGGGCTTGCCCGGCTGGCCGAGGCGCGGACGGGCCGCAAGACGCTGCCGAAGGGGCTGGCCCCGGCGCTCCTGGCGGGCTGGCAGGCAGGGTCCTTGCTGGCCCAGGCGGCAGCCGATCCGCGCGCCGTGGCCGAGGGGCGGCTGGCCCTGTCCGAATTTTCGCGGCGCGGGCAGCTGTTGTGGCAGTCAGTGACGGGGCGGTTCTAGGCCTGGCCCTGTCCCACGCAGGGACAGGAGGGAGATTCGTTCTGAATCAATGAGTTGATTTTTCGGATTCAGAAAACCTTAACCCTTTCGCCGCCTCAGCGCGTCCGAAACTCTTGCGGGCGCAGCCACAGCCAGATCAGCGCGCCCCCGGCAAGGACAAGGAAGGGCACCATCGCCATATTCACGAATTGCCAGCCCACCTCGACACTGCCGCCCGAGCAATTCATCAACCCGCCCGAGGAGAGGCTCGCAAGGGTGACGCCGCCGAAGACGACGAAGTCGTTCAGGCCCTGAAGGCGACCGCGCTCTTCGGGCCGTTGGGCGGCCGTCAGCATCGTCGTCGCGCCGATGAAGCCGAAATTCCAGCCGATGCCAAGCAGGATCAGCGCGCCGAAGAAATTCTCAAGCTGCACGCCCGACATGGCGACGGCACCGGCACAGGCGAGGATGGCCAGACCAAGGGCGATGATCTTCTCGGCGCCGAAACGGGCGATCAGATGGCCGGTGAAGAAGCTGGGAATATACATGGCCAGAACATGGGCCGTGACCACATCCGCCGCATTAGACTTGTCGAAACCGCAGCCGACCACGGCCAGCGGCGAAGAGGTCATGACAAGGTTCATCAGCGCATAGGAAACGGTGGCGCAAATCATCGCGACCGCAATGACCGGGTTGCGGAGCAAGGCGCCACGAGAGCGGCCGATATCGCTGCCCGGGGCAGGCGGGCGCGGGCGCGGGATGCGTAGCCCGGCAAACAGCCCCATGCCCAGAAGGTTCAGGACGATCACCGCCAGATAACTGCCCAGGAAGGGAACCACATAGGCATCCGCCGTGAGCTTCACCAGTTGCGGGCCGATCACCGCCGACAGAAGCCCGCCCGCCATGACCCAGGAAATCGCCTTGGCTCGAAACTCCTCGGAGGCAGTGTCAGCGGCGGCGAAGCGGTAGAAGCCTTGCGCGCTCATGTAGCTGCCAGTCAAAAGAGCCCCGAGGCAGAAAAGCACGAAAGACCCGCTGTAGAGCCCCCAAGCGCCGATCGCGGCCCCGATCGCCCCGCCCACCGCGCCCAAGGCAAAGCCTGCGGCCCGGCCAAAGCGCTGCATGAAGGCCGAAATCGGCGTGGCGGTCAGCATCGAGCCGACAACGGTCATGGTGATGGGCAGGGTGGCCCAGCAGGGGTTTGGTGCCAGGGATTGCCCGGCCAGACCTGCGATGGTGAAGATCATCGGCATCTGCGCGCCGAGAATCCCCTGCGCGGCCACGAGGACAGCGACGTTGCGTTTGGCGATGGCGTCCGACATGGGCCATGGGGTAGGGGTTTGGCGGGGCTTTCGCAAGGGGGGCCCGACGAGGCAGTGGTTGCATCGCAGCGCGGGGACGCATGGTCGGACGGATCATTCAGGGTGACGAGGATGTCGCCGAAGGCGCGGCTTGGCTGGCCGCGCGGCACAAGGAGTTCGCCCGCATCCTGCCAGAGCTGGGCCCCTTGCCGCTGCGGCGCCGGGCCGATGGTTTTGCAGCCCTGCTGGATGCGATTGTCGGCCAGCAGGTCTCGACCGCCTCGGCCCGGGCCATCTGGGCGCGGCTCGATGCGGCCGGGCTGACCGATCAGGCGGCGGTCGCCATGGCCGAAGACGAGGCGCTGCGAGCGGCGGGATTGTCGCGGCAGAAGATTCGTTATGCCCGGGCGCTGGCGCAGGCGGGGGTGGATTTTCACGGCCTGCGCGGCGTGCCCGATGACGAGTTGGTGGCGGTGCTGGTCGCGCTGCCGGGGATCGGACGCTGGACGGCGGAAATCTATGCGATGTTCGCGCTTGGCCGCGCCGATGTCTTCGCGCCGGGCGATCTTGCCTTGCAAGAGGCGGCGCGGGCGCTGTTCGATCTGCCGCAGCGGCCAAGCGAGAAAGAGTTGCGCCTCATGGCCGAGGCCTGGACGCCCTGGCGTTCGGTTGCGGCCCGCGCGCTCTGGGCCTACTACCGTGTCGTGAAAAGCCGCGAGGGGATCAGATGAGAGAGTTGCAGTTCGGGCGCAAAGGGGCCGAAGCCCCGAAGGCGCTGGTGGTTTTCCTGCATGGCTATGGCGCGGACGGGGCCGATCTTCTGGGTCTGGCCGATGCCTTGGCGCCGCATCTGCCGGGCGTGCAGTTCCTTGCGCCCGATGCGCCAGACCCCTGCCAGGGCAATCCGTTCGGACGGCAGTGGTTTCCGATCCCCTGGCTGGACGGATCGTCCGAAACGGCGGCGCGCGAGGGCTTGCTTGCGGCGGCGGACGATCTGAACGGCTTTCTGGATGCACGTCTGGCCGAGACCGGCCTGACCGCTTCAGCCCTGGCGCTGATCGGCTTTTCGCAGGGCGCGATGATGAGCCTTCATGTCGCACCGCGCCGGGCCGAAGCCGTGGCCGGGGTGGTGGCGATCTCGGGCCGGCTGATCGCGCCCGAGCGGCTGGCCTCGGACCTGAAGGTCAAGCCGCCGATCCTGCTGATCCATGGCGACCAAGACCCGGTCGTGCCGTTCCAGGACATGGCGGCCGCGGGGAATGCGCTGGTGGCCGCCGGGTTCGAAACCTATGGCCATGTGATGAAGGGCACCGGCCATGGCATCGCACCCGACGGGCTGGGCGCGGCGCTGAGTTTCCTGAAAGACCGGCTTCCGGCCTAGGCCAGCGCCTCGAGCCAGGCTGCGCAGCCGGTCAGGGCGGCATAGTCGTCCTCGACCACAGTGACCGAGAAATCCTTGGTCAGCAGGTCGACCCGGCGCATTTCGCGGAAGGTCTCGGTCAGGCCGAACCGGGCGAAATGCGGCGTCATGGCGCGGGACATGCCGCCGATCAGGTAAAGCCCGCCCCAGGGCAGGTGGATAAGCGCCAGATCGGCCAGCATCTGCGCCAGGATCTGGACATACAGCCGTGCGGCATGGCTGGCGACCGGGTCGCCCGCTTCCAGAAGGCGCAGCACCTCGGCCGATTGCAGGCCCCCCGGCACGCCCGCTTCAGAGGCCGCGAAGGCGTAGAGATTGCCCAGGCCTCGTCCGGCGAGCACCTCTTCCGTGCCGCAATGGGGCACCTCGCCGCGCGCGGCCAGCAGCGCCTCGACAAAGCGCATCAGCCGGAAGGTTTCCTCGGTGCGCACGGGCAGGTTGACATGGCCGCATTCCGAGGCAGGCACGACACGGCCCGCGCCATGGCCATGGACGGGAGCGGCGTTGACGCCGGTGCCCAGGCCCACCACCAGCATCGAGCCGCCGGGTTTTTGCGGGCCTTCGATCACCGGGCGCAGGTTGGCGGCGGCCACGTGACCAAGGGCATGGCCCTGGGCCTGGAGGTCGTTGAGGATCGCCACCCGCCGCGCGCCGGAGGCGGCTGTCAGCTTGGCGGCATCCATCTCCCAGTCGAGATTGGTCATCCGTGCAACGCCATCCTCGACCGGACCGGCGGCGGCGACGCAGACGCCCTGCACCTCGGCGCCGGTCACGGCCAGATAGTCGCGGAGGATTTGGGCGATGTCCTGACCGCGCGCCTTGTATTCGGCGTTGGGATAGCGGCGGATCGCGTCGGCGCGCACCGCGGCGCCTTCGGCCAGCGCCACGCGGGTATTGGTCCCGCCGATATCGGCCAGAAGGTTCAGCGCCATGGGGACCTCATCCGTTGCGGGAAAGCGCCCGCTTCAGCGCGTGATACGAGGACTTGGGGGTGCGCTTCAAGCCGTCGAAATCGACATGGACCAGGCCGAAGCGTTTCTCGTAGCCCAGAGACCATTCGTAATTGTCGAGAAGCGACCAGATGAAATAGCCCTGAAGGTTGACACCCCGGTCGATGGCGCGGCGGGCGGCGGCAAGATGCAGCGACAGGTAATCGGTCCGCTCGGGGTCGTCCACCGTTTCGTCCACCACCGGCGCCTCGCCCGAGGCCATGCCGTTTTCGGTGATATAGATCGGCAGGCCCCGTGAATATTCCGCCTCGGTGCGCAGGAGGAAATTCTCAAGGCCCTGCGGATAAATCTCCCAACCCATCTGGGTTTTCGGCAGCGGGCCTTCGACTTCGGCAAGATGCGGCCATGGGCTGGGATCGGGGCCGATCAGTTTGCGGGTGTAGTAGTTCAGCCCGCACCAGTCGACCGGGGTCGCGATTGTCGCCATGTCGTCCTGCCAGCCGGGTGGCATGTGGGGCAGCAGGCCAGCGAGCGCCGGTTCGGGATATTCGCCCCTGAAGATTCCGCCCAGGAACCAGCGGTTGTAGATCGCGTCATAGCGGGAAGCTGCCAGTGCCGCTTCGGGCGAGGCATCGGCGGGATCGGCCCATTCGAGGTTGCAGACCGCCCCGAGGTTCGGCATCCCCAAGGCGCGCATCGCCTGGATGGCACGTCCATGGGCCAAAAGGACATGGTGCATCGCGCGGGCCGTCGCCCGGATGTCGCGCAGGCCGGGGGCGTGGAGGCCAAGGAAATGCGACAGCCAGGCCACGCACCAGGGCTCGTTGATCGGAGCCGCTGACCAGATCCGGTCGCCAATGCGCCGGCAGAGGATTTCGGCATAGTCGGCGAACCAGCCCGCGATGTCGCGGTTGCGCCAGCCGCCCAGATCGGCCAGCGGCGAGGGCAGTTCCCAGTGATACAGCGTGAGCGCGGGTTTCAGCCCGCGTTCCAGCATGCCGTCGACAAGCCGGTCGTAGAAATCCAGCCCGTCGGGGTTGGGCACGCCGCGCCCTTCGGGCAGAACCCGCGCCCAGGAAGCGGAGAAGCGATAGGCATCCAGATTGGCATCGCGGATCAGGTCAAGGTCCTGTGGCCAGCGGTGGTAATGGTCACAGGCCCGCGCGCCGGTTTCGGCACGGACCACATTGCCAGGCGTCTCGGCGAAATCATCCCAATGGGTGCGGCCCGCGCCGCCGAACCCATGGCCCTCGATCTGGTAAGAAGAGGTTGCAGCGCCAAAGACGAAGCCGTCTGGAAACTGGGAACGCGCGGGCAGCATGGCGGGACCTTTCCCGAAGGGTCAGGGGGGCGCGGGGCCGGTGGACTGGCCGATGATCAGATCGGCTTCAAGCAGGCGCGACGGCGCTTCGGTGCCGGGCGCGGCGATCAGATCCAGGAGCATCTGTGCCGCCAGGCGGCCCGCTTCGCGCACCGACGATCTTGTCGCCGTAAAGATTGGCACATCCTCACCATTCTTCATATAGGACAGGTCGTCGTCATGGATGATCACGCTGATGTCGCGGCCAAGTTTCAGCCCGCGTTCCTCGGCGGCGCGGCGCAGACCCATGCCCGAGATCATCGACGAGGCGAGAAAAGCGGTGGGCGGGTTTGTCTGCGCCAGCATCCGCTTGCCGATGCGATAGCCCGAGCCTTCGGTCATTTCCTCGGAACTCATCAGGGCGGGGTCGGCCTCGATGCCGCGCTCTGACAGCGCATCGGCATAGCCCTTGCGACGGCGCATGGCGAAATCCATGAATTCCAGCCCGTTGACCAAAGCGATGCGGCGATGGCCCAGGTCGAGCAGAAACTCGGTGGCGCGCTGAAAGGCGCGGCGGTTGTTCACGTCGATCCAGGGATAGGGCAGGGTGCAACCCGAGGCACGGCCATGGACCACGAAGGGCAGGCCGATCCCGTGGAGAAGAGGAATGCGCGCGTCATCCATGCGCGGGGAATGGACGATGACACCATCGACATTCCCTTTGGCGCGCAGCGCGCGATAGGTCGCGCCTTCCTGATCGTCGGGCACGACCGAAAGAACCATGTCATAATCGTTGCGGCTGTAGATCTCGCCCGCGCCGGCGATGAAATCGGCGAAGACGGGATTCACGATCTCATGTCTTGTGGCGATCGGGATGACATGGCCCACGGCCATCGCACGGCCCGTCGCCAGGCGAATGGCGCGGGCGTTCGGGCGATAGTCGTGGCGTTTGGCGGCGGCCATGACGCGCGCGCGCGTGGCCTCGTTCACTTCGGGATAGCCATTCAGCGCGCGCGACACCGTTGTGGGCGAGAGGCCCAGTTTGGTGGCGAGTTCCTTGAGGTTCATGGGGGCCGCGCGCTCAAAACGGTTTCAATTGCGCTGACCTTACTAGGCGGGCGCGGCATGTCAAAGGCAAAGCTTGGCAGCGCTGCACCTGCCAAATCGCTATTCTGCACCTGCGAATGGCCGGTTTTGGTTTGACTCACAGGGGCGGATCGGCAAGTGTCGATCATCCAAAGCGGTTTGAAAACGATTCTGAACATTGACCAGAGTCGGAGTGTCGCAGGAGAAGCTGCCCCGCAAGAGGAGCGGGCGAAGGGGAGGATGAGATGAGGAAGTCGCTTGCCGCCAGCGCAGCTGCGCTGGCGTTGTTGTCAGGCGCCGCCGGGGCGCAGGACCTGGTCTTTCCGGTGGGCGAAGGCGCCTTCAACTGGGACAGCTACAAAAGCTTTGACGAGGCGAACAACCTGGACGGTCAGACATTGACCATCTTCGGCCCCTGGCGGGGCGAGGATCAGGTTCTGGCGGAATCGGTCTTCGCCTATTTCGCCGCCGCGACCGGGGTGAAGATCAACTATTCCTCCTCTGAGAATTACGAACAGCAGATCGTCATCGACACCGAGGCGGGCAGTCCGCCCGATATCGCCATCCTGCCGCAGCCTGGTCTGATCGCCGATCTGGTCAAGAAGGGCTTTGTCTCTCCGCTGGGGCAAGAGACGCAGGATTGGCTGGCATCGAATTACGCCGCAGGCGAAAGCTGGGTAGGGCTTGGCTCCTATGCCGGCCCGGACGGGACAAAGGCGCTTTACGCATTCCCCTACAAAATCGACGTGAAATCGCTGGTCTGGTACGTGCCCGAGAATTTCGAGGATGCGGGCTATGAAGTGCCGCAATCGATGGAAGAGCTGAAGGCGCTGACCGAGAAGATCGTCGCCGATGGTGGCACGCCCTGGTGCATCGGCCTGGGCTCGGGCGGCGCAACCGGCTGGCCCGCGACCGACTGGGTCGAGGACATGATGCTGCGCACCCAGGCGCCCGATGTATATGACAAATGGGTGTCGAACGAATTGCCGTTCAACAGCCCCGAAGTTGTGGGCGCGATCGACGAATTCGGCTGGTTCGCCAAGAATGACACCTTTGTCGCGGGCGGTGCTTCGGCCGTGGCCTCGACCGATTTCCGCGACAGCCCCAAGGGCCTGTTTACCTCGCCGCCGCAGTGCTACATGCACCATCAGGCGTCGTTCGTGCCCTCGTTCTTCCCCGAAGGCACCAAGGTCGGCACCGATGCCGATTTCTTCTATATGCCGGCCTATGAAAGCAAGGATCTGGGCAAGCCCGTGCTTGGCGCCGGGACGCTGGCCTTCATCACCAAGGACACGCCGGCAAGCCGCGCCTTCATCGAATTCCTCAAGACGCCGATCGCGCATGAGGTCTGGATGGCGCAGAAATCCTTCCTGACGCCGATGAAGACGGTGAATGCCGATCTTTATGGCGATCCGACCATGAAGAAGATGGGCGAGATCCTGCTGAACGCCACCACCTTCCGCTTTGATGCCTCGGATCTGATGCCGGGCGTGGTGGGGGCCGGGTCGTTCTGGACCGGCATGGTCGATTTCGTCGGCGGCAAGTCGGCGCAAGAGGTTGCCGACGCGATCCAGGCCAGCTGGCCCAAATAAGCGCGCTGCGCGGCCTGTCGGGGCGCGGGCCGCGCCGTTCTTGCAGCAAAACGGGGGGAGGGGACGATGCATCCTGCCTTACAGGCGGTTCTGGTGATCCTATTCGGCGTGGGCGGTTGCGTGGGCTATTTCTACGCGTCGAACCTGGTCCTCGACAAAGTGCTGTTCCCGGCGCGGGGACCGCAGGCGGGGCGCAACATCAACCGCGCCAATATGATCCGGCCCTGGCTGTTCCTTGCCCCCGCGCTGATCGCGCTGTGCCTGTATCTGGCCTATCCGGTCTTCGCAACCTTCTGGCTGTCGCTGCATGACAAGTCAGGCGCCTTCTCCGGCCTGGAAAATTACCAGAAGATGTTCGCCGAGCCGAAATTCGCGGAGTCGCTGCGCAACAACATGCTGTGGCTGATCGTCGTGCCTGCCGCCGCGACCGGGTTCGGGCTTCTGGCGGCGCAGCTGACCGACCGGATCGCCTGGGGCAATATCGCCAAATCGCTGATCTTCATGCCGATGGCGATTTCCTTCGTCGGCGCCTCTGTGATCTTCAAGCTGATCTATGACACCCGCGATGCCAACCTGCCGCAGATCGGGCTGTTGAACGCGCTGTGGCTCAAGGCCGAGGGCGGGGTGGGGTCGTTCCTCATGCTGCGGCTTCTGCCCTTCCTGCTGATCCTGGCGCTGATGCTGGGCATCCTGTATGTAGGATTTCTGGTCGCGCGGCCTCTGTGGTCGGGGCGTCGCGCGGGCGGGCTGGTCACGGCCGGACGGGTGATCGGCGGGCTGGTCGCGCTGTTCCTGGGCTATGAGCTGGCGACCTGGCTTTACGGCATCGCCACGGCGACGCTGCCCTATGGCCAGCCGCAGGCCTGGTTGCAGCTCCCCTACTGGAATTCCTTCTTCCTGATGGCGGTGCTGGTCTGGATCCAGACCGGCTTCGCCATGGTGATCCTGTCGGCGGCGCTGCGCGGCGTGCCGGAAGATACGATCGAGGCCGCGATCCTGGATGGCGCGAATCCGTTCCAGATCTTCTTCAAGATCAAGGTACCGCAGATCCTGGGCACGATCGTCGTCGTCTGGACCACGATCACCATCACCGTGCTCAAGGTTTTCGACATCGTGCTGGCCATGACCAATGGCCAGTGGGAGACGCAGGTTCTGGCCAATTACATGTATGACAAGCTGTTCCGCGCCCTGGACTGGGGCATGGGGTCGGCCGCGGCGATGATCATCATGCTGCTCGTGACGCCGATCCTGATCTGGAACGTGTGGAACGCGCGCAAGGAAATGCGGTAGGGGGAACTGGGGCATGGACAGCATCGCCGGCAAGAAACCCGCCCTGACCTGGGCCGTGCAAATCGCGGTCGTGGCCCTGGTGGTGCTTTGGGTCGTGCCGACCTTCGGCCTTCTGGTGTCCTCCTTCCGCACCACCGACCAGATCACCTCGTCCGGCTGGTGGCAGTCGCTGGCCACGCAGGAAAGCCAGCAGCCCGCGATCCGCATCGAGGGCGATGAGACACAGAAGGACGGACTTTTCGCGATAGAGGGCAATCTTTACGGTGGAAAGGGTGGCGCAGTCAGCAAATGGGGCACATCCTCGCGCGAGCCCGAGGCCTATGCACCGGGCGCTACGGCCGAGTTGAATGACGGGCTGAAGCTGACGGTGCAGGAGAATGGCGATTTCAGCCTGACCTCGCCCGCGACCATGGCGGATATGCGGCTGCCCCGCGTGTTTACCACCGCCTCGACGCCGCCGGAATTCACCACGCGGAACTATACCAATGTCATCTCCTCGCCTATGGTAGGGCAGTCGATCGGTCAGGCCTTCCTCAACACGCTGACCGTGGCGATTCCGGCGACGATCATCCCGATCCTTGTGGCGGCCTTCGCGGCCTATGCGCTGGCTTGGATGGAGTTCCCGGGCCGCGCGCTGCTGGTTGCGTTTGTCGTCGGGCTACTGGTCGTGCCCTTGCAGCTTGCGCTGATCCCGCTGCTGCAATTCCACAACTGGCTGGGGATCGGAAAAGGCTATCTGGGTATCTGGATGGCCCATACCGGCTTTGGCCTGCCGTTGGCGATCTATCTGCTGCGCAATTACATGGTCGGCCTGCCCCGGGATATCATCGAGAACGCCAAGGTCGACGGCGCCACTGATTTCCAGATCTTCACCCGGATCATTCTGCCCTTGTCCTTCCCGGCGCTGGCCTCTTTCGCGATCTTCCAGTTCCTCTGGACCTGGAACGACCTTCTGGTGGCGCTGGTCTTCCTTGGCACCGGCAATGATCAGCAGGTGCTGACCGGCAACCTTGTCAACCTGATGGGGTCGCGCGGGGGCGACTGGGAAATTCTTTCGGCCTCGGCCTTCGTATCCATCGCGGTGCCGCTTCTGGTGTTCTTCTCCATGCAGCGGTTCCTGGTGCGCGGGCTTCTGGCTGGTTCGGTGAAGTGAGACGGCTATGAGCGTGACGAAAGACCCTGACTGGTGGCGCGGCGCGGTGATCTACCAGATCTATCCGCGCAGCTTTCAGGATTCGAATGGCGACGGGATCGGCGACCTTCCGGGCATAACCCAGCGGCTGGAGCATGTGGCAAAGTTGGGCGCGGATGCGATCTGGATCAGCCCCTTCTTCAAGAGCCCGATGAAGGATTTCGGCTATGACGTGAGCGATTATTGCGATGTCGACCCGATGTTCGGCACATTGGCCGATTTCGACGCATTGGTGGCGCGGGCGCATGACCTGGGCATCAGGGTGATGATCGACCTGGTGATCTCGCATACCTCGGACCGTCACCCGTGGTTCCTGGAGAGCCACAAGAATCGCAGCAATGCCAAGGCCGACTGGTATGTCTGGGCCGACCCGAAGCTGGATGGCACGCCGCCGACGAACTGGTTGTCGATCTTCGGCGGTTCCGCCTGGCAATGGGATGCACGGCGCGAGCAATATTACCTGCACAACTTCCTGACCTCGCAACCCGACCTGAACTTCCACAATCCGGCCGTGCAGCAGGCGGTTCTGGACGCCACCGAGTTCTGGCTGAAGCGCGGGGTCGACGGGTTCCGGCTGGATACGATCAACTTCTACTTCCACGACAAGCATCTGCGCGATAATCCGGGCTTGCCCGTGGAGATGCGCAATGACCGCACCGCGCCCAAGGTGAACCCTTATAACCACCAGATGCATCTGTTCGACAAGTCGCAGTCCGAGAACCTGGCCTTCCTGCGCCGGTTCCGCGCCCTGATCGCGCCCTATGGGGCGGCGGCGGTGGGCGAGGTGGGCGACAGCGAGCGCGGCTTGCAGATCATGGCACATTATACGTCGGGCGGCGACAAGGTGCAGATGTGCTATCCGTTCGAGCTGCTGCAACCGGCGCGGCTGGGGGCGGCCGATCTGAAGGCGACCTTTGACCAGCTTGCCGCCGAAGCGCCGGATGCCTGGCCCTGCTGGTCCTATTCAAACCATGATGTCGTGCGCCATGTCACGCGCTGGGGGCTGAGTGATCAGGCCGCCCGGATGTATCTGGTGCTGCTGGCCTGCCTGCGCGGGTCGATCTGCATTTATCAGGGCGAGGAGCTGGGCCTGCCCGAAGCCGAGATCGACTTCGAGGATTTGCAGGACCCTTACGGGATCGAGTTCTGGCCCGAGTTCAAGGGCCGCGACGGGTGCCGCACGCCGATGCCCTGGGTGCAGGACAATGCCAATGGCGGTTTCACCACGGCGGCGCGCGGCTGGCTGCCGGTCTCGCCCGCGCATCTGCCAAAGGCGGTGGCCGTGCAGGGCGAGGGGTCGATGCTGGCCTATTACCGCGCCGTGCTGGCCTTTCGTCGCGCGCATCCGGTGCTGGCGCTTGGCGCCATGTCCGCTGTGACGGTGGAGGGCGATGTCGCCTGGTTCTCGCGCAGCGGCGATGAGGCGATCTTCTGTGCCTTCAACCTTGGGCCGGATACGGCGCGGGTGACGCTGCCGGAGGGGCGTTGGCAGGCGCTGGCAGGCGAACTGGGTGGAACGGCGGCAGCGGGGCAGGGCGTTGATCTGCCGGCTTGGGGCTTCGCCCTGGCGCGAAAGGCTTGAGGGGGACGGGACGATGGCGGAACTGCTTCTGACGGGCGTTGAGAAGGCCTATGGCGAGGTCAAGGTGTTGAAGAACATCGACCTCGACATCAAGACGGGCGAGCTGATCGTCTTTGTCGGCCCTTCGGGCTGTGGCAAATCCACCCTTCTGCGGATGATCGCGGGGCTGGAACGCATCACCGGCGGCGATTTCTCGATCGACGGCGTGCGGATGAACGATGTGCCGCCCGCACAGCGCGGCATCGCCATGGTCTTTCAAAGTTATGCGCTTTATCCGCATATGACCGTGCGCGACAATATGGCCTTCGCGCTGAAGATCGCGAAGAAGCCGCAGGCCGAGATCGACGCCGCCATCGACAAGGCGGCGCGGATCCTGCAACTGACGCCCTATCTCGACCGGCTGCCCAAGGCGCTGTCGGGCGGACAGCGGCAGCGGGTGGCGATCGGGCGCTCGATCGTGCGCGATCCGAAGGTCTATCTCTTTGACGAGCCGCTTTCCAACCTCGACGCCGCGCTGCGGGTGGCGACGCGGATCGAGATCGCGCAGTTGAAAGAGCAAATGCCCAATTCGACCATGATCTATGTGACCCATGATCAGGTCGAGGCGATGACGCTTGCCAGCCGTATCGTGGTGCTGGCCGGTGGCGGCATCGCGCAGGTGGGCACGCCGCTGGAGCTGTATGAACGTCCCGAGAATGAATTCGTGGCGCAGTTCATCGGCAGCCCGGCGATGAACCTGACGCCGGGCGAAGTGGTGGAAACCGGGGCCGAGACGGTGATCAAGCTCGCCAATGGCGGCATGGCCCGGTCGCATGTGCCGACCCAGGCTGCGGACAAGGGCCGACAGGTCAAGCTCGGGGTGCGGCCGGAAGATCTGGTCGAGACCACCGGAGACGCGATTTTCGAGGGCAGTGTCGAGATCACCGAAGCCCTGGGCGAAGTAACGCTGCTCTATCTTGCCAAGGATGCCGAGGGACAGCAGGTCATCGCCAAGCTGCCGGGCATCCGGCCCGAGCTGCGCCACCAGACCGTGCGGCTAGGGGCAAGCCCGGCCAAGGTCCATCTTTTCGCCAATGGTCGATCGCTGCTCTATCGCTGATCTCCGCCTTTCATCTTAGCGAAATACGCCTGGGTCCCGGGGGCGCCGCCCCCGGAGTGCGCAACCGGGGGACGTCACCCGCCCTTGCGGGCGTGGAAGATGAAGCCCAGGAAGTTCAGCAGCACCTGCGCGGCAAGGATCGAGGTCGAGCCGGAATGGTCGTAGTCCGGCGCCACCTCCACCAGATCCAGCCCCACCACCTCATGCCGCCGGGCGACGCCTTGCAGGATTTCCAGCACCTCGTAATAGAGAAAGCCGCCATGCGAGGGCGTGCCGGTTCCGGGCGCGATCGAGGGGCAGAAGCCGTCAATGTCGATGGTCACGTAAAGCCTCGCATCCTTGGGGATGCGGGCCAGCACGCCCTCGACCCCCAGCTTGCGCACCTGCCGCACCGACAGGATGTCGTCGCCCATGGCGCGCGCGGCATCGTAGCCATCCTTGGCGGTTGACGACACGTTGCGGATGCCAAGCGCGGTGATGCCGGTCACATAGTCCTTTTCGGCCGCCCGGCGCATCGGGTTGCCATGGCCATGGCGCACACCATGGCGGACATCGACGAAATCAAGATGGGCGTCGATCTGCAGGATATGGATCGGGCCACGGCCCTCGAAGGCGCGGATGCAGGGGATATTGATCGAATGGTCCCCGCCCAGCACCACGGGCAGAGCGCCCGCATCCAGGATGGCGCGGACGCCGATCTCGATATTGGCGTGGCTTTTCTCGGTATCGGTATGGACGATATCGGCATCGCCAATATCGACGATGCTGACATCGGAACCCAGATAGGTGCAGTCATCCTCATGGTCATAAGCCCCGGCATGGCCGAATGAGAAGAGGGTCGAGGCTTCGCGGATGGCGCGGGGGCCAAAGCGGGCGCCGGCGCGGAACTGGGTGCCGAAATCGAAAGGCGCGCCAAGGATCGCGGCATCGGCCTTGATCGCCGACCAGTCCGCCACATAGGGCCGCTTGCCGAAGGTCGAGATCCCGACGAAGGGCAGGTTCAGCCGCCCCGTCTCATAGCCATTCCCACCGCTCATGATTCCCCCTCATCTGGCATCGCGGCGATGTTGGGGGGCCGCGCAAGCAGCGGCAAGAGCGAAGGCAGCCGTTCCGAGAGACGTCGCGCAGCGGGAGAAAGCGGATTGTCCGTCAGCCGTGCCAGAACGATCGCCTCGTCCCCGGCATCGCGGATCGGGCGGGTGACGAGTGGGCGGCCATCATGGCTTTGCGCGGGTGCAGGGCGGGTGTAGCTGAGGCCGATGCCCAGACCGTTGGCGGCGAAGCTGCGCATCAGGTCAAGCGAGGCCGAGCGATGCGAGATCTGGGGCTGCAAGCCGCGCGAGGCGAAAAGCGATCGGAAATGCGCGATGGACAGGCCCTGGTCGGTCAGAACCAGCGGCTCGGGGGCCAGCTCTGCCAGGGTCAGGCTGTCACGCTGCGCCAGCGGGTGGCCTGGGGGAAGCACGGCATGGGGCGCGACGCGCGACACGGGCGAGCGTGCAATGGCGGGCGGCAGACCCAGATCCCAGGTCAGCGCCAGCGCCACCTCGCCGCGCAGAAGGGCTTCGGCCAAGGCGTCGAATCCGAGAACCTGAGGAGCGAGCGTCAGGCCTTCTTGCGGCAGGCGCGCCATGAGGGGCGCAAGGAAGCCGGGGGCAAGGTCATCAAACACCGCGATAGGCACGGGGGCGGTCTCGCCCGGTCCACGCATCAGCTGGCGCAGATCGGCCAGTCGGGCCTCCGCTTCGGCCAGCCAGGCCGCGCCGAAGGTGCTGGGCGACATGCGGCCCGGCTGGCGAAGGAACAGGGCCTGACCAAGCTGCGCCTCAAGCTGCGCCACGGCGACCGAGAGGGCGGGCTGGCTGACATTCAGGGCTTGGGCGGCGGCCGTCATGCCGCCATGGCGGGCGATGGCCGTGGCATAGACAAGCTGGCGTAGCGTGAGAGATAGCATTTCCTTATCCAACACTTCAAACATCATTATTGGAATCTATGATTGATCTGAGCCACAGCTTTGGCAATGGCAAAGGAGACCCCTGATGGCGGTGCAAGTGACGGATGAGATGCGCGAGGCCTATGCCCGCGATGGCGTGGTTCTGATCAAGGGCCTGTGGAGCGACTGGGTCGAGGTGCTGCGCCGCGGGGTCGAGGCCGACATGGCCGACCCGACCTTCCAGATGGTCAACCTCAAGCCCGGCGAGGCGGGGAAGTTCTTCGACGATTATTGCAGCTGGCAGCGCATCCCGGAATTTCGCGACGCGATCTTCAATTCCGGCGTGGCGCGGGTGGCGGCGGAGCTGATGGGATCGCAAGGCGTGCAGCTTTTCCACGATCATGTCCTGGTCAAGGAACCCGGTACGACCAAGCCGACGCCCTGGCACAGCGACGGGCCTTACTACTTTGTCGAGGGGCGGCAGACGGTCAGCTTCTGGTCGCCGCTCGACCCGGTGAAGGAGGCGTCCCTGCGCTGCGTCGCTGGCAGCCATCTGTGGGAGAAGGATGTTCTGCCGACGCGCTGGATGGCGGAGACGAGCTTCTATCCGGGCGATCACGATTACATGCCGGTGCCGGACCCCGATGCCGAGGGGATGCGGGTGATGGAATGGGAGATGGAGCCGGGCGACGCCGTGGCCTTCAACTTCCGCACCCTGCATGGCGCGCGCGGCAATATCAGCGCGAACCGGCGCCGGGCCTTTTCGCTGCGCCTGGTGGGGGATGACGCGCGTTATGTTGAACGGCCCGGGCCCTGCTCGCCGCCTTTCCCGGGCCATGGGATGCAGCCGGGCCAAAGGCTGCGGACGGACTGGTTCCCCGAACTGGCGGTCTGAAAGGCGCCATCGGCGCACAACCGCAGGCGGCATCTTGCCGCTCTTGCGGCGGCGCGCGGGATCGGATGGTCTGGCGCGGCAAGGAGAAGCCCCGATGGCCCCGTCCCCAGCCCCCGAACCTATTCGTCGCCGTCCACCAACCTATCCGCCGCCCGAATTTCCGCCGCGGCGACTGCCCGTCTTCGCGCGGGTGCCGCCTGCGATCTTTCCAGTCCTGCTTGGCCTTCTGGGTCTGGCCGGTGCGATGCGGCTGGGGTTCGAGCGGCTGGGCTTGCCGCTTGCGGCGGCCGATCTTGTGGCGGGACTGGTGCTTGGCCTTTGGGCCTTTGGCATTTTCGGCTATCTGGTCAAGCTCTGTCGGCGCCCCGGGGTGATCCTTGAGGATATGCGGGTCATGCCGGGTCGGGCGGCGCTGGCGGCGGGCACCGGCAGCGTCATGACGGCAGCTGTTGTCCTGGGACCATTCGCGCCCGGGGCGGCGCTGGCGCTGCTCTGGACCGGGCTGGTGCTGCATTTTCTGCTCGCGGTCCTGGCGGTCGCGGTCCTGGCCGATCTGCCGCGCGAGGCGCGCGGGGTGAACCCGGGCTGGCATATCCTCTTCACCGGCTTCATCCTGGGGGCGCCCCCTGCGGCGCTTCTGGGGCAAGAGGCGCTGGCGCGGGGGCTGATCTGGGCGACGATCCCTGTCGCGCTGGCGATTTGGGGCGCGAGCCTGGCGCAGCTTCTGCGCGGCGCACCGCCCGCGCCCTTGCGCCCGATGCTGGCCATCCATCTGGCGCCCGCCTGCCTGTTCGCCACGGCCGCGGCGCTTACCGGGCAAGTGCATCTTGAGGCGGGATTTGCGACCATGGCGATCGTGATCGCGCTGGCGCTGGCCTCGGCCGCGCGCTGGATCTGCGCGGCGGGGATCACGCCGCTTTGGGGTGCATTCAGCTTTCCCATCGCCGCGTTGGCCACGGCGCTGTTGCGTCAGACCGGCGGGCTGGCGAGCCTTGGCATGGGGGTGCTGGGCGTGGCGCTGATCGCCGTGCCCTGGATTGCCTGGCTGGTCTTGAAAGACTGGCCGAGCGGGCGGCTTGCCGCGAAGACCAACGCGGCGACGGCCTGATCCGGCCGCGCCAAGGGCGCGGGATCAGACCATCCCGACCCAAGCCCGCGCGAGCGCCAGGCCATGCGCATCGGCCGCAGCACCGCGCTGGGCCGCCATGGCGAGGCGTGCCTGATGCCAGCCGGGTGACAGGCTTTCCACCAGATCCGGGAAGGTGCGGCTCCAGTCCTCGACCACGGCACGGGACGCCTCGAAATGGAACTGTGTGGCATAGCCTGCGCGGCCGAAGCGGAAGCTCTGGTTCTGCGCCATCGCCGATCCGGCCAGCCGCGTCGCCCCGGGCGGCAGGCTGAACGTGTCGGAATGCCATTGAAAGATCGGGAAATCCGGGGGCAGGGTCGCCGTCAGGGGATCGTCGGCGCCATCGGGGGTCAGCGCCACGTCGCACCAGCCGAATTCCGGCGCGGCGCCCAGGATGTTCTCGGCCCCAAGGCCGCGGGCAAAGACCTGTGCGCCAAGGCAGATGCCCAGCACGGCCTTGCCCGAGGCGGCTGTCTCGGCCATCAGCCCTGCCAGTCGGGGCAGATAGGGGTGGCTGTGGTCATCCCGCGCCGATTGCTCGCCGCCAAAGACGACCAGCGCGTCGGTTTCCAGCCGGGCGGGCAGGACCTGTCCCGCCCAGGGTTTCACCAGATCGATCCGGGCCGCAGCTTCATGCAGGGCCACGCCGACCTGGCCATGATGGGTGACCCGCGTGTTTTCGACAATCGTGACATGCATCGGTGACATCCCCGGCCCCTGTTGCGGCACAATCAGCATGGGGCAGGGCAGCTTTCAAGCCCAAGATGCAGCTTCCCCCTTGCGCCCGGGCGGCCAAGGTGAAACAGGGAACCGCCAAACGATGATCCCCAAGGAGAGACCCATGGAGATTCGCGAGGCGCTTACCTTCGACGACGTCCTGCTTGTTCCGGCTGCATCCTCGGTGCTGCCGTCCGAGGCCGATACATCGACCTTCGTCACCAAGTCGATCCGCATGAACATTCCCTTGCTGTCCAGCGCCATGGACACGGTGACCGAGGCGCGCATGGCCATCGCCATGGCCCAGGCCGGCGGGATCGGCGTCATCCATCGCAACCTTGACCTCGAGCAGCAGGCGACCGAAGTGCGCCGGGTCAAGCGCTTCGAATCCGGCGTGGTCTACAAGCCGATCACGCTGCGCGCCGATCAGACGCTTGCCGATGCCAAGCTGCTGATGGAGCGCTATAACATCACCGGCTTCCCGGTCGTCGATGGCGAAGGCCGCGTGGTCGGCATCGTCACCAATCGCGACATGCGCTTCGCCTCGGACGACCGCACGCCGGTCTCGGTGATGATGACCGCCGACAATCTGGCCGTGCTGAAAGAGCCGGTCGACCGGGCCCAGGCGATCAGCCTGATGAAGGCGCGGCGGATCGAGAAGCTTCTGGTCACCGATGGTGCCGGTCATCTGACCGGTCTGCTGACCCTGAAGGATACCGAGAAGTCGGTGCTGAACCCCCATGCCTGCAAGGATGAACTGGGTCGCTTGCGCGTGGCGGCGGCCTCGACCGTCGGCGATGCCGGGTTCGAGCGCAGCCAGGCGCTGATCGAGGCGGGCGTGGACATGGTGGTGATCGACACCGCGCATGGCCATTCGGAAGGCGTGGCCCGCGCGGTCGAGCGGATCAAGAAACTGTCGAACACGGTGCAGGTCGTCGCGGGCAACGTGGCCACGGCCGAGGCGACGCGCGCGCTGATCGGCGCTGGGGCGGATGCGGTAAAGGTGGGGATCGGCCCCGGCTCGATCTGCACCACGCGCATCGTCGCCGGTGTGGGCGTGCCGCAGCTGACCGCGATCATGGATTCGGCCCGCGCGGCGGGCGACATTCCGGTCATCGCCGATGGCGGCATCAAGTATTCGGGCGATTTCGCCAAGGCCATCGCGGCGGGGGCTTCCTGCGCCATGGTCGGCAGTGCCATCGCGGGCACTGATGAATCCCCCGGCGAGGTGATCCTGTGGCAGGGCCGCAGCTTCAAGGCCTATCGCGGCATGGGGTCGATCGGCGCCATGGCGCGCGGTTCGGCCGACCGCTATTTCCAGAAGGAAGCCAGCTCGGACAAGCTGGTTCCGGAGGGGATCGAGGGGCAGGTGCCCTATAAAGGTTCGGCCCAGGCGGTGATCCACCAGATGGTCGGCGGCTTGCGCGCGGCGATGGGCTATACCGGTTGCGCCACCGTGGCCGAGATGCGCGCGAATTGCCAATTCGTGAAGATCACCGGGGCCGGGCTGAAGGAAAGCCATGTCCATGACGTGCAGATCACCCGCGAAAGCCCGAATTACCGGGTGATGTGATGACCCCCGCCGCGCGGGCCGCCGCTGCCATTGCGGTGCTCGACCGCATCCTGGCTGGTGAACCGGCGGAGAAGGCATTGACAGGCTGGGGCCGCGCCTCGCGCTATGCCGGGTCGGGCGACCGGGCGGCGGTCCGCGATCTGGTGTTCGATGCCTTGCGCTGCAAGCGGTCCTTTGCCGCGCTTGGCGGCGCGATGTCGGGGCGCGGGTTGGTGCTCGGGTCGGCAAGGGCGGCGGGATTGGACCCGGCCCTGTGGTTTGACGGTACGGCCCATGGGCCGGCGCCTGTCGGCGACGAGCCCGGTCATACGGCCGAAGGGGCCGCTGCGCTGGATGTGCCGGATTGGCTTTTGCCGCCGCTGCGCGCAGCGCTTGGCCCGGACTGCGATGCCGTTCTGGCCGCAATGCGGCAACGCGCGCCGGTGGTGCTGCGGGTGAACCTGGGCAAGGCTTCGCCGGCCGCGGCCCTTGCGGCGCTAACCGAAGACGGCATCGAGGCCATGCCGCATCCGCTGGCGGCGGCAGCGCTGGAAGTGACGGGCGGGGCGCGCAAGGTTCAGGCTTCGCGCGCCTATGCCGAGGGGATGGTGGAGTTGCAGGATGCCGCCTCGCAGGCGGTGGTCGAGGCGCTGCCGCTGCGCGACGGGATGAAGGTTCTGGACCTTTGCGCCGGGGGCGGAGGCAAGACGCTTGCCATGGCGGCGCGGGCGCGGATCAAGGCCTTCGCGCATGACATCGCGGCGCGGCGGATGGCCGATCTGCCCGCCCGGGCGCAACGAGCCGGTGTGAAGGTCACGCTGACCGAAGCGCCTGAGAAAACGGCGCCCTACGATCTGATCCTGACCGATGTGCCCTGTTCGGGCTCCGGCTCCTGGCGGCGCGACCCCGAAGGGAAATGGCGACTGACGCCCGCGCGGCTGGAGGAATTGCAAGGCTTGCAGTCCCAGATCCTGAACCGCGCCGCATCAATGATGGGACCTGGGGGCACCTTGGCCTATGCCACCTGCTCCTTCTTTCGGGCCGAGAACGAGGACCGGATTTCTGATTTCCTCGCCGCCAATGCGGCCTGGCGCTGCACGATGCAGCAGCGCTTCACGCCGCTTCAGGGCGGCGATGGTTTCTTTCTGGCCCTGCTGTCGCGGGACTAGACCGCAACCGCGCCATGTTTTCAGATGGCGCTGTCAACTTCCGGCTGTTTTTCCGACCAAGTTAAGTCACAGTTAACGAATTGCACGGCCTATTGACCGCGGGGAGGTCGATTCCCCGGACGGAGGTTTGGGTGATCGGGGCGGACCAGGAAGTCAGGTCGGTGATGGCCGCGGCGCGTGGAATTTCAGGTCGCGCCTCCTGGCTGGTTGCTGCTGCGGCGGTCAGCCTGGGCCTGGGTCTTGCCACCGAAGATCCCGCGCAACGCTACCTTCTGGGCGGCACGGGGCTTGCGCTGCTGCTGATCGCCCTTGGCCTGCGCTTGATCGGCATCCTTGACCGGCGACGGGAAACGCTGCTGGGCGAACAGCTTCAACATCTGGTGGGCGAAGACGCCTCGCCCTGCTTCACCACGGATGAGCTTGGACAGATCCTGTTTCGCAATGCCGCAGCGATGACCCGTTTTGGCGAGAATGCCGCCGCCACTCTGGTGGCCGTGCTGCATGAGCAGTTCGCCTCGCCCTCGGCGGTGCTGTTCCGGCTGCAATCTCGCGCCGCCAATATGGGCGCCGCGCGCGAGGATGTGGTCACGCGCCGCGGCCATCTGCGGCTCTCGGTGCATCGGGTTGCGGACCGGCGCTTTCTGTGGCGGCTTGAAGAATTTCAGGACCGCAGCCCGACCGGCCGGGGCGCCGAGGGGTTGAGCCTGCCGATGGTGGTCGCCAATCGCAACGGCGTGGTGCTGTTCTCGAACGAGGCGATGCGGCGCCTGTTGGGCGAAAGACCCAAGCGGTTGGATCGTATCTTCGTGCAGCCACGGTTCAGCTCGGGCGAAGAGGTGCAGGTATCGTCCGTCACCGGACCGATCCGCGCCATCGTGGCCGAGGTTGAGGGGGCAGGGGACCGCCGTGAATTGTTCCTGCTGCCCGCGCCCGAAGCCAAGGACCAGGACGATCTGCCGACCGATTATGAAAGCCTGCCTGTCGCGCTGATGAAATTCGCCCCTGACGGCCATTTGCGCAGTGCCAACCGTGCGGCGCGCGAGTTGCTGGGCAATGAACCTCTGACCGGCCTGTCCTTCCATGAGCTGTTCGAGGATCTGGGCCGCCCGGTGCAGGACTGGCTGACCGATATCATCGAGGAACGCCTGCCCGCCGGATCCGAGGTTCTGCATGTCCGGCAAGGCGGCGAAGAGAATTTCCTGCAAGTGCAATTGCGCCGAATCGTCGAGCTGGGGCGGCCCGGCGCTCTGGCAACCCTTTCGGATGCCTCGGCGCTCAAGAAGCTCGAAGCGCAGTTCAACCAAAGCCAGAAGATGCAGGCCATCGGCCAGCTTGCGGGCGGGATCGCACATGATTTCAACAATCTGCTGACCGCGATCTCGGGTCATTGCGATCTTTTGCTGCTTCGCCATGGCCGGGCCGACAGCGAATATTCGGATCTTGAGCAGATCCGGCAGAACGCCAACCGGGCGGCCGCCCTGGTCAACCAGCTTCTGGCGTTTTCACGCAAGCAGACCCTGAAGCCGACGCGGCTGGATCTGCAAGACGTGCTGTCGGACCTGACCCATCTGCTGAACCGGCTGGTGGGGGAAAGGGTCTCGTTGAAACTGGCGCATGATCCGCTTCTGGGGCCGATCCGGGCCGACCGGCGGCGGCTGGAACAGGTGCTGATGAATCTGGTGGTCAATTCGCGCGACGCCATGCCCGAAGGCGGCACGATCCGCATCGAGACCGAAGCCGTGACCCTGCATGAGCCGACGCCGCGAGAAAAGGTGATTCTGCCGCCCGGCGAATATGCGGTGATCCGCGTGATCGACACGGGCAGCGGCATTCCACCGGATCGACTGGACAAGATTTTCGAACCCTTCTTCACCACAAAACGGGTGGGTGAGGGCACGGGCCTTGGCCTGTCGACGGTCTATGGCATCGTCAAGCAATCGGGCGGCTATGTCTTTGTGACCAGCGAAGTCGGGAAAGGCACCTGTTTCGAACTGCACTTTCCCGTGCATGAGATAACCGAAGCCGACAGCACGGTCGCCCGGGAAGCCACTGCCCGCGACACCAAACGCGTCATGGCGCGCAAAGACGAAGGCGTTGTCCTGCTGGTCGAAGACGAAGCGCCGGTGCGCGCCTTTGCCAGCCGTGCGCTGCGGCTGCGCGGCTATACGGTGCTGGAGGCGGAAAATGCCGAAATGGCGCTGAAGACGCTTGAGGATCCGGGGCTTGAGGTCGACATCTTCGTAACAGATGTGGTGATGCCTGGGATGGATGGCCCATCCTGGGTGCGGCAGGCCCTTGAAGCCCGGCCAAATGTGAAAGTGGTCTTCGTCTCGGGCTATTCCGAGGAGGCCTTTGCCGAAGACCAGGCGCGCATTCCGAATTCGGTCTTCCTCGCGAAACCCTTCTCGCTCAATGATCTGACCACGACAGTGCAGGGACAATTGCACTGATCACGACTGTCAGGTCGGTATGCGCCGGTCCCGGCCGCCAGGTCGGGGAAGGCGAGATCGAGTGCTCGGTGCCGGGCGTCACCGTAGAATGCGCGGCGGCATCAGCCCGCAAGGTCCAGCCCAATGGGCGTCGACCGCGCGACAAGTCGCGCTGGCGCCGCGCCTTTTCAGGGCGCCAAAGAGGCGTAAAGCTCGAAATCCTCGGCTGCGACCTGGTGCAGCAGGGCCTCGGTCTCGGCCGACAGCTCGGTCGCACCTTTGGGCGAGACATTGACACGGGGCAGGATGATCTCGCAGCCCAGCCGGTCTTCCAGGAAATCGACGAAAGTGTCGATCTCCTCATAGCGGAACAGCCGGTCGACCCCCAGGCCCTGCCGTGGCCGCAAAAAGCGCGCCTGGCTGCCGACATCGGCAAAGGCGGGCCGGGGCTCCTGGCACCAGGCACGGACGAAATCGTCAAAGCTCATGCCGCGCGTCGAGCGGTCTGGATCGTGCTGATCCTCGCGCGAGCGAAAGCGATACCATGACCCCAGCCAATCTCGCGGCTCGCGCATCATGGCGACCACGGTCCAATCGGCCTTGGAGGCGGCCTCGAGATAGGGCCCGAAGAAGCGGCGGTAGCGGTGGACGGTCGTATGCTTGAGGACAGGCGGGCGCTGGATCGAAACCGAGGCCAGTGATTCGAGCGCCATCGCCAGGGCGGTCGAGCCAGCCTTCGGCGTGGCCAGAAAGACCAGCCGCTCTTCCCAGAATACCAGCATTCCTGCCCCTTTTCCGCGTTCCGGCCCTTGGCGGCCCGGTTTTCCATGGCGGCATAAACTATCCTTTAACGGAATCGCGCAAAAGCTGATTTTGCGACAATTTACTTGATATGTTCCGGTTTTGTCCGCATAAGACTGTGAACACACGGGGAACATGGGCTAGGATTGCCCGCCTTGGGCGGCTGTGGAATAAGGGAGACGACAATGGCAGTGGCGAACCTTTTCGAGCTCGGGGGCAAGCGGGACATGGACAAGCAGAAGGCGCTGGAAAGCGCACTGGCCCAGATCGAACGGCAGTTCGGCAAGGGCTCGATCATGAAGCTGGGGGAAAACAACCCGGTGATGGAGATCGAGGCGACCTCGACCGGGTCGCTGGGCCTTGATATCGCGCTGGGGATCGGCGGTCTGCCCAAGGGCCGCATCGTGGAAATCTACGGGCCGGAAAGCAGCGGCAAGACCACGCTGACGCTGCATGTGGTGGCGGAAGAACAGAAGAAGGGCGGCGTCTGCGCCTTTGTCGATGCCGAACATGCGCTGGACCCGCTTTATGCCAAGAAGCTGGGCGTCAATCTGGACGAGCTGCTGATTTCGCAACCCGACACGGGTGAGCAGGCGCTGGAGATCGTCGATACGCTGGTGCGCTCGGGCGCGGTCAGCCTGATCGTGGTCGACTCGGTCGCCGCGCTTACGCCCAAGGCCGAGCTTGAGGGCGACATGGGCGACGCGACCGTCGGTGCCCAGGCCCGCCTGATGAGCCAGGCGATGCGCAAGCTGACCGCCAGCATCGGCCGCAGCAATTGCATGGTGATCTTCATCAACCAGATCCGCATGAAGATCGGGGTGATGTTCGGGAGCCCCGAAACCACGACTGGCGGCAATGCGCTGAAATTCTACGCATCCGTGCGGCTGGACATCCGCCGCATCGGCGCGATCAAGGACCGCGAGGAAGTGGTCGGCAATACGACCCGGGTGAAAGTGGTGAAGAACAAGGTCGCGCCGCCCTTCAAGCAGGTCGAGTTCGACATCATGTATGGCGAGGGCATCTCGAAGACCGGCGAACTGGTCGATATCGGCGTCAAGGCCGGTGTCGTGGAGAAGTCGGGCGCCTGGTATTCCTATGGCGATGAGCGCATCGGCCAAGGCCGCGAAAATGCCAAATCTTTCCTCAAGGCCAACCCTCTGGTTGCCGCTTCGATCGAAGACAAGATCCGCGCGGCCAATGGACTGGATTTCCACATGGCCGACGGTGAGGTGGTCGAGGAAGACGACGCCTGATCCGGGCCATTGCGACCCGAAATTCCTTGCGGCCGGAAGGGGAACCTTCCGGCCGTTTCGCTTGGGCCCGCAAAGCCCGTGGACAGGGCGCATCCCCGCCGTTACATGGAACGCGATCAGTTTTTCGCCAAGAAGGCCGCCCTCCCATGCCGTCCTTGAACGACATCCGTTCCACCTTCCTTGATTTCTTCGCGCGCAACGGGCACCGGGTTGTGGAGAGCAGCCCGCTCGTGCCGCGCAACGACCCGACATTGATGTTCGCCAATTCGGGCATGGTGCAGTTCAAGAACCTGTTCACCGGGGTCGAGATGCGCGATTACAAGCGCGCGACCACGGCGCAGAAATGCGTTCGTGCCGGTGGCAAGCACAATGACCTGGACAATGTGGGTTACACGGCGCGCCACCATACGTTCTTTGAAATGCTGGGCAATTTCAGCTTTGGCGACTATTTCAAGGAACAGGCGATCACCTATGCCTGGGAATTGCTGACCAAGGATTTCGGCCTGGCCAAGGATCGGCTTCTTGTCACGGTCTATCACACCGATGACGAGGCGGCCGGGATCTGGAAGCGCGTCGCGGGCCTGCCCGAGCACAAGATCATCCGCATCGCCAGCGACGATAATTTCTGGCGCATGGGCCCGACCGGCCCCTGCGGTCCCTGCACCGAAATCTTCTACGATCACGGCGACCATATCTGGGGCGGCCCGCCCGGTTCGGCCGAGGAAGACGGCGACCGGTTCATCGAGATCTGGAACAACGTCTTCATGCAGAACGAGCAGTTCGCGGATGGCTCGATGCGCCCGCTGGACATGCAGTCGATCGACACTGGCATGGGGCTGGAGCGGATCGGCGCATTGCTGCAGGGAAAGCACGACAATTACGACACCGATCTGATGCGCAGCCTGATCGAGGCTTCGGCCCATGCGACCAGTTCCGACCCCGATGGTCCGGGCAAGGTGCATCATCGCGTGATCGCCGACCATCTGCGCTCGACCTCGTTCCTGATCGCCGACGGGGTCATGCCCTCGAACGAAGGGCGAGGCTATGTCTTGCGGCGGATCATGCGGCGGGCGATGCGTCATGCGCATATGCTGGGCGCGCAGGACCCGGTGATGTACCGGCTGGTCCCGGCGCTGGTGCGGCAAATGGGGGCGGCCTATCCCGAATTGCCGCGCGCCCAGGCGCTGATCGAGGAAACGCTGAAGACCGAAGAGACCAAGTTCAAGCAGACGCTGGACCGCGGGCTGAAGCTTCTGGATGACGAGCTGTCGCGCCTGCCGGAAGGCGGCGACCTGCCCGGCGCGGCGGCCTTCAAGCTGTATGACACTTACGGCTTCCCGCTGGACCTGACGCAGGATGCGCTGCGCGAAAAGGGCCGGGCGGTTGATGTGCAGGGCTTCGACAAGGCGATGGACGAGCAGCGCGCCAAGGCGCGGGCGGCCTGGGCCGGTACGGGTGAAGCCAAGGACGCCAAAATCTGGTTCGAGCTGGCCGAGGCCAATGGAGTCAGCGAATTCCTGGGCTATGACACGGAAAGCGCCGAGGGCGTGATCCAGGCGCTGGTGCGCGATGGTGCGGCCATCGGCAGCGCCGCCATGGGCGAGAGCGTGCAGATCGTCGTCAACCAGACCCCCTTCTATGCAGAATCGGGCGGTCAGGCCGGCGACGCAGGCTGGATCCGCACCGATACCGGCCTTGCCGAAGTGACCGACACCAAGAAGGCCGCCGGGGTCTTCCTTCATATCGCCAGGGTCACCGAAGGCAGCATTCTCAAGGGTCAGCCCGCAAAGCTCGAGGTCGATCACAAGCGTCGCGGCGCGATCCGCGCCAATCACTCGGCGACGCATTTGCTGAACGAGGCGCTGCGCGAAACCCTGGGCAGCCATGTCGCGCAGCGCGGCAGCTTGAATGCGCCCGACCGGTTGCGGTTCGACTTTGCCCATAATGCGGCCCTGTCGCCGGTGGAACTGTCCAAGGTCGAGGCCGAGGTGAACGGCTATATCCGCCAGAATGGCGCAGTCGAGACCCGGCTGATGGCGCCCGATGATGCGCGCGCGCTGGGGGCGCAGGCTCTGTTCGGCGAAAAATATGGCGACGAGGTCCGCGTTGTGTCGATGGGCGTGCAGGACGGCTCGGGCAAGGGCACGGATGGCAAGACCTATTCGATCGAACTGTGTGGCGGCACGCATGTCGGGCGACTGGGCGAGATCGGCGCTTTTGTTCTTCTCGGCGATTCTGCGTCGAGCGCCGGTGTCCGCCGGATCGAGGCGCTGACAGGTCAGGCGGCGCTGGATCATCTGCGGCTTCAGGATACACGGTTGGCCGAAGTGGCGCTGGCGCTGAAGGCGCCGGTGACGGAAGTGGTCGACCGCGTGAAGGCCTTGTTCGATGAACGGCGCGCCCTGCAGAACGAGGTTGCGCAGCTGCGCCGCGAAGTGGCGATGGGCGGCAAGGGCGCGGGCCCGGATGCCAAGGAAATCAACGGCATCAAGCTGATTGCTCAGGTGCTGTCCGGTGTCTCGGGCAAGGATCTACCCGCACTGGTCGATGAGATGAAGGCGAGGATCGGGTCGGGCGCGGTGCTCTTGATCGCCGATACCGGCGCCAAGCCCGCCGTCGCGGCTGGGGTGACGGCCGATCTGACCGACCGACTTTCGGCGGTGACGCTCGTCAAGGCCGCGGCCGAGGCCCTGGGCGGCAAGGGCGGCGGTGGTCGCCCGGATCTGGCGCAGGCGGGCGGGGCCGATATCGGCCAGGCCGAGGCCGCGATCAAGGCGGCGGAAGCCGCGATGGGAGGATGAGATGCCAGTTGCCTTTTGGATTGCCCATGTCGAGGTGACCAACCCCGAGTCCTATGCGCTCTACGCCAAGGGCGCGACCACAGCTATCGCCGCGCATGGCGGCGAGTTCCTGGCGCGCAGCGGCCGCTATGTGCAGCTTGAGGGCCGCGACCGGCCGCGCAACGTGCTGGCCCGCTTCCCGAGTCTTGAGGCGGCGGTGGCCTGCTACAATTCGCCCGAGTATCAGTCGGCGCTGGAACATGCCAAGGGCGCGGCAGAACGCGATCTGGTGGTGGTCGAGGCGCTGGACTAGCCGATTGTTTCAGCCCCCGGCGGATTCTCGCGCGGATTTCAACGCATTCGAAGGGCCGCCCGCTACCTTTGGGGCGGCCTTTCTGTTACAAATGGCCAGAGCCTGCGGGCAAAGAGGGATATCATGTGCCGTTGGGCGGCCTATATCGGCAAGCGCATCTTCCTCGAGGAAATCGTGTCCCGCCCGGGCCACAGCCTGATCCATCAAAGCCATTGCGCCACGCAATGCCATACCGCAACCAATGCCGATGGCTTCGGCATCGCATGGTATGACGGACGGCCCGAACCGGGCCAGTATCGCGACATCATGCCTGCCTGGTCGGACCCGAACCTGCGCAGCCTGACGGCGCAGGTCCGCTCGCCCCTGTTCCTGGCGCATGTCCGGGCCTCGACCGGCACGGCAACCAGCCGCAACAACTGCCATCCCTTCACCCATGGGATCTGGAGCTTCATGCATAACGGCCAGATCGGCGGGTATGACCGGTTCCGCCGCGATGCCGACATGATGATCCCCGACGCGCTTTATTCCAACCGTCGCGGCGCGACCGACAGCGAGGCGCTGTTCCTGGTCGCCGTGGCCGAAGGGCTGGATCATGATCCGCGCAGCGCTTTGGAGCGGGCGGCGGCACGGTTCATTCGCTTGGCACGCGAAAAGGGCGCCGCGCCGCATTTGCGCATGACGGCAGCCTTGTCGGATGGCAAGCAGCTTTACGCCGTGCGCTATGCGACGGACGATCTGGCACCAAGCCTCTATTACCGCTGGTCAGACACGCGGCAAGGCATGGCCGTGGTGTCGGAGCCGCTGGAATCCGACGAGGGCAACTGGACCGAAATTCCGTCGGCCAGTTTTTGCAGTTTCGATGATCGCGGCGGCGTGTTGGTCGAGGATTTCTATCCCTGCCGCCTGGCTTCTGCCGCTTAGGCTTGTTTCACCGGGCAGGTCGAAAATCCCAGGATCGAGTAAAGCGGACAGGTCGACATAAGGCCGGTCAGCAACGGCACGATACCGATCAGCTTGGCCCAGTGCCAAAAACCACTGCCTTGATCGAAGATGAACCAGGCGATCAGGGCGAGGCCGATGACAATGCGCAGGATGCGGTCAATTCCACCCACATTGGTCTTGAACATGTCTGCCTCCATCAAGACGAACTGGACGCATCTTACGCCTGTTCACATCATATTCATAGATGATTGTTTGTCGTAGATGTGATCGGTCGGACGCAGGGAACGCCCGGCTCCTGCGGGAACCCGCCGTGGAACCCTGACCCTAACGGCGGCACGGCGCCGGGGATGAACCGCGTGGAGAGGCAGGTCTGGAAATGCTGCGGGTCAGGGCCAATGTCATGGCTCTGGCGCGACGAAGACGTGTCAGGTCAACCCTAACCCATGGAGGATATCAGGATGGCCGACCCCAGAGACCCGACCAGAGAACAACCCCGCGATCCGCGGCAGCCGCAGGTGCGCGACCCGCACCAGCAACCCGAGCGTGCCCCGGGGCGCCAGCAGGAGCAGCAGGAGCCCCAGCGCCGCCCCGGCCAGCAGCACGGCGGGGAACAGCAGGGCGGTCAGGGGCAGAATCCCCAGCGCCGCTGACGCCAAAGGCCGAAGAAATTGAAACGGCGGGGCAATGCCCCGCCGTGATCGTTTGACTCCCGCGCGGAAGCTCAGTCGAGCGCCTTGAAGTTCAGGTTGGCCCCTTCCTTGATACCCGAGAACCAGCGCGCCGTGACGGTCTTGGTCTTGGTATAGAAGCGGAAGGCATCGGGGCCATACTGGTTCAGGTCGCCGAAGGCCGAGCGTTTCCAGCCACCGAACGAGAAGTAGGACAGCGGCACCGGGATCGGGAAGTTGATCCCCACCATGCCGACATTCACCCGGCTGGCGAAATCGCGCGCGGTGTCACCATCGGCGGTGAAGATCGCGGTGCCATTGCCATATTCATTGTCCATGACCAGCTTCAGCGCGTCGTCATAGCTCTTGGCGCGAACCTGGCTGAGGACGGGGCCGAAGATCTCCTGCTTGTAGATCTCCATATCGGCGGTGACATTGTCGAAGAGCGAAGGGCCGACGAAGAAGCCGTTCTCATAGCCCTGCAGCTTGAAGCCGCGGCCGTCGATGACCAGTTTCGCGCCCTGTTCCACGCCGGAATCGATCAGGCCCAGGATGCGATCCTGCGAGGCCTTGGTGATGACGGGGCCGAAATCGACATCGTCGCCCGCCGTGTAGGGACCGACCTTCAGCTTCTCGATCCGCGGCACCAGCTTTTCGATCAAGGCATCGGCGGTCTTCTCGCCCACCGGCACCGCGACCGAGATCGCCATGCAGCGTTCGCCCGCTGCGCCAAAGCCCGCGCCGATCAGCGCATCCGCCGCCTTGTCGAGATCGGCATCCGGCATGATGACCATGTGGTTCTTCGCACCGCCAAAGCATTGTGCCCGCTTGCCGTTGGTTGCGGCGCGGCCATAGATATATTGCGCGATAGGAGTCGAGCCGACGAAACCGACGCCCTGGATCACCGGATGATTCAAGATCCCGTCGACCACCGCCTTGTCGCCATTGACCACCTGAAGCACGCCATCGGGCAGACCGGCCTCCTGGAACAGCTCGGCCAGCAGCATCGCGGTCGAGGGCACGCGCTCGGACGGTTTCAGGATCATCGCATTGCCGCTGGCGATGGCGGGGGCCATCTTCCACAGCGGGATCATGGCGGGGAAGTTAAAGGGCGTGATGCCGGCGACCACGCCCAGCGGCTGGCGCATCGCGTAAAGGTCGATGCCGGGGCCGGCCGAATCCATGTATTCGCCCTTGAGCATGGCGGGCGCGCCCATGCAGACCTCGACCACTTCCAGCCCGCGCTGCACATCGCCGCGTGCATCGGGCAGGGTCTTGCCATGTTCGCGGCTGACCAGCTCGGCCAGCTTGTCCATGTTCTTGTTGATCAGGGCGCCGAAGGCCATCATCACGCGCGCGCGGCGCTGCGGGTTGGTCGCGGCCCAACCGGCCTGGGCGACGGCGGCCTTGGCGATGGCATCGTCCAATTCGGCCTGGCTTGCCAGCGCAACACGCGCCTGAACCTCGCCGGTAGCGGGGTTGTAAATATCCGCGAAGCGGCCCGAATTGCCCGCCACCCGCTTGCCGTTGATCCAATGACCGATCTCTTGCATGACGCATCTCCTCCGATAGGTTGCGGCGGTTTTACCCTTGCGGATTTGCCAGACAAAGCGGCAATCTGGCAAAAGGGTTTTGCAGGAATGCAATATGGATTGGGATGATCTGCGCGTCTTCCTTGCCGTCGCGCGCAGCGAAAGCCTGTCGGGGGCAGGGCGGCTGCTGCGGATCGATCCGGCGACCGTCGGCCGCCGCGTGGCGCGGCTGGAAGAGGCGATGGGGGCGCGGCTTTTCGTCAAAAGCCCGCAGGGCTATGTGCTGACGGATGCGGGCGGGCGGCTGATTGCCCATGCCGAAAGGGCTGAGGCGGCGGCGCTGGCCGCCAGCGAAAGCCTGTCGGGGGCAGCGGGGCCGGGCGAGGGGTTGGTTGGGCAGGTGCGCCTGGGCGCCCCTGATGGTTGCGCCAACTACCTGCTGCCGCAGGTGATCGCGCGGATCAGCCGTGACAATCCCGGCCTTGAGGTGCAACTGGTGGCCCTTCCGCGCGTCTTCAACCTGTCAAAGCGCGAGGCCGACATGGCGATCGGCGTGTCGCGGCCGGAAACCGGGCGGTTGACCGTGCAGAAACTGGCGGATTATCAGCTCCATCTCGCCGCGAGCCGAACCTATCTGGCCGAGCATCCGGTAGCCGACGCGCAGGATCTGCAAAACCACCGCTTCGTCGGCTATATCCCCGACCTGATCTTCGACAAGGAACTGGATTATCTGGCCGAAATCGGCTCGCCGCCGGTGTCCTTCTCATCCAACTCGGTCTCGGTGCAGCTCAACTTTCTCCGTCAGGGGGCGGGCCTGGGCGTGGTGCATGACTTTGCCCTTGCCGCCGCGCCCGAACTTCTGCGGGTCCTGCCTGACGTGATCGGATTGAGCCGCAGCTTCTGGCTGATCCGTCATGCCGAAGACACGCGGGTCGCCCGGCTGGCCCGCTTCGCCGAAGCGCTGATCCGCGAATGCCGCAGCGAAATCGTGCGCCTCGAATCAAGGGCTTGAACGAAAGGAGGGCTTGACAGACTCGGGTCGTGGCCGGACGCTTGATCTGACAAGACGGGAATGCGGAGGAGGACCCATGCTTGTCGGCCAGATCCTGAAATCGAAACCCGAACAGGCGGTGATCACCATTCCGCCCAAAGCCACTTTGACCGAGGCAGTGACGCTTCTGTCACAGAAGCGCATCGGGGCCGTGGTCGTATCCGCGGATGGCAAGTATGCGGCAGGAATCCTATCCGAGCGCGATATCGTGCGAGAGCTGGGCAAGCGCGGGCCGGCCTGCCTGTCCGACGCGGTCGACACGGTGATGACCGCCAAGCTGGTCTCTTGTGCCAGGGCCGATCAGACCGATGCGGTTTTGCAGAAGATGACGGACGGGCGCTTTCGCCACATGCCGGTGATCGAGGGCGGGGTAATGGTGGGACTGATCTCGATCGGCGATGTGGTCAAGGCACGGCTTGAGGAACTCCATGCCGAAAAGGATGCGCTGGAAGGCATGATCAAGGGGTTCTGACCCCCGGGACAGCAAGGGCCTTCCGCGCTGCGGCGAAAACGCCCTTGCATGTCTTGGCGCAATATTGTTGCGTGTGCCTGCTGCTGAGGCGTGGCAGGGGGGAATTCCATGCGCATCGGTCTATATCCCGGAACGTTCGACCCGATCACATTGGGGCATGTCGACATCATCCAGCGTGCCATGGCACTTGTCGACCGGCTGGTGATCGGCGTGGCGATCAACCGCGACAAGGGGCCGCTTTTCGCGCTGGAAGAGCGGGTCGCGATGGTGGAGGCGGAATGCGCGGCCATCACGGCGGTGACCGGGGGCGAGATCGTCGTCCATCCGTTCGAGAACCTGCTGATCGACTGCGCGCGCGATGTGGGCGCCGGGATCATCATCCGCGGCCTGCGTGCGGTGGCGGATTTCGAGTATGAATTCCAGATGGTTGGCATGAACCGGGCGCTGGATTCTTCGGTCGAGACGGTGTTCCTGATGGCGGATGCGCGACGTCAGGCCATTGCCTCGAAACTGGTGAAGGAGATCGCGCGGCTGGGTGGAGACGTCTCGCGCTTCGTCACTCCGCCTGTGGTGCGGGCGCTGAAAGACCGCTACGGCAAATAGCAAAAGGGGGCCGAAGGGCCCCCTGTGTCATCCATCGGATCTGCGGCGCGGATCAGCCGCGGCCATAGATCGCGATCATCGCCAGCTTCTCGGCATCACCCGGATAAATGTCCAGATCCAGCGCGACACTCCGCGGCATATTGGCGATCTCGTCGCGGGTACGGCGATAGGCCCGGCGCTTGCGGGCGGCTTCTTTCCAGTCTTCAAACATCGTCAGCATCGTCTTCGTCCTTTCGTGCAAGGGCCCGGATGGCCTTTGCATGACAGGGATATGCGCCCTCCGGTTAGCGCAAACAAGAGACTATGCTGCACTGCGGCGTTGCACCCAATGCATAGCTTGTCCTGAAAAGAAAAGGGGCGCCCGCAGACGCCCCTGATCGAATTCTCCATAAAACGCGAATTGCCTCAGATCAGCTTGCCCATGGCAACGGCGGTATCGGCCATGCGGTTCGAAAAGCCCCATTCGTTGTCGTACCAAGACAGGATCGAGCAGAAAGTCCCATCCATCACCTTGGTCTGATCCATGTGGAAGACGCTGGAATGCGGGTCGTGGTTGAAGTCGGACGAGACATTTTTGAACTTGGTGTAACCCAGAATGCCCTTGAGCGGGCCGTCCGCCGCCGCCTGAATTGCGCCGTTGATCTCTTCGACACTGGTCGAGCGCTTTGCAAGGAATTTCAGATCCACGACCGAGACATTGGGCGTCGGAACGCGGATGGCAAAACCGTCGAGCTTTCCTTTAAGCTCGGGCAGCACCAGCCCCACCGCCTTGGCCGCGCCGGTCGAGGTCGGGATCATCGACAGGGCGGCGGCGCGGGCGCGATACAGATCCTTGTGCATCGTGTCCAGCGTCGGCTGATCGCCGGTATAGCTGTGGATGGTTGTCATCATGCCCTTCTCGATGCCGATGACGTCATTCAGCACCTTAGCGACGGGCGACAGGCAATTGGTGGTACAGGACGCGTTCGAGACGACCAAATCGTCCTTGGTCAAGATGCCGTGGTTCACGCCATAGACGATGGTCTTGTCGGCCCCCTCGCCCGGAGCCGAAATCAGCACCCGCTTGGAGCCATTTTCCAGATGCGCCAGGCATTTTTCCTTGGAGGTGAAGATGCCCGTGCATTCCAGCACGATATCGACATTGCCCCAGGGCAGATCGGCGGGATTCTTGATCGCCGTCACCTGCATTGCGCCGCGCCCCACGTCGATCCAGTCGGGCCCGGTGGTCACGTCAGCCGGGAAGCGGCCATGAACAGAATCGAAGCGCAGGAGATGCGCGTTCGTCTCGACCGGGCCAAGATCGTTGAGCGCGATGACCTGAATGTCGGTGCGGCCTGATTCGATGATCGCGCGCAGGACGTTGCGGCCGATGCGGCCAAACCCGTTGATGGCAACCTTGACGACCATGGTCTTCCTCCGAAGCTTGCTGGATCGCGGAACGCGGTGATAGCGCTAACAACGCCAGCCGCGCAGGAAAAGCAAGCCCAGTCTGCCCGGGTCAGTCCCAGAATTCCAGCATGTCCATCATTCCGAAGAACTTGCGCACAAGGAAAAGCAGGCTTTCGCCGCCCGTCACGGCGAAATCGACCGCGATCCCTGCCAGGATCAACAGGGCCAGGATCAGGGCAACGCGGTCGGTCAAGGTGTCCTCCTAGTTGAGGAGCCGCCCCATCACACCCGCCACATCGGCCATCCGGCAGGAGAAGCCCCATTCATTGTCATACCAGGCCAGCACGCGAACGGAACGGCCGACGACGCGGGTCTGGTCGGGGGCGAAGATCGAGGATTGCGGGGTGTGGTTGAAGTCGATCGAGACCTTGGGCTCGGGATCATAGGCCATCACCATGCCCATGTACCCGGCGCAGGCCTCGCGGATGATCTGGTTGATCTCTTCAGCAGTCACGGTCTTGCCCGCGATGAAGGTCAGGTCGACGGCCGAGACATTCGGCGTCGGCACCCGGATCGAGCTGCCATCCAGCTTGCCCTTCAGCTCGGGCAGAACTTCGCCCAGCGCCTTGGCGGCCCCGGTGGTGGTGGGAATCATCGCCATGGCGGCGGCGCGGGCGCGATACAGATCCTTGTGCCGGCGGTCGAGCGTGGGCTGATCGCCGGTATAGGAATGGATCGTGGTCATGATGCCGGATTCGATACCCACCGTGTCATTCAGCACCTTGGCCAGCGGAGCGAGGCAGTTGGTCGTGCAGGACCCGTTCGAGACAACCAGATGCTCGGCGGTCAGCGCGCGATGGTTCACGCCATAGACCACGGTCTTGTCGGCGTTTTTCGCGGGGGCGGAGATCAGAACGCGCTTGGCGCCACGGCCCAGATGGACGGCTGCCTTGTCGCGGTCGTTGAACTTGCCGGTGCATTCCAGCACGACATCCACACCCTGCCAGTCAAGCTCTTGCGGATCATAGGTCGACATCATGCGGATCGGGCCGCGGCCCAGATCCAATTGACCATCGGTGACCTTCACCACACCGGGAAAGCGGCCGTGGACCGAGTCATATTTTAGAAGATGCGCGTTGGTCTCGACCGGCCCCGTGGCGTTGATCGCCACCACCTGCACATCGTTGCGGTTCGATTCTGCGATATGGGCAAGGGTGCAGCGGCCGATCCGGCCGAAACCGTTGATGCCGACGGTGATGGTCATGGGCTGCGCTCCGGGCTTGGCTTTTCAGGAACTCTTCAAGGGATGATCGGTTATCTAATGTGTATCCCGGAGTATTCAAAGCCTGAAAACGACGTGATTTCATGTTGTTAGCGCAAACCTGGCATGTTTGCGCTAACCGTCGTCGCTGCTTTGCAGAATCTTTAGCCGGTGATTAACTCGAGATTGGTTTTCAAGGGGAAGCAGTGAGATGAGTGGACTTCTGGCGCTCTTGGACGATGTGGCGGCGATTGCAAAGGTTGCGGCGGCTTCTGTTGACGATATCGCCGCCGCCGCCACCAAGGCCGGTGCCAAGGCCGCAGGCGTTGTCATCGACGATGCGGCGGTGACGCCCAAGTACATCCACGGTTTCTCGGCCGACCGGGAATTGCCGATCATCTGGCGAATCTCGCTGGGCTCGCTCAGGAACAAGCTGATCGTCCTTCTGCCGTGTCTTCTGGCACTAGACTATTTTCTGCCTCAGGCGATCACGCCACTGCTGATGCTGGGGGGGGCCTATCTGTGTTTCGAAGGTGCAGAGAAGCTGTTTCATGCCTTGGCACCCCATTCGGATGAGGCCGTCGCATCGGATTTCGACCCGAAGGATGCCGCGCATCTCGAGGAAGAAAAAGTCGCGGGCGCGATCAAGACCGATTTCATTCTGTCGGCCGAGATCATGACCATTGCCCTGTCCACCATCGAAAGCCCGAGTTTCTGGTTGCAGGCGCTGACTCTGGCCATTGTTGGCGCCATGATCACGGTCGCGGTCTATGGCGCGGTGGCGTTGATCGTGAAGATGGACGATGTCGGCCTGCATCTGGCAGCCAAAGCGAAGGGCGGCGTCCTGCGCGGGCTGGGGCGGGGGCTCGTGCGCGGCATGCCAAAGCTCTTGGCCGTCCTGTCCACTGTCGGCACGGCGGCGATGCTCTGGGTTGGCGGCAGCATCATCCTGCACGGGCTTGAGGTCACGCATCTTTGGCCCTGGCCCTATGAGACGATCCACGCGATTGCGGTGACGATCGCCCAGGCGATGCCCGGCGGCTTGCAGGGGGCCGTTGAATGGCTGGTGACGGCAGCGCTGGATGGGATCGCCGGGCTGGCCTTGGGATTGCTGTTGATCCCGGTCGCGACGCGGGTCATCGCGCCGCTCTGGGCCAGTCTGACCGGCGGCAAGGCCGAGGCACATTAGCGTCGGCGCAGCACGGCGGTCAGATAGGCTACAAGAGAGGCCCAGATGAAGACGAAGCCCAGAAGCTTGCCCGCGCTGAACGGCTCGCCGAACAGGAAGACCGCCGTCAGGAAGATCATCGTCGGGGCGATGTATTGCATGATCGCGATGCTCGACAATGTCAGGCCCTTGGCGCCATTGGCGTAAAGGATCAGCGGCACAGCCGTCACAAGGCCCAGGCCAAGAAGCAGCAGATCGTCCGCGATATTGCCCTGAAGGAAATGGCTTTCGCCATTCGCCGCCAGCCAGATCATGTAGGCCAGCGCGAAGGGCAGCAGGATCAGTACTTCCAGCGCGAAACCCTGGTTCGGCCCCAGCGGAAGCCGGCGCTTGAGATAGGCGTAGAACCCCCAGGTGACGAACAGACCGATGGCAACCACCGGCACTTTGCCGCTTTCCACCGTCAGGATGATGACCGCGATGGCCGCGCCCGCGATGGCGACCCATTGCAGGCCGCGCAGCCGCTCGCCCAGGAGAAGCGCGCCCAGCAGGATCGAGAAAAGCGGGTTTATGTAATAGCCAAGGGCCGCGTCCAGCGCATGACCCGAGCCGATGGCCCAGACATAAATGCCCCAATTGACGCTGATCAGGGCCGCGGTCATCGCCCCCATGCCCAACATGCGCGGGCTGCGCAGCGCGGCGCGCAGATCGGCGGTACGGCCGCGCCAGGCCAGCAAGGCCACCGCCACGGGAACCGACCAGACAACCCGATGCGCGACGACCTCACTCGCGGGAATATGCGCTACGAGCTTCATGTAAAGCGGCAGAAACCCCCAAAGCAGATAGGCCGACAGGGCATAAAGAAAACCGGCGCGCGTGTCGCCCTGCATCGGGGGGGAGGTGGTCTCGGCCATGATGCCTCGGGTCTAGAGTGCTGCGCCGGGCGGCGCCACGGTAAACTTGTGCCCCTTACAATGGCAGCTCAGCGCCGGCGGGTCAGGTAATCGCGGGTGAATTCCGCATAGCCATCGGCCGTGACCTTGAGATGCGCCTTCATCCGCTGATGCAGTGCCGGAAGCTGATGGAAGGGCACTGCCGGATAGGTGTGATGCTCGGCGTGATAGGGCATGTTCCAGGCGAGGAACCTGACGATCCGGGTGGTGAATGTGGTGCGCGTGTTGAGGAACATGTCGGCCACTTGCGGGCAATCGCCATGCTCGGCCAGAAGGTAAAGCCGCAGCAAGGGCTGCCCTAGCAGAACGGGAACCAGCCAGAGCCAGAGAAGCGCCGGGGAGAAGAGCAGCGAGGCCACCGCCAGGGCATAGAGCGCCAGCAGGATGCGCGCCTCGCGCTGCATCCGGGGCAGGGCGGCTTCGGGCAGATAGGGCGCCTGCACCCGGCCCAGGGCCTGCGACCAGAGCAGCGCGATCCCCGCATTCCAATAGGGCAGGCCCGAGACATGCCAGGTCCAGGCCCGCAAACTCGCGGGCTTATCACTGTCAAGTTCGGGATCCTTGCCGGGCAGGTTGGTCCAGCGGTGATGGGCCAGATGGAAATAGCGGAACCACTCGAAGGGCAGGACCAGCACTAGCCCGCAAGCCCTCCCGGCCGCCTCGTTCAGCCGTTCCGAGGCGAAGGGCGTCTTGTGGGTGCATTCATGTTCCAGGGTGAACAGGAAGACCAGCAGCACGCCCTGCACCGGCAGCAAGAGCGGCCAGAGCGGCACCCGCAGCAGGATCAGCAGCGAGATCAGGGCGATCAGCCCCAGATGCCCGGCCAAATGCCGCAGGCCCGCCGCATCCGACCGCGCGGTCAGCACCGCCTTCTCCTCGGCGGGAAAGGTTGCGAGGAAGGTCTTGTGACCCGTCTCAGCCATGCGGCAGATCCCAGCCCGGCGGGGCAAGCTCAAAGCCCTCGAAGCGAAAGCCGGGCGAGACCGTGCAGGAAACCAGCGTCCAGTCCCCGCGCGAGCGGGCCGCCTGCCAATGACCCGCGGGTACCATGATTTGCGGCCGCTCCTCTGCCAGAATGGCGGGGCCAAGGCGGTAGTCGGTGGCCCGGCTTTCGCCCATCGACAGGGTCAGCGCGGCACCGGCATGCCAAAGCCAGATCTCGTCGGCATCGACGCGGTGCCAATGGCTGCACTCTCCTGCCTTGAGCAGAAACAGGATCGCCGTGCCGCTGGCCCGGCCGCCAATCTCTGGCCCGCGCCAGGTCTCGCGATACCAACCACCCTCGGGGTGGGGCTGAAGGCCCAATTCGGCGATGATGCGTTCAGCGGTGGTCATGCATCCCTCCAGGCCCCCGGCGGCAGGCCCTCAAGCGTCCAGTCGCCCACCCGCCAGCGGATCAGCCGCAGGCAGGGCAGGCCGACCGCCGCGCACATGCGGCGGACCTGCCGGTTGCGGCCTTCGCGCAGCGTCAGTTCGATCCAGGCATCCGGGACGGACTTGCGCGCACGGATCGGCGGGGTTCGCGGCCAAAGCCATACGGGCGTATCGACCAGACGGGCGCGGGCAGGGCGGGTCATGCCATCCTTGAGCATCACGCCCTCCGACAGCGCCGCCAAGGCATCTGGCCCCGGCGCCCCCTCGACCTGCGCGAGATAGGTCTTTTCCAGCTTGTGCTTCGGATCGGCGATGCGGGCCTGCAACCGCCCGTCATCGGTCAGGATCACCAGCCCCTCGCTGTCGCGATCCAGCCGTCCGGCGGCATAGACGCTCTTGACCGGTAGCACATCGGCGAGGGTCGCGCGTCCTTCGCCATCTGTGAACTGGCACAGCATGTCATAGGGTTTGTTCAGCAGGATCAGGCGGGTCATGGCCCTAGCTGCCACGGGCCGAGGGTTTGTGCAAAACGAATCTGGTTCCAGGCAAGCCCGGGTTGCGACCGGCTCGGCAGCTGTTTACCTCCATCCTTAATATGATATGTTATTACATATGAATCACTGATGCAGAATAGGAAAACACGATGCGGACACCGACGTCACTCTCACTCATGATCCTGGCCGTCACATTTGCGCTTGGACCCGTGGCTCAGGCCGAGACCGCGAAAGCCGGCCACGATCACCACCATATGTCCGAAGCCGAAAAGCAGGTTTATGCAGGCTATTTCGAGGACAGCCAAATCCAGCCGCGCAGCCTGGCGGACTGGGCGGGCGACTGGCAATCCGTCTATACCCTGCTGAAGGATGGCACTCTGGACCCGGTGATGCAGGCCAAGGCCCAGAAAGGCGATAAATCGGCCGAGGATTATAAGGCCTATTACGAGATCGGCTACAAGACCGAGGTCGACCGCATCGTCATCCAGGGCGACAGCGTGTCCTTTCACAGCGGCGATGCGGTTGTGACCGGCACCTACGCCCAGGATGGCCACGAGGTTCTGACCTATGAAAAGGGAAATCGGGGCGTGCGCTATGTCTTCAAGAAGACGGCTGGCGATGCGGCGGCCCCTCCCGTTATCCAGTTCTCGGATCATGCCATCGCGCCGCAGGCCGCGGGGCATTATCACCTTTACTGCGGCGACGACCGCGCCCAGCTGCTGACCGAGCTGACGAACTGGCCGACCTATTACCCCAGCGCGCTAAGCGGGGGCGATATTGTGCATGAGATGCTGGCGCATTGACCCCAAAGCGGGCGCCTCGACGGCGCCCGCCTCCGGAGCAGCGCTACGGGACCTTTAGCCCTTCAGGATCGAGCGACCGGCGAATTCCGCCGTCTCACCCAGCATTTCCTCGATGCGGATGAGCTGATTGTATTTCGCCATCCGGTCCGAACGCGACAGCGAGCCGGTCTTGATCTGTCCGCAATTCGTGGCCACCGCCAGATCGGCAATGGTCGAATCCTCGGTCTCGCCCGAGCGGTGCGACATGACGTTGGTATAGCCCGCACGATGGGCCATATCGACGGCCTGAAGCGTCTCGGTCAGGGTGCCGATCTGGTTGACCTTGACCAGCATCGAATTGGCGACGCCCTTCTTGATCCCTTCGGCCAGACGGCGCGGATTTGTCACGAAGAGATCGTCGCCCACCAGCTGCACCTTCTTGCCCAGCTTGTCGGTCAGAAGCTTCCAGCCTTCCCAGTCATCCTCGGCGCAGCCGTCCTCGATCGAGATGATCGGATAATCGGCGACCAGTCGCGCCAGGTAATCAACGTTCTTCGCCGGGCTCAGCGTCTTCTTCTCGCCGGCCATGACATAGTTGCCCTCGATGAAATACTCGGTCGAGGCGCAGTCGAGCGCGAGGCAGATGTCATCGCCGGGCTTGTAGCCGGCCTTTTCGATCGCCTTGAGGATAAAATCCAGCGCCACGCGCGAGGATTTCAGATTCGGCGCGAAGCCGCCCTCATCGCCCACATTGGTGCCATGGCCCGCCGCCGAGAGTTCTTTCTTCAGCGTGTGGAAAACTTCCGACCCCATGCGCACCGCTTCGCGGATGTCGCTGGCGCCAACCGGCATGATCATGAATTCCTGGATGTCGATCGGATTGTCGGCATGGGCCCCGCCATTGATGATGTTCATCATCGGCACAGGCAGGATACGGGCCGAGGTGCCGCCGACATAACGATACAGCGGCTGGCCCGAATATTCCGCCGCCGCCTTGGCCACCGCCAGCGAGACGCCCAGAATGGCATTGGCGCCCAGGCGCGATTTGTTCGGCGTTCCGTCCATCTCGATCATGGTGCGGTCGATGCCGACCTGTTCGGTCGCGTCGTAGCCGACCAGCTCTTCGGCGATCTCGCCGTTGACGGCGGCCACCGCCTCGAGCACGCCCTTGCCCATATAGCGGCCCTTGTCGCCATCGCGGCGCTCATTCGCCTCATGCGCGCCCGTGGAGGCGCCCGAGGGTACGGCGGCGCGGCCCATGGCGCCGCTTTCCAGATGCACGTCGACCTCGACCGTCGGGTTGCCCCGGCTGTCAAGGATCTCGCGGGCGTGGATGTCGATGATCGTGCTCATGGGGACCTCACGGAGCGCTGGATTTGCCCCCGTTTAGCCGCCCTTGGCCTGCAAGGAAAGCGCCGCCTTTCGCTTACGTTCACGCGCGAAGGCGTAAAGGCCCGAGGCGACCACGATGGCCGAGCCGATCAGGACATGCGCTTCGGGTCGCTCGCCCAGGAAGATCACCGCAAGCGCCACCGCAAAGACCAGACGCGAGTAGCGGAACGGCGCAATGGCCGAAACCTCGCCGATGCGCATGGCATGGACGATGGCATAATAGGCGACGAGGCCTGTCAAAAGCGCGCCGCCCAGGTTCAGGGCCGCGGGCAGGGCGGGCAGGATGAAGGCGTCACCCTGCATGACCATGAGAAGACCGCCCGCCGGAACGGTGGCAAAATAGCCCCAGGCCGAGACGCTGAACGTGCCGAGCGAGGGTTTCATCCGGCGCGTGGCCAGATCGCGCGCGGCCAGCGTGATGACGCAGAAGATCATTGCCACGCCCGCGATGTGAAAACCGCCCTGCCAGGGCGACAGGATGACCAGCACGCCGAGGAAGCCTACGCTCACGGCCAGCCAGCGCCGCCATCCCACGGCCTCGCCCAGAAACAGGGCAGCGCCCAGGGTCACGATCAGCGGCTGGGCCTGCAGCAAGGCCGAAGCCAGCGCGAGCGGCGCCAGCGCCAGGGCGATGATGTAGAAAAAGGCCGCCGAGGCCTCGCCAAGATTGCGCACAAGCGCAGCGCCCTTGAGCGCTTCGGTCGAGAAAACCCGCTCGCGCCGCGAAAGGGCGAGAAGCGCGAAGACCAGTGTTCCGGCAATCCCGTTTATGATCAGCACTTCGCCCGGAGGAAGGTCGACCGTCGCGCGCTTCAGGAACAGGTCCTCGACGGCGAATCCGGCCATCGACAGAAGCATCCACAGCGCCGCCCGGGCATTCTCGCCCGATGCCGCCCCCGTAACCGCCGTTGTCATGCCGCCCCTCCCTGCCAATGCGGCACCATGAGGCACAGCCCGCCCTGCATATCGGGCAGCGCGCCCGGACGTAACCCCATCCGCGACCTTCACGGTCGGGTTCGGACAAGTGGCGCTCGGCGGTACTGGGCGATAAGCCTCGGGAAAGGCAGGAGGGACAGATGGGCAAGGACAGGCTGGACAGTGCGGGGCTGGCGATGCTTCTGGGCGTGCAGCTGCTTCTGGCGTTCAACCAGATCGTGGTGAAGCTGGTGAATGCCGGCTTGCAACCCGTGTTCTTCGCGGGATTGCGGTCTGCCTTGGCGGTGGCCTGCCTCTGGCTATGGCTGCGCCTGCGCGGGCGGCCGCCCCGCCTGCATCGCGCGGCCTTGGGTCAGGGGCTTCTGATCGGCGCGATCTTCGCCGCCGAGTTCCTGTTCCTTTTCGTGGCGCTTGACCTGACAACGGTGGGACGGGCTTCGGTCATCATGTATTCCATGCCGGTCTGGTTCGCGATCCTGGCGCATTTCGGTTTGGGCGAACGGGTGACGCCCAACACCGCCCTTGGCCTGGGCCTTGCCTTTGCGGGCTGCGCCTGGGCGATCCTGTCGCGCGGCCCGGGCGAGGGCGGCAGCCTGATCGGCGATCTTTGTGCGCTCGGTGCGGCCTGGGGCTGGGCGGGCACGGCCTTCGTGGCGCGCCGCCCGGTGATGCGGGCGGAAGGGCCAGAGATGCAGCTGTTCTGGATGGTGCTGGTCTCGGCCCCGATCCTGCTTTTGGCGGCGCCCTTCTTCGGACCACTGATCCGCGACCTGCAACCGATCCATTTGGCCGGTCTGGTGTTTCAATCTGCGGTGGTGGTCTGCGGCGGCTTCATCTCGTGGCTCTGGCTGATGTCGGTCTATCCTTCTGCGACCGTCGCGTCCTTCTCGTTCCTGACCCCGGTGCTTGCGGTCTTGTTGGGCTGGGCATTGATGGGCGAGTCGCTTTCCCCCTCGATCCTGGGCGCGGTCGGTTTGGTGGCGATCGGGATAGTGCTGATCAATCGGGCACCGGCGCGGCGGGTGGATGAGGGCAGCTAGAATCGCGATCCGACCCAGAACGGATTCGCCCCCAGCTTCACCCAAGGCATGAGGCACCCGCCCCAAGGCGGCCCATAGCTTGGGAAAATCCACGGAGTTGAGAATTCACTCCAAGTTTGTCCACAAGGCTACCCACAAGATATAGTGGCCGCATCCGGGTGTAGCCCATTTCCAACACGGCGCCGTCAAGCCGGAAAATCTGTCGGATGCGCAAAAAAAGGGTTTGAGTCCGCCGGGCGAATACGACAGTTTGACGAAGCGATCCGGCGAGACACTAAATCTAGTGCGGATGGCGACAGCAACGAAGCATCCGCTGGCACCCGTATCAACGGTGCCAAACCCCTGACCACAAAGCGTGGCCCGGGCAGGTCGTCTTGTCGCTGCGCCACCGTCGGTTCGGGCAAGAAATCAACCGGCGCGCCGAATGGCGGCCTGAGCGGAAGGGACAAGGGGTCATGAAGATCGAGCGCAAGTTCACCACCGAAGCGACGGGGGCCTATGGCGCCCTGGCGTTCTCGGTGACCACGTCGGAAATCCGCAACCCGGATGGCAAGACCGTGTTCAAGAACGACGCGGTAGAAGTGCCGGAGGGCTGGAGCCAGGTCGCCTCCGACGTGCTTGCGCAGAAATACTTCCGCAAGGCGGGGGTTCCGGCGATCCTCAAGAAAGTGCGCGAAAAGGGCGTGCCGGACTTTCTGTGGCGTTCGGTCCCCGATGAGGACGCGCTGGCGAAACTGCCGGTCGATCAGCGCTTTGTCGGCGAGACCTCGGGCAAGCAGGTCTTTGACCGTCTGGCCGGCGCCTGGGCCTATTGGGGCTGGAAGGGCGGCTATTTTTCGACCGAAGCCGACGCCCGCGCCTATTTCGACGAGATGCGCTTCATGCTGGCGCGCCAGATGGCGGCACCGAATTCGCCCCAGTGGTTCAACACCGGCCTGCACTGGGCCTATGGCATCGACGGCCCGTCGCAGGGCCATTTCTATGTTGATCACAAGACCGGCGTTCTGACCAAGTCGGACAGCGCCTATGAACATCCGCAGCCCCATGCCTGCTTCATCCAGTCGGTCTCGGACGATCTGGTGAACGAGGGTGGCATCATGGATCTTTGGGTCCGCGAGGCGCGTCTGTTCAAATATGGCTCGGGCACGGGCACCAATTTCTCATCGCTCCGCGGAGAGGGCGAGAAGCTGTCGGGCGGCGGCAAAAGCTCCGGTCTCATGGGCTTCCTGAAGATCGGGGACCGTGCGGCCGGAGCCATCAAATCGGGCGGCACCACGCGTCGGGCCGCCAAGATGGTGATCTGCGACATGGATCACCCGGATATCGAACAGTTCATCAACTGGAAGGTCATTGAAGAACAGAAGGTCGCCTCGCTGGTCGCCGGGTCCAAGGCGCACGAGCTGAAGCTGAACGAGATCTTCACGGCGATCCGCACCTGGGATGGCAATGGCGATGACGCTTGCGATCCGGCCAAGAATGCCGCGCTGAAAGCGGCGATCCGCGGCGCCAAGAAGGCGATGATCCCCGACACCTATACCAACCGCGTGCTGCAATATGCGGCCCAGGGCTATGCCTCGATCGAATTCCCCACCTATGACACCGATTGGGATTCCGAGGCCTATGTCACCGTTTCGGGGCAGAACTCGAACAATTCGGTCCGCGTGACCGACGCCTTCCTGACCGCCGTCCGCGAGGACCTCCCCTGGGAGCTGGTTCGCCGCACCGATGGCAAGATCGCCAAGACCGTGCAGGCGCGTGACCTGTGGCAGCAGATCGGCCATGCCGCCTGGGCCTGCGCCGACCCGGGCATCCAGTTCCATGACACCGTCAATGCCTGGCACACCTGCCCGGAAGACGGGCCGATCCGGGGCTCGAACCCCTGCTCGGAATATATGTTCCTCGACGATACCGCCTGCAACCTGGCCTCGATGAACCTGCTGACCTTCTGGAAGGACGGTGCCTTCGATGCCGAGGCCTATGTCCATGCCTCGCGCCTGTGGACGGTGACGCTGGAAATCAGCGTGATGATGGCGCAGTTCCCGTCCAAGGAAATCGCCCAGCTTTCCTATGATTTCCGTACCCTTGGCCTGGGTTACGCCAATATCGGCGGTCTGTTGATGAACATGGGCCTTGGCTATGACTCGATCGAGGGCCGGGCGCTGTGCGGGGCGCTGACCGCGATCATGACCGGCGTGGCCTATGCCACTTCGGCCGAGATGGCGCAGGAGCTGGGTCCGTTCCCCGGCTATGCCCGCAATCGCGAGCATATGCTGCGGGTGATCCGCAACCACCGCGCCGCCGCCTGGGGCAATACCGAAGGGTATGAGGCGCTGAACGTGAACCCGGTCGCGCTGGACCAGGTGAACTGCCCCGAAGAAACCCTTGTGGCACTGTCAAAATCGATCTGGGACGAGGCGCTGGCCCTGGGCGAGAAACACGGCTACCGCAATGCCCAGACCACGGTGATCGCGCCGACGGGCACGATCGGCCTGGTGATGGATTGCGACACGACCGGGATCGAGCCCGATTTCGCCCTGGTGAAGTTCAAGAAGCTGGCTGGTGGCGGTTACTTCAAGATCATCAACCAATCGGTTCCGGCAGCTCTGGAAAAGCTGGGTTACCCCGGTCATCAGGTTGCCGAGATGGTGGCCTATGCCGTGGGCCATGCCTCGCTGGCGCAGGCGCCGGGCGTGAACCATACCGCGCTGGTCGGCCATGGCTTTGGCCCGCGCGAGATCGAGAAGATCGAGGCCGCGCTGCCGACCGCCTTCGACATCCGCTTCGTCTTCAACCAGTGGACACTGGGCGCTGAATTCTGCACGGGAACCCTAGGGATTCCTTCGGAAAAGCTGAACGACCCCACCTTCGATCTGCTGCGCCATCTTGGTTTCACCAAGGCCCAGATCGATGCGGCGAACGATCATGTCTGCGGGACGATGACGCTGGAAGGCGCACCCTTCCTGAAGCCCGAACATCTTTCGGTCTTCGATTGCGCCAACCCCTGCGGCAAGAAAGGCAAGCGTTATCTGTCGGTTGCCAGCCATATCTACATGATGGCCGCCGCGCAGAGCTTTATCTCGGGCGCGATCTCCAAGACGATCAACATGCCGAACTCGGCCTCGATCGCCGAAACGCTGGCAGCCTATGAACTGTCTTGGTCGCTGGGCATCAAGGCCAACGCGCTTTATCGCGACGGCTCGAAACTGTCGCAGCCGCTGGCGGCCGCGCTGATCGAGGATGACGAAGAGGCCGAGGAAATCCTCGCTTCCGGTACGCCGCAGGAAAAGGCCCAGGTCATCGCCGAGAAGATCGTCGAGAAGGTGATCGTCAAGGAGATCATCAAATCGCATCGCGAAAAGCTGCCCGAGCGGCGCAAGGGTTATACCCAGAAGGCCATCGTCGGCGGCCACAAGGTCTATCTGCGCACCGGCGAGTATCAGGACGGCTCGCTGGGCGAAATCTTCATCGACATGCACAAGGAAGGCGCGGGCTTCCGGGCGATGATGAACAACTTCGCAATCGCGGTGAGCGTCGGCCTGCAATACGGTGTTCCGCTTGAGGAATTCGTGGAAGCCTTCACCTTTACCCGGTTCGAGCCGGCGGGCATGGTGCAGGGCAATGACAGCGTGAAAAACGCGACCTCGATCCTGGACTACATCTTCCGCGAACTGGCGATCAGCTATCTCGACCGCACCGATCTGGCCCATGTTGCGCCCAAGGGTCATGCCTTTGACGATCTTGGCCGCGGCGACGAGGAAGGCAAGCGCAACGTGAGCGAAGTCAGCGAGGCGGCAGCGACCAAATCGGTCGAGCTGCTGAAGTCGATCTCCTCGACCGGCTATCTGCGCAAGCGCTTGCCGCAAGAGCTGATGGTGTTCCGGGGGGGCATCGGCGGCGGCATGGGCGCGACCGCGCTAGCGACCGGAACGGATACCGCCACGGCGCTGAACGTGCTGGTGCCGGAAACCGCGCGCAGCGCGGGCCTCGCGGACGGCGCGTCACTCTCGGCGCTGGGGGCTGCGGATGCGCGGATCAAGGCGAAGATGCAGGGCTATACCGGCGACAGCTGCGCGGATTGCGGCAATTACACCCTGGTCCGCAACGGCACCTGCCTGAAATGCAACACCTGCGGTTCGACGACAGGGTGTAGCTGATCACAGCGCGACACTTCGAACCTGGGCGGCAGGAGAAATCCTGCCGCCCTTCTCCATTGCTGCTTCCCCTTGGCCCAAATACTCCACAGGGGGTGCGGGGGGCTGCCCCCAGCGGCCCGCCACAGGCACGGAAAACCCCACCCACACTGCCCGCTTCGTGATTTCCCGTCCCGGCGCTGCCGCCTATAGTCCGCAGGGCGCCGACGGAACCGGCCGCCCGTTGCGTGTAACGCTGGACCAGACCGGAAAGACCGCCCGTGCCCGAAACGACCTCGCCTTCTGCCGCCAACGTCAAGCGCCCCGAGCTTGCCGCTTTGGGCAAGATCAAGACCCGCCGCAGGGGGCGGCGTTGGCTCTGGCTGATCCTGATCGTCGCGGCCCTTGTCGCGGGGGGCTGGTATTACACCAACCGCCCCGCGGCGCCGGTCCGCTATGACACGGCCATGGTGGAAAAAGGCGCGCTGACGGTGACGGTGGTCGCCACCGGCACGGTGCAACCAACGACACAGGTCGATATTTCCTCGGAATTGTCCGGCACGCTGCTTTCGGTCGATGTCGATTTCAATGACGAGGTGACCGAGGGCCAGGTTCTGGCCAAGCTCGATGACACCAAGCTCAAGGCGCAGGTGTCGAATGCCGAGGCGCAGCTGATCGCGGCGCAGGCCAAGCTTGCTTCGGCAGAAGCGACGGTCAGCGAGACAGCCGATGCGCTGGACAGCGCCTCGGCGCTCGACAAGCGCGGGTTGTCGACCCGCAGCGTCTATATCTCGGCCAAGGCCGCGCATGACCGCGCGCTGGCGGCGGTGGAGTCGGCCCAGGCCGATGTCACGCTGGCCGAGGCCAATCTGGCTCTTCAGAAAGCCGATCTGGAAAAGGCCGATATCCGCTCACCCATCAAGGGGATCGTGCTGAACCGCGCTGCCGAAAAGGGCCAGATCGTCGCCGCGACGCTAAACGCGCCAGTCCTTTTCACATTGGCCGAGGATCTGGCGCGGATGGATCTTCAGGTCTCGGTCGACGAGGCCGATATCGGCCGTGTCGCTGTTGGCCAGAAGGCGACGTTCACCGTCGATGCCTATCCGGGCCAGAAGTTCGAGGCCGTGATCACCAGCCTGCGCTATGCCCCGGATGATACCGAAGGCGTCGTGACTTATACCGCGGTCCTCAGCGTGGCGAATGACAAGCTGCTTCTTCGCCCGGGAATGACCGCAACGGCGACAATCACCGTCGCCGAGCAGGCGGATGTGCTTCTCGTCCCCACCGCCGCGCTGCGCTATGCGCCGCCGGTGACCCAGAACGCAAGCCGGTCGGGCAGCGGGCTTTTGGGCTACATCCTGCCGGCGCGGCCATCTTCGGGCGGCAATCGCGGGGCGAGCAATGGCTCGGGCGTCTATGTGCTGAAAGACGGTGCGCCAATGCGGGTCGCGGTCACGCCGGGCGCGACCGATGGCAGCAAGATCGCCGTAAGCTCGGAAGAACTGTCCGAAGGCGACGAGGTCATCCTGTCGCAAAGCGCGGGCGGCTAGGGCGATGGAGGCGCCCTTGATCGAGTTTCGCGCCGTCTCGCGGCTTTACGGCGAGGGCGAGGCGCTGGTGCGGGCGCTCGACGCGGTGGATCTGGTGATCCGCAGGGGCGAGTTCGTGGCGATCATGGGCCCCTCCGGGTCCGGCAAATCGACGGCGATGAACATCATCGGCTGCCTCGACCGGCCAAGCGCGGGCGACTATCTGTTCGAGGGCGTGCCGGTCCAGGGCCTCGCGCCCGATGCGCTGGCGCTGCTGCGCCGGCATTATCTGGGCTTCGTCTTTCAGGGCTTCAACCTGCTGCCGCGCACCTCGGCACAGGAAAATGTGGAACTGCCGCTGATCTACAAGGGAATGGCATCGGCAGAGCGCAGCGCAAAGGCGCGCGCCGCGCTGGCGCAGGTCGGGCTGCAGGGGCGCGAGCATCACCAGCCTTCGCAGCTTTCGGGGGGGCAGCAGCAGCGCGTCGCGATCGCGCGGGCGCTGGCGGGCGATCCGATGGTGATCCTGGCGGACGAGCCCACCGGCAATCTCGACAGCCAACGCAGCCATGAGATTCTTGTCCTGCTGCAAGAGCTGAACCGCAGTCAGGGCATCACCATCGTCATGGTCACGCATGAGGCCGACATCGCGGCCTATGCGCGACGGCTGGTCATCTTCACCGATGGCAAGATCGTCAGCGATACGCAAACGCGACAGGAGGGCGCGGCATGATCCTGGAAGCGATGCGTCTGGCCCTGCGGTCGATCTTCCGCAACAAGCTTCGGTCCTTTCTGACCATCCTTGGCGTGGTGATCGGGGTGGCGGCCGTGATCGCCATGGTCACGGTCGGGCAGGGGTCGTCGGCCCAGGTTTCGGCCAGTGTCGAAAGTCTTGGTTCCGATATCGTGGTGCTGCGGCCCGGCCAGCGCGGTTTCGGCCCGCCGTCGGGCGGCACGCCGACCCGGCGCTTCACCCTGCGCGATGCCGAAGCCGTGGCGACATTGCCCGTCGCGCGGGCCGTGGCGCCGATTTCCACCGCCTCAGCCACGGTGGTCTATGGCAATGCCAATACGACGACCTCGATCACCGGATCGACCGAGACCTGGGCGGAGGTTTCGAACTGGTCCTTCGCCGGGGGGCGCAATTTCACCGCTTCGGAAGTGCGCGCGGGCGCGGCGGTCTGCCTGATAGGGCAGACGGTGCGGGCAAACCTGTTCGGGGCGGCTGATCCGGTCGGCCAGCAGATCCGGGTCAAGCAGATTTCCTGCGAGGTGGTGGGGCTGCTGACGCCCAAGGGCGCGGGCAGTTTCGGGCAGGACCAGGACGATCTGGTGGTCATGCCGGTGCGGCTGGTGCAGCGGCGGCTGAACGGGGACGAGGATGTGAACTCGATCCAGATCGCCTTGACCAAGGGCGGCGACACGGCGGCGGCGATCGTCCAGATTCAGGATCTCATGCGCGAGCGGCGGCGGATCGGGCTGGGCGATGCTGATGATTTTTCGGTCACCGACATGAAGGAAGTGGCCTCGATGCTGAACTCGGTCAATTCGGTCCTGTCGGGGATGCTGTCCTCGGTCGCGGCGGTCAGCCTGCTGGTGGGCGGCATCGGGATCATGAACATCATGCTGGTCTCGGTGACCGAGCGGACGCGCGAGATCGGCATCCGCCTGGCGATCGGGGCCACGGGCGGGCAGGTTCTGACCCAGTTCCTGGTCGAAGCGGTGGTGCTGTCGCTTCTGGGGGGCGTGGTGGGGATCGTCGTCGGGCTGGGACTGGCCTGGGGGGCGGGGCGGTTCATGGCGATTCCCTTCACGCCGGACCCGATGGTGGTGGCCTTGGCCTTTGCCTTCTCGGCGGTGGTGGGCGTGGTCTTCGGCTATTTCCCGGCAAGGCGCGCCGCCCGGCTGGACCCGATCGAGGCGCTGCGCCACCAGTAATGTCCCACGGTGGGACAGGGTGGTGGGTCAAGCGATTTCAACGGGTTGACCCGGCGGAGTTAACCCTTTGGCAAGGTTTTCCTCAGCCGTTGAACCGCAGACGCAGCGCCATGCGATAGCCCGGCTCGGTCAGGCCCTTGGGCGCTTTCGGAAAGGGTGCCGCGCCTTGCACGGCCCGCAGCGCGGCGCGGTCAAGGGCGGCGAAGCCGGAGGATGCGGTGACGGACACCGCCAGAAGCGCGCCGGACGGCGCGACGGTCAGCTGCAGCTTCACGATGCCCGAGGCACCGCCGCCTTCGGCGGGGTAGCTTTGCCGCCGCTCGACCCGGGCCTGAACCTTGGCACCCCATGCGGCCTTCAAATCGGCAATCTCGGCCTTGGACAGACCGGCCCCGGCGCTGCCGCCCTGTCCGGCGGTTCCGCCCTTGCCCGTGCCCGACGCCTTGGCGGCGGGTGGGGCGGGGGCCGGTTCGGCGGAGGCCTTGGCCGCCTTCTCGCCGGTCTTCTTTGCAGGTTTGGCGGCCTGGGGGGCCGGCTTGGCTTCGGGCTTCGGTTTGGCAGGGGTTTTGACGACTGGGGCGGGTGGCGGCAGATCGCCGACCGGGGCGGACTCGGGGTCGAGCGAGGCCATGCGCGGCGGCAGGCTGTCCCCCGGGCGCGCGGTCAGGGCGGCCGCCGCGAAAGTGGCGGCGGGCTCCTCGACCAGTGGCGTCGTCAAGGGTTGCAGGTCGAGAACCGGCGCCGGTGGCGGCGTGGCGGGCAAGAGATCGGCTTGGGTCAGGATTTCGACCGTCATGGCCGGGGGCACCGGCAGGCTGTGCAGGGACCGGCCATCCTCGCCCGCCGAGCCGAGACCGGAGAAGGGTGCCGCAATGGCCAGCGCCAGCGCAGCACTGGCATGGAGCAGGCCCGATGATGCCAGCGCCGCCCAGGGCACGCGGCGGCGGCGGGCTGCGATTTTCGCCGCCGCTCCCGTCGGCGGCCTGGGCAGAACGGCAAGAGGCGGTGGAGGAGCGGTGGGCGGATCAAGACGCAGGGCGCGCAAGGGCGGGGGCGGGGCGGAGCGATCCGCCCGGAAATGCCCCTTGGCCCAAGTCTGGCTCATCCGTCTTGTCCCCCGCGATGCCGCCCTGTGCCTGCGCTGGCCGATGCCCGCTTGTCAAGCGCCGGGCGGAACAGGCTGGGTATCACTCTGCGGTCTGGGCGGGATCAGCGGGGCGACAGAGGCGACGGTCTCGCGCCCAAGGGCGGCACCCATCTCGGTCAGGACCAGCATCGGCCCTTCTCGCCGCACCAGCCCTTCATCCAGCGCGCGCAGCACGACCGGCCGCACCTGGCGCCGCGACCAGCGGAGATGGCTTTCCAGCGCGGTCACGGCATTCTCCTCATCGACGCGCGGCCCGTCGGCATGGCTGTACAGATGCGTCACCAGCGTACGGCAGGCAAAGGAGAGACGGTCATTGCGGCGGCGGAGAAGCGTGGCGATCACGCCCTTGCCCGGCGCCGCGACCAGCGCGAGCGCGAAGAAAGCCCCGGTCATCAGCGCCATCATGCCGCCGATCGAGACGTCCAGCACCAGCGCCGCCTGCTGACCCGTCAGGGCCGAGGCCATGCCGATCAACGCTGCGAGCGTGACCATGACGGACAGGCGCTGGGTCAGCAGATAGGCCGTGGCGGGCGGAACGATAACGAAAGCGACAAACAGGATCGCGCCCACCGCATCAAAGGCGGCGACGGCCGTGGCCGAGGTCAGCGCGAAAAGCCCGCCCAGCACAGCGCCGGGGCGCAGGCCCTGCAGGATCGCGAAATCCGGGTCGAAGACGGCGAGTTTCAGCGGCTTCCAGAACAGAAGGACGAAGCCCAGGTTGAGCGCGGCGAAGACACTAAGGCTGAGGACCGCATTCGGGATATCCATACTGCCGATCTGGGTCGTGTCGAGCCAGACAAAGGCGATCTCGCCCAGCAGCACCGTATCCGTGTCGAGATGGATCTCGCGGGCATAGAGGTTGATGATCAGCACCCCGGCGGCGAAAAGTGTCGGGAAGACAAGGCCCATGGCGGCATCGTTGTTCAGGCGCCGGGTGCGGGTCAGCGCCTCGATCAGCAGCACGGTTAGCAGGCCCGCCGCTGCGGCCCCGGCGATCTGGATCGGACCGGAGATGAAGCCGGTGGCGAGCCAGGTCAGGGCGATGCCGAAGACGATGGCGTGGCTGATGGCATCGGTCATCAGCGATGATCCGCGCAGGACAAGGAAGCAGCCGGGCAGGGCGGCGGCCAGCGCGACCAGAAGCCCCGTCAGCAGGATCATCGCATCCGGGTTGGCGAAGAAGGCGGTCATGCGCGCCTCCAGACCAGGCCGCGGCGCGGGGCGAAGAGGATCGACAGCAGGACAAGCCCCGCCGCGACCAGCACGATCACCGGCCCGGTGGCAAGGCCGCGCGCAGTGGAGGAGAGCAGCGCACCGCAGACGCCCGCACCGGCGCCCAGGAGCGCCGAGAGCAGGACCATGGGCAAGAGCCCCTCGACCCATTGCCGGGCGGCGACGGCGGGGGCGATGAGCAGCGCCACCATCAGCACGACGCCCACCACCTGAAGCCCCGCGACGATGGCGATGGCGGTGATGGCGGCCAGAAGGCTTTCCATCGCGGCGACAGGGCGGCCGAGCGCGCGGGCATAATCGCGGTCGAAGGCGACGAGCTTGAGGTCCTTCCAGAAGGTTGCAAGGACAATCAGGGTCAGAACGGCAAGGGATGACAGCAGTGTCACGTCAGAGGCCAGCATGGCGGCGGCCTGCCCGAACAGGAAACTCGACAGCCCTGCCTGCGCCGCGCCGCCGGAATGCTGGATATGGCTCAGCAGGACGACACCAAGGGCGAAAAAGGTGGAGAGGATGATACCCATGGCGGCATCGGGCTTGATCCGGGTGAAGCGCAGGATGAGCTGGATCAGCCCGGCGGCGATCAGACCGGCAACAAGCGCGCCGGTCAGCAGGGCGGGAAGGCTGCGCTCTTGCGCGACCAGAAAGCCGATGCAGATGCCGGGCAGGGCGGCGTGGGACAGGACGTCCCCCATCAGGCTTTGCTTGCGCAAGACGGCGAAGGGGCCAAGCGCGCCCGCCAGCGCGCCGAGAAGCGCCGTGCCAAGCGCGACGGTCAGAAGCGGGCTCATGGCTGCGCCCTCATGGTCCAAGCCCGTGATCGGCGGGGTCGAGAACGGCCAATTGCCCACCATAGGCCGCGCGGAGATTGTCGCGCGTATAGGTGGTGGCGACGGGGCCCTGCGCCACGACGCGGCGGTTGAGCATGATCAGCCAGTCGAACCAGCGTTTGACGGTGGAAAGATCATGATGGACGACGACCACGGTCTTGCCCGCATCGCGCAGGCGCTGAAGGATCGCGATGATCGCCGCCTCGGTCGTGGCATCCACCCCGGCCATGGGCTCGTCGAGGAAATAGAGGTCGGCCTCCTGCACCAGGGCGCGGGCGATGAAGACGCGCTGCTGCTGGCCGCCCGACAATTGGCCGATCTGGCGGTCGGCATAGTCGAGCATTCCAAGGTCGGACAGCGCCTTGAGGGCCTTTTCGCGCTCGAGCCGGCCGGGGCGGCGGAACAGGCCCAGTCGGCCGTAAAGGCCCATGGTGACGACGTCGATGACCGTGGTCGGGAAATCCCAGTCGACGGTCGAGCGTTGCGGGACATAGCCGACGCGCGCCCGCGCCTGGGCCAGCGGCTGGCCGAAGAAGCGGACATGGCCGGCGGCGGGGCGGACAAGGCCTAGGCAGGATTTCAGCAAAGTGCTTTTGCCCGAGCCGTTCGGGCCGACGATGGCCGCCATGACGCCGGGCGGAATGTCGATATCGGCATCAAGAAGAACCGGCGCGCCTCCATAGCCGACGGTCAGATCCTCGACATGCAGCGCAAGATGGGGTTCGTGCAGGGGGGCATCGGGGGTGGTCATGCTCAACCTTCCGGCCAGGGGGCGGGGGTGCCGCCCAGCGACTCGGTGATGACGGTCACATTGTGGCGGATCATGCCGATATAGCTGCCATCTTCGCTGCCTTCGGCCCCCATCGAATCGGAATAGAGCTGGCCGCCGATCCTGACCACGCCGCCTTTGGCCGCGACGGCCTGCAACAACGCCTCGATGGTGCGCGGGTTCACCGTGCTTTCAACGAAGACGGCAGGGACGCCTGCCGAAACGACCGTATCGGCCACGGCGTCGATATCGGCGATGGCGGCTTCCGATGTGGTGGAAATGCCCTGGATCGCCGCGACATGCAGATCGAAGGCTCGACCGAAATAGGCAAAGGCGTCATGGGCGGTGACGAGCGTGCGTTGGGCTTCAGGGATGGTGGCGAGCGAGGTCTTGGCCCAGTCGTCGAGCGCCTGGATCCGCGCTTCGATCGCGGCGGCATTGCTGGCGATGGCCGCGCTGCAATCGGGGCGCGCTTCGGTGAGGGCGGCGGCGATCACCGGGACGGTGCCTTTCCACAAGCCCGGATCCATCCAGACATGCGGGTCGGGCAGATCCTTAGCCGTGAGGCGCCGCTCCTCGGGGACGGCGCCTTCCGAGACCGCCACGGTCGGACGACTTTGGCCGAGCTTGGCCAGAACCTCGCCAAGCTGTCCCTCGAGATGAAGCCCGCCGTAAAGGATGATCTCGGCGCCCTGCAAGGCGCGCAGGTCGGACGGGGCGGGGGTGAAAAGATGGGGGTCGGTGCCCGGCCCCATAAGGGTCGTGACCTGGGTGCATTCGCCGCCGACCTGGGCGGCGATGTCGCCGATCATGCCGACGGTGGCGAGCACCTTCAGGGGCTCTTGCGCCGCAAGCGGCGTGGCAAAGGGAAGGGAGAGCGTCAGGGCTGCAAGAAGGGATAGGGGGCGGTGGGGGATCATGCCTGGCTGTTCTTTTCGGTTACCGGAACAGGTTACATGCAGATGAGAAGCATTTGCAAGTAGCTTCGCAACACCCGACAGCGCAGCATTGATTCGCATCTGCGGGTTTTCAGTTGCGAAGGGGCGTGGTAGTAACGGGTATGAGACTACGTGCCGACAAGACCGAGAGAATGACCCAGGCGCTGCGCGATGGCGGTGTGCGGGTGACGCGCCAGCGTGAGGCGCTGCTGCGTGTGCTGACCGAAGCAGCCGACCACCCGGATGCCGCAGAGCTGCATCGCAGGGCGCAGGGGATCGACGACACGGTTTCTCTGGCCACGGTCTATCGCACGCTGTCGGTGCTGGAGCGGGAGGGCGTGGTCCAGCGCCATTCCTTCGAATCGGGTGGCGCGCGGTTCGAGGTCGCCGACCGCTCGCATCACGACCATATCGTCGATGTCGACACCGGCGCGATCATCGAGTTTCACAATGACCGGATCGAGGAATTGCAGCGCCAAATCGCGGCGGAGATGGGCTATGAGATCGTCCATCACCGGATGGAGCTGTATTGCCGCAAGAAATAGGGGCGATGCTGGCGCGCCCGCCAGAGGCGGAGCTTGCCACATCGGATGAGCCTCAGGGCGTAAGGGCCTGTGCCGGCAAGAGTTCCGCGATTTCGCGCCGGAAGGGCAGCACGTCGCCGGGCAGGCCCTGTTCCGGGGCGTCCAGCGCCTCGGCCCAGGCGCGGCCGGCATAGGTGGCCCAGGCGATCGGCCCGGGGGCGGCGCAATCGCCGATCCGGTGCAACGTCTTGATCCCAGCCCCCTGCCAATCGAGCGCCATGGCCTGATGCCAGAGCCCGTCATTGGGGCGGCGCGAGGTGACATAGACCAGGGCATCGGCGGGGAGGGTGGAGGTCGTGCCGGTCCAGGTGCAACCGAGCGTGATCTCATGCGCGCCGATGGCCTCGGGGGCCTTGGAGGTATGGACGGTCACGCCGATCTCCAGCAGGCGGCGCATGATGCGGGCCTGCTCCAGCGTGTTGTCGGCCCATTCCGCCACCTTGACGGCGGGGGTGATGAAATCGACGGCGCATCCCTTGGCGACCAGAAGCTCGGCAAGAACAGAGCCCATGTAGAAATGGTCATCATCGTAAAGGGCAACGCGCTTGGCTTGCGGGAAATGCCCGCTCATCAGGTCATCCGGGGTGAAGACAGGCATGGCCGGATCGGTGGGGATGGGCGCAAGGTGCAGCCGGGCGACGGCATCGCCGCGCCAGGTCGCGCCCGTCGCGATCGCGATGTGCTGGGCATCAAGCGACAGAAGGTCTTCGGCGGTCAGGGCAGAATCGCGGTAGATCTGGACATTGGCCATGGGCAGAAGCTGGCCCGTACGATAATCGGCGACGCGCCCCCAGGCGGACAGGCCGGGCAGGGCGCGTTCCTTGCTGACCCGGCCGCCAAGGGTGGAGGAGGCTTCGGCCAGTGTCACCCGATAGCCGCGTTTGGCGGCTTGCAGGGCGGCTTCAAGGCCCGAAGGGCCGGCGCCGACGATCAGCACATGCTCCGATGCGCCCTTGCCGTGGCTGCGTTCGGGGTGCCAGCCCTTGCGCCATTCCTCCATGAAGGCGGTGTTCTGGGTGCAACGGCTAATGCCCTGGGTCATGTCGCCCGTGACGCAGATGTTGCAGCCGATGCATTCGCGAATGTCTTCGTAGCGGCCTTCCTCGACCTTCTTCGGCAGGAAGGGATCGGCGATCGAGGGGCGGGCGGCACCGATGAAATCCAGCACGCCGGTCTTGATCTGGCGCACCATCTCGTCGGGGGAGGTGAAGCGGCCGACGCCGACAACAGGTTTCGATGTCAGCGCCTTGATGCCGCGGACAAGGTCCTCTTGCGCGGCTTCTGGGGTGAAGCGCGAGGTGCCGGAACAAGCCTCCCATGTGCCTTGGGCAAGGTCCCAGAGATCTGGCAGATCCGCATGCATGGCGATGAAATCGCGCAACTCGGTGTTGGAGAAACCCAGCGCCCCGGCTTCGTGCAGCGACAGGCGCAGGGTGAGGGCCATTGCGCCCTTGGTCTCCTCGCGGAAATCCTCGACCACTTCGCGCAGGAAGCGGGCGCGGTTTTCCAGCGAACCGCCATAGGCATCGCTGCGCTGGTTGGTGGCACGCGACAGGAAATGTTGCAGGATGCCAAAGCCATGCGCGCCATAGAGGCAGACAAGGTCGAAGCCCGCGGTCTGGCTGCGGCGGAAGGCGTTGCGGAACCAGCGGCGCAGGTTGCGGATGTCCTCAAGGTCCATCGTGCGGGCCTGGACCGGATCGGAAGTGAAAGTCAGGATCGGGCCGCCGGTGACGGCCAGGGGCACTTCGCGGGAATAGAGATTAGGGCCGTTGATGCCGGAATAGGCGAGCTGGATGCCGGCCAGCGCGCCGTGGGATTTCATCGCTTCGGCCATGCGGGCCAGCGCCGGGATGTCGCGGTCATCCCAGAGATGCTGTTCGATGAAGGGGGTGATCTCGCTGGTCGGGTGGATTTCCGTCTGTTCGGTGAAGATCACGCCCCAGCCGCCTTCGGCCTTTGTCCGGCGCATTTCCACCACGGCAGACGGGTCGCGATAGCCGCCGCCATTGCAATGCGGCACCTGGTAAAAGCGGTTCTTCGCCGTCTTGGGGCCGATCTGCATCGGGGTGAAAAGGATGTCATGGGCGGGTGCGCGCATCACGGAAGCCTCAGGTCTGCGGATTGGGTGGAAAGCCGCGCCGCATCGCGCGCGGGGATTTCGGCGACCAGCAGGGCCGGGGTCTCGCCCGCCTGGGCCAGAACCTCGCCATGCGGACCGGCGATCAGGCTGCCACCGAGATAGGTGAGATCGCCCTCGCTGCCGCAGAAATTGGCATAGACGATGGTGAGACCATGGTTCGCGGCCATGGCCGGAATGGAGTGGCGGATCACATGGGTGAACGGCTGCATATTCGCCGTGGGGCAAAGGATGACACGCACACCCTGATCGGCCAAAGTCTTCACATGCGGTGCGAACTCGACATCGTAACAGATGAGAAGCGCTGTAGTTTCGCCGCTCAGCGAAAAAGTGGAATACTGATCGCCCGGCGTGAACAGCGCCTTCTCGCGCGGGCCGTAAAGCTGTATCTTGCGGTAATGGGCCAGGGTCTCGCCCTGCGGGCCGAAGGCGATGGCGCTGTTGTACAGGCGCGCGCCCTCTCGTTCGGCATAGCCCATGACCAGCGCGCAGCCTGCGGCGCGGGCGGCCGCGGCCAGTCGGGCGAGGAAGACGCTGTCGTGGGTCAGGCCCTTTTGCGCCATATCCGGCTGGTTGTAGCCGGGCAGCCAAAGCTCGGGCAGGACCAGCGCCGCCGCGCCTAGCGCCCCGGCCGCGCGAAGGGCGCGTTCGGCCTGATCGACCGCCAGGTCGAGGTCGGAGAGGGGCGAGACGCCCTGCCACAGCGCCAGTTTCATCGTTATACCCCCGGTCTTGGCCAGATCAGCCTATGTGAGTTAATACTGGGGGTATATACCCCTGCAGAGGTATCATGCAGCCTTGGTCCGACACCGAAGAGTCAAAGTTAGCCCTGGCCATCAGCGCGCTTGGCGGAACGGGCTTTCCCGGCGCCCTTGCGAGCTGGCTGCAAACCTTGGCCGCGCCTGACAACCTCATCCTGCTGGCCTTTCGTGATGCCGGACCGCCCGAAGTGCTTTTGCGGCAAAGCCGCAGGCCGCAGGTGTTTTCACGGCTGGAAAGCGACTATCTGGCAGGGGCTTATCTGCTGGACCCCTATCACGAGCTACATCTGAGCGGCGCCGCCGCCGGACCCTACCGGCTGCGCGACATCGCGCCCGACGCCTTCCAGCGCAGCCGCTACTTCACCGAATATTATCGCCAAACCACGCTGATCGACGAATTGGCCTTCCTGGTCCGTCCGGCAGAGGGCGTGTCGCTGACATTGTGCCTTGGCCGCGATGCCACATCCGGCAGACCCTTTGCGGCCCGCGAGATCGAGACCTGCGAGCGTCTGGCGCCGGTCGTGATCGCGCTGGCCGCGCGTCATTGGTCGGGACTTGCCGCAAAGACCGGGGGCAGGGCGGATCTTGGCGCGCGATTGTTGCGGCCGCTGGCCAGCCGGGGCATCGCGCTGACGCCGCGCCAGGCCGAGGTCGCGCTGCTGATCCTTCAGGGCCATTCCACCGCCTCGATCGGGTTGCGGCTGGGCGTCAGCGCGCAGACGGTCAAGGTCTTTCGGCGTCAGCTTTATGCCCGCTGCGGCCTGTCGAGCCAGGCTGAACTTTTCGCCCTGATGCTTCCGATGCTGCGCGAGAGATGAACGGAAAGATACTGGCATTGATCAACAAAATCGTCTCACCCTAAATGTCCTTGACCAGCCGCAGGGCGTCATAGATCGCGGCATGGGTGTTGCGGCTTTCGACCGCATCGCCGATGCGGTACAGGCGAAAACCGCGCGGACCCTTGCCGTCCGGCTGGGGCTGCCCGGCGATCAGCGCCTCATAATCCACCGCGCCAAGGTTTTCCGACAGCGGCTTCAACTCGAAATACAGGTCCGCATTCGGGGCGGTGCCATGGTTCACGACGATCTGGTCGAAGCTGCGCGTCTCGCTGCGATCGAGCAGATAGTCCGAGCCGACTACGGCGGTCAGTTGGTTGCCCTCGGGCCGCACCGCATTCAGCCGATAGGTCACGGTGAAGCGCGTCTTGCCGAATTGCAGCGCCCGCATATAGGGCACGAGATTCATGCCCATGACTTCGGGCGCGAAGGCACGGTCGGGGGTCATCACCTCCACGCTGGCGCCCGACGCGGCCAGGACCTCTGCCGCCTGCAAGGCCGCGTGATCGCCCGCATCGTCGTAAAGCAGGATGTTCTGGCCAGGCCGCACATCGCCCGAGAGAATGTCCCAGGCGGTGACAACCCTGTCCGCGCCGGAGGCGAGTTCGGGCAGTTGCGGCAAGCCGCCTGTGGCGACGATCACCACATCCGGCTTTTCGGCCAGCACATCGGCGGCTTCGGCCCAGGTGTTGAAGCGGAACTCGACGCCCGCCGCCTGGCATTGCTCCATCCGCCAGTCGATGATGCCGATCATTTCCGACCGTCGCTTGGTCTGAGCGGTCAGGCGGATCTGGCCGCCGGGCCGGTCGGCAACCTCGAAAACCGTCACCGCATGGCCGCGCGCCGCGGCGACGCGGGCCGCCTCGAGCCCCGCCGGACCCGCGCCGACAATGACGATCTTCTTTTTCTCGGCGGCGGGCGCGATGTCATGCGGCATCGTCTCTTCCCGCCCGGTCGCAGGGTTGTGGATGCAGAGCGCCATGCCGCCCTGGTAGATCCGGTCCAGACAATAAGTCGCGCCGACGCAGGGCCGGATCTCGTGCTCGCGGCCCTCGGCGAGTTTGCGCACGATATGCGGGTCGGCGATATGGGCGCGGGTCATGCCGACCATATCCAAGAGGCCATTGGCGACGGCATGGCGCGCCGTGGCCACATCGGGGATGCGGGCGGCGTGGAAGGTGGGCAGGCCGACCTCGGCGCGGATGCGGCCCGCAAGGTCCAGATGCGGGGCCGATCGCATGCCCTGAACCGGGATCACCTCGGTCAGCGCCGCGTCGGTATGGATACGGCCCTTGATGATATTGACGAAGTCGACAAGGCCGGATGCCTTGAAGCGCCGTGCCATCTCGACGCCATCCTCGACCGGGATGCCGCCCGGCTCGGCCTCGTCCGCGACATAGCGCATTCCCATCAGGAAGCCGGGGCCAACGCGCTTGCGACAGGCTTCCAGCACCTCGAAGGCAAAGCGCAGGCGGTTGTCCAGCGAGGAGCCGTCATAGGGGCCTTCGGGCATGGCATTCGTCAGAGGGCTGATGAAATTGTCCATGAAATGCCCGTAGCATTCGAACTCGATCCCATCGAGACCGGCGACCTTCATCCGTTCTGCGGCATCGGCATAGTCGTGGATGACACGGGCGATGTCCCAATCCTCGGCCACTTTGGGGAAGGCGCGATGCGCGGGCTCGCGCGCGGGGCCGGCGCCCAGGACGGGCAGCCAATCGCCCTTGTCCCATCGGGTGCGGCGGCCAAGATGGGTGATCTGGATCATCACCGCTGCCCCGGCCTCGTGGCAATCATCGGCAAGCCGCTTCATCCACGGCACGACCTCGTCCTTCCACACAAGCACATTGCCAAAGGCGGGCGGGCTGTCGCGGCTGACGCTTGCCGATCCGGCCGTCATCACCATGGCGACGCCGCCCTTGGCGCGTGCGAGATGATAGAGCCGGTAGCGATCCTTCGGCATCCCGTCTTCGGTATAGGCCGGCTCGTGGCTGGTGGTCATGATCCGGTTGCGCAGCGTCAGCGGACCAAGCTGATAGGGTTGCAGAAGGGGGTCATTGGACGCGCGGGTCATGGGCCTGGCCTTGGAATCTGGACGTGTCGGAACAGACTAGTCGCTGGGGCTGGCGCAGACTGGCCGGATGCGACCCACGGGGGTCGGTTTCAGGTCAGGCGCAGGAGGAGGCGAAGAAGCTGCTGGCGCTCCTCGACAGTCAGGGGACCAAGCGTCTCGTCGCTGATCTCAAGCGCCGCAGCCTTCAGCCGGGCGAAAAGGGCGCCACCCTGGGCGGACAGCGCGACGGTCAGGCGGCGGCGGTCCTGCGGATCGGGGGCAGTGGTGACATGCCCCATGCGCACCAGCCGGTCGACAACGCCCTTGATCGTGGCCGCATCCATCGCCGTCTCGCGGCCCAGCAGGTTCTGCGACAGGGGGCCAAGCTGCGACAGCCGGGCAAGCACCGCGAACTGGGTGGTGGTGACTTCGGGGATGCGGTCGGAGAAGATCGCGATATGGCGCTGCGTGACCCGGCGCAGGACAAAGCCGATCTGGTCATCGAGCAGATAGCAAAGCGCAGGATCGGGTTTGGCCATACTGTGCAGATAGACGCGTGGGGCAGGCTTTGGCAAGAATCATCCGCGCTGCGCCGAATGCGCAGAGAGAAGCGTTGACAGAAGCCACGAGTCGGCCACAGCTTGTTTGCACACGAATGATCTTGCCGGGGCCAGGGATGGGATATCACCAAGCCGCGACGCTGACCGAGGCCCTGGACCTTGCGGGCCAGGGCGCGCGGCTGCTGGCCGGGGGGACGGATCTTTATCCCGGCGCAGGGGCGCGGCTGGCGGGGCCGGTGGTGGATATCGCCGGATTGGCCGAGCTGCGCGGCATCAGCGCCGGGGACGGATTGCGGATCGGCGCCTGTACCACCTGGTCCGAGATCGCTTCTGCGGCCCTGCCTCCGGCCTGCGCCGCCCTGCAGGAGGCCGCGCTTCAGGTCGGCGGGCGGCAGATCCAGAATGCGGGCACGATCGGCGGCAATCTCTGCAATGCCTCGCCCGCCGCCGATGGCGTGCCGCCGCTTCTGGCGCTCGAGGCCCAAGTCGAATTGGCAGGGCCTGGTGGCACCCGTCGCCTGCCGCTGGCCGATTTCCTTTTGGGTCCGCGCCGGGTTGACCTGCGCTTGGGCGAAGTGCTGGTCGCCCTGCATCTGCCGCAATCGGCGCTGGCAGGGCGGTCGCGGTTCGAGAAGCTGGGTGCGCGCGCCTATCTGGTGATCTCTATCGCCATGGTCGCCGTTCGGCTTGAGGTACTGGAGGGGCAGGTCACGGCGGCGCGGGTGGCCGTCGGGGCCTGCGGGCCGGTGGCGCGGCGTTTGCCTTTGGTGGAAGGGGCCTTGCTCGGCCCCGTGGCGGGAGCAGTAGGGCGGGTCGATGCGGCACGGGTGGCGGCGGGGCTTTCGCCAATTGCCGATGTGCGGGCCAGCGCGGAATACCGCGCACAGGCCGCCGCCGAGCTGATTCGCCGTGCGGTCGGGCGGCTGGCATGATCCGCTTCCGGCTCAATGGTCAGGATGTAGCGGTCGAAGCGCCGGGCGGCGAGCGGCTGAGCGAGGTTCTACGCGAAAGGCTGGGCCAGCGTGGCACCAAAGTCGGCTGCGATGCGGGCGATTGCGGCGCCTGTACGGTCTTGGTCGATGGCCGCACCGTCTGCGCCTGCCTGATGCCGGCGGGGCGCGTCGCCGGGGCTGATGTGGTGACGGTCGAGGGCGAGACGCCGGAACTGACCCGGCTGCGTGCGGCCTTCCTGCGCCATGGCGCGGCGCAATGCGGCATCTGCACGCCGGGAATGCTGCTTGCCGGGGCCGAGCTTTTGGCACGCAATCCTGCCCCGTCCGAGGCAGAGGCGCAGGAGGCCTTGGGTGGCGTTCTGTGCCGCTGCACAGGCTATCGCAAGATCCTGGCCGCGATCTGCGACACCGAGGGCGGGACGCAGCCCGAGGCAACCGGCATCGGCGCACGCGTGCAACGGCTGGATGGCGCGGCCAAGGTGGCGGGCGATGTTTTTGGCGCGGATCATGCGCCGGACGGGGCCTTGCGGGTGTGCGCCATCCGCTCGCCCCATCCCCATGCCGCTTTCACCTTCGGCGATCTTGCCGCTTTCGCGGCGCGGCCCGGCCTGGCCGGGGTCTGGACCGCTGCCGATATTCCGGGGCGCAACGCCTTTTCCGTCATTCCGCCCTTCGCCGACCAGCCCGCCATCGCGGAAAGTCCCGCAAGATTCCGCGGGGAATGCGTGGCGATCGTGGCTTTCGATGCCGAGGCCGAGCCGGACCTTGCCGATTTCCCGATCAACTGGGCGCCCTTGCCCGCGCTGCTGACACCGGCGGAGGCCGAGGCGCCGGGCGCCGGGCTGATCCATGGCAACCGGGCGCGGAATCTGCTCATCGAAGGCGTGGTTCGGCGCGGAGATGTAGCGGCGGCGCTGGCAGCTTCGGCCCATGTCGTCGAAGGCAAGTTCGAGACCTCTTTCGTCGAACATGCCTATATCGAACCCGAGGCGGGCGTCGCCTGGATGGAGGGCGAGACCCTGGTGATCCGCGCCTGCACCCAGGCGCCGGGCATGGATCGCGAGGACACCGCCGCCATTCTGGGCCTGCCGCCCGACCGGGTGCGGATCATTCCCTCGGCTGTGGGCGGCGGGTTCGGCTCCAAGCTGGACCTGTCGCTGCAACCTCTGATCGGGCTGGTGGCGCTGAAGACGGGGCGCCCGGCGCGGATGATCTATACGCGCGCGGAAAGCATGGCCTCGACCACCAAGCGCCATCCGGCCGAGATGACGGGTCGGATCGGCTGCGATGCCGAAGGGCGGATCACCGGGCTGGAATTCGAGGGCCGCTTCAACACCGGCGCCTATTCAAGCTGGGGGCCGACAGTGGCGAACCGCGTGCCGGTCCATGTCTCCGGCCCCTATTACACCCCCGCCATCCATGCGCGGGCGCGCGCGGTCCATACGCATGGCCCGGTTTCCGGCGCGTTCCGCGGCTTCGGCGTGCCGCAGGGTGCCTTGTGGCAGGAGACGCTCTATGATCGCCTGGCCGAGAAGGCGGGGCTGGACCGGCTGGAGTTCCGGCTGAGAAATGCGCTGCGCGACGGCCAGGCGACGGCGACGGGGCAGATCTTGCAGGCCACCGGCATCGCGCCTTGCCTGACCGCGCTGCAGCCCCATTGGCAGGCGGCGCTGGCCTGGGCGGGGCAGGCGAAGGGCAGGGGCGTCGGCATCGCCTCCTGCTGGTATGGCTGCGGAAATACCGGATTGCCCAATCCGTCGACCATGCGCATGGGCGTGACGGCCGAGGGCAGGATCGTGCTGCATCAGGGCGCGACCGATATCGGCCAGGGGTCGGGCACGGTGATCCCGCAGATCGCCGCCGAGGCTTTGGGCGTTCCGGTGCAGATGCTGCATATCCTGGGTGGCGACACCGCGATCACGCCGGACGCCGGCAAGACCAGCGCCTCGCGCCAGACCTATGTCTCGGGCCGGGCGGCCCAGGCGGCGGGGGCGGCGTTTCGGGCGGCGATCCTGCGGATGGGAAATGCCGGGCCGGGAGCGCAGATCGTGCCTGACACTGGCAAGATCGTCCTGCGCGACGGCGCGACCCGGCGCGAAATCGACCTTGCCGCCCTGCCAAGGGATGCGCGCGGCTATGCGCTTTCGGTCGAGGAAAGCTATGACCCGCCCACCACCGGGCTTGATGCCGATGGCCAGGGCAAGCCCTACGCCGTCTACGGCTATGGCGCGCAGATCGTCGCGCTCACGGTCGATCTGGCGCTTGGCACGGTGACGCTCGACAAGATCACCGCCGCGCATGACCTTGGACGCGCGATCAACCCGACCCTTGTCGAAGGCCAGATCGAGGGCGGCATTGCCCAGGGCATCGGCCTTGCGCTGATGGAGGAATACCTCGCCGGCCGCACCGAGAACCTGCATGACTATCTGATCCCGACCGTAGGCGATGTGCCAAGGATCGAAAGCCTGATCCTGGAAATTCCCGATCCCGAAGGGCCTTTCGGCGCCAAGGGTCTGGGCGAGCATGTGCTGATCCCGACCGCCCCGGCGATCCTGAACGCGATCCGGCACGCGACGGGCGCCACGCTGACCCGCGTTCCGGCACTGCCGCACCGCATCCTTGCGGCCATGGAGGCTGCCCGATGAGTGACGCATCCGAGAAGATCCGCTGCGATGCCTGCCCGGTGATGTGCTACATCGCGCCGGGCCAGACCGGGGCCTGCGACCGCTATGCCAATGAGGCGGGCCGGATCGTGCGCACCGATCCTGTCGTCTTGCTGTCCCATGCCCTGACCGGCGGCCAGCGCATCGTCCCCTTTGCCGCCGCCGATTGGGATGGCGAAACGGTGCCGCCCGACACATTCGTCACCGGCATCGGCTCGGGCACCACCTATCCCGATTACAAGCCCGCGCCCTTCATCGTCTCGTCGCAGGTGGCGGGGGCCGATATGGTGACTGTGGTCACCGAAGCGATCTTTTCCTATTGCGGCGTCAAGGTGAAGATCGACACCGACCGTTTCCTTGGCCCGGAAGGCGCGGTGGTGCGGGTGCAGGGCGAACCTGTCGGCCATGTCACCACCGCCGAATATGGCAGCCAGATGCTGTCTCTGGGCGGTGTGCATCACCTGACCGGCGGATCAAAGCCCGAAGGTCGCATCACCTGCGCCGCCATGCTGGCCCTGTGCAATGGCGAGGCGGTCGAGATGGAGATCGAGGGCGGCGCCAGGGTTGTGGTGCAGGCAGGGCAGGCGCCCATCGTCGATGGCCGGTCCGAGCGGCGGATGCGGGTCGGCTGCGGCTCGGCCACGATCGGCATGTTCGCGGCGCAATGGCGCGGGCTGGTGGATGAGGTGGTGGTGGTCGATGACCACATCACCGGTGTCGTCTCGGAACATCAGGCCGGGAAGGTTCTGGGCTGGGAGCCGACGGGGATCAGGATCAAGGGTCATCGTTCTACCCCCGGCCGCTATTTCCGCGTTTCGGAGCCGGGGCTGGGCTGGGGGGGCACGAGGCTTACCGATCCGCTGGAGATCCTGGGCGACTGGCAGGAAAAGAAGGGGGCAAGACCGGGACTGACCCTGCTGATGGTGTCGACCACGGGCGAGGATCATGCCTATTACGTGCTGGATGAGGCGCTGAAACCGGTGCAGCAGCCCTTGCCCGAGGCGCTGCGCGATACGGTCGCGCTGATCGACGAGAATTGCGAACCCTCGCTCTGCACGGTGCTGTTCGTCGGCGGCGCGGGCGGGTCCTTGCGCGCGGGCGTGGCGAAGAACCCGGTGCGGCTGACGCGCTCGGTGCAGGGCGGTGTCACGCGTCTGACCTCGGGCGGGGCGGAATGTTACGTCTGGCCGGGGGGCGGCATTACCTTCATGGTCGACGTGCTTGACCTGCCGAAGGGCGCTTTCGGCTATGTCCCGACCCCGGCGCTGGTGGCACCGCTGGAATTCACCCTGCCGCGCGCCGAATATCTGGCGATGGGCGGCCATGAGGCAGCGATCCGCAGCCTTGAACGATCCGTGGCCGAAGGTGGCGAATACCCGACCGCCGCGCGGCTGGAAAGCTGGCCCGTGCGATGAGCGGCGCCGTTGCAGCCCTGTTGCCCGACGGAAGGCTGCACTTGCAGCATGGGCCGATTGATATTGTGGCGCAGGGGTTTGGCGCGGCAGATGCCGTGCGGGCGGCCCATACCCGCGCCGCAGCGCGCTTCGCGACGGTGCTGGATGAATTGGTCGCGGAACTGCCCATGCTGCGCAGCGAAACCGGTCTTTTCGGCGGAAAGATTGCCCGGCGCATGGCCGCGGCAGTCGCGCCCTATCGGCCAGCCTTCCTTACCCCCATGGCGGCGGTGGCGGGGGCGGTGGCCGAAGAGGTGCTGGAGGCGCTGACTGGGCCGGGGATCACGCGGGCCTATGTGAACAATGGCGGCGATATCGCGCTGCATCTGGAGCCAGCCGAAAGCCTGACCTGCGCTCTGGCCGTGACGGGCGGGCTGGACCGAGTGTCCCTCGCCGCATCTGATGCAGTACGCGGCATCGCCACTTCGGGCTGGCGCGGGCGCAGCTTCTCGCTTGGCATCGCCGATGCGGTGACGGTTCTGGCGCGCACCGCCGCCATGGCCGATGCGGCGGCCACGATGATTGCCAATGCGGTCGATCTGCCGGGCCATCCCGGCATCCGCCGCAGACCGGCGCAGGAGGTGCAGGCCGACAGCGATCTGGGTGCCCGGGCGGTGACGGTCGGCGTGGCGGAACTTTCGCCGGGCGAACGCGGCATGGCCTTGCGGGCGGGGCTGGCGGCAGCCGAAGGGTTCCGGGCGCGCGGTTTGATTGAAGGGGCGGCGCTTTTCCTTCAGGGTGAAAGCGTTGCGACGGGGGGCGGGCTGCTGTCCGCCCACAGGGAGACGAGGGAATATGTCTGATTTCGCCATCCGAAAGATCGTTTGCCAGATCGAGGAGATCCGCCATGAGGGCGGCCCCGCGCCCGCCGTGCCAGTGTTGCGCGGCGCGATTTATGCGATCTGCGCCAATCCCTTTGCGGGTCGCTATGAGCCACAGCTGCAACCGGCGATGGAGGCGCTGAAGCCGCTGGCGCTGGAGCTGACCGACCGGCTGGTGGTGTCACTTGGCGGACGGGCGGGGATTGACGCCTATGGCAAGGGTGCCATCGTCGGCGAGAATGGCGAGCACGAGCATGGTGCGATCTGGCATGTCTCGGGCGGCTACGGCATGCGCGAGCGGCTGGGCGAATGCCGCGCCATCGTTCCCTCTGCCATGAAGGTCGGCGGGATGGGATCGACGCTGGACGTGCCGCTGGGCCATCTGAACGCGGCCTATGTGCGCTCGCGTTTCGACGTGATCACGCTGGCTTGCGAGGATGGGCCGCGCGCCAATGAGGTTCTGTTCGCCCTGGCCATGGCGCGGGGGGGGCGGGTGCACAGCCGGATGGGCGGGCTGGAGATCGGCGATGTGAAGGGGGAGGACGGGCTGCGGTGAGCGAAGCGTACGAATTTTCATTGAAAATTCGGGGCCTTGCCCGTCTTGCCTGCCCGGCGGCGGCCTTGGTGCCGGGTCTGGCGCAGGCCTGCGCCCTGCCGCCCTCGGTGCTGTTGACCTTGCCGACCGACACCTACATCACCGCCGCCGCGCTGACAGTGGCGCTGACCGCGGTTGTGGGGGCGCTGTCGGGGCGGCTGCCAGAATTTGTATCGCACAAGCTGGCGGAGATCAGGCCGGGCGCTTTGACCACCGTCACGTCCTATCTGTCCTTCCTGGCCTTTCTGGGCCTGGTTCTGGTCGGCCTCCTTGGCAATCGCGACCCGATGCACAATCTGATGACGCTGGTCTTCTGGACGGGGGTCTGGATCGCGCTGCCGCTGGCTTCGATGCTCTGCGGCAATCTCTGGGCCGTGGTGACGCCCTGGGCCGGGCCCGTACGAATTGCGCGGGCGCTGTTGCGGCGGCAGCGGGGGATCGGCCTCTCGCGGTGCGGACATTGGCCTGCGGTTCTGGGCCTGGCTGGTTTCGCCTGGTTTCAGAGCGTCTCGCTCTATCCCGATGATCCGGCCGTGCTGGCCAAGCTGGCGCTGACCTATTGGGCGGTGATCTTCGTTCTGGCTGTGCTCGAGGGCGAGGCCTTCCTGGAACGGGGCGAGTTTCTGACCGTTCTTTTCACAATGATCTCGCGGGTCTCGCCGCTTTGGATCGAATCTCGCGGCGACCGGGCGCAGCTTTGCGCGGGCTTTCCGGGCGCGCAGGTGCTGCGGATGGCGCCGCTCTCGACCTCGGCGGTGGTCTTCGTGACGCTGGCGCTGGCGGCCCTGACCTTTGACGGGCTGGCCGAGACCTTCTGGTGGCTGGCGCTGATCGGCGAGAACCCGTTGGAACCCGCCGGACGGTCTGCGGTTATGATGGCCAATACGCTGGGCCTGCTTGCCGTCTGGGTGGTGACGCTGGCCCTGATCCTGGGGGTGATCCGGGCGGGGCGGCTGGCCGCGGGACCGGTGGCGCTTTCGTTCCTGGCTATCGCGGCGGGCTACCATGCGGCGCATTATTTGGTGATGCTGCTCACCGCCGGGCAATACACGCTCGCCGCGCTGAACGATCCCTTGTTCAGCGGCGAAAGCTGGCTTGGCCTGCCGCCCTTCTATGTTTCCTTCGGTTTCCTCACCGATCCGCGGATCATGCCGCTGATCTATGCCTTCCAGTTCACCGCGATCCTTGCCGCGCATCTTCTGGCCGTGGTGCTGGCGCTGAAGCTGGCCGGAGAGGGCGCATCGCGGCTGCGGGCGCATCTGCCGCTGACCGGCTTGATGGTCGGCTACACGATCCTTGGCCTCTGGCTTTTGTCCACGGCCAAGGCGGGGTGACATTTTGTCCAGTTCATTCGCGCACTTACAGACCAGCCCGCGGAGTTGCCGCTAGAAGCAACCCGCCCCAACATGGAGAGACCGAGATGACGAACCTACTTATGCCCAGCCGCCGCAGCCTGTTGAAAGGGGCAGGCGCAGGGGTCCTTGCCGGGATGCTGCCCGCCGTGGCCGGCGCCCAGGCCAGCCCGATCAAGCTGGGCTTCCAGCTTCACCGCACCGGCATCGGCGCCTCGTACGGGCGCTGGTATGAACGCACGGCGACGGCGGCTCTGAAGGCGATCAACGAGGCGGGCGGCATCGCCGGGCGGCCGGTCGAGATCCTGTTCGAGGATGACGCGACCGACCCCAAGCGCGGGGCGGAAGTGGTCGACAAGCTGACCCAATCGGACGGCTGCGACATCGTCATGGGCACGCTGTTCAGCCATGTCGTCATGGGCTCGGCCCCGCGCGCGGCCGAGTTGAAGGTGCCCTATCTGGTCTGTTCGGAAGGCTATCATGTCGCGAGCGGCGCCCTGAACCGCTGGACATTGCAACCGGGCATCACCGATGTGCGCAGTCAGATTTCCAGCATGGCGCCCTGGGTTGCGGCCAATCTGGGCAAGAAAGTCACCATGTTCTACCCGGATTATGCCTTCGGCTATGACCATCGCGACTTCTTCTCGAAAGCGATCGAAGCGCAGGGCGGGCAGGTTCTGTCGCAGATCGCCATTCCGCCCACCGAGACCAGCTTCACCCGCTATTTCGCGCAGATCCCCGCGGATACCGAGGTGCTCTATCACGTCATGGTCGGCCCGGCGGTGCTGACCTTCGTCAAGGAACTGGGCGAGTTCTACGGCTCGGGGGCCAAGCCGCAGCTTTTCGGCTTTGTCGACTCGCTCGAAGCGGTGGACACTGCGACGCCGGGGCTGGAATTCCTGGAGGGCACGCATTTCTGGGAGGCGCATCCGCGCACCAAGCCCACCGATGCGGGCGAACATGAAGCGGCCTATCGCAGCGCCGTCGGGGTCGATGACAATGGCACCAGCGTCAGCGATGCCAAGGATGTGGCGACCTATTCGCATATGTTCTCGTGCTGGGAGACGCTGTACTTCCTGAAGGCCGCGATGGAGAGCGCGGGATATACCGGCCCGGCCGACCGCCAGAAACTGGTCGAGGCGATGGAGGCGATGTCCGATCTGCCCTATGGAATCGAGCGGCCGCAGGGCGCGAAGGTCTTCAACGGCAAGACCCATCAGGTCTTCGGCGTGCAGAACATCAGCCAGATCCAGTCGGGCAAGCTGGTGAAGGTCCATACCACGACGATGGCGGACGGACTGTACGAGGATGCGGTGGACTACACCACCCAGTCCTTCTGATCCCGCATCACAGCCTGAAACTTCGGCCCCGCCGCTCTTTCGCGGCGGGGTGACCCCCGCCCTACGGCTGATGACATGGCTTTTGGACCCTTTCTTCTTCTTGCCCTGATGGAGGGGCTTGTGACCGCCGCCGCGCTGGCGCTGGCGGCCTCGGGCCTGTCTTTGGTCTTTGGCGTGATGCGTGTCGTCAATGTCGCGCATGGCGAGTTCTACATGCTGGGCGCGGTGATCGCCTGGTTCGTCACGACGCTGGTGCCGGGACCAGCCTGGGCCGCGTTCCTGGTGGCGCTGCTGGTCGCGCCGATCGCGGTGGCGGCGCTGGCGGCGCTGGCGGACCGTCTGGTGCTGCGACGGCTGAACTATGACCCCGAAGCGACGATCGTGGCGACGATCGGGCTGCTCTACATGATCCAGCAGGCGGCGCTGACGCTCTATGGCCCCGATGCCCGGCCCGTCGCGGCGCCTTTTGAGTGGCGTCTGCAACTGCCGTGGTTCGGCTATTCGGGCTACAAGCTTTTCGTGGTGGCGGCGGCGGCGCTGGTCTTGCTGGCGCTGTGGCTGTTCATGACGCGCAGCAAGGTGGGCCTTGTCATGCGGGCCACGCAGGTTGACCGCGAGGTGGCGCAGGCTTTCGGGATCAATGTCGATCTGGTCTATATGGCGGTGTTCGGTATCGGCGCGGCCCTGGCCGCGGTGGCGGCGGTGCTGATCGTGCCCATCCAGCAGGCCCATTACCTGATGGGACATGATCCGCTGCTTCTGTCCTTCATTGTCGTCATCATCGGCGGATTGGGCAGCTTGCGCGGCACGGTGGTCGCAGCGCTGGTGATCGGCCTGTCGGACGGGGTGATCAGCATGTTCTTCTCGCCCACGCTGGCCAAGATCCTTGCAACGCTTCTGGTCGCGCTGGTTCTGGTCTTCCGCCCGCAGGGTCTGTTCGGAGGGCGCGAGAGATGAACGGACGCGCGATCTGGGCAGCCCATCTGGCGCTTCTGGCGGTGCTTTTCGCGCTGCAATATGTCTTGCCGCCCTATCACGCGACCAATCTGGCCCGCGTGATGGTGCTGGCGCTGTTCGCGACGGGCTACAATCTGGCCTTCGGCTATACCGGGCTTCTGAGCCTGGGCCATGCGCTGTTCTTCGCCGCAGGCATGTTCGCGGGCGCGCTGCCCGCCTGGCATTACGGCCTGGGGGCGGGGCCGGCCCTTCTCTTGTCGCTTGTTGGCGGCGCGACCATGGCGGGGCTGACCGGGCTTCTGGCGCTGCGGACGGCGGGGGTCAGCTTCATGATCGTGACGCTGATGTTCGCCAAGGCCTTCCACCTGGTGCTCATCTATTTCAACCAATGGACCGGTGGCGATCAGGGTTTCGCATTGCCCGCGGCCAGCCGCGAGCTGGCCGGGCAGGCACTGTCGAAGGACGGGCCGCGCTATTTCGTGGCCTGGGCACTGTTCTCGATCGGGCTGCTGATCTGTCTGGCGCTGGTGCGGTCGCGGTTTGGACGGGTCATGGTGGCGATGCGCGAGAATGAGGAACGCTCGCGCCTTCTAGGCTACAATCCCTATCGCGTGAAGCTGTTGGTTCTGGTGATCTCGGGCGCCTATGCAGGGCTCGCCGGCGGGGCCTGGGCGATCCTGTTCGGCTATGCCGGGGCGGGATTTGCCGAGATCCAGTATTCCATCCTGCCGATGCTCTATGTCCTGATGGGGGGCGCCGGCGTGGTCTCTGGGCCGCTTCTGGGGGCGGCCGCGATGTTCTGGCTGGTGGAGCTCGCGGCCGAACTGACTTCGGCCTGGCTGTTTCTTGTCGGGGCAGCGCTGGTGGTGCTGATCCTGTTCGCGCCGAAAGGCGTGCTTGGTTGGGTTCGCGCCCGCTTCTGGAGGGACCTGCCATGAGCCTGTTGCAAGCAAGTGGCCTTGTGCGGCATTTCGGCGGTCTGCGCGCCGTCGACGGCGTGGATTTCGATCTGGCGCCCGGCGAGGTCCATGGCCTGATCGGCCCGAACGGGGCGGGCAAGACCACCTTCGTATCGCTGCTGTCCGGGCGCATCCCGGTGCAATCGGGCCAAATCTTCCTGGATGGGGACGAGATCACCCGACTTTCAGCCCAGGCCCGGGTCAAGCAGGGGCTGGCTTATACGTTCCAGATCACCTCGATCTTCCCCGGTCTGTCGGTTTTCGACAATGTGGCGCTTGCGGTGCAGGGCGGGCGCGACTCGGTGGGGGCGCTGCGCGGCGACAAGGCGGCCCTGGGCCACGCCGTGGCGGCAGCACTGGGCAAGGTGGGGCTTGAGCACCACCGCGCGCAAATGGCGGGAGAGTTGAGCTACGGTCATCAGCGGCTCTTGGAGGTTGCCATGGGCCTGGCGCTGAAGCCCCGCGTGCTGATCCTGGACGAGCCGACCCAGGGTCTTGCGGCGGGCGAAATCGCCGGTTTCATGGCGCTGGTGCGATCGCTGGTGCCCGAGGTCGCGGTCCTGATGATCGAGCACAATATGGATGTGGTGATGGGCGCGGCCGACCGGATCACCGTCCTGAATTTTGGCACGGTTCTTGCGTGCGGCACACCTGCCGAAATGCGCGCCGACAGGGCCGTGCAGGAGGCCTATCTTGGCGCTTGAGGTGACGGGACTGACGGGGGGATACGGGCCAGTCACGGTGCTGCGCGGGGTGGATTTCACCGCGAAGCCGGGCGAGGTGACCTGCGTGATGGGGCGCAACGGCGCGGGCAAGACAACACTGATGAAAGCGCTGATGGGGCTTTTGCCCTGCGCCGGACGGATCACCCTGGATGGCGTCGAGGTCTCGGGCCAGCCCGCCCATAAGGTTCCCGGGCTGGGTCTCGCCTGGGTGCCGCAGGGGCGGCGGCTGTTCGGGCCGCTGACCGTGGCGGAAAACCTTGCGATCGGCGGATTGCTGCGCGGCAACCGCGCTGCGGTTCGGGCGCGGGTGCTGGAGATGTTTCCGCGGCTGGGCGAACGGCTGGCACAGATGGCGGCAACGCTGTCGGGAGGGGAGCAGCAGATGCTGGCGATCGGCCGGGCGCTGTGCCTTGAGCCGAAAGTTCTGCTTCTGGATGAGCCGACCGAAGGGTTGCAGCCCTCGATGATCCAGCTCATCCGCGACGCGATGCTGCGGCTGAAGGCCGAGGGCGTTGCGGTGGTTCTGGTCGAGCAGCGCGCCGATGCAGTGCTGCAAATGGCGGACCGCGTTGCCTTCATGGCGCATGGCAAGGTCGAGGAAATCGTCGACGCCGGGGCATTGACGCCCGGGGCACGGCAATTTGCGGAATATGTGGGGGTATAGGGATGGGCCCGGCAGGACGGGGTGCGGGCGGGTATCTCGAAAGCCCCGCCTCGGTGGCTTCAAAGACGCGGAGCAGGCTTCTTAGCGGAAGCCGCGGCTCGGCCAGGACGGAGGCAGGCGCGTGACGCGAGCAGGGCTGGTGGCCGGCGTGGACGTCGGCGGGACCTTTACCGACCTTGTGATTTTCGATCCCGCCTCGGGCGCGGTGCGGCTGGCCAAGGTGCCGACCACGCTGCCGAACCAGGCAGGCGGGGTCCTGGCGGCCTTCGAGGCGGCGGGGACGGCTGATCTTGCCGCACTGGATCTGATCGTCCATGGCACCACGACCACGACCAATGCGGTGCTGGAGCGCCAGCTTGCCCGGACCGGCATCATCACCACCGCAGGGTTCCGCGATGTTCTGGAACTGGGTCGTCGCACCCGGCCGCAAGCCTATGGCATGGCGGGCCGCTTCGTGCCGATCATTCCGCGCGACCTGCGGCTGGAAGTGCCAGAGCGGATGGATGCGCGCGGGCGGGTGATCGCACCGCTTGACGAAAAGGCTTTTCGTGAATCTGCCGCCGCGCTGCAGCGAGCTGGCTGCGAGGCGCTGGTGATCCACTTTTTGCACGCCTATGCCAACCCGGCGCATGAACTGCGCGCGGGCGAGATTGCGCGCGAACTGTGGCCGAACGCCTATGTCACGCTGGGCCATGCGCTTCTGTCCGAGGCCCGGGAGTATGAGCGCGGGGTGACGGCGGCGGTGAATGCCAGCGTCCAGCCGGTGCTGGAGCGCTATATCTCGCGGCTGGCGGGCGAGCTGGCGCAGCGCGGCTATGCGCGCGATCTTCTGGTCATGAACGGTAATGGCGGCATGGTCACCGCGCAGCATGTGGCAAAAGAGGCGGTGAAAACGGTGATGTCGGGGCCCGCCTCGGGGGTGATGGCGGCGGTGGCGACCGGGCGGCGGGCTGGGATGCCCGACCTTCTGACCTATGACATGGGCGGCACATCGACCGATGTGGCCATGATCCGCGGCGGCGTGGCCCCGGTCTCGAACGAGATCGAGGTGGAATATGCCATGCCGATCCATGTGCCGATGGTCGATGTGCGCACCGTCGGCGCGGGCGGCGGGTCGATCGCACGGGTCGATGAGGGCGGCATGCTGCGGGTCGGGCCGGAAAGCGCCGGCTCCTATCCCGGCCCGGTCTGCTATGGGCGCGGCGGCACGAAGGTCACGATCTCGGACGCGAACCTGATCCTGGGGCGCCTGCCCGCCAGCCGGTTCGGACAGGCCGCCGAGGCGGCGCGGATGGCGATGGACGCGCAGATCGCGCGGCCTTTGGGGCTGGGTGTCGAGGAGGCCGCCGAAGCAGTGGTAAGGATCGCCAATACCCATATGGCGGGGGCCGTTCGGATGGTGTCGATCTCGATGGGGGCCGATCCGCGCGATTTCGCGCTTTTCGCCTTTGGCGGGGCGGGGCCGCTGCATGCCGTCGCCCTGGCGCGGGAACTCGCCGTGCCGAAGGTTCTGGTTCCGGCGCGACCCGGGATCACCAATGCGCTGGGCTGCGTGGTGGCGGATCTGCGGCACGATTTCGTGCGCACGCTTAACCGGCCTCTGGATGCGCTGGATATGGGGGAGGTCGCCAGGCTTCTGTCGGCGCTTGAGGCGGAAGGGCGCAAGCTGATCGCCGCGGAGAGCGTCGAGGTGCGCGACGTGAAGGCCGAGTTTTCGGCCGACATGCAGTTCCTGGGGCAGACCCATCTTCTGCGCGTGACCCTGCCTTCGGCCTCTCCGACGCAGGGCCAGATGCAGGCGCTGTTCGAGGCGGCCTATCATGCCCGCTTCCGGGTGGATCTGCCGGAAATCCGTGCCTCGGTGATGAACCTGAATGTCTCGGTGACCGGGCGGCGGGCCGAGCTGGACCTGTCGCGCCTGATCGACCCGGCCGGGCGGAAAGCGATGCCCGAGGTCAAGGAGATGCGCCAGGTCTGGTTTGACGGCGGCTGGCAAGACGTGCCGATCTATTGGCGCGATCACCTGCCGCTGGCGCTGGACCTCTCCGGCCCCGCCATCGTCGAGCAGATGGACACGACGCTGGTGGTGGAGCCGGGCTGCCGGGTGACGTCGGACAAGGACGGCAATCTGATCGTGGCGGTTCGGGGCTGAAAACGCCAAGCCAGTGGACTTCGCGCCCCCCCGGCCCCCTGCGGGATATTTGAGCGGAAAAGAAAGGCGGGACGATGATCGATCCGGTGACATTGACGGTGATCCAGGCGGGGTTGCAGCAGGTCTGCGACGAGATGGACCTGACCTTCTCGCGCGCAGCCTTTTCGCCGGTGATCGCCGAGGCGGATGATCGGTCGGACGGGATCTACAGCGCCGAGGATGGCAGCCTGATCGCGCAGGGCTCGAAGGGCCTGCCGGTCTTTGTTGGCGTGATGCAGTTCTCCACCCGAACCCTGATCCAGCGCATCGCGGCAGGGGTGACGGCAGCGCCCGAGCCGGGCGACATCTATATCGTCAACGACCCCTATCTGGGCGGCACGCATCTGATGGATGTGCGCTTTGCGATGCCGGTCTGGCGCGAAGGCAAGATTTGGTGCTGGCTGTCGAATACCGGGCACTGGCCGGACACGGGCGGCATGGTGCCGGGCGGGTTTTCCGCCAGTGCGATCAGCGCAGAACAGGAAGGGCTGCGTCTGCCGCCGGTGAAGCTGTTCAAGAAGGGTGTGCTGGATGCCGAGATCTGGGCGATCATCTGTTCCAACATCCGGGTCAGCGACCAGCGCATCGGCGATGTGAAGGCGCAAGCGAGTGCCCTGATGGTCGGGGCTGACAGGCTGGCCGCGCTGATGGATCGCTACGGCGACACCACCGTGAGCGAGGCGGTGGCGCGGATGCGCGATCTGGCGGCGCGGCAGATGCGGGCGATGGTGGGGCTGATCCCGGAGGGAAGCTACACGGCCAAGGCGATGATCGACAGCGACGGGGTTGTGAACGAGCCGCTGACCATTGCGCTGACCATGAGCCGCGCGGGCGAGCGGTTGACCTTCGACTTTTCCGGGTCGTCGCTGCCCTGCGCGGGGCCGATGAATTCGGTCCGGGCGACCACATTGTCTTCGGTCTATCTGGCCGTACGCCATGTCTTTCCCGATGTGCCGATCAGCGCCGGAGCCTTTGAACCCCTGGAGGTGACGGGGATCGAGGGCACATTCCTCGACGCCCACTATCCGAGACCTGTTTCGGGTTGCGCGGCCGAGGTCAGCCAGCGCATCGCGGAAGCCGTCTTTGCCGCGCTGGTTCAGGCGATCCCGCAGCGGGTAACGGCCGCACCGGCCGGGACAAGCGGAAATTTCGGTCTGGGCGGGACCGACCCCGAAACCGGGGCGGGCTATGTGATGTATCAGATCTCGGGCGGCGGCTATGGCGGCTTTGCCGGGGGCGACGGCATTTCCAATGGCTGTTCCACGATAGGCATCTCGAAGGCGCCGCCGGTCGAGATCATGGAGCAGAAATACCCGGTTCTTTACCGGCGCTACGCGCTGCATGAAGGCTCGGGCGGGGCAGGGCGGATGCGGGGCGGCTTCGGGCTGGATTACGAGATCGAGCTGCTGCGTGGCACGGCGCGCGCTTCTTTCGTCATGGATCATGGCCGGGTCGGGCCGCAGGGCGTGCTGGGCGGCGGCGATGGCGCGGTGAACCGGGTGGAGATCATGCGGCAAGACGAGCCGGTTCTGGTGCCCGAGCATCTGTCCAAGGCGCAGGATATCGTCTTGCAGGCGGGCGACCGGGTGCGGGTGCGCACGCCGGGCGGCGGCGGCTATGGCGCGCCCGAGGGCCGCGATCCGGCGCTGGTGGCCGAGGATGTGCGGCTGGGTCGCTATAATGCGGAAGAGGCCCGGCGGCTTTGGCCGCCGGGCTAAGGCGTCATTCGGCGGCCTGGACCTTGCGCCCGGACAGACGGTCTTCCAGCGCGCCGATCCGCGCGCTGAGCAGCGCTGCCCGGTCGTCACCCGAGCGCAGCCGCGCCACCAGCTCTTCGGCCGAGGGCGGCACCGCCTCTTCGTCCTTCTTGCCGATCATCCTTCCGAAGACCCAGCCCAGCGCACGCGAGAGGTCGTCCATGATCAGGTAGAAGGCCGGCACCACGACCAGCGACAGTACCGTCGACATGATGATGCCGCCGATCACCGCAATCGCCATGGGCGCGCGGAAGGTGCCGCCTTCGCCCACGCCCAGAGCCGAGGGCAGCATCCCTGCCGACATGGCGATCGAGGTCATCACGATCGGCCGCGCCCGCTTGTGCCCGGCCTCGACGACGGCCGCGATCCGGTTCATCCCGCGCGCCCGCATCTCGATCGCGAAGTCGATCAGCAGGATCGCGTTCTTGGTCACGATGCCCATCAGCATCAGAAGACCGATCATGACCGGCATGGACATCGGGTTTTGGGTGATGATCAGCGCCGCCGCCACGCCGCCGATGGCCAGCGGCAGCGAAAAGAGGATGGTGAAGGGCTGAATCAGCGACCGGAAGAGAAGGATCAGCACCGACAGGACCAGGAAAAGGCCCATCAGCATCGCATTGCCAAAGCTCGTGACCAGTTCGGCCTGCACTTCGGCATCGCCCGAGGGCTTGACAGTGACCGAGGCGGGCAGCTTCAGGGGCGGGATGCCTTTTTCGGCATTGCCGAAGACGATCTCCTCGAACCGCGCTGTGGCGCTGTCCAGCGGAACGCCCACCGGCAGGTCGGCGCCCACCGTGGCGACACGCTGGCGGTTCAGGCGCTTGATCGTGGCCGGACCTTCGGACAGCGTGATCTCGGCCACGGCCGACAGCGGCACCAGTTTGCCCGAGGCGGTAATGACCTGGAGCGCCGCCAGCCGTTCCAGACTTTCGCGCGACGTATCCTCGAGCTGCACCCGCACCGGAATCTGGCGGCTGTCGACCGAGAGCTTCGCGAGCGAGGCGTCACCGTCGCCGATGGTCGCAACGCGCACGGTGGCCGCGATGGCCTGTGTGGTGACACCCAGCCGCGCGGCCTCTTCCAGACGCGGCGTGATCTGGACTTCGGGGCGCGGCAGGGTGCTTTCGGTCGAGACGTTCGACAGAAGCGGCTCACCCACCAAAGCGCGTTCGATCATCGTCGTTGCCGCGACCAGATCGCCATCACTGGCCGAAAGGACATTATAGGAGACGGGCCGACCGCCCGCGCCGGGACCGCCCAGTTTGAAGGCGCGGATATCGGGGATTGTCGCAAGACGCTTCAGAACTTCGGCCTCGATCTCAACCTGCGGCTGGGTTCGCGTCGTCGAGGGCGGGATATGGATCCAGTCGCGCAGAAGCGGGATGCCGCTTGCAACCTCGACCAGCCGCCGTTCCAGCGAGACGTCGCGCTTTTCGAGAAGGATCCGCATATCGGCGCGGCGTACATCAAGGTCACCCAGCGGCGAGCTGCCGCCCACGACGATGACATTCTCGATTCCCGGAATATCCTTGATGGCATTGCGCATCGCCTCGGTCGTGCGGTCGGTCTCGGCCAGGGTCGAGCCGGGCGGCAACTCGACGGAAATCGAGAAGCGGCTTTCGTCATCAGGCGGGAAAAGGTTGCCGGGAACTTGCAGCATTAGCCCGACCGAAACGATCACCACGCCAATGGCCACGACCAGGGTCAGGTAATAGGCGGGGAAGCGGAAGCGAGAGCCGAACAGGCGCGGCACAGCGGTGGATTTCCTCACCAACCACAGATAGCCGCGCATGAAGGCCCCATCCTTCAGCTCGCCATGCCCCTTGTCCTTGGCGGTCATCAGATAGGCCGCCATCATTGGCGTGATGAGCCGCGCGACAAGCAGCGAGAACAGCACCGCGACGGCGACGGTGATGCCGAACTGGCGGAAATATTGCCCGGGAATTCCAGGCATGAAAGAGACCGGAACGAAGACCGCGACGATGGTCGAGGTGGTGGCGATGACGGCAAGGCCGATCTCGTCTGCCGCCTCGATGGCCGCGCGGTAGGGGGTCTTGCCCATTCGGATGTGGCGGGCGATGTTCTCGATTTCCACGATGGCATCGTCGACCAGAATCCCCGTCGCCAAGGTCAAGGCAAGAAAGGAAACGAGGTTCAGCGAAAAGCCCACCATATCCATGACCCAGAAGGTGGGGATGGCCGACAGGGGCAGGGCGACGGCAGAGATCAGGGTTGCACGCCAGTTGCGCAGGAAGATGAAGACCACCAGAACGGCCAGCAGCGCTCCTTCGATCAGCGTATCCAGCGCGGCTTCGTAATTGCCATGGGTGTAGTAGACCGCATCATCCACCAGGGTGACGGTCACGTCTGGATATTTGGCGCGGATGTCATCGACGACGGTTGCCGTCACTTCGGCCACCGAAACCTCGGACGCGCCCTTGGAGCGGAAGACCGCCATCATCACGACGGGATCGCCATCGGTGCGGCCAAAGCTCTTGGGGTCTTCGTAGCTGTCGATGATCTCGCCCAGATCCGACAGGCGGACATGACGGCCCGAGGGCAGTGCGATGGTCGCCTGGGCCAGCGCGGCGGCAGTGTCCTGGTTGCCCAGGGTGCGGATCGACTGTTCGCCCAGGCCGATCTCGGCCTTGCCCGAGCCGACATTCGCATTGGTCAAGGCAAGCTGCTGGCTGACCGCCAACGCGGTGATGCCATAACTGCCCAGTTTCACAGGGTCGAGCTCGACGCGAATTTCCCGGTCGGCCCCGCCATAGCGGTCTACCCGCCCGATGCCCGGTTTGCCCTGCAGGGCCCGCGTCATCGTATCATCGACGAACCACGACAATTCCTCAAGCGTCATGCCCGGCGAAGAGACCGAATAGGTCAGAATGGCGCCGCCTTCGACATCGACGCGGGCAACGATGGGGGCCTCGATATCGCCGGGCAGATCGCCCCGGATGCGGTCGATGGCATCCTTGGTGTCCTGCACTGCCTTGTCGGTCGAAATCTCCATGTAGAACTCGACCGCGGTGGTCGAGAGCCCATCGGAGACAGTCGAAGTGACGTTCTTGACTCCGGTGATGCCCGCGACGGCATCTTCGATCTCTTTGGTGATTTGGGTTTCGATCTCGGCCGGGGCGGCACCCGGCTGGGCGACGGCGATCGAGACGATCGGCACGTCGATATTGGGGAAACGTGTGATGGGCAGGGTGTTGAACGATTGCCAGCCGATCAGCAGCAGCATGAAGAAGGCGAGAAGCGGCGCGACCGGATTGCGGATGGCCCAGGCGGAAAAGTTCATCTCGCCCTCTTAATTGCCAAGGTCCGACAGGACCGGATTGATCTTGTCGCCGGGGCGCACGAAGGCGCCGGCCTTGGCGACGACCTGATCGCCTTCGGACAGGCCCTCGGTCACTTCGACCCAGCCGCTTTCGCGGATGCCAAGCTTGACCGCGACCTGCTCTACGACGCCGTCCATGACGCGCAGAACGGTCTGCTCGCCGCCCTGGGCGCTGACCGCCGTGACCGGAACGGCCAGCGCGTCATGTTCCGCGACGACCACATCCGCCTCGATGAACATGCCCGCGCGCAGCCCGGTCTCGGCCGCGATCGAGATCCGCGCACGGCCCAGCCGGGTCAGGCTGTCGATGACGGGTTCCACCAGACGGATCGTGCCGGTCAGCCCGGCAGGCGTGCCGACGCCCTTCAGCTCGGCCATCTGGCCGGGGGAAAGGCGCAGGATATCGGCCTCGGCCACATCGGCCCACAATTCCAGCGCCCCGTCCTTTTCGATCGCGAACATCGGGCTGCCCGCCGCCGTGGCAATGGCGCCGATGGTGGCGTTGCGCGCGGTGATCCGCCCGGCATAGGGCGCCTTCACCTCGGTCCGGGTCAGCTGCAGCTCAACATTCGCCATCTGCGCCTCGTAAAGCGCGACCTGGGCGCGGGCGGCTTCGAGCGACTGGCGCGCGACCGAAACCCGGGCCGTGGCGGCCACCGCATTGGCGCCGGCTGTATCAAGCGCGGCTTGCGTCGCCGTGCCCTTATCGGCCAGTTTCTTCGTCCGTTCGGCCACGCGCTGCGCCTCGGCCGCCGAAGACTCTGCCTCGGTCAGTTGCGCTTCGGCCTGGGCGATGGTTGCCTTGGCCGATTCCAGCGCGGCGGCCGATTGCACCTTTTGCAGCAGAAGCGTGCTGTTCGACAGCATGGCCAGCACCTGCCCCTCGGTCACCACATCGCCGACATCGGCCAGAAGCTGCTCGATCGGCTGGCCCTCGATCAGCGGCTGGACATTCACCTGTTCGACCGGATTGACGAAACCGGTCGCGATCACGCGGGCGACCATGTGGCGCGTCGCCACCGAGGCCACGGTGATCGCGGGCAAAACCGGGGCCGATGCGGCTGCGGGCGAGGTCTCGGCGGCAGCGGCGGTTTCGGCCAGGGCGGGGCCAGGCAAGGGCATGACGGCGAGCAGGGCGGCAAGAGAAACGGAAACCTGGAAATACGGGCGCATGGATCAGCTCTTTTCTGAAGCGGCGTCGGTTACATCATCAAGCACGCGGTTGATGCTTTGCAGAATCAAGGCGTTCAGGTCGGGCTCAAGGGCATCGCTCTGACGGGTGGCCGCGGCCTTGACCATCATCACGACAAAACGGGCATGGGCGCCGAAGCGCTGGTGACAGGCTTCCGGGGACAGGCCCGAGACGCGCGCGAAGACGCCCAACATATTGGCGCAGATGCGGTTCTCCATATCGCCGCAAATCGCCGCCACTTCGGTCTTCCTATGCGCCGCGGCCCCGATTTCGGCCCAGAGCCGCCCCTTGTCCTTGTGGCGGGTGCAAACTTCTCCGGCGATCTTGCCGCGCACGGCGCCCATCAGGTCGTCCGCGGTGCGGATCTCGGCGAATTTCTGTTCGATCTCGGCAATGTCGAGCGCGACCATGCCTTCGACGATGGCGGCTTTCGAGGGAAAATAGCGGTAGAAATTCCCCACGCTCATCCCCGCAGCCCGGGCCAGATCCTGCATCGAGGCCCCGTCGAACCCCTTTTCGGCAAAAACCTCACGGATCCGGCCAAGAATCTCGGCCGAGCGGTCGGACACGGGATTGTGGACGGGTCCGACATGGGCCGGACTTATCGGAGAGGGAAAGGTCATGGCGGCCGCAGGCGGGGAATGAACGTTCATTCACGCAAGTACACGGTTTTTACATTGCGTCAAGTCCTTCCTGCTTTCTGTAGGTACGAAAGCTGTGCGCCCTTGGCATTTCGCTGCGATTGGTGCAGGAACGGGCGGTTTCGGCAGGAGGGTCGTCAATGGCCAAGGGCTTTGGATTCCGCGTGGCGGCAGTGGATGGCAAGGCGCGCACCGGCGTGATCGACACGCCGCGTGGCCAGATCCGCACCCCCGCCTTCATGCCCGTGGGCACGGCGGCGACCGTCAAGGCGATGTTGCCCGACAGTGTGGCCGCGACCGGGGCCGATATCCTTCTGGGCAACACCTATCACCTGATGCTGCGCCCGACCGCCGAACGCATTGCCCGGCTGGGCGGGTTGCACAAGTTCATGAACTGGCAGAAGCCGATCCTCACAGATTCCGGTGGCTTCCAAGTGATGAGCCTGGGACCTCTGCGCAAGCTGACCGAGGAGGGCGTTGTCTTCTCCAGCCATATCGACGGCTCGAAGCACCATCTGACGCCCGAGCGCAGCATGGAAATCCAGGCACTTCTGGGCAGCGACATCGTGATGTGTTTCGACGAATGCCCCGCACTGCCCGCCGACGAGGCAACCGTGGCAAAGTCGATGCGGCTGTCGATGCGATGGGCGCGGCGGTCGCGGCAAGCCTTTGGCGACCGGCCCGGCCATGCGCTGTTCGGCATCATGCAAGGCGGCGTCACCCGCGAGCTGCGGGCGGAATCGGCGGCGGAACTGCGCTCGATCGGCTTTGACGGCTATGCCATCGGCGGGCTGGCGGTGGGCGAGGGGCAGGCCGCGATGTTCGACGTGCTCGACTATGCACCCAGCCTTCTGCCCGAAGACAAGCCACGCTACCTGATGGGCGTCGGCAAGCCCGACGATATCGTGGGCGCGGTAGAGCGCGGCGTCGACATGATGGATTGCGTCTTGCCCAGCCGCTCGGGCCGCACCGGTCAGGCCTGGACCCGGCGCGGTCAGGTCAACATCAAGAATGCCCGTCACATGGACGACCCGCGGCCCTTGGACGAAAACTGCAAATGTCCGGCCTGCCGCAATTACAGCCGCGCCTATCTGCACCATGTCTTCAAAGCACAGGAAATTATCGCCTCGATGCTGCTGACTTGGCATAACCTGCATTACTATCAAGAGCTTATGTCCGGCCTGCGCGCGGCCATCGCGTCCGGCAACCTCAAGGCCCATGTCGCGGCCTTCCATGCCCGCCGCGCCGAAGGCGATATCGAGCCCCTTTAGTCTCGCCTTTAGCCTTGCACAGGGTGCAGGGCGGCTTTGCACAGTGGCCGGGGTTGCCCGGCGCCGGGCAGCGCCTAGGTCATGTCTCCAACCCAACGGGAGACGTTCAATGTCCGACACGCTTTTCACACCGCTCAAGGCGGGCAAGATCGAAATGAAGAACCGGGTGGTCATGGCCCCCCTGACCCGAAACCGTGCCTATGCGGGCGATGTGCCGGGCGATTTGCATGTGGAATATTACCGCCAGCGCGCCGGGGCCGGGCTGATCGTGACCGAAGGATCGCAGATATCGCCGCAGGGCAAGGGCTATGCCGACACGCCCGGCATCTATTCGGACGCACAGGTCGAGGGCTGGAAGAAGGTGACCGATGCCGTCCATGCGGCGGGCGGCAGGATCGTGATCCAGCTCTGGCATGTGGGCCGCATCAGCCACCCGGACCTTCTGGATGGCGGCACTCCGGTCGCACCCTCCGCCATTCCGGCGGGTTCGCGCACTTTCGTCAACGGCCAGTTTCTGGAAACCGGCGCGCCGCGTGCGCTGAGCGAGGCCGAGATTGCCGCGACGGTGCGGGATTACCGCAAGGCTGCCGCCAATGCGATCCGCGCGGGCTTTGACGGCGTCGAGATCCACGGCGCGAACGGCTATCTGGTCGACCAGTTCCTGCGCGACACCTCGAACACCCGCACCGATGGCTATGGCGGTCCGATCTCCAACCGCACCCGCTTCCTGCGCGAAGTGGTGACGGCGGTGGCCGATGAGATCGGCACCGACCGCACCGGCATCCGCCTCTCGCCCTGGTCGAACGCCAACAATGTCGGCATTGACAGCGACACGCCCGCCCTGTTCGGCGCGGTGATGGACATTCTCAACGCGGTCGGAATCGCCTTCCTTCACGTGGTCGAGGGCCAGACCGGCGGCCCGCGCGACTGGCCTGCGGGGGGGATCGAGGCGCTGCGGGCACGGTTCAAGGGAGTCTGGATCGCCAACAACGGCTACACGCGCGAGACGGCGGTGAAGGCAGTTGCCTCTGGGGCTGCGGATGCCGTCGCTTTCGGCAAGCTGTATATCTCGAACCCCGATCTGGCCGAGCGTCTGGCGGCGAATGCGCCGCTGAACCCCCTGCCGACCGAGGGGCTGTATGGTGGTGGCGCCGAAGGTTACACCGACTATCCGACCCTGGCCGAGGTCAGCGCCTAAAGCCCAAAGGGCGCAAGGTCGCGCGCCTGGCGGGCCTGCAGGAGAAAACGGTAGCTCGGGTTGCCAAAACCCGGGTCGCCGCCGTTTTCTCCGTGGGCATGAAAGGTCAGGATCGCGGGGGTATCGCCGGTCACCCGGATCGCCTTGAGCGGTAGGCGCGTTTCGAATGCGCTCTCGACCATCCGGCTTCGCGCGTCAGGCCAGGCGGCGGTCAGGCGGCGGGCGGACGCTTCGGCCTCGGCGCGGGTCGCATAGCTGAAGACGGCGGCGGTGTGGTCTGTCTTCCCATCGGAAAGATCCACGAAAATACCCAACCTCCAGGGCAGGAGCCCCGCTCCCGCAGGTTCTGCCGAGAGCGAGGCCTGATCGGTGAGGACGATGGCCTGCACCTGCCGGGCGCCGGCAAAGGCGGGGTCTTCCAGCGCCGCGCAAAGGGCGGCGAGATCGGCATGGCCCTGCGGTCCCGCCGCACCTGCAAGCCCAGCCAGGAGCGGCCATTCCGAAGCCTGGATCAAGCGCTGGCCTTCCAGTCGAACCCGCGATGACTTGCCGATCGCGCCGCCGAAAGGATCGGCCAGATAGCGCAGCGCCAGCGAAATGGCGTTGTCTTCACCCCGCGCCCAGGCGGTTACGCCCTGCACGGTGGTTTCCGCGATGCCCCGCGCAGCCAGGGCAGGCCCGACCGCCATTGTCGCAGCGGGCACAAGTTCGAGGATCGCGCCGGTGACCGGCGGCGCGGCAACGGTCACGAAACGGCGCATTTGCGCCGCCGTGGCACCGATCGTCCGCGCCCATCCCCCGTCAAACCCTGCGGCAAGAGAATCGAGTGCGAAGCCGGTCTGAAAGCGCGACCACGACGGGAAGGGGCCTTTCGCGCCCAGGCCAAGCGCGCCGCAGGTCTCTGGATCGCCCCAGGCGATCTCCCACGGAGGTGCGTTTGGGCCGGGATGCAGCAACACCGCTTCGGGCAAAAGCCCCAGGTCGGTCAGGAGAGAGCCCGCCGGCGCGCCGGTCTGCGCCGCAACGCGGTCGGCGGACCAAGCCGCGACCAGGGGAAACGCGGCGAGCCCGGCAAGGATCTCGCGGCGGCACAGCGGGGAAAACGGGTCTTGCGGCATCAGCTTCTCGATCTTGGTCGCGATGACAAGTTCGACCGTAAGGTGACGGCCGACACGAGGGCTGGCAAGGATGGTTACCCCGACCCGGCATCAACCCCGTGTGACGATCCACTCTTGCAGCGGCAAGCGCGCAGGTTCACATTGGCGGGCCAAGACCAAGGCCCGGGTCCCGCGTCCCGGGCCGCGCTTGAAACCCCCGATGCGGGTACACAAGTTAATCAGTCCGCGGGGACGACCGGATTGCCGATGGTCGGGGTCCGGTCCCGTCTGCCGCCTATGAAGGATGACAAGATGAACGAACCCCTGTCCTCCAGCTTCCCCGTGTTGCCGCTGCGCGACATCGTGGTCTTCCCCCATATGATCGTGCCGCTGTTCGTGGGTCGCGAGAAATCGGTGCGGGCGCTGGAAGAGGTGATGGCCGATGACAAGCAGATCCTGCTGTCCAGCCAGATCGACCCCACGGTCGATGACCCCGAAGCCGACGGGATCTACCGCGTCGGCGTGCTGGCCAATGTTCTCCAGCTTCTGAAACTGCCCGATGGCACCGTGAAGGTGCTGGTCGAGGGCAAGGCCCGCGTGAAGATCACCGAATTCCTGGAAAACCCCTCTTTCTTCGAGGCGAATGCCGTTCGTCTGGACGAACAGACCGGCGATAGCGCCTCGGTTGAGGCGCTGGTCCGCGCCGTGGGTGAGGAATTCGAACGCTATGCCAAGGTGAAGAAGAACATCCCCGAAGAGGCGATGTCGGCGGTCAGCGAAACGCGCGAACCGGCGCGTCTGGCCGATCTGGTCGCGGGGCATCTGGGCATCGAGGTCGCGCAGAAGCAGGAGCTTCTGGAAACGCTGACCGTCGCCGAACGGCTTGAGAAGGTCTATGGCCAGATGCAGGGCGAACTGTCGGTCCTGCAGGTCGAGAAGAAGATCAAGTCGCGCGTCAAGACCCAGATGGAGAAGACGCAGCGCGAGTATTACCTGAACGAACAGATGAAGGCGATCCAGCGCGAGTTGGGCGATGGCGAGGAGGGCCAGAACGAGGTCGCCGAGCTGGAAGAGCGCATCCGCAAGACCGAACTGTCCAAGGAAGCTCGCGAGAAGGCCGAGGCCGAGGTCAAGAAGCTCAAGACCATGTCGCCGATGTCTGCTGAGGCGACCGTGGTGCGCAACTACCTTGACTGGCTGCTGGGCGTGCCCTGGGGCGTCAAAAGCCGCATGAAGAAGGATCTGGGCGCCGCGCAGAAGGTGCTCGATGCCGATCACTACGGTCTGGACAAGGTCAAGGAGCGGATCGTCGAATATCTCGCCGTGCAGGCGCGGTCGACCAAGCTCAAGGGCCCGATCCTGTGCCTCGTTGGCCCGCCCGGCGTGGGCAAGACCTCGCTTGGCCGTTCGGTCGCAAAGGCGACGGGGCGCGAATTCATCCGCATCTCGCTGGGCGGCGTGCGTGATGAATCGGAAATCCGCGGCCACCGGCGGACCTATATCGGCTCGATGCCCGGCAAGATCATCCAGTCGCTGAAAAAGGCCAAGACCACGAACCCGCTGATCCTGCTCGATGAAATCGACAAGATGGGGCAGGATTTCCGCGGTGACCCGGCTTCGGCCCTGCTGGAGGTGCTGGATCCAGAACAGAACTCGACCTTCGTCGATCACTATCTTGAAGTGGAATACGACCTGTCGAACGTGATGTTCATCACCACGGCCAACAGCTACAACATGCCGGGCCCGCTTCTTGACCGGATGGAGATCATCTCGGTCGCGGGCTATACCGAGGACGAGAAGCGCGAGATCGCCAAGGGCCATCTCCTGCCCAAGCAGGTCAAGGCCAATGGTTTGAAGAAGGGCGAATTCGTGGTCTCGGACCAGGCGCTGACCCATGTGATCCGCTACTATACGCGGGAAGCCGGGGTGCGGAACCTTGAGCGCGAAATCGCCAAGCTGGCGCGCAAGGCGGTGACCGATATCCTGAAGGGCAAGACCAAGAAGGTCGATGTCACGCCGGAAAAGGCCGAGGAATACCTTGGTGTCCAGCGCCACCGCTATGGCTTGGCCGAGAAGGAGGATCAGGTCGGCGTGGTGACGGGTCTGGCCTGGACCAGTGTTGGGGGCGATCTGTTGCAGATCGAGGCGCTGAAACTGCCCGGAAAGGGGCGGATGAAGACCACGGGCAAGCTGGGCGAGGTGATGAAGGAATCGATCGAGGCGGCGTCGAGCTATGTCCGCTCGATCAGCCCGCAGCTTGGCGTCAAGCCGCCCAAGTTCGAGACGATGGATATCCATGTCCACGTCCCGGATGGCGCGACGCCCAAGGACGGGCCTTCGGCCGGTCTGGCCATGGTGACCTCGATCGTCTCGGTGATCACCGGGATCCCGGTACGCAAGGACATTGCCATGACGGGCGAGGTGTCCTTGCGCGGCAATGCGATGGCGATCGGCGGCCTGAAGGAGAAGCTGCTGGCAGCCCTGCGCGGCGGCATCAAGACGGTGTTCATCCCCGAGGAGAATGCCAAGGATCTGGCCGAAATCCCCGAGAACGTGAAGACCGGGCTCAAGATCATTCCGGTCACGCATGTACGCGAGGTTCTGGCCCAGGCGCTGGTGCGCCAGCCCGAGCCGGTCGATTGGGACGAAGCGGCCGAGGAAGCCGCAGCCGCCGCCCGCAAGGCAGGGGGCGAGGCCCCGGCGCAGATCGCGCATTGATCCTCCAGGAAAGCGTTGAAGCGGGCGGTCCTTCGGGGCCGCCCGTTTTCATTGCGCAAGGGGCAGGGCGGCGAGAAGGTGATCAAGCGCGCCGGGGGTGGCTGTGGCGCCCGGATGGGCGGCAAGCGCCAGAGCGGCACCATGGGTGAAGTCGATCAGGATATCGCGCCAGGCCAGCACGGCGGGGTCATGGAGCCCTGCCTCGCGCAGCAGGTTCTCCAGCCGGTCGGTGATGCGCTGCGCCTCAGCGGGAAAGGCGGCGGGGTCGCGGAAGATCTCCAGCGTCAGGGCAGGGTGGGCCTGGACCGCCGCATGATAGGCGGCGATCAGCCCGGCAAGGCGTTGCCGGGCCGTCCCTTCTGCCGGGGCGTCGACGCCCGCATAGGCGCGGTCAGCCAGGGCGCGGATCAGGGCGGCGCGGTCGGCGTGGTGGTGATACAGCGCCATGGGCGTCAGGCCAAGCGCCGCCGCGAGGCGCCGCAGGGTCAGTCCTTCGCAACCATCGGCATCAAGGATCGCAAGGGCCGTGGCGAGGATGCGGTCGGGCAGGTCTTCGCGCCCCTCTTTGCGCGGGCGCCCGCGCGATGTCATCGCGCCACCCGATAGTGCGATTGGACCAGGCCCGAGGGGAAAGCGTGGCTGGCCAGCAGCTTCAGGTCGATGTCGTGGGGCAGGGGGCCGAACAGCGGCAAGCCCTGACCCAAGAGGACCGGCACCTGGGTCAGGATGATCTCGGCGATCAGGCCTTTCCGCAGAAAGCTGCGGATCACCTGGCCGCCATCGACATAGACGCGCTGCGCCCCTTCGGCCGCCAGCATCTCCATCGCGGCCTCGGGTGCAAGATCCACGAACCGGACCCTGCCTTCCAGCCGTGCCGGGGGCGCCTGTCCGGCAAGACGGCGCGAAAGGACAAGGACAGGAACCGGATAGGGCCAGGGATCGAGTTCCTGTACCGCCGCCCAGGTTCCCGCCCCCATCACCATCGCGTCCATCCGGCCGATGAAGGGATCAAAACCATGATCCTCGGCCAGATCGTCGCGGGCGAGCAGCCAGGAAATGTCGCCATCCTGCCGGGCGATGAACCCGTCCAAGCTGGTCGCGATGAAGACGTAGCCCCCTGTCACGGCACCCTCCCTTTAATATACATAGTATAATAAAGGGAGGGTGCGGCGAAGCAAGCCTCAGGTGACGCGGCGCGACTCCAGGCCGAGGCGGCGGTAATCCACCGCCTTGATGCCGAAGGGAAGCCGGACCAGCGCCTCGGGGCGGCGGACGGCGACCTCGTCGGCCATCACGCCTTGCCAAACCCCGTCAAGGCCCGGATAGCGCCAGTGATAAAGGGCGAGGCCCTGCGGCGTCATGCCGACCGCACGGATATCCGTCTTGCAGCGCCGGTCGCTGACCACGGGAACGGGGGCATTGCCATTGCTCGCGGCCGCAGCAAACATGATCAACGCCATCAGGGGCACCAGGAAATCATGGCTGCCCGACAAGGCTGTCTCGCTGCGCACCACCTCGGGTTCCATCACCGGTTCGGCCATTCCGCCCGCGCTGACGGGGTGCGACAGGACGCCCAGAACCAGGGCCGAAGACAAGTACAGCGACTTCTTCATGTATTCTCTCCCCTATAGGCAACAGGTGTTGTGCTGAAATCCGGCGGGCGCGTGGTCCGACGATGCGGATGGCGTGCCATTGGCCAGTTTTGCGGCGAAGACCGCGCCGATCAAGTCTTTCCAGACAGATCGGGTTGCGCGGCCGGAGACAGAAGCATGTTTCCTGTGGCTTTGCTTCCAGAGCGTCGATAATCTTTCCGAAAAAGCCGGAAAAGAAGGACCTTTCCGATGGCAACCAAGAAATCGAGCGCAGCCAAAGCCAGTGCCGAAGCCGACCCCGCGGCTTCCCCCGAGGCAGCGCAAGCCAACCCGCCAGCAGTGGCGGAGAAGGGTCCGGGCCTCAAGATCAAGGACCTGGTGACCCGCGTCACCGAAGCGACGGGCGGCAAGCGTAAGGACGTGAAGGAGATGGTCGAGGCCACGCTCAAGGTCCTGGGCGATGCCATGGCCAAGGGCGAGGACATGAACCTTCCGGGCTTCGGCCGCACCCGCATCACCCGCACCACCGAGAAGGACGGCGCGGCGCATCTGACGATGAAAGTCAGACGCGGCGCACATCGCGCGAAACATGTCCATGAGCCTCTTGCAGAGGACGGCGAGGATAGCTAGAAGCACCGCACCGAATTCAGGTTCGGGCGATTAGCTCAGCGGTAGAGCGCTTCGTTCACATCGAAGATGTCAGCGGTTCAAATCCGTTATCGCCCACCATTCTTTCCGGCCAGATGGCTGGATCAGGGGGCCGGCTCTGCGAAATCAGGACCGGCCCTTTCGATTCTTCGGTAAAAAATCATAGTCGGTTCAACGGATTGCACGGCGCCCGAAAGATGACAGCCCTTGTCATTTGAAGGAATCCCCCGACCGGCGCATCTCTCTCTCCACAGCTTTACCGCCCCACCGGAACAGCGGGGCAATCGACACACAGGAGAGGATCAGATGAAAGTTGCATACACCCTTCGCGCTTCGGTTTTCGCCATTGCCGCTGTGCTTGGCACCCCGTCTCTTGCGCTTGATATCGGCGCCCAGCGGCCTGCGGGCGATATGGACGGCGCGATCCCTGTGGCAGAGGCCCCGGCTGTCATCGGCGTGGTCACGCCGGTTCTGGGCGCCCCGGCGATCATCGCCGATGCGGCCAAGGCGGATGAGAAGGGCGATACGCTGAAGGTGGTCGCCGCCGCAACCGAACCCGCCGCCGAAACCCCTGCGGAAGCGCCTGCCGTGATCGTTCCCGCGCTTGTCGCGCCGATCGCCGTGCCGCCCGCCCTGCCGGTCGAGGTGACGCCGCCCCCGCTGCCGCAGATGCCCGCCTATTATGTCGGCATCGACGGCAAGCCCGTCGGCCCGTTGGATGAGGCGGAGCTGCGCGAGATGGTGGCAAAGGGCACGCTCACCGAAGAATCCCTGGTCTGGACCGAGGGTATGGCCAACTGGATCAAGGCCGCGGATGTGGCGGAGCTGGACAAGCTCTTGGAGACCGCGCCGAAATCGGCTGCCTTGGGCACCGGCAAGGACGAGGGCAAGACCCCTGCGGCCGCGCCGGTTGCCGCTCCGGTGCCTGCGCCTGTCACTGTCGCGGCGGCGCTGCCCGGCACCTGGGAGATCGACGGCATGATCCCGGTCGACGGTCTCGGCATGGGCGATGCCGAGATCATCCAGGTCTTCAACCCCGATGGGACCTACACTGCCAATGGCACGATCCTCGCCGTCGTTCCGGGCATGGGTGCCTATCCGGTCGAGATCGTGGTCAGCACGGCGGGTCGCTGGACCGTGGAGGAAGGACCGAACGGGCAGGGCCAAGTGACGGTGATCGCCACCACCTATGTCTCGATCCCGTCGATGGGCTTTCCCGCCCAGGTCAATACCGGCACGGACAGTTTCGTCGTGCAGGTGATTGATGGCAAAACGCTGATCGTCGATGGCAGCGAATGGACGCGCCTGACTGCCTGACAGGCCCCGCTTCGGCACGAAAGCCCCGGTCCGCAAGGGCCGGGGCCTTGCCGTTGCGGGCAGTGGATTTGCCCGGGCTGCAAGCACGCATCCTGATCCATCCCCCGCACCGTCAAGCGCGTGCGCCAGACTGTTGAGGCAAGGCCCGGACGGGATTGGGACGGCCCTGCTGCACCGGCCCGAGGCGGGCTTGCATCACGGGCGTCAGAGCGCTATCTCGCGATGCGTCGGGTGGTTAGCTCAGTTGGTAGAGCGTCTCGCTTACACCGAGAATGTCGGGGGTTCGAGCCCCTCACCACCCACCATCCTCCAAACCGTGTCGATCTGTCCAGGGTAACGCTCACGTACCCTATTGACCACTTACGGCAATGCCCGTCGCAAGTGATTCGCGCCGCAGCCCGGTGCAGGATTGTCGATGATTTGGAAACCGCGAGAGGCATTGTTCGCTTACTGCAAGGTCGGCGCAATTTTGGGTTGTACTGAAAGGTTGGAAGTATGCGCAGGGCTGCAAAAATATGGCCAAACTGTGACGCAATTTGATCTGGATTGCGTCCTATGCGACTATAGGAGGAAGGAATTTATAGACGCTCTGTGTGCCAGGAGTAGCCACAATGATGAATTTCAAATTTGCCGCGCCGACAGTTTTTTCTGCGGCCCTCATGGCGGGGGCGGCGGCAGTTCACGCCGCGCCGGTCGATATGACCGTGACTTTCGATGACAAGCCCTATGTCATCGCTCCGTTTTCGTTCGACGAGGACACGCCTGGGGTTGTGAATGACTCGAAGTGCAACGGGTCCGAGTCGATGAAGCCGTGCCTGAAGGTCAATACTCAGGGACCGGCCGAGCTTTCCATTGTGGCTTCTATGACGTTCTCCATCAAGTCCTTCTGGTTCCTGCTCATCGGCAAGGGCGATGATATGCTGGTGACGACCGACAAGGGCAGCCTGTCCCTTCTCGATGCGGTCTACGGCCACAACGATGACGGCCAGGTCGCTGATGTGAGTGGGAACCCCTTCTTCCAGGGTATCAAGTGGGTGCAGTTCATCATGTCCTGCCCGCCCGATGACGACAAGAAGAAGAAGAACGGCCCTGCTTGCGCAGGCACTGGCCTGATTGACGACATCAAACTGACCTATGACGATGGTAAAACTCCGCCCTCGCCGGTGCCGCTGCCCGCTGGCGGTGCGCTGTTGCTGGGTGGTCTCGCCGGGCTTGCCGCTCTGCGTCGCCGCAAGGCTGCCTGATCCTGATCCGATAGAACGATCCTATTGAATGACCATAGACAGGCAGCCCCCGGGCTGCCTGTTTTGGTTTTGGCCCAGATGCGCAGGCTATGTGCGGAGATGACGATTGTCTTTCCTGCGCTGGCGCACGATCTTTGGGGGCAGATGACAGGAGGCTGCGATGAGCTGGAATCCCATTCTCGACCCCACCATTCCGATCGGCGATCAGGTCGATGCGATCGAGACCGTGATCGTGCCGCGCGCGCGCGATCTGGGCGGATTCGAGGTGCGCCGCGCTCTGCCTTCGGCCCAGCGTCAGATGGTCGGCCCCTTCATCTTCTTCGACCAGATGGGCCCGGCCGAGTTCCTGACAGGCGAGGGGATCGATGTGCGGCCGCATCCGCATATCGGCCTTGGCACCGTGACCTATCTGATGAAGGGCCGCTTGCATCATCGCGACAGCCTGGGCACGGACCAATGGATCGAGCCGGGCGCGGTAAACTGGATGATGGCGGGGCAGGGGATCACCCATTCCGAACGCACCGATGGCGAGGCGCGCAAGGCGCCCCTGTCGATGTTCGGCCTGCAGACCTGGCTGGCGCTGCCCGAGGCCCGCGAAGAGGATGCGGCTGGCTTTATCCATGTGGGGCGCGAGGCGCTGCCCGAACTGGAGGGTGAGGGCAAGCAGGTGCGGCTGATCCTCGGAACGGCCTGGGGCGAGAAAGTGCCACTCGAGATGCCCTCGGAAGTCTTCTATGCCGATGCGGTCTTGGCCCCCGGCGCGGCGATCCCGCTGCCTGATGACCATGAAGATCGCGGCGTCTATGTGCTGGAAGGCACGGTCAGCCAGGGCGGCCAGACCTTCGAGGCGGGGCGGATGCTGGTCTTCCGTCCGGGTGACAGGGTTTCGGTGCGGGCCGGGGCGCAGGGCGCGCGGGTGATGCTCTTGGGCGGGGCTACAATGGCCGGACCGCGCTTCATCTGGTGGAATTTCGTCGCCTCCTCGCGCGAGAAGATCGACGCCGCCAAAGAAGCCTGGCGCGCGGGCGACTGGCAACATGGGCGATTCCGTCTGCCGCCGGGGGATGATGGCGAATTCATCCCGGCGCCGGAGAAGTAGGGGTCGGGGCGGAGAGGGCGCTGCCGCCGATGAGGGCTACGCAGGCCTCTGTTGCGGCGTATTTTGCGCCTGGATAAAGCGGGACGGCGGGCCGAAGAGCCTGCGGCTTCCGCATCTACGCGAACGGTATCGTCATCGACGGCGCGGCTGGCGGGCAGGGCGCGCCGATCCTGTCGCCCCACGGCGGCCCCAATGAGCGGCCTCTTGCGCCGGGATCGCGCGCCTCCCGGTGGATTCGGGGGGCTTGTCGCCGCCTTCGCTCCACGCGTCCCCGGCGCCTCTGGCACGCACGCAAGCACGGCTCTCGCGTGCCCGAAGGCCGCAAGGCGGCGGGCGCAATGGCCGCGCTTTTCGCCGTCACGGCACCGCGCGGGACCGGAGCGCAGGGAATTTTCGCGGGACTGATTATTTTGGCGTTCCCGCGCTTGACGGCGCCCGCCCCCCCGCGTATCTAGCCCCCCACGCCCGGGCAGCCGGGATGGGATGTGCGGTTGTAGCTCAGTTGGTTAGAGTACCGGCCTGTCACGCCGGGGGTCGCGGGTTCGAGCCCCGTCAACCGCGCCACTTTCCTTCCCCTTTGAAACATGATCCGCCCGGATTGTCCCACGCAGGGACATTAGGCTTCATTGTGTGATTTCAATGGCTTGCCAGCGAGGGATTCACACATTCTTAACCTGCCTGCCCTCACTTAGGTGATCACGAAAACCTCACGCCGTTCTCCCGCCGCCTCGCGGCAGATCAAGCCCGACGGAGGGGGGATTTCGCGACTCGCGCCGCCGCGCTAGCTTCTGCCTCGCACGGTACAGAGCCTGCCGGGTGGTCGCGCCGAGATGCCAGACCGCCGACGCGACAGGCCCGGCGTCCCGTGCAGGAGGAAGGCCGGAACGGCTGCGTGCCACCGGCCCCAATTCGGGGAACGATCATGAAATTCCGCATGTTTTCCGCCCTGGCCCTGGCCGGACTGACCGCCACTGCCGCACTGGCCGGCGCGATGCAGGCCTCGGGCGCCATCAAGGCGATCGATCCGGCGGCGATGACGATCACGCTGGCCGATGGCTCGGTCTATGTCCTGCCCAAGGGCGACAAGGCGGATCAATTCAAGGTGGGCGAGAAGGTGACGCTGACCTGGACGCTGGTCGGCACGCAGCATCAGATCGATACGATCAAGGCCGCGAGCTGACACCATGCACATGCTGCGGGAAAGGGGGCCTCCGGGCCCCCTTTTCATTGCATCACAACGCGATGCGGTAGCGGATATGGTCGTCGCTCAGAACATAGCTGTCATACAGCCGCCGCGCCCGGGCATTGTCCTGCGCTGTGTGCCAGTACAGGCGCTGCCAGCCCCGCGCGCGGGCCAGCGCAATCAGATCGTCGATCAGCGCCCGGCCGAGACCCGATCCGCGCAGCGCGGGATCGACGAAAAGGTCTTCCAGATAGCAGTCATCCCCCGTGACCCAGGTCGAGGCATGGTTGACATGCAGCGCGAAAGCGGCGAGCCGCCCCTCGCGCAGCGCCACCCTCCCGCCCAAAGCCGAGGCGGGATCGAGCAGGCGCTGCCAAGTCGCCTCGGTCACATCGGGCGTCAGGGTGACGTCGTAGAAATCGAGATAGTGCCGCCAGAGGCCCAGGAAGGCAGGCTTGTCGCCCGCCGCGATCCAGCGGATTTCGCATTGCTGCGCCACGCCAATCATCCCGACATCAACACTCGCTGAATCCATCTGCACCGCCATCACGCGATCCGCGCCAGCACGCGCGCCCAGCTGCGGATGCCGTGATGGAAGCTGGCAAGATCGTATTTCTCGTTCGGGGAATGGATCTGGTCATCGTCGCGGCCAAAGCCGATCAACACTGCATCCATGCCGAGGATCGACTTGAAATAGCCTGCGACCGGGATCGAACCGCCAGCGCCGACAAAGGCCGCCGGGCGGCCCCATTCGTCGGTCAGGGCCTGACGCGCCGCTTCGAATGCCGGGTCCGAGATCGCCATGACCGAAGCTGGCGCGCCTTCCACCCCGTCATGCCAGGTGATGGTCACGTCTGGCGGCATCTGCGCCTCGGCCCAGGCGCGGAAGGCGGTGAGGATTTTCACCGGGTCCTGGTGCGAGACGAGGCGGAACGAGACCTTGGCATGGGCCTCGGAGGGCAGAACGGTCTTGAACCCGGCGCCGGTATAGCCGCCCCACATGCCGTTGACTTCGGCCGTGGGCCGCGACCAGATCTTTTCCAAGGGCGTGCGGTCCTGTTCGCCCGCCGGAACCGACAGGCCGACATCGCCCAGATACCGGCCATGGTCGAAGGCAAGCGCCTGCCACTGGGCGCGCAGGCTTTCAGGCAGTTCCTCGACATCGTCATAAAAGCCCGGCACCTGCACGCGGCCCGTCTCGTCATGCAGGCCAGCAAGCAGCCTGGACATCACATGCAGCGGGTTGCGGGCCAGACCGCCATACATGCCGGAATGCAGGTCGCGGCTGGCGGCGCGGATGGTGAACTCGGCTTTGCACAGGCCCCGCAGCATGGTGGTGATCGCGGGCACGGCGCTGTCGAAAAGCCCGGTGTCGCAGATCAGGGCAAGGTCGCAGGACAGCTCTTCCTTGTTCGCCTCAAGGAAGGGGATCAGCGAGGGCGAGCCCGATTCCTCTTCGCCTTCCAGGAAGATGGTCAGATTGCCGGGCAGGCTGCCATGGACGGCTTTCCAGGCGCGGCAGGCCTCGATGAAGGTCATCAGCTGGCCCTTGTCATCCGAGGCACCACGGGCACGGATCACCTTGCCTTTCGGGCCGTCCTCGATGGCCGGGTCAAAGGGATCGCGGGTCCAGAGCGCCAGCGGATCGACCGGCTGCACGTCGTAATGGCCGTAGAAAAGGATATGGCGCCGGCCTTCGCCACCATGGGCCACGACCATCGGATGGCCGGGCGTTGCGGCGGCGCGGGCGTCAAAGCCCAGACCCTTCAGATCCGCGACCAGCCAGTCGGCGGCGCGGGCGCAATCGGGCTTGTAGGCCGGATCGGTCGAGATCGAGGGGATGCGCAGAAGGTCCATCAGCCGATCCAGCGCCTGCGGCAGATCGGCGTCGATGCGGGCGAGGACGGGGTCGAGTTGCGGGTTGGCGGACATGGCGCGCTCTCCATCTTGTTATGCGGCGGTCAGCCTAGCAGGCGGCCGGGGACTGTCCAGAGCGGGCGGCTTGGGGTAGGGAGGGGAGAGAACGGCACGGAGGATTTCGGATGCGGGCAATTCTGGTGATGGGCGCGTTTGTCGCGGGGATCACGGCGGCGCAGGCACAGGAGGTGCCGGTCGAAACCGGTGCATTGGCCGGATCGGCGATCACGCTGCATGTCCAGCCCTTCCTTACGCCCGAGGAACTGACGACGCTGCGGCTGGTGATGACCAATGAGCAGGCGCTGGCGATTTTCGTGCCGGATGCCGCCAAGGGCTTTGCCGCCATGGCCGCGGCCCCGGACGAGGGCTTCATCCGCGAGGGCAAGCCCGTCGCTTCGGCCGTGGCGATCGCCGGGCTGGCCAGTGCCGAAGAGGCGCGCGACGCGGCGCTGAAGGGCTGCGAGGCGGCGCGCAAGGAAGGCGCGGCCTGTGTGACCGTTCTTGAGATTGCCCCGGCCCCCTGAGAGGGGATAGAAGAGGACGGGGGGTGACAATTCGTCCCCTGCCTTTGCGCCCGGATTTGACGCATATCAAGGCCACAATGCGAGGAAGGGGCTAGGTCAGCCCAAGCGTATACGCCAGGAGACGACCGGATGAATTACGAGGCCCAGCTTGATCTTGCGCTGAACCGGCTGCACGAGGAAGGGCGCTACCGCACCTTCATCGACATCGAGCGTCGGCAGGGTCAGTTCCCTCATGCGGTCTGGACCCGTCCGGACGGGACCGAAAAAGAGATCACCGTCTGGTGCGGCAATGACTATCTGGGCATGGGCCAGCATCCCGTGGTGCTGGCAGCGATGCATGAGGCGCTGGACGCGACGGGCGCGGGTTCGGGCGGCACGCGCAACATCTCGGGCACCACGGTCTATCACAAGCGGCTTGAGGCCGAGCTGGCCGATCTGCATGGCAAGGAGGCCGCGCTGGTCTTTACCAGCGCCTATATCGCCAATGACGCGACGCTTTCGACCCTGCGGGCGATCTTTCCCGGGCTGATCATCTATTCCGACGCGCTGAACCATGCCTCGATGATCGAAGGTGTGCGGCGCGGCGGTGGCGAGAAGCGGATCTTCCGCCACAATGATCTGGCGCATCTGCGGGCGCTTCTGGAAGCCGACGATCCGGCAACGCCAAAGCTGATCGCCTTTGAATCGGTCTATTCGATGGATGGCGATTTCGGGCCGATCAAGCAAATCTGCGATCTGGCCGAGGAGTTCGGCGCCCTGACCTATATCGACGAGGTTCATGCCGTCGGCATGTACGGCCCCCGTGGCGCAGGGGTGGCCGAGCGCGACGGGCAGATGCACCGCATCGACCTGATCAACGCGACTTTGGCGAAAGCCATCGGCGTTTTCGGGGGCTATATTGCTGCATCTGCGAAGATGGTGGATGCGATCCGGTCCTATGCGCCGGGCTTCATCTTCACCACTTCGCTGCCGCCCACGGTCGCCGCGGGGGCTGCGGCTTCGGTGCGCTTCCTCAAGGGCGAGGGCGGCCGCGCCCTGCGTGAAAAGCACCAGACCCAGGCAAAGATCCTGAAGCTGCGGCTCAAGGGTCTGGGCCTGCCGATCATCGACGAAAACTCGCATATTGTGCCTGTCCACGTCGGCGACCCCATCCATTGCAAGATGCTGTCGGACATGCTGCTGGATCACTATGGCATCTATGTCCAGCCGATCAATTTCCCGACCGTGCCGCGCGGCACGGAGCGGCTGCGTTTCACTCCCTCGCCGGTGCATGGTCCGCAAGAGATCGATACGCTGGTGAAGGCGATGGATGCGCTCTGGCAGCATTGTGCGCTGAATCGCGCCGAGGCCTCGGCCTGAGGTTTCTCGCATGTGCAAAGGGCCTTGCCCTGTGCTAGCGTAAACGCAATACCAAGCCCGGGTGAGTCGCTTTGGGGGCGACTCGCGCCAAGCGACGGGCCACAAAAACAGGCGCCAAGGGGACAGGGTTCTGATGATCGGCTGGAGGTCCAAACCTCACGCAACGGAAGAGGAGAAGCCAAAGGGCTTCGACGATTTCGAACTGCGGTTGGGCGATGTCATGCGCGGCGAAAGGGCCACGCTGGGCAAGTCGCTTCTGGACGTCCAGCGCGAATTGAAGATCAAGGCCACCTATATCGCCGCTATCGAGAATGCCGATGTCTCGGCCTTCGAGACGCCGGGCTTCGTCGCGGGCTATGTGCGCTCTTACGCACGCTATCTGGGCATGGACCCGGACTGGGCCTTTGCGCGTTTCTGCAATGAAGCCAATTTCACCGTCGCCCATGGCATGGCCGCTGCCGCGTCACCGCAGCGGGTGCGCGAAGCGCGGGCGCGGGTTGAATTCGCCGATCCTCTGGCCAATCCCAATGCCGCCTTCGTGCCGCGCGGCGAAAGCTGGCTGAGCCGGATCGAACCTGCGGCCGTTGGGTCCTTGGCCGTTCTGGCCGTGCTGGTCGGCGCGCTGGGTTATGGCGGCTGGTCGATCCTGCGCGAAGTGCAGCGTGTCCAGCTTGCCCCCGTGGATGAGGCCCCGGTCGTGGTTGCCGAAATCGATCCGCTGACGCCGGCCACCGCGCCGCGCCCGGCTGCACCCGCGACCGAAGGGCAGACCGAAGAGAAGCTGGCCGATGCCACGGCGCAAAATGGCGATCTGATGGACCGGCTTTATCGACCGCAGGCGCTGGACGTGCCGGTCCTGGTGTCGCGTGACGGGCCGATCGCCGCGATCAAGCCCGATCGTGGCCCTGTTCCGTCCGAAACCGCCGCTTCGGGCGAAGGCGCAATCGACGCGGCCCTTGCCGAAGCGCTGGGAACCGATGTGCAAGTGGTGGCCGATGCCAAGCCGGGCGTCGAGGTTCTGGCCGTGCGCCCCTCTTGGGTGCGGGTCAGTTCCGCCGATGGCACGGTGCTGCTCGAGAAGATCCTCGATGCGGGCGAACGCTATGCCGTGCCGCCGCTGGAAAGCGCCGCCGTCTTCCGCACCGGCAATTCCGGTTCGGTCTATTTCGTGGTGAATGGCCAGACCTATGGCCCCGCCGCGCCGGGCGCGCAGGTGGTCAAGGACATCGCGCTCTCGCCCGAGGCGCTGTCGCAAAAGTTCACTTTGGCCGATATGGCCAAGGATGGCGATCTGGCGACCTATATGACCGCCGATGCCTCGGCAGGAACCGTCGCGCCCTGACTGGCTGGCCATATGCCGCGGCTGCGCCGTGCAGCCGGGACCCCAGAGAGCGTTTGAACATCGGTGAAGGGGCAGGGGGCCGTTTCACCTTCTGCTGACTTTGGCGTCGCCCGGTTGCCGTTGACCGGCCGCGGGACTATGGTCCGCGCAGCTTCCAGACGGAGTTCCGCGCCATGACCCACAACCCGATCCGCCCCTGGCGCAACATTGAGCGGCGCAAGAGCCGTCAGGTCATGGTCGGGCGCGTGCCTGTGGGCGGCGACGCGCCGATCTCGGTGCAGACCATGACCAATACCGACACGTCGGACGTCGAGGCGACGGTGGCGCAGGTGCTGCGCTGTGCCGAGGTGGGGGCGGATATCGTGCGGGTCTCGACGCCCGATGAGGCTTCCACCCGCGCCCTGCGCGAGATCGTGCGCGAAAGCCCGGTCCCGATCGTGGCGGATATCCATTTCCATTACAAACGTGCCATCGAGGCCGCCGAGGCGGGCGCGGCCTGCCTGCGGATCAACCCGGGCAATATCGGCGATGCGGCCCGCGTGCGCGAGGTGGTGAAGGCGGCCAAGGATCATGGCTGCTCGATCCGCATAGGGGTGAATGCCGGATCGCTGGAAAAGCACCTGTTGGAAAAATACGGCGAGCCCTGCCCGGATGCGATGGTGGAATCGGGCCTGGATCATATCAAGCTGTTGCAGGACAACGACTTTCACGCGTTTAAGATCAGCTGTAAGGCGAGCGATGTCTTCCTTGCGGCGGCGGCCTATCAGCAATTGGCGGCGGCGACCGATGCGCCGATCCATCTGGGCATCACCGAGGCCGGCGGGCTGATGGCAGGCACGGTGAAATCGGCGGTGGGGCTGGGTTCCCTTCTTTGGTTCGGCATCGGCGACACGATCCGTGTCTCGCTGTCGGCCGCGCCCGAGGAAGAGGTCAAGGTTGGCTACGAGATCCTGAAATCGCTCGGGCTGCGGACGCGGGGGGTGCAGATCATCTCTTGTCCCTCCTGCGCGCGGCAGGGCTTTGACGTGATCAAGACGGTCGAGGCGCTGGAGAAGCGGCTGGAACATATCAAGACGCCGATGAGCCTGTCGATCATCGGCTGCGTTGTGAATGGGCCGGGCGAGGCCTTGATGACCGATATCGGCTTTACCGGCGGCGGCGCGGGTAAGGGCATGGTCTATCTGGCTGGCAAGCAGGCACATACGCTGGGCAATGACAGGATGATCGACCATATCGTCGAACTGGTCGAGAAGCGTGCCGCCGAGCTGGCAGAGGCCGAGGCGCAGGCCGCCGAGTAGGGGGGCTCAGTCCAGCGCGGTGAGGATCAGCCGCAGCGCATGGTCGCGCGTGGCGCGGCGCACGGCATCGCGGCCCAGAGCGCCGAAATCCACGGTTTCCGTAAGGGTCTTCCTTCCGTCACGGGCGAGCCCGAAGCAAACCCTGCCTTCGGGCTTGTGTTCGCTGCCGCCCGGCCCCGCGATGCCGGTGACGGAAATCGCAAGGCCGACCCCTGCCGCAAGGCGGGCACCTTCGGCCATTTCGCGGGCGACCTGTTCCGAGACCGCGCCATGGGCGGCAAGGGTTGCCGGGCGGACGCCCAACATCCGGGTCTTGGCGGCATTGGAATAGGTGACGAAGCCGCTGTCGAAAATGTCCGATGAGCCGGGCGGATCGGTCAGGGCGGCGGCGATCATCCCGGCGGTGCAGCTTTCCGCCGTGGCAAGGCGCAGCCCCCAGAACCGGGCGCGGTGCAGGATCTGTTCGGGCAGGGTCAGCTCAGCCATGGCTGGATCAGGCCATGATACAGGCCCGCAAGGGCGGTGGAGCAGAGGCCCGCGAACAACCCGGCCCAGAGATCGTCCAGCATGACACCCGCCGCATCGTGGCGGCGGTCGGCGCGGCCGACCAGCCAGGGTTTCCAGATATCGAACAGCCGGAACAAGAGGAAGGGCACGACCCAGCCCGGCCAGGCGGCCAGCGCCAGGTCGGCGACGCCATGGCGCCAGAGCGGGATCACGGTGAAGCACATCGCCAGAAGCTGCCCGGCAACCTCGTCGATGACCACCTCGGAGGGGTCGCTGTCGGCGCGGGTCGACAGGTAACGTGGCACGGCCCAGAATCCGGCGAGGGTCGCCAGGACGAAAGCCAGCGGGACCAAGAGCGCCAGGCCGGCCTGATGGGCGGCAACAGCCAGAGCCACTGCAATCAGCGAGGCCCAGGTGCCCGAAGCGGGGCGCAGATGTCCCGCGCCGAAGAAGGTGGCGAGCGCCGCGCTCATCCCTTCACCAGCGTTGCAGTGGCAAGGGCGGCGATGCCTTCCTCGCGGCCGGTGAAACCCAGGCGTTCCGAGGTGGTGGCCTTGACGCTGATCCTGTCGACGGCGAGCCCCATGATCTCGGCCAACGCCGCCTGCATGGCCGCGGCATGGGGGCCGATCTTGGGGCGTTCGCAGACCAGCGTCACGTCGCAATTCGACAGGCGGAAGCCCTTGTCAGTGGCAAGATCGACCGCATGGCGCAGAAAGATATGCGAGGCGGCGCCTTTCCATTGCGGGTCCGAAGGCGGGAAATGGCGGCCAATATCGCCCTCGGCCAGCGCGCCATAGATCGCATCGGTCAGGGCGTGCATGCCGACATCCGCATCCGAATGGCCCAGAAGCGCGCGACTATGCGGCAGTTTCACGCCGCAGAGCCAGACATGATCGCCTTCGGTAAAAGCGTGCACGTCGTAGCCATTGCCCAGGCGGATATCCAAGTCGCGGCCTTTCAGGATTGCCTCGGCGCGCAAGAAATCACCGGGGAAGGTCAGTTTCAGATTGTCTTCCTCGCCCTCGACGATCTGGACGTCAAGCCCTGCGGCTCGGGCGACCTGAACATCATCCGCCGCGTCATCGGGATGGGCGCGATGTGCGGCGAGGATTTCGGCAAGGCGGAAGGCCTGCGGGGTCTGGGCGCGGTAGAGGCCTTCGCGCGACTGGGTGCCGGTGACCTGGCCGTCTTCGCCGCGCCAGAGCGCGTCGGTGACGGGCAGGGCTGGGGCGGCGGCGGAGGCGTGCTCCAGGGCGGCGATCAGGCGGTCGATCAGCGCGCGGGACACCAGGGGACGGGCGCCGTCATGGATCAGCACGCGGGTCGCATCGCTGCCCTCCAGCGCCTCGAGCGCGGCACGAACCGAGTCCGCCCGTTGCGCGCCGCCCGCGACCAGCCGCGCCTTTGGCGCCAATGCGCGGGCGCGGTCCATCTCGTCGGGGTGGACGACCAGAGTGACGGGCAATCCCGCGAAAGCCGCAAGCGTATGGGCCAGAACGGGCTTTCCCGCGAGGATCTGCCATTGCTTGGGCAGATCGCCACCGGCGCGGCTGCCGCGTCCAGCGGCTACGATGACGACATGCGTGCTCATATGCCCTTCCTAGGCCAGCCCCGCGCGGCTGACAATCTGTCCAGAAATTGCTCGCTGTTGCATAATATTTGTGCATTGCCCGCAAATCAGTCAGAATTCCGACAGCGGCAGATGGCAGGATGGCAAGGCAGCGGCTAGCTGTGAAGCCTGTGCTCAACGAAACGGCATTTGAGGCAAGATTCGCGTGGCTTTCCGCCTTGGCCCCGTCACCGTAGATCCCCCCGTCCTGCTGGCCCCGCTGGCCGGAATCACCGACCTGCCGTTCCGTAGGCTGGTCTCGCGCTTTGGCGCGGGCCTGGTGGTGAGCGAAATGGTCGCCAGCGATGAGGTGCTGCGGGCGCGACCCGAAGCGCGGGCGCGGGCCGAATTGGGCTTTGACGAGAATGAAACCTCGGTGCAGCTTGCCGGGCGCGAGCCCGCGCTGATGGCCGAAGCCGCGCGCTGGTGCGAAGGGCAGGGCGCCGCGCTGATCGACATCAACATGGGCTGCCCGTCCAAGCGGGTAACCACGGGCCTTTGCGGCTCGGCCCTGCTGCGCGATCTGGATCTGGCGCTGGAATTGGTCGAGGCGGTGGTGGGCGCGGTGAAGGTGCCGGTCACGCTCAAGACGCGGCTGGGCTGGGACGACACGCTGCACAATGCGCCCGAACTGGCACGGCGGGCCGAAGGTGCGGGGGTGCGTATGGTGGTGATCCATGGCCGCACGCGCTGCCAGTTCTACAAGGGCCATGCCGATTGGGCCGCGATCCGGGCGGTGAAAGAGGCGGTGTCGATTCCAGTGGTGGCCAATGGCGACATCATCGATGCGGAAACCGCGCAGACCGCGCTGGCGGCCAGTGGTGCCGACGGGGTCATGGTCGGGCGCGGGGCCCAGGGCGCGCCCTGGCGCCTGGCGCAGATCGCGGCGCGGCTGCATGGCCGCCCCGAGCCGGAGATTCCGCAGGGTCTGGCCTTGGCCGAGATGATCATCCAGCATTACGAGGAAATCCTGGGCTTCTACGGGCGCGAGCTGGGGTTGCGCTGCGCCCGAAAGCATCTGGGCTGGTATCTCGAAGAGGCCGGGCTGGAGCAGGCGCGTGACGCGATCCTGACCTCGACCGATCCGGCCGAGGTGATCCGCCTCATCCGCGACACTTTTGCCGAGGCGGAGGCTGCGGCATGAACCCCGGCTATCGCATGCCCTATCCGGTGCCCGGGGTGATCTGGGCCTCGCTGCCCCTGCCGTCGCTGTTGGTTGATGAGACCGGGCTGATCCTCGAGGCCAATCCGGCGGCGGAGGCCTTTCTGAACACGTCGGCCAAGGCGCTGCTGGGCCAGCCGGTCTTTGACCGCCTGTCTATCGATGCGCCCATGGAAGAGGCGCTGTCCCGCGCCCGTGCCAACCAGTCGGCGCTGAACATCAATGATGTCGATGTGACCACGGGCGAACGCGCCCCGGTGCAATGCACGATCCATGTCGCCCCCATGCATGACAATCCGGGCGTGATCCTGCTGATCCTCTCGCCGCGCGAGATCGCCGATCGGCTGGGCCGCAGCCTGGGCGCCAAATCGGCGGCGCGCTCGGCCATCGGCATGGCCGAGATGCTGGCGCATGAAATCAAGAACCCTTTGGCCGGAATTTCCGGTGCGGCGCAGCTTCTTTCGATGAGCCTGAGCCCAGAAGACCGCGAGCTGACGAATCTGATCGTCGAAGAGACAAGGCGGATCGTGAAGCTGCTGGAACAGGTCGAGCAATTCGGCAATGTCCGCCCGCCCGACCGGCGCGCGGTGAACCTGCATGACGCGCTGGACCGGGCGCGCAAATCGGCCATGGTCGGCTTTGCCGCCCATATGGCGATCGTCGAGGATTTCGACCCCTCCCTGCCGCCGACCTGGGCCGATCCCGACCAGCTCATGCAGGTCTTCCTGAATCTGATCAAGAACGCGTCCGAGGCCGCGGGGCCGCAAGGCGGCACGATCCGTCTGCGCACTTTTTATGACCTTTCGCTGCGGGTGCGGCGCAAGGATGGCCCGTCGGCGGCGCTGCCTTTGAATGTCGAGGTCATCGACGATGGCCCCGGCCTGCCGCCCGATATCGCGGCCGAAGTGTTCGAGCCCTTCGTCTCGGGCCGCGAGAACGGGACGGGACTGGGCCTTGCCTTGGTCTCGAAGATCATAACCGACCATGAGGGCTGGATTTCGGTGGAGTCGGTGCCGGGTCGCACCGCGTTCCGTATCTCGCTGCCCATGGCGCCCAAGGACAAACGGAAGGAGTGCTAGGATGGATGGAACCGTTCTTGTCGCCGACGACGACCGCACGATCCGCACCGTGCTGACCCAGGCTCTGACCCGCGCGGGCTGCAAGGTCCATGCGACCTCAAGCCTGATGACGCTGATGCGCTGGGTCGAAGAGGGCAAGGGCGATCTGGTGATCTCGGATGTCATCATGCCCGATGGCAACGGGCTCGACAGCTTGCCGCGCATCACCAAGATGCGGCCCGGTCTGCCGGTCATCGTGATTTCGGCGCAAAACACGATCATGACGGCGATCCAGGCGGCCGAGGCCGAGGCTTTCGACTACCTGCCAAAGCCGTTCGACCTGCCCGATCTGATGAAGCGTTCGGCCCGCGCGCTGGAGCAGAAGCGGCGCGCGCCGAAACCCGCAACGCCGCCGCGCGAGGCGGGGGATGACCTGCCGCTGGTGGGCCGGACCCCCGCGATGCAGGCGCTGTACCGGCTTGTGGCGCGGGTGATGAACACGGATATCCCGGTGCTGATCACCGGCGAGTCGGGCACGGGCAAAAGCCTGATCGCACGGGCGATCCATGACTTTTCCGACCGCCGGAGCCTGCCCTTCATCGTGGCCCAGGCTGCGGATCTGCAAGGTGTCGACGGACCCGCCAGCCTGATTGCGCGGGCGCGCGGCGGCTCGGTCGTCTTTGATGAAGTGGCGGATTACGACGAGGACACGCAGGCCCGCGTGGTGCGGCTGCTCGACATGTTGGGCGACAAGGCGCCGCGCGTCATGGCGACCAGCCAGGTCGATCTGGACAACCGTATGGAATCGGGGGTGTTCAGGCAGGATCTGTATTACCGTCTGGGCGGGGTCACGCTGCATGTGCCCAGCTTGCGCGAACGGGTCGAGGATATCCCGCTGCTGGCGGAACATTTCCTGAAAAAGGGCGAGCGCGATTTCGGGACCGTGAGACGGCTTTCCGCCGACTCGCAGGAGGTGGTGCGCAGCTATTCCTGGCCCGGCAATGTGCGCCAGCTTGAGAACACGATCCGGCGGCTTCTGGTCACCTCGCCCGAGGCCGAGATCACCAAATCCGAGATCGAGCAGGTCCTTGGCAACCAGCCCGCGGCCGAGCCGCTGAAAGGTGGCCATGAAAGCGAGAAGCTGTCGGCTTCCGTCGCACGCCACCTGAAACGCTATTTTGACCTTCATGGCGGCCAATTGCCGCCGCCCGGCGTCTATCAGCGCATCCTGAGAGAGGTCGAGATGCCGCTGATCGAGATCGCGCTGGATGCGACCGGCGGAAATCAGGCGAAATGCGCCGATCTTCTGGGGATCAATCGCAATACATTGCGCAAGAAGATCACCGATCTCGATATCCGCGTGACACGGCGCCGCAAGCTGATGTAAAACCGCAACATCAAGCGTGGCGAACGGGGGACAACCCCCAAAGACCACAAGATGTTGCAGGTTGATGACAGCACTGGATCGCACACTTAGACGGGATGTCTGGGTCAGGTTCTCGCGCCTGCGCCGCCAGCGGCGGGTGCAGACCGCGACGACGCTGGGCCTTGTTTTCCTGGGTCCGGTTCTGGTTGTGGCAACCTTCCTTGCGCTTGGTCCCCTTGCGCAAGGCGCGACCTCGCCGCTGTTGCGGCTGATCCTGCTGGCCGACCTGGTCTATGTGCTTTTGATCGCGGCGCTGGTGCTGGCACGCGTGGCGCGGATGGTGGCGGACCGGCGCAGCCAGTCGGCCGGATCGCGCCTGCACCTGCGCCTGTCGGGGGTTTTTGCCGGCGTTGCGCTCGTGCCGACCGTGCTGGTCGCGGTCTTCGCGGTCCTGTCGGTCAATCTCGGGCTTGAGGGCTGGTTCTCGGACCGGGTACGCTCGGTCGTTGGATCGTCGCTGGCGGCGGCACAGGCCTATGAGGATGAGCAGCGCCATGATCTGACCGAAGATGCGCAGGCGCTTGCCGCCTATCTGAACCTTGCTAAGCAGAAGACCTTCTTCCTGCGCGATGATCAGTTGCGTCCCCTGTTGAGCCAGGGCCAGGAGGTCATTCAGCGCGGCTTGAAAGAGGCCTATCTGGTCGATGGCACCGGAACGCTGAAAACCCGGGGCGACCGATCCTATCTGTTCGGTTTCGAAGCCGTACCGCCCGCCGAACTGGAAAAGGCCCGGGACGGCGGGGTGGTGCTGATCGAGGATTGGGACAATAACGAGTTCCGCGCCTTGGTCTATCTTGAGGCCTTCGCCGACCGCTATCTCTATGTCAGCCGCACGGTGGATGGCTCGATCCTGTCGCTGCTCGACGAGACGCAGCAGACCGTCCAGCTTTACAATCAGCTCGAATCCGAGCGCGGGCGGCTTTTGCTGAATTTCGGCCTGATTTACCTGGGCTTCGCGATCATTCTTATCCTTGCGGCGATCTGGCTGGGCCTGTGGTTCGCCGAGCGCCTGTCGCGGCCTGTCGGGCGGTTGGCGGGCGCGGCGCAGCTTGTGGGCGGCGGTGATCTGGATGTGCAGGTGCCCGAGGAAGAGGGCGACGACGAGATCGCCATGATGGGCCGCCTGTTCAACCAGATGACCCGCCAGCTCAAGGGCCAGCGCGAGGCGTTGATGGACAGCCACCGCCAGACCGAGCGGCGGCGGCGGCTGTTTGATTCCGTGCTGTCGAACGTCACGGCAGGGGTGATCGGCCTGGATGCGACGGGGCAGGTCGATTTCGTCAACCGGGCGGCGATGCGCCTGCTGGATGTGCAAGGCGATCCGCATGGCCAGGGACTGGACGCCGTCGTTCCGGAATTCGCCGGACTTTTCCAGAACCTGCGAACCGATGGCGACATGGCGGCGCAAGACGAGGTGCGGCTGACACGGCGCGGGCGGCTGGAAAGCCTGCTGGTGCGGATGAGCGTGCGGCGCAGCGAGGATGGCCGTCTGGAAGGGTATGTGGTCGCCTTTGATGACGTGACCGATCTGGTTACCGCGCAGCGCATGGCGGCCTGGGGCGATGTGGCCCGGCGCATCGCGCATGAGATCAAGAACCCGCTCACGCCCATCGCGCTTTCGGCGGAACGGGTGAAGCGCAAGTTCCGTGGCGAAGTGCGGGAACCGGCCGAGCTGGAAGCTCTGACCGATGTGATCGTGCGGCAAACCAACGATTTGCGTCGCATCGTCGATGAGTTCTCGAAATTCGCCCGGATGCCCGAACCCGACCGCCGCGAGGCCGATCTGGTGACGATCCTGCGCGATGCGGTGACCTTGCAAAAGGCCGGTCAACCCGGCGTGACCTTTGCGACCGACATCCCCGACACGCCGGTGATGATGGATCTGGATGCGTCGATGATCGGCCAGGCCCTGACCAACCTGATCAAGAATGCCGGGGAGGCGATTGAATCGCTTCAGGAAAAAGGCGCGCCGGACGGTCTGGTACCGGAAATCCGCATCGCTCTGGTCGTGCAGGATGGCGAAAGCCTGATCACCATCGCCGACAATGGCATCGGCCTGCCGCCCGACCGCGCACGGCTGTTCGAACCCTATGTGACGACGCGGGCCAAGGGCACCGGACTGGGCCTGCCCATCGTCAAGAAGATCATCGAGGAACATGGCGGAACGCTGGCGCTCATGGATGCGCCGGTCTTCGCCGGGAACGCCCATACGGGCGCGATGGCTGAAATCCGCCTGCCGCGGTTGGCCAAGCGCCGGATGGGCCGCAATATGGGGGCACAGCCCCAGGGGAGTGAGTCATGAGCATCCTGATCGTAGATGACGAGAAAGACATTCGCGAACTGATCGGGGATATTCTGAAGGACGAAGGCTATGTCGTTCGCCTGGCGGGAAATTCCGACGATTGCATGGCCGAGGTCAATGCCGATCCTCCGGCGCTGATGATCCTTGATATCTGGCTCAAGGACAGCCGGATGGACGGGATCGACATCCTCAAGGCCACCAAGCGCGACAACCCGGACATTCCGATCATCATCATCTCGGGCCATGGCAATATCGAGATCGCCGTCGCGGCGATCAAACAAGGCGCCTATGACTTCATCGAAAAACCCTTCAACATCGACCAGCTTACGGTCGTGGTCAGCCGGGCGATGGAGACCAGCCGCCTGCGCCGCGAGAACCACGAGCTGCGCCGCCGCGATGTGACCCAGACCGAGATGATCGGTTCAAGTCCGGCCTTCAAGGCCCTGAAATCGCAACTCGACAAGGTGACCAAGTCGAATGGGCGCGTGATGCTGACCGGGCAGCCCGGATCGGGCAAAGAAATGGCCGCGCGCTTCATCCATGCCAATTCCAACCGGTCGGGCGCGGCTTTCGTCACCGTTTCTTCGGCCTCGATCGAGCCGGAGCGGATGGAAGAGGTGCTGTTCGGCCGCGAGACAAGCGAGCGCGGGGTCGAGCCCGGGCTGCTGGAACAGGCGCATGGCGGTGTGGTTTATTTCGACGAAGTGGCCGATATGCCGTTGGGAACGCAATCGAAAATTCTTCGCGTCCTGACCGAACAGCAATTCACCCGCGCCGGTGGCACCGACAAGGTGCGGGTCGATCTGCGGGTGATTTCCTCGACGACACGCGACCTTGCGGCCGAGATTCGCGCCGGGCGGTTCCGGCAGGAATTGTTCGACCGGCTGAACGTGGTGCCGATCGCCGTCCCGGCCCTGTCGGACCGGCGTGACGACATTCCAGAACTGGCGCGGCATTTCGTCGACTGGTTCCATCGCAGTCAGGGCCTTCCGGCGCGCGATTTTTCGTCCGAGGCCGAGGCAATGTTGCAGACAATGCCCTGGCCCGGCAATGTGCGCCAGTTGCGAAACGTGATCGAACGCGTTCTGATTCTTGGAGAATCCGGTGGCGTCATCGATGCGCGCGAATTGCCCAGCAGCGAGGCCCAGCCCATTGCGGGCGATGGCATGGTGCTGGGCGGCATGGTCGCGACCCTGCCGCTGCGCGAAGCGCGGGAATTGTTCGAACGCGAATATCTGCTGACCCAGATCAACCGCTTCGGTGGCAATATCAGCCGCACGGCGAATTTCGTCGGCATGGAACGCAGTGCTCTGCATCGCAAGCTCAAGTCGCTGGGGGTGGTGACGACCAGCAAGGCCGGCGGACGCAGCGCCCATTTCGAGGACGAGGACGAAGAGACCGACGCCTGACCCGCGGTTTGACCCCGGGCGGGCGATCTGCGAAACAGGCGCAACGGTAACGCCGCGAGGGAAGGTCAGCCATGAAAGTCATCATCTGCGGCGCGGGGCAGGTGGGCTGGCAGATCGCCCGCCACCTTTCGGGCGAACGCAATGACGTGACCGTGGTCGATGTGAACAGCGACCTTGTTCGCCGGGCCACGGAAACGCTGGATGTGCAGGGGGTTGTGGGCTTCGCCAGCCATCCCGACGTGCTGGAGCGCGCAGGTGCGCGCGATGCCGACATGATCATCGCCGCCACCCATTCCGACGAAGTGAACATGGTCTGCTGCCAGATAGCCCAGGCCGCCTTCAACGTCACCCGCAAGATCGCGCGCATCCGCAACCAAAGCTATCTCGAGACCGCCTATTCCGACCTCTACAATCTCGACCGGCTGGCCATCGATGTGGTGATCAGCCCCGAACGCGAAGTGGCCGAGGCGGCGCTGCAGCGGCTTGCCGCACCCTCGACCTTCGACACCGAGGTCTTCATGGGCGGGCGGGCGCAGCTTCTGGGCCTGCATCTCGAGGCGGATTGCCCGGTCCTGAACACGCCGCTGCGCCAGCTGAACGACCTGTTTCCGACGTTGCGGGCCATCGTCGTGGGCATGCGGCGCGGCGGGCGGCTGATCGCGCCGGAAGCGAATGACCAGTTGCTCGAAGAGGATGATATCTACGTCTTCACCCATTCGGAAGACGTGAACCGTTGCCTGGAAATCTTTGGCAAGAAGAACAAAAAGCAGGAACGCGTCGTGATTGTCGGTGGCGGCAATGTCGGACTGGGCGTTGCCCGCGCGCTTGAGGCGCGCACTGACCGCATCCGCGCCAAGGTGATCGAGAAGGACCGCGAAACCGCCGAACGCGCGGCGGATGGGCTGGAGCGGACCATCGTGCTGAACGGCGATGGCATGGATATGGAACTTCTGCTGGAAGCCGCCGTCGACCGGGCCGACGCCATCCTGGCCGTGACCGATGACGACAAGACCAACCTTCTCGTCTCGGTCCGCGCCAAACAGGCGGGCTGCCAGATGGCGATCACTCTGGTCAACGATCCGACGCTGGCGCCACTGATGGCGCCCCTGGATATCGACGCCTATATCAATCCGCGCGCCACCACCGTCTCGTCGATCCTGCGCCATATCCGCCATGGCCGGGTGCGCGGCGTCTATTCGATCGGCGATGCCGAGGCCGAGATGATCGAGGCGCAGGTCATGTCGACCTCGCCCATCGCCGGGCGGCTGATCCGTGACATCGAATTTCCCGAAGGCGTGCTGGTCGGCGCGGTGATGAAGGGCGAGCGGGTAATGAAACCCATGGGCGATCTGCGCATCGAGGCGGGCGATGTGGTCGCGATGTTCGCGATGACCAAGGATGTGCCCGAGGTCGAGCGCCTGCTTCAAGTCTCGATCGACTTCTTCTAGGGGGCGGGCGGCGAATGGCGCAGCCGGGCGTGGCATCTGCGGGATTCGGACGGCTGGCAGAGTTTCCGCTGCTGGTTGTGCTGCTGGGCACTGTCGGTCTGGCCTGCTGGCTGCCCGCCGGTCATGCCGTGATCCTGGGCCATCATCGGGTCGCACAGAGTTTCTTCTATTCCGGCCTTGTCCTCACGACCCTTGCGATCATGCTGGCCATAGCCACGCGCCACACCCGGCCCCGCTATGGCGCGCAGGGCCAGCTTGCGGCGCTCGTCGGGGCCTATCTTGTCCTGCCCCTGGCCATGGCGCTGCCCATGGTGCTCGCGATCCGCGACACCAGCCTATCGAATGCCTGGTTCGAGATGCTGTCCTGCTTCACCACCACCGGCGCCAGCCTCTATGAGCCGGGGCGGCTGTCGCCCTCGATCCATCTCTGGCGGGCGCTGTGCGGCTGGTTCGGCGGCTTCTTCATCCTGCTTTGCGCCTATGCAGTTCTGGGGCCGTTGAATCTGGGCGGGGCCGAGGTGATTTCGGGCCGCGTGCCAGGCCGGGGCGAGGGCGCTGTGCAGATCACGCGTCTGGCAGATCCGGCGCAGCGGCTGGCGCGGCATACCGGAACGATCCTGCCGGTCTATGCGGGGCTGACACTGCTGCTGTGGCTCGGTCTGCTGATTGCCGGCGAAGACGGGCTTCTGGCCCTGACCCATGCCATGGGCACGATCTCGACCAGCGGGATCACCGCCGGCGTCGGTCTGTCCGTGACCGGTTCGGGTTGGACGGGCGAGCTGCTTCTTTTCGTCTTCCTGATCTTTGGCGTCACACGCCGGACCATGCCCGTGCGCGGGCCGCATGAAAGCCGGCAAAAGATCTGGCAAGACCCGGAATTGCGCCTGGCGCTGGTGCTGGTGACGCTGGTCGTGGTGGTCCTCTTGCTGCGCCATGCCCTGTCGGACGCCGACGGAACCGAGCTTGCCAGCCTCCGCGGCTTCTTCAGGGCCTTCTGGGGCGCGATGTTCACCTCTTTGTCCTTCCTGACCACGACGGGATATGAAAGCGCCTATTGGTCTTCGGCGCGCGACTGGTCGGGCCTGGGTGCGCCCGGGCTGGTTCTGCTAGCGCTGGCCATCGTGGGCGGCGGCGTGGCGACAACGGCGGGCGGCGTCAAGCTGTTGCGGGTCTATGCCCTGTTCCGCCATGGCCAGCGCGAGCTGGAACGGATCATCCACCCCAGCTCGGTCGGCGGCCGCGGCGCCGAAGAGCGGCGCCTGCGCCATGAGGGCGCCTATCAAGCCTGGGTCTTCTTCATGCTTTTCGCGATTTCCATCGCCCTGGTGATGGCGGCACTGACGGTGGCCGGGCTGGCTTTCGAAACCGCTCTGGTCCTGGGAATCGCCGCGCTGACCACGACGGGGCCCCTGGCCGGCGTGGCCTCTCTGGACCCGATCCTGTATGCCGGGCTGACCGATCCGGTGAAGTTCATCCTTGGCGCGGCGATGATCCTGGGGCGGCTGGAGACGCTGGCACTGATCGCGCTTCTCGCACCGGGGGGCTGGCGGAGATAGAAGCGACACAGCAGGCAAGACGCTCTGCACCTCTGTTGCTCTTTTGGTCTGGTAACTGCGCGAATCCCGAATAATATTGCGCTGTCGCGGCGAAAAGCAGCGCAGGGACAGTACGACCGTTCACCATCCGAAGACGACCACGATCCGATCAATGACAGGCCGCGGTCAACGCGGCTAAGCGCAAGGCAAAACAACAATGGCTGGCGACAAGCAAAACCTCCAGGACGCGTTTCTGAACCACGTCCGCAAAGCCAAGGTTCCGGTGACCATCTTCCTGATCAACGGTGTCAAGCTTCAGGGTGTTATCACCTGGTTCGACAATTTTTGCGTGCTACTGCGCCGCGATGGCCAGTCGCAGCTGGTCTACAAGCATGCCATCTCGACCATCATGCCCGGCGCCCCGATCAACCTCTATGAAGGCGAAGACTGATTTCCGATCTGCCTGACGACGCGGAAGGCGACGAGGACCTGCCGTTCCCGCACGAGGACGGTCGCTGGCAGGTCACGGCGCCAAAGCCGACGCGTGCCATCGTCCTGCATCCCGATACCCGCGCCCGGCAGACCCGCCGCCTGCCCGAACACGGGCTGGCCGAAGCCGTATCGCTGGCCGATGCCTTGCCGGGGCTTGAGGTTCTGTGGGCCGAGGTTGTCCGACTGCCGCGGGTGCATCCGGGGATGCTGTTCGGCTCGGGCAAGGTCGAGGAGCTGGCGGCACGCATCAAGGCTGACGAGGTCGAACTGGTGCTGGTGGACGGGCAGGTCAGCCCGGTGCAGCAGCGCAATCTGGAAAAGGAATGGGGCGTCAAGCTTCTGGACCGCACCAGCCTGATCCTTGAGATCTTCGCAGACCGCGCCCGTACCAAGGAAGGTGTCTTGCAGGTGGAGTTGGCAGCGCTGAGCTATCAGCGCTCGCGCCTCGTGCGCGCCTGGACCCACCTGGAACGCCAGCGCGGCGGCTTCGGCTTTGTCGGCGGCCCGGGCGAGACCCAGATCGAGGCCGACCGCCGCGCCATCGACGATCAGGTCATCCGCCTTAAGAGACGGCTGGAACGTGTAGTCAGGTCACGCGAATTGCAGCGGGCGGCGCGGGCGAAGGTGCCGTTTCCGATCGTGGCCCTGGTCGGCTATACCAATGCGGGCAAATCGACGCTTTTCAACCGTATCACTGGGGCCGAGGTTCTGGCCAAGGACATGCTCTTCGCCACGCTCGATCCGACCATGCGCGGGGTCGAGCTGCCTTCGGAACATGGCGGAACCGGGCGAAAGGTGATCCTCTCGGACACGGTGGGCTTCATCTCGGGCCTGCCGACCCAGCTAGTCGCCGCCTTCCGCGCCACGCTGGAAGAGGTTCTGTCCGCCGATCTGATCTGCCATGTCCGCGACATCAGCCATCCCGAAACCGCCGAACAGGCGGCCGATGTGGCCGAAATCCTGACAAGCCTGGGGGTTTCTGCCGCGACGCCGCAGATCGAGGTCTGGAACAAGCTGGATCTGATGGATGCGGTGGGGCGCGAGGCGCTGCTGGTTCAGGCCGCGCAGCGGCCCGAAGTGATGCCGGTTTCCGCCCTGACCGGCGAAGGCCTGCCTGCGCTGCTCGCGCGGATCGCGGATCTTCTGGACGAGGAACGCCGCGACGAGGTGATCGAATTGGGCTTTCAGGATGGCCGCAAGCGCGCCTGGTTGCACGAGCAGGGCGTAGTGGTGGCCGAAGAGACCGGAGAGGCGGGCTGGCGGCTGCAACTGCGCTGGACGGCGCGGCAGGCCGAGCGGTTCCAGCGGTTTTGAGCGCTTAACCGGATCGCAAGTCTCGCCTGCCAGGCCAAGTCGCGCGCAGCCTTGGGACACATGCAGCACTTCGTCTTTTAGTCTGCTCCGCGCTTTGGATCGTGCGGACGATGCCCGCCTAGTTCGACGTCGACGGAGTGAGCCGCATGATCCCGACCGCAGCACCGCGGGCAAGGGCGGGATCGAGCGACATCGGGATATATTCCGAACGGCGCCACAGCTCTCCCAGATCGTCGTAATGGCGCGACAGCGGATGGCCGGATTCGCCGGTCGAGATGATGAAGACCGAGGAATCGGGATCGGCAAAATCATAGACGCCGCGATAGCCCGCGCCATGCACGTTGAGATAGGGGTTGTCGCCCTCGCCCGCCGTGCGGCCGCGCAATAGCGTGTCATCGCCGCCGCTGGTCGATTGGCGGATGTTCACGAAGTAGCGCAGGAAGGGGATCTTGCCCAGAACCGGGTGGTCCTGTGCGGCCTGATGCGCATCGCCCCAGCGCCAGCTTTCGATGTTCGGCCCATAGGTTTCCGACAAGCGCAGAAGCGCCTCGTCCAGCGCGATGCGGGCGATGTCGGTGCAGGTCTCGACCGTGGCCGACTGGATCACATCGCACCAGACGCCCGCGCCTCCGGTGTTGCGGAAGACGCGCTCCAGGAAGACCGGGTCGGGATGGGTGAAGGTATCGGCCATCGGCCCCAACTCGTCGCGGATCAGCCGGTCCTGCAAGCTGCGCAGCCAGGCCTCGGCGATCAGAGGCTCGGGCATATGCTCGTTCATCTCGCCGTTCCATTCGGCGAGCAGTTTCAGCGCGCGCTGACGAAAGGCGTCGGGCGTACCCTCGGGGGCTGCCTCGCCGGTGAACCACAGATCCGAGCCAATCAGCGGCAGCAAAAGCCGCGCCGTCGGGTTTACCGTGTCGGTCTGTGCCTCGATAAAACTCTCGCGGGTATGGACCTCGCGCGATTTCATCAGCGTCAGCCAGCGTTGGATCCGCATCGTGTCACCCCAGGTGAACGAGACATGGTGCGGGAAGGGCCGATCGACCGTCTTGTTGTTGGTATTGCCCAGAAGGCCGGTGGGAGGATTCACGAAGCTGGGATTCTCGGAATAGTCATACATGCCCTTGAATCCCACCGCCGGATTCCAGCCGGGCGAGGGCAGGCGGCCCTGCGACGGATGCGCTTCGTCCCGGATCGGCATCTGGCCGATGACCTGCATGGCGATGCCGTCTGGCCCGGCCAACATCAGGTTCTGCGCGGGCGCCACATGCAGGCGGCCGGCCTCGATCGCCTGGGCCACGCTCTGCGATTTCATCAGATGGATGGCGGCGGTCATCGTGGTGTCGCGGTCGGACAACGCTGTCCAGGACAGGGCCGCGACATGGCCCGGGGGCGTGATCGTCCCGACATCGTACAGCTTCGGCGAGAGGATGGGTCCGTTCTTCGACCAGCGCAGGGTCAGCGTGACCGGCGCCTCGTCCTTGACGGTGACAATAGTCTGGCGGCTTTCGAAATTCGCCCATGTGCCATCGGGCAGGGCATATTGCGACGGATTGTCGGGGTTGAGCTTCTCGATCACCAGATCCTGGTCGTCGAGATAGGCGGTGGTCAGTGCCCAGCCCATCTTCTCGCTGCGTCCGACCATGACGGCAGGAATGCCCGGGATCGTGCCGCCGATGACCCCGCCCGTGGTCAGCTCCAGCCGCGCGAGATACCAGATCGACGGCGCGGTAAAGCCGAGGTGCGGGTCGCCTGCCAGAAGCGCGCCGCCCGCAGCCGACCGGGTGGGCGCGGCCGCCCAGGCATTCGAGGCCCCGGCCATGCCGGGCGGCGCGACGGGCGAAAACGGCCCAAGCGCGAAATCGACCGGCCGCGCGTCCGGCGCGACGCCGGGCACCAGGGCGGCGTAATCGGGCAGGGCGGCGATGGCCTGACCGGGATCGTCGGGCAGGACATCGGCAAGACGTTCCGGCGACAAGAGCAGCGACAGGCGCGCGCGCAGCACCTCGTCCTGCACATGCGAGGACAGTTGCAGCGACATCAATTTGATGATGGCGATGGAATCCGCGGGCGCCCAGGCGGCGATCTCGGGTTCGAACAGGAAGAACTCGGGCGCGCCCCGGCCCCGCGCCCCGGCATTGACCTGCTCGATCCAGGCATTCACCCCGGCGGAATAGGCGTTCAGTGCCGCCATGGTCTCGGCATCCTGCGCCTTCACCGAGTCAAGCGCGAGCCCGTAAAGGTCAAGCCGACGGATCAGCTCGTCCACTTGCAGCGTGGCAGGGCCGAACAGCTCTGACAACCGCCCCTGCGCCGTGCGGCGCAGCATGGTCATCTGCCAAAGCCGGTCCTGGGCATGGACGAAACCCAGCGCGAAATAGACATCGGCATCGGTCTTGCCGAAGATATGCGGCACGGCATCGTTGTTCCGTACGATCTCGACCGGAGCCGAGATGCCCGAGAGCGTGAAGTTCTCGTTATAATCGACCAGCGAGCGCGAGACGAACCAATAGCCGATCAGAAGCCCCGCAACAGCCAGGACGAAAACCCCGGTAATGATGCGGATGAGCCAACGGAAGACGGTGAACATGACGGGTCCGGCCTGAGCTTGCAGTCGAGGTGGTTCCTATGCGATCCCGGCACAAAGGGCAATTCAACGGAGCGGCACATGGTCAAGGTGGCATTTCTGGGTCTGGGCGTCATGGGATTTCCGATGGCGGGGCATCTGGCGGCCAAGGGCCAGGATGTGACGGTATGGAACCGCTCGGCGCAGAAGCGTGCGGACTGGGTCGCCAGGCATGCGGGGACCGAGGCGGCGACGGCCCGGCAAGCTGCGACGGGCGCGGATTTCGTCATGGCTTGCGTCGGCAATGACGACGATCTCCGTCAGGTTTGCCTTGGGCCGGACGGCGCCTTTGCCGGCATGGCCAAGGGCGCGATCTTTGTCGACCACACGACGGTTTCTGCGAAGGTTACGCGGGAACTGGCAGAAATTGCGGCGAAATCCGGCATAGGATATGTGGATGCGCCGGTCTCTGGTGGGCAGGCCGGGGCCGAGAATGGTGTCTTGTCGATCATGTGCGGCGGTGCCGAGGCGGATTATGCCGCTGCCGAACCGGTGCTGGCCGCCTATGCCCGGATATGCCGCCGCCTGGGCGATGTGGGCGCAGGGCAAATGGCCAAGATGTGCAACCAGATATGCATTGCCGGGCTGCTGCAGGGTCTGAGCGAGGCGCTGGCCTTCGCCCAGAAGGCGGGGCTCGACGGCGAGGCCCTGGTCGAGGTGATCAGCCAGGGCGCGGCGGGAAGCTGGCAGATGGTCAACCGGCACAAGACCATGCTGAAGGATGAGTTCGATTTCGGTTTTGCCGTGGACTGGATGCGCAAGGATCTGGGCATCTGCCTTGACACGGCGGAAGAGATCGGCGCGCGGCTGCCGGTGACGGCGCTGGTGGACCAGTTCTACAAGGATGTGCAGTTGATGGGCGGCGGGCGCAATGACACCTCGAGCCTGATCCGCCGCCTGAAGTAAGCCGGTATTTCCCGAAATTTCAAGTGATTACGCGCGGAACCCAAGGTTCCGCGCGAAGCATTTCACGGGATGATGCGGGTGTATTTCACCCCGGCCAGCGTCGCCCCGGCGATCAGGCCCTGCTGGCCAAAGACAAAGGCGATGACCGGGTCGATCTCGGTCGTGGCCTTGCCGATGGTGGCGCCTTCCTCGGGCGTCGCATAGCGCAGATCGGCCGCCGCGGCCCAGCCCTGCGACCGGCGAAACTCGGCCAAGGCCTCCGGGGTCATGAAGAACAGCGCATGGGCATATTGCTGCGCGCCGATCTGCAGCCCGAACGAAGCCTTGGTCGACGAGTAGTAATCCACCGTCGCGCCCTGGATGCGCAGCGCGCCGCGCCCATAGGCGCCGCCATAGAAGAACCCGGCTTCGGTGATCAGCGGCATGTACAGGATGCCGGAAGCGCGCGAGGCCAGCTCCTGCGTGCCCGGATAGCGGCTGAACAGGTAGTTCTGCGTCGCATCGACCCGGGCGTCGATCTGCGCCGCCCCGTTCGAACCGATGCCATTGCCGCAGCCCGCCGTCACCAAAACCGTGGCGCCCGCCCCGGCCAAAAGGCCCCTGCGCGTGATCCTGTCCATCTGCCCGCTCCTCTGCCCAACCGCCCCTCTAGGGGGTCTTTCACCCATTGGCCCCAAATCTAGCGGGTTTCCGCCAGCTTGTCATGCCTCTTGGCGCAACTTGGCAGGATTCCGCACCCTATACGCCTGCGAAGGGACAGAACCATTCGCGGGCGTATCGTCCCTATTGCGCGCGCAGAATTCGCGCGGCCTGGGGTGCGAAATAGGTCAGGATCCCGTCGCAGCCGGCGCGCTTGAACGCGAGAAGGCTTTCCATCATGACCTTGTCGCCATCGACCCAGCCGCGATCCGCGGCGCCGCGGATCATCGCGTATTCGCCCGAGACCTGATAGGCATAGGTCGGCGCGCCGAAGGCATCCTTGACCCTTCGACAGATGTCCAAATAGGGCATCCCCGGCTTGACCATGACCATGTCCGCCCCCTCCGACAGGTCGCGCGCCACCAGACGCAGCGCTTCGTCCGAATTGCCCGGATTCATCTGATAGGTCTTCTTGTCACCCTTGAGCGCGCCCGAGGCGCCCACCGCGTCGCGGAACGGACCATAGAAGGCGCTGGCATATTTGGCCGCATAGGACAGGATCGCCACATTCTTGTGACCGGCGGCCTCCAGCGCCCCGCGCAGCGCGCCGATCCGGCCATCCATCATATCCGATGGCCCCAGGATATCGGCCCCGGCCTCGGCCTGGGCCAGCGCCATGCGAACCAAGGCTTCGATGGTTTCGTCATTCAGGATCACGCCATCGCGGACCAGCCCGTCATGGCCGTTGGCATTGTACGGGTCGAGCGCGATATCAGTCATGACCGCAAGCTCGGGCACCGCCGCCTTGATTGCCCGAATGGCGCGGTTGGCCAGGTTTTCCGGGTTCCAGGCCTCTTCGCAGGCCTCGGTCTTCAGCGCGGGGTCGGTATAGGGAAAGAGGCAGATCGCCGGGATGCCCAGGCTGGCGGCCTCTTCGGCGACCTTCACAATATTGTCAATGGAAAGACGCTCGACCCCGGGCATCGAGGCGACAGGCTCGCGGATGCTCCGACCGTCGCGAACGAAGAGCGGCCAGATCAGGTCGCCGCAGCCGAGCACATTCTCCTGGGCGAGGGCACGCAGGGCCGCAGTGGCGCGCAACCTGCGAAAGCGAAGGGCGGGAAAGGGGGCCTGTGTGGGGATCATGTCGCACTCCATCTTCGCGCCTTGCCCAAGCGGGGGCTTGCGGGTCGCGCGCTTGCCTGCCATGGAAAGACGCGCGGCTCAAGCGGCAAGACAGCGCAGCGGCAGGAGAGCAGGCAAGCGTGGACATCTACGATCTCGTTCTGGATGTGATCGACCTGCGGTCGTTCTCGAACCTGTGGTACTGGATCGCGCTGGCGGTGCTGTGGTCTTCGGCCAGCCATTGGGTCCTGGGTGTCCCGAATGACCTGATCCATCGGGCGCGGCGCCAAGGCGGCCAAGCGGAAAGCGATGTCGAAACGCTCGTTCAGGTGAATATGCGCCGGATTCTGGGCATTGCCCGCACCGCCGCCGTGCCGCTCTTCGCCTTTGCCGGCTTTCTGCTGACCATGCTGGTCCTGATGGGCTTCTGGTATGGTATTGAATTCGCGCAGGCCGTGTTCTTTCTGGTCGCGCCGATGATCATTGTCGGCTGGCTGTCGGTCTTTACGGCGGCAAAGATCGAAAGCGGCGAGGATCGCAACCCCGCACTTTACCGGCGGCTGATGATCCATCGCCGTCTGGTGCAGGCCGTGGGCATGGTGTCGATTTTTGTCACCTCGCTGTGGGGCATGTACCAGAACCTCAACATGTCGATCCTGAACTAGCCCATGGCGGAGCGTATTCTTCTCGGTGGCGCCCCCGAGGGCCATGACGCCTTCCTTCTTGTGAAGGAACTTGGGCGTGGCCATCCGGTCCTGCATGTCGCACGCGACGACAAGCGGGCCGAGGCCATGCGGGCGGCGCTGGCCGTGGTGGCGCCCAATGTCGCGGTGCTGGAATTTCCGGCCTGGGATTGCCTGCCCTACGACCGCATCTCGCCCAATCCTGAAATCGCCGCGCGCCGTATGGCGACGCTGGCCGCTTTGGCCGAAGGATTGCCCGGCGCCTTTGTCGTCCTGACGACGCTGAATGCGGTGACACAGCGCATCCCGGCGCGGTCGGTGGTGCGCGAAGCCTCGTTCCGCGCGAAAGTGGGCGCGCGGGTGGATGAGGCGCGCCTGCGTGCCTTTCTGGGACGGATGGGCTTCACCCCCGCATCGACGGTGGCCGAGCCCGGCGATTTTGCCATACGGGGCGGTATCGTTGACATATACCCGCCGGGGCCGGGCGGCCCGGTGCGGCTGGATTTCTTCGGCGACCAGCTGGATGGCGCGCGGCGCTTCGATGCCGAGACGCAGCGCACCATCGAGAAGCTGAGCCATGTCGAGTTTGCCCCAGTGTCCGAAGTGGTGCTGGACGACGCCGCGATTGCCCGCTTCCGGCAGAATTATCGGGTGGAGTTCGGTGCGGGCGGTTCGGGTGATCCTCTGTACGAAGCAGTCAGCGCCGGGCGCAAGCATCAGGGTATGGAACATTGGCTGCCCTTCTTCCACGAGCGGCTTGAAACCCTTTTCGACTATCTGCCCGAAGCGGCGGTGATGCTGGACGATCAGGTTCCCGCCATGCGCGGCGCGCGTTGGGACGTCGTCGAAGATGCCTATGCCGCGCGCTTCGAGGCGATGAATGATCGGGCCCGGCTGGACACGGTCTACAAGCCGGTGCCGGTCGGGCTGCTGTATCTGGACGAAAGCGGCTGGGAAGCGGCGGTAGCGCCGCATCGGCAAGTGCAGCTTTCGCCTTTGCCGCAACCGCCCGGGCCGGGCGTTCTGGATGCGGGCGGGCGCGTCGGACGCAATTTCTCGCCCGAGCGCCAGCAGGAAAAGATCAGCCTATTTGCATCTTTGGCAGAGCATGTTCGTGTTCTGCGCAAGGACGCGCAGGTGGTCATTGCCTCTTGGTCCGATGGCGCACGCGAGCGGCTGAAGGGGCTGTTGACCGATCAAGGCATGGCCTCGGAAGACATCGCCGATTTGCGCGGCGTGCCGCCGGGCAAAGGCGGGCTGTATCTGCTGGTCTGGGCCTTGGAGGCGGGATTCACCGCGCCCGGGCTGGCGGTGGTTTCAGAACAGGACGTTCTGGGTGACCGCCTGGTGGCGAAACCCAGAAAACGCAGGAAAGCCGATAACTTCCTGCGAGAAGTTGACACGCTGTCTCCGGGCGATCTGGTCGTGCATGTCGAACATGGCGTCGGGCGCTACCTCGGGATCGAGACAATCACCGCGCTCGGTGCACCCCATGCCTGCGTCATGCTGGAATATGCCGAAGGCGCAAAACTATATCTTCCGGTCGAGAATATCGAGCTGCTCAGCCGGTACGGTCATGAAGACGGTCTGCTGGACCGGCTGGGCGGCGGGGCGTGGCAGGCCAAGAAGGCCAAGCTCAAGGAGCGCATCCGCGAGATTGCCGAGCGGCTGATGCGGGTTGCCGCCGAACGGTCCCTGCGCGCGGCCCCAGTGCTGGACGCGCCGCATTCGGCCTGGGAGGCCTTCGCGGCGCGCTTCCCCTATGCTGAGACCGATGACCAGCTGGCCGCAATCGCCGATGTGGTGGCCGATCTGGAAAAGGGCTCGCCGATGGACCGGCTGGTCGTCGGCGATGTCGGCTTCGGCAAGACCGAAGTTGCGATGCGCGCGGCCTTTGTCGCGGCTATGGCCGGGATGCAGGTCGCGGTGGTCTGCCCGACCACGCTGCTCGCCCGCCAGCATTTCCGTAGCTTTGCCGATCGCTTCCGCGGCTTTCCCATACGGGTGCGCACGCTTTCGCGCTTTGTCGGTGCGAAAGAGGCGGCCGAGACCCGCAAGGGCCTGGCCGATGGCGAGGTGGATATCGTCGTTGGCACACATGCGCTTCTGGCCAAGGGGATCAGCTTCAAGCGGCTGGGCCTGCTGGTCATCGACGAAGAGCAGCATTTCGGCGTGGCGCATAAGGAACGCCTCAAGGAGATGCGGTCCGAAGTCCATGTTCTGACCCTAACCGCGACGCCGATTCCGCGCACTTTGCAACTGTCGCTGACCGGCGTGCGCGACCTGTCGATCATCGCGACGCCACCGGTCGACCGGCTGGCGATCCGCACCTATGTGTCTGAATTCGATACGGTCACAATCCGCGAGGCCCTGCTGCGCGAGCATTATCGCGGCGGGCAGAGCTTCTATGTCGTGCCAAGGATCTCGGACCTGCCCCAGGTCGAGGAATTCCTCAAGACCCATGTCCCGGAAGTACGCTATCTGATTGCGCATGGCCAATTGGCGGCGGGCGATCTCGACGACCGGATGAACGCCTTCTATGACGGGCAATATGACGTGCTGCTGGCCACGACCATCGTGGAATCCGGTCTGGACATCCCGACCGCCAATACCATGGTCATCCATCGCGCCGACATGTTCGGCCTGTCGCAGCTTTACCAGATACGGGGGCGTGTGGGCCGGTCCAAGACTCGGGCGTATTGTTACCTGACCACCAAGCCGCGGATGCCGCTGACACCGCAGGCTTCGAAACGGCTGAAACTTCTGGGCAGTCTGGACAGCCTGGGCGCGGGTTTCAATTTGGCGAGCCACGACCTTGACTTGCGCGGTGCAGGTAATCTTCTGGGCGAAGAACAGTCCGGCCATATCCGCGAAGTCGGCTATGAGCTGTACCAGCACATGCTGGAAGAGACGATCCAGAAGATCCGGTCGGGCGAGTTGCAGGGTCTTTCAACGATTTCCGACGATTGGAGCCCGCAGCTTAACCTTGGCGTGCCGGTGATGATCCCCGAGGATTATGTCACCGATCTTGACATACGCCTGGGTCTCTATCGTCGCCTGTCGGGCCTGACCACCAAGGTCGAACTGGAAGGCTTTGCCGCCGAGTTGATCGACCGGTTCGGTCAGCTTCCGAAAGAGGTGAACACGCTTCTCCTGATCGTGCGGATCAAGGCGATGTGCAAGCGCGCGGGAATCTCGCGGCTGGACGCCGGGCCGAAAGGCGCGACGATCCAGTTCCACAATGACAAGTTTGCCAATCCGGCCGGGCTTGTCGCCTTCCTTAAGGATCAGGGCGGCGCAGCCAAGGTGCAGGGTACAAAAATCGTGCTGCAGGGAGAGATGCGGTCAGAGTCCGACCGCATCAAGGGGGCCTTCGCCATCGCGCGCGATCTGGCCGAACAGGCCCGCGCAGCAAAGCTTTAGGCGCGTTTCTTCAACTTTGGCGTCAAGATCAGCGCCAAAGCGAAAAACACTGTCACGCCGATGACCAGCGGCAATGGCGTGCCATCGAAGGCCTGTCCCACCGGCACGGTGATCACGATCGACAGCACCGTCGCCACCGAGGCGATGATCGACGAGGCAAAGCCCGCGATATGGCCCAGAGGTTCCATCGCGATGGCGTTCAGGTTGCCCATGGTCAGGCTCATGGTCGAGAAGACCGAAACCTGCCAGATCAGGTAGGAGACGAAGAGGAAGGTCCAACCTGCCGGGTTCATGACAAGAACCACCAGAAAGACAAGGGTCAAGAGCAGCTCGACCGCCAAAGCGGTCTGGATCATCCGCAACATGCCAACCTTGACCACAAGCTTGGCATTCAAGAACGAGGCGAAGCCGGACAGAAGCGCGATGCCGCCAAACCAGTAGGGAAAATAGCTGCCCTGGTCGAAGAATTTGTCGAAAATCCCCTGGATCGACGAAATGGTCGAGAAGATCACTGCAGTCAGCAGCGCCTGGACGAGGATAGAGTAAAGCGCGATCGGCGTGTTCAGCATGACCTTGCCAGCGACGACGAGGCCCGCGAAGGACAGGGGCTTGCGATCCTCGGGATGGATGGTCTCGGGCTGGCGCAAGCCAAGCCAGACCATGGTGACCAGCGAGAAGACCACATACATCAGGAAGATGTCATGCCAGGAGGCGACATAGATCACCGCTTGGCCCAGCATCGGCGCCAGTGCCGGCACCAGCATGAACACCATCATCGCATAGGACATGATGCTCGCCATCTGCCTTCCACTGTAAAGATCGCGGACCATCGCCAGTGAAACGGTGCGGGGCGCGGCGGCGCCGATGCCCTGAAAGAAGCGCGCCAGAAGCAGCATGTCCAGCGTTCCCGCAAAATAGCAGGCGACAGCCGAGGCGCAGTAGATTGCGGCGCCGACCATGATCACCGGCTTGCGGCCGAAGGCATCCGACAGCGGCCCGGTCACCAGCGTACCGAGCCCCATGCCAAGGATGAACGTCGCGATGATCAACTGCGCCCGGTTCGGCGCGTCAGGGGTCAGCGTCGCCTCAATCTGGGGCAGGGCGGGCAGCATCGCGTCGAGCGAGATCGCGATGGTGGCAAAGAGCATCGCGACCAGCGCGATGAATTCGCCACGCGACAAAGGCGGCTTGGCCGCAGGATAAAGCATGTCGGCAGGGGCGGTCATCTTGCAGAAAGGTCCTTGATCACATCGCCCCACAGCTCGGGCGGCTGCGCCCCGGAGACAACGTACTTTTGGGCGATGAGAAAGGTCGGCACAGCGCTGACGCCCTTGTGGCGGGCATCCGCATCGCGAGCCTGGATGTCACTGGCATCGGCGTCGCTGGCCAGAAGGCGGGCGGTGGTCTCGCTGTCCATGCCGCATTCGGCGGCGATGGCCGACAGGACAGCGCGGTCACCGATATCGCGGCCCTCGGTCCAGTAAGCGCTGAAAAGGGCGGCTACGACCTCGTTCTGACGGCCCTCGACTCCCGCCCAATGGATGAGGCGATGCGCATTGAGCGTGTTCGGTATCCGGCGCGGCTTGTCGGGGTCCAGCGCGGCGCCTGCCTTGCGCGCGACCTCGCGCAGCCGTTCATGCACCGCATCGACCTGCGCCTTGCCACCGAACTTGCTTTCCAGATAGGCGCGCTTGTCGACACCTTCAGCCGGCATATCCGGGTTCAACTGGAACGGATGCCACTGGATCGCGAAAGGATGGTCGGGGTGGTCCGCCAGGGCGCGGTCAAGGTTCGCCTTGCCCACGAAACACCAGGGGCAGACAGGGTCGGAAAAGATATCAAGCCGGATCATCGGCCTTGTCGCTTTCTATGGATCGGTTCGGGTCTGGTAGAGGGCCGCGAGCGCGCGGCGGTTCACCTTGCCGGTCGGGCCACGGGGAATCTCGGGCACATGCAGGAAGGCGCGCGGGCATTTGTAGCGCGCCAGCCGTTCGGCCGCAAAGGCCTGGGCTGTGCTTTCCGGCAGAGTCCCGCCTGCATAGAAACACGCGATGATGCGGGTTCCGGGCGCGGGCTCGACCTCGGCCACCGCCAGATCGATAACGCCGGGCAGGTCCTGCAAGGCCTGCTCCACCTCGCGCGGCGAGACGCGGACGCCACCCGGATTCATCATTTCGTCGACGCGGCCATGATAATGGATCGCGCCGGCATGATCCTGATGAACCAGGTCCCCGGTGGGGAACCAGGCGCCTTGCGGCGCGGGCTGGCCCTCATAGGACAGCATCAGGCCGGGATCGGAGGTGGCAACGGCAAGCTGGCCCGGCTCGCCCGGGGGCAGGGGCTTCAGATCCGGGCCAAGCACGGCGATGCGACGGCCCGGCTGCGGATACCCGGTCGCTCCATCGGGGGCGGTATGGTCGGGGCAAGACGAGATGAAGGTGGAAATCTCGCTCATCCCCAGCGCCTCATGCACCTCGGTCCCGGTCCGGGCCCGCCATTCGGCGCGCAGACTGGCGGGCAGGGCCTCTCCGGCCGATAGCACATGGCGCAGGCGGGGCAAGGCCGGCAGCTCGCCGCGCAGCAGGCGGCGCAGAAGCGTGGGAACCGTGGCGAATATCGTCGCGTCATGGCGGCGCAGGACCAGCGGAAGGTGGTCGGTCTGCACCGAGGGCGACGGGATCAGAGCGGTCGCGCCGAGAGTCCAGGGATCCAGCAGACCGGTCCCCATCGTATAGGTCCAGTTGAACGCGCCCGAATGCAGGAGCCGGTCCTGCACGGTCAGACCTTCCCAGCCCCGATGCATCATAGCGCGCGCCAGAATGGCGCGGTGGGCATGGCGCACCGCAAGGGGCGTGCCAGAGGTGCCCGAAGTGAAGACGACATAGCCTTCGCGATGCGCATCGCCCAGATGCCAGTCACAGGGCGCATGCGCTTCCCAGGCAACCAGATCCGCGGCAAGGTCCGGGCCGGGCGGCAGGGCGATACCGGGCCCCGAGAGGACAACACGGGGCCGTATGGCGCCCGCCATTCGGGTGATCTCGGGCACGGTCAACAACGGCGAGGTCGCGACCGGAACCAGCCCCGCCGCCATCGCGCCAAGATAGGCGATGGGATAGGCTGGCGTGTTGCCAAGGCGCAGCAGCACGCGATCCCCGGGGCGCGCGCCCTGCGCCAGAAGCCAGCCCCCGGCGCCCAGAACGGCGCGGGTCAGGCGGGCATAGCTCCAGCGTTCGGCGCCCGTCAGGGTCAGAACGGCCAGGGCCACTTTGTCAGGTGTGGCCTGACCGGCGGCCAGGACATGGGCAGCAAGGTTGAAGCGCGTAAGATCCAGAGCCATGCAGCCGGAATAGGCGCGGCCCGCCCATCGCACAAGCGCGCGGCACGACTTGATCTGCCGCATGGTGCAGCCGTGCACCATTGCCTAACATGGGCGCGACGCTTGGGGAGGGGCCGGATGCGGATTGCCGTTCTGACCGACATACATGCCAATCGCGAGGCCTTCGAAGCGGTGCTCGCCGATCTGGAAGACCGCGACATCGGGCGGATCGCGATCCTGGGCGATGTGGTCGGCTATGGCCCAGACCCGGTCTGGTGTGTGCAGCGGGTGCAAAGCCTGATGAAGACGGGCGCAGTCTGCCTGCGCGGCAATCATGACAATGCCGCCGCGGGCGCCGAAGAAAGCATGTCGCAGAACGCCCGCAAAGCAATGGACTGGACGCTCGGGCAACTGGATGCGGGCGCGAAGGCCTTTCTCGGCCGCCTGCCACTGACGGTGGCAGAGGGCGAGGTTCAGTATGTCCATGCCAGCGCGGATGCGCCCGGAGATTGGAACTACATCCGGAACGATATCAGGGCGGTGCCGTCGTTCCGGGCCAGCACGGCACGAATCCTGCTGTGCGGCCACGTCCATGTGCCGCTCCTGGTGTCCTGCGATCGCAGCGGACAGGTGCGGGCGCAGAGCTTCCGCAGCGGCCTGCCTGTGCCGCTGATCCGCTCGCGCCGATGGTTGGCGGTGATCGGCGCGGTCGGCCAGCCGCGCGACGGTCACGCGCAGGCGGGTTATGCGATCCTTGATCTCGACACGGACGAGCTGACCTTCCGCCGCGTTGCCTATGATGTCATGCGCACGGCTGAGAAGATCCGGGCGGCGGGTCTGCCACCGGATTTGGCGCAACGCCTGATGGCAGGAGAATAGGCCGATGCTGCGACCGCATGAGGGATTGGTGATCGACGGCTTCACCCTGGGCGCACAGCTTCACAAGGGCGGTTTCGCGACAATCTGGGACGTGACCCATCCCGAGATCGCGATACCCATGGTGATGAAAGTGCCGACGATCCTGGATGGCGATGATGGACCGACCATCGTCGGGTTCGAGGTCGAACAGATGATCATGCCGCGCCTGTCCGGGCCGCATGTGCCGCGCGTCATGGGGATCGGCGATTTCGATGCGATGCCATATATTGTGGCCGAGCGGATCGATGGCGACTCCTTCCTCAAGACCTTTGCCCGGGCGCCGCTGCCCCTTTCGGACCTGATCGAGATCATGGCCCGCATGGTGCAGGCAGTGGCGGATCTGCACCGCCAGCAGGTGATCCATCTAGACCTGAAGCCCGAGAATTTCCTGCAAAGGCCCAGCGGCGAGATGGTGCTGGTCGATTACGGCCTGTCGCGGCATGAGCTGTTGCCGGACCTTCTGGCCGAGGAATTCCAGATTCCGATGGGGTCCTATCCCTTCATCGCACCCGAGCAGTATCTGCGCTGCCGCGACGATCCGCGCAGCGATATCTTCGCGCTTGGCGCCATGACCTATGTGCTGGCCACTGGCGCCTATCCCTTTGGAAAGCCGGAAAAGCTGAGCGGGGTCCGGCGTCGGTTGTGGCGCGATCCGGTGCCGCCGCGCGCGCTGCGGCCGGAGCTGCCGGAATGGCTGCAGGAGATCATCCTGAAGGCGCTGGAAGTCGATCCCCTGCGGCGCACCCAGACTGCGGCGCAAATGGCCTTCGACCTGGCAAATCCGGGGCAGGTGAAGCTGACCGATCGCGCCCGCAAGCTGAAACGCGACAGTCTTCTGACGGTGTTTGATCGCTGGCGCGTGGTGCGGCGGCTGAAGAAATTCACCCTGCCCGAGACCTTGCGCGAACCGCGCCCCAGCGTTCCGATCATCGTCGTCGCGGTCGACCTTTCCCCCGAGGGCGAAAAGCTTGCCGATCAGCTCCGCGCGCAGGTGCGGCGCATGCTGGTGACCGAGCCGGATGCCCGCATCGCCTGCGTGAACGTGATCAAGACCGCGCGGATCGGCATTGACCAGATGACCGATGCTTCCGGGACCCATCTGCATGTGGCGCGGCTTGTGGCGTTGCGCCATTGGGGCGAGGGCATAGACCTGCCCGAAGAGCGGTTGACCTTCACCGTCCTCGAAGGGTCGGATCCGGGACAGGTGATCATCGACCACGCCGCAGCGAACCATGTCGACCATATCGTAATGGGCGCGCGCGGTCATTCGACGACGCGGCGCTATCTGGGCTCGGTCTCGGCCCAGGTGGTTGCCGAAGCGCATTGCTCGGTCACGGTGATCCGCCGCCCCGAAAGCCGCGGCGAGGAGGAGGCGGGGGCCCGGGTTAGTTGAGCCAGCCCTGAACCGTGCGCGCGCCACCTGCAACGTCGTCGCCGACACCGGCAACCGTGTTGCAAGCCGAAAGCGCGGCAAACACCGCAAGGAGAACTGCCAGTTTCTTCATGGTCTTGCCTGTCGTTTCTGCGTCGATCTGGGGGTCATTCTTCGTACCACCACAGGGCAGGAAGATAGGACACGGCCCAGTCGCCGTAAAGCGGCACGTAATCGGGGTGTTTCAATTCCCGCCGATGCAGGATGAGATTGCGGTCGGCATACCAGAAAGGCACGACATAGCGCCCCGCCGTCAGCACCCGGTCCAGCGCCTGCACCGCCGCCGTCACATCCGCCGGATCGCGGGCAGCCAGCATGGCGGCGATCATCGCATCCACCGCCGGATCCTTGACGCCCATCCAGTTGCGCGACCCTTCGGTGTCAGCAGCCGCGGCACCCCAGTAGAGGGATTGCTCGTTGCCGGGCGACAGCGACAGGGTGCGCAGCATATAGGTCATCTCGAAGTCGAAAGCATCGGTCCGGGCCTTCATCTGCGCGGAATCAAGCATCTCGACCTTGGCGTCGATGCCCAGCGACTTCAGCGCCTCGACATAGATCGCCGATATGGCGGCGACCTCGTCCTGGCCGACGGTCAGAAGGATGGTGAATTTGAACGGCTCGCCCGCGCCATTGCGCAACACGCCGTCAGCGCCGACCACCCAGCCCGCCTCTTCCAGAAGCTTCAGCGCCGCTCGCAACCCCTTGCGGTTCGCGGTGCCCTTGTCGCCTTCGGGAAGGCTATATCCTTCCAGCGTGCCGGGGATCAGCTTGTCGGCGAAGGGTGCAAGCAGCGCGGCCGCTTTGCCCTCCGCCGGCTGGCCGGGGATCATGGCAAAGGGGCTGTTGGCGAAATAGGACGTGATGCGCGGGGCGGCGCCTCCGGTGATCGTCTGGTTGATATAGGGAAAATTGAAGGCCTGGATCATCGCCTCACGCACGCGCCAATCAGCGAAGATCGGTTTGCGCGTGTTCATCACCAGACCAATGATGCCCGAGGGGCGCTTATGCGGCACCTCGAGCTTGATCATGTCGCCCTTCTGGACGGCCGGAAAGTCGTAGCGGCTGGCCCATCTGGCCAGGTTATCCTCGCGATAGGCGGTGATCTCGCCCGCGCGGACCGCCTCGAAGATTGCGACAGTATTGGCAAAATAATCGTAGCGGATCGTGTCGAAGTTCCACTGGCCGATATTCACCGGCAGATCCTTGCCCCACCAGTCGGCATTGCGGCGGAAGGTGATCGAGGCGCCGGGATCGACCTTGTCGACAACATAGGGTCCCGAGCCGGTCAGCACGTCAAGCGACGAGGCCTCAAAATCGCGACCGTCGAAATCGGCCTTTTTCAGCACCGGGCGAAGCCCGAGAATGAGCGGCAGTTCGCGGTCTTCGGTGTTGAAGGTGAAACGGACAGAGCGCGGTCCGGTGGCTTCGGCCTTTGCAACCTTCTTCCAGGCCGAGAGGTAGCGCGGGTTGCCGATCGTGCCCAGCGTCTCGAAGGACCAGAGTACATCCTCGACCGTGACCGGGGAACCATCCGAGAATCGCGCGCCTTCACGGAGGGTAAACTCCACGTAGGTTCGGGCATCGTCGGTCTCGACCGATTCGGCCAGCAGACCGTAGAGCGAGAAGGGCTCGTCATAGCTGCGGGCCATTAGCGTTTCGAAGGTCAGGGCCGAGACGCCTTCGGCGGGCGTGCCGTTTGTGATGAAGGGATTGAGCGAGTCAAACGAGCCCGACATCGAGAAGATGACGCCGCCGCCTTTGGGCGCATCAGGATTGGCCTGGGGCAGGGACACAAAATCCGGGGGGAGGATCGGGTCGCCATACATAGCTATGCCGTAGGAGGGTTCGCTGGCGGCAGGCTGACCGGCGACGGTCAGGGCCATGGCGGCCAATATGGCGTTCAGCCCCGCGAAAAAGTTGCGCAACATTTTGGAAACGATCTCCTGTCGGCCTGTCCTTGCAGGGGCCAGCCTATGCGCGGCATCCAGCCATTTCAAACTTTTAGCTTGGCCATCGGCGGAGAGCGGATTATATAGAACTTACTGCTCGATAGGTTTCTTGCCTGTATGAAACCTGCCTCAACGACTTAACGCCGGCTTCGTGCCGGCGTTTTTTTTGGCGCCGCTCGAACGCTGCCGCGGAAGTGACGTGCCTTTTGCAGTTGCGGCGTATAGCCTGCCGCCATTGCAGCATCAGGAGGCAGTCATGGATCTGAAGGGCAAGCGGGCGATCATCACCGGGTCGAATTCGGGAATCGGGCTGGGAGTGGCGGAAGAGCTGGCCCGGGCCGGCGCCGAGATCGTATTGAACTCCTTCACCGACCGCGAAGAAGATCATGCGCTGGCTGCGAAGATCGCCAAGGAGCATGGCGTGACGGCCAGCTACATCAAGGCCGACATGTCCAAGGGCGAGGAATGCCGTGCGTTAGTGGAACAGGCCGGGGGCTGCGACATCCTGGTGAACAATGCGGGCATCCAGTTCGTGAAGCCGGTCGATGAATTCCCGGTCGAGAAATGGGATGCCATCCTGGCCATAAACCTGTCCTCCGCCTTTCACACCACCGCCGCCGCCCTGCCGGGCATGAAGGCCAAGGGCTGGGGCCGCATCGTCAACATCGCCTCTGCGCATGGCCTGACCGCCAGCCCGTACAAATCGGCCTATGTCGCAGCCAAGCATGGCGTGGTCGGCCTGTCCAAGACCGTGGCGCTGGAAGTGGCGGGGCAGGGCATCACCTGCAACGCGGTCTGCCCGGGCTATGTGCTTACCCCATTGGTCGAGGCGCAGATCCCCGACCAGATGAAAGTGCACAACATGGACCGCGAGACGGTGATCCGCGAGGTCATGCTGGACCGCCAGCCCTCGCGCCAATTCGCGACGACCGAGCAATTGGGCGGCACGGTGGTCTGGCTCTGCTCGAAATATGCCGATCAGGTGACCGGCACCACGATCTCGGTCGATGGCGGCTGGACGGCAATGTGATGCGGCGCATCTCGCTGGCCCTCCAAGGTGGTGGCGCGCATGGCGCCTTCACCTGGGGGGTGCTGGACCGGCTGCTCGAGGAAGAGGATCTTGAGATCGCCGCTATCAGCGGCACATCGGCGGGCGCGCTGAACGCGGCGGCGCTGAAGGCCGGCTTCGGCGCCGGGGGGCGCGAAGGCGCGCGGGAGAAGTTGCGCGCGCTTTGGGAAAAGATCGGGGATATCGGCGATTTCCGGCAATTCGCCTGGATGCAGCCCTGGCTGCCCATGCTGCGCTTCTGGCAGGAGGCGACGGATCGCTTCTGGGCGATCAGCCCGCAGGGAATGATGGCCCAGCTTTATTCGCCCTATGCGCTGGGATCGGCCTGGGAAAACCCGCTGGCTCCGATGGTGGCAGAGCTGAATTTCAGCCAAATCTGTTCCGAAGCCTCTCCGGCGCTGTTCCTGGGCGCGACCAATGTACGGACCGGCAAGGTCCATGTCTTCTCGGGCCAGAAGATCACACCGCAGGCCATTCTGGCCTCGGCCTGCATTCCGACCGTCTTCCAGGCGGTCGAGATCGACGGAGAGGCTTATTGGGACGGGGGCTTCACCGGCAACCCCTCGCTTTGGCCGCTTTATCGTCCTGATCTGCCCGATGACATCGTGATCGTGCAGGTGAACCCGCTCTATCGCGAGGATGTGCCCGACACGCCGCTGGAAATCCAGAACCGGGTCAACGAGATCAGCTTCAATGCCTCGCTCATGGGTGAATTGCGTGCGATCGCCTTCGTCAAGCGGCTGATCGCCGAGGGGCGGTTGCAACCGGGACAGATGAAGGATGTGCGCGTCCACATGATCGCCGATGACGGGCTGATGAACGATCTGACCGCCTCGTCGAAACTGCAACCCTCTGGCAATCTGGTGCGGCGTCTGCACGACGCGGGCCGGAAGGCGGCCGAGGGGTTTCTGGCGCACGACAAAGAGAAGATCGGCGTCAGCCATTCAATTGATCTTGCGCGGATCTTTGATGGCCATGGTTGAGGGATGACTCCCCCCGCTGATTTTCGACGAAAATCAGGGGATCCGGCCCGTCAGCGCGGTTCTTTCGGAATCGGATAGACCAGACCGCCCGAGACGATCAGCTTTGCGGCATCGTCGATGCCGACATCCTGCAGGATCACCAGATCCGATGTCGGAACGAAAAGCAGGATCCCCGAGGTGAAGGGCGTCAGGCCAACGAAAACGGCCGAATAGTCGCGGCCCTTTTCAGCCAGCCTTTCGGCCAGTTCGCCCTTGGGCCGGGTCGAGATGAAGCCAAGCGCCCAGGTTCCGTCCTTGGGAAAGGGCACGAGGCAGGCCTGATCGAAGCTTTGCTCTTTCTTGTTGAAGAAGGTTTCGGCCACCTGCTTGATCGCGCCATAGATCGAGCGGACGATGGGCATCCGGTCGACCACATGCTCGGCCTGGCGGATGACCGAGCGGCCGATCAGCCCCTTGGCCAGCCAGCCGACGACGATCGTGGCGACCAGGAAGACCAGAACCCCAACGCCGCGCACCGGAAATTCGTAATCCGGCCCGAACCAATCGCGCATCAATGCGTCGGGCTGATATTGCGAGGGGATCAGCGGCAGCACCCAGCCATCGATCCAGCCGATCACCGCCCAGACGAAGTATATCGTCAGCCCGACAGGAAGCACGACCACGAGGCCGGTAAGGAAACTGGCGCGGAGGCCGGCCAGAAAGCCGCGGCGGTGGGGGCCGTGTTCGGTCATGTCTTCTCCCATATCGCCACTTGTCGTCGTCGCCTATCTAGGAATGTGCACGGGCCCGGCGCAATGGCGCGGCGGGTTACGGGGCAATTTTTCCGGCCCTTCAGCCCAGTTCGCGCGCAATTGCGGCGGCAAGACGGGCATTGTTAAGGACAAGTTCGATATTGGCGACCAGCGACCGTCCCTCGGTCAACTCGAAGATGCGGGCAAGGAGGAAAGGTGTCACAGCCTTGGCGGCGATCCCCTGCGCTTCTGCCTCGGCCAGCGCAGCCTCGATATGGGGTGTGATCTCGGCCGAGGGGATTTCGGCATCCTGCGGGATCGGATTTGCGACAAGCTGGCCGCCCGGCAGACCCAAGAGGCCACGCATCCTGTGGGCGGCAGCGATCTGGGCGGGGTGGTCCATGCGCAGCGGGGCCTTGAGGCCCGAGTCGCGCGACCAGAAGGCGGGGAAGGCGTCCTGCCCGTAGGAAATCACCGGAACCCCCTGAGTTTCCAGAACTTCCAGTGTTTTCGGCAGATCCAGGATCGCTTTTGCCCCGGCGGCGACCACGGTAACGGGGGTTTGGGCCAATTCCAACAGGTCGGCGGAAATGTCGAAACTGGTCTCGGCCCCGCGATGGACCCCGCCGATGCCGCCGGTCGCAAAGACGCCGATTCCGGCCAGCCGGGCACAGATCATCGTGGCTGCAACGGTCGTGGCCCCGGTGCCGCCGGTGGCGACGCAGGCCGCCAGATCGGCGCGCGACAGCTTGGCCACGCCCTGCGCCTGACCTAGCGCCTCAAGCGCGCTGTCGGTCAGGCCGACATGGATCTTGCCGCCCATGACCGCCATGGTGGCGGGCACCGCTCCGGCGGTGCGGATTTCGGCCTCGACCCGGCGCGCGGTGTCGACATTTTGCGGATAGGGCATTCCATGGGTGATGATGGTGGATTCCAGCGCCACCAGCGGGCGGTCCTCGGCACGGGCTTTTGCGACTTCGGGCGAGAATTCAAGGGGAAGCATCACGATCCTGGATCTCCTGAGACATAGGCGGCGGCGGCGGCAAGGGCCGCGGACAGCGCCTCGGAGCGGTCGCGCCCGGCGCGCTGCGCTACAAGATGCGCCGCCATGAACGTATCGCCCGCGCCGGTCACGCGGGTCACCAAAACGGGGGGCGGGCAGCCTTCGATCACGCCCGCGCCCTGCGTGCCCTCGGCGGCGGGCCTGCCGCCATCGGTGACCAGCACCCGCGCCGCGCCGCGCGCCAAAAGCGCCTCGGCGGCGCGGGCGGCGGTGTCAGCCGCCGCCTTGGTCAGGATGTTCGCCTCTTCGAGATTCACATAAAGCGTGGCGCCGGGATGGGACAGGATGGGGCGCAGCCGGTCGGCCTTGCCGGGGCTGGCGGGCGCCACGCGCAGGTCGGCGGCGGAGAAAAGCGGTGAGACCGCGATCTCGGCCAGCAGCTTCTCGGTCAGGTTGCCATCCAGCGCGATCGGGCCGGACCAGGGGGTGGTGGCGCTGCCCAGACGGCCATCCTCAAGCGGACGGAGGATCTTGTCGCCTGCCGCTTCAAGCGAATGAGCGTCGGCGATGGCGGCGATAAGGCCATTCGCGCCTTCGACCGCCATATAGCGATCGGTCGGCAGATCCTCGGATCGATAGGCAAATCGCGTCTCAAGGCCAAGATGGGTGCAGGCATTGACCAGCTCGTCCCCCTCGGCATCGCGACCGATGGCGGTCAGGACCGCAGGACGCAGTCCGAACCGCGCCAGCGTCATCGCGATATTCATCGCCACACCGCCGGGCAGCCTGGTGATCCGGCCCGGTACATCCGATCCCAGCCGCATCGCGGCCGGGCTGCGCCCGATGATGTCCCATAGAACGGAGCCGATGCAGAGAATGTCGGGAAGGAGCGCAGGGCTGTCTTGCATGGCCCCGCTTGTCGCAAATCGCCAGCGCGCCTTCAAGCGGGCGCGCCGGCCTTTCCTCATGTCATCATGCGGCCAAGGCGCGTTCGATTTCTGCCGTGGTCGAGTTCGTCATCGTTTTCGGAACATCGCGCACGAGGCGCTTTTCCAGTTCCTTGTGATAGAGCGGGCGCATCTGGCCCAGGGTGGAGGGATCGGCCACGATCAGGATCTGCTCGAATTCCTGCTTCAGCGCCATTTCGTTCAGGCGGCGGGTCAGGATTTTCGCAAAGGTTGCCTCAAGTTGCTCCTGCCAATCCATATCGGGCGGGATCGAACCGGAAGGTCCCTGATCAGCAAGGTCACCCGGCACCAGCTTTTCAGCCGTTTCAAGCTTAAGTCCATGGCGTTCGGTGTTGCGGAACAGGATCGCGCCTTCGCCATCGGCCACAACCACCAGCGCATTCTTGTCAAGCATCTCAATCTCCATCATGGTCTTGTCAGGGAAAACGCAACGCGGCAGCGGGGGTTCCTGTTGCTGCGGTCACGATTGTGGCGTTCGGAACCTGTTCGGCAGGCTCTTGCCATTCCCGGACCGTCCCGCTATATGCGCGCCACTTCACAGGCTGGGTGAGGGCTTTTTCGGGGAGACATCCCGAAGGGTCCACCGGTTGGGGGCAACCCTGAGACACCCTGCCGAGGCGCAAACCGGAAAGGATTTGGACATGGCGCTCCCCGAGTTTTCCATGCGTCAGCTGCTTGAAGCTGGCGTTCACTACGGCCACCAGACTGCCCGCTGGAACCCCCGCATGGGCGAGTACATCTATGGTGACCGCAACGGCATCCACATCATCGACCTGACGCAGACCGTCCCGCTGCTGGACCAGGCGCTGAAGGTCGTGCGCGACACCGTCGCCAAGGGCGGCCGCATCCTGTTCGTCGGCACCAAGCGTCAGGCCCAGAAGCCGATCGCCGAAGCCGCCGAGAAATGCGCGCAATACTACATGAATCACCGCTGGCTCGGTGGCACGCTGACCAACTGGAAGACCGTGTCCCAGTCGATCCAGCGCCTGAAGCAGATCGACGAGGTCCTGGCGGCGGGCGGCGAAGGCCTGACCAAGAAGGAACGGCTGAACATGGAACGCGACCAGGCCAAGCTGCAGGCTTCGCTGGGCGGGATCCGTGAAATGGGCGGCGTGCCGGACCTGCTGTTCATCATCGACGTGGGCAAGGAAGACCTGGCGATCCAGGAAGCCGGTAAGCTGGGCATCCCGGTCGTGGCCGTGGTTGACACCAACTGCTCGCCCAAGGGCATCAACCACATCATCCCGGGCAATGACGACGCCGCCCGCGCCATCGCGCTCTACTGCGATCTGGTCGCGCGCGCCGCGCTGGACGGGATGACCGCGCAGATGGGCGCCGCCGGCGTCGATCTGGGCGCGCTGGAAGCCCAGCCCGAAGAAGACGCCGTGGCGGCCTCGGAAGAGGCCTGAGGCCGGGCCGCAGCCCCCCGGGGCGCGCGGCCTACCTGTCACAAGCCTGTTGCCCGGCGGGGTTAGGCCCCGCCGAGGCCCCTATTCCGAGGAGCGAGACAAAGATGACGATCACCGCAGCGATGGTGAAGGAACTGCGCGATTCGACCGGCGCGGGGATGATGGACGCCAAGAAGGCGCTGACCGAGACCGATGGCGACATGGAAGCCGCGGTCGACTGGCTGCGCACCAAGGGCCTGGCCAAGGCCGCCAAGAAGGCCGACCGCGTTGCCGCAGAAGGCCTGGTGGGCGTGGCCGTGTCGAACGGCCGCGGTGTCGCGGTCGAGATCAACTCGGAAACCGACTTCGTCGCCAAGAACGCCGACTTCCAGGCGCTGGTGCGGGAAGTCGCCCGCGTGGCGCTGACCACGGGCGAGTCGGTCGAGGTGGTCAAGGCCGCCGATCTGAACGGCAAGACCGTCGACGAGGTGATCAGCGAATCGATCGCCCGCATCGGCGAGAACATGACCTTTCGCCGCATGCACATCCTGGAAGGCGACACCGTCGTCTCCTATGTGCACAATGCCGCCTCCGAAGGCATGGGCAAGATCGGCGTGCTGGTCGCGCTGAACGGCCCGGCCGCCAAGGCGCAGGAAATCGGCAAGCAATTCGCGATGCACATCGCCGCGACCTCGCCGCTGTCGCTGTCGGAAGCCACGATGGACAAGTCGGTGGTCGAGCGCGAGCTGGCCGTCCAGACCGCCAAGGCGCTGGAAGAGAACGCGACCTCGGCCAAGCCGAAGCCCGAGCAGGTCATCCACAACAACATCATCCCGGGCCGGATGAAGAAGTTCCTCGCCGAGAACACGCTTCTGGGCCAGGCTTTCGTCATAAATCCCGATGTGACGGTCGAACAGGCCGCCAAGGATGCTGGCGTCGAGATCACCGGCTACGCCCGCGTGATGGTGGGCGAAGGTGTCGAGAAGAAGGAAGAAGACTTCGCCGCCGAAGTGGCGAAGATGGTTCAAGGCTGATTGTCCGGGCCGCAAGGTTCGCGATGTCATACAGGGCCGGCGCGGAAACGTGTCGGCCCTTGCCTTTTGGGGCCGTGGCAAACGGCTGCTAACATGCGTGGCGACTGAAACGAAAAAGGCGCGGCCCGCCTAGCGATGCCGCACCCGTTCCGACCGACCCATCCAACACTGGGGATGAGGACTTTCCGGGCCGGTCCGGCAGAGCCGAGGGGATCGGATGCCAATTCGGTGAGGGCAAATGGAAACACGCCCCTACCGTGACGCCCAGACTGTCGCAGCCCAAAACACCGCGCCTGCTGAACAGGTGCAAACTCGCTCATAGCTCTGCGCCAAACGAGTAGGGAAAACCCTACCGTCCACCCCGACTGTGGCGTCGGGCTTTCACCGTGCCGCCTGCGCCACGGGTTCTGCCGGGCGCTGGAAGATCATATTCAACAACGCCCCCTTGGCGACCGCCTGGGCCGTCGTCTCGACAGCAAGCGCCTCGCGCGCGAGGCGCAGGTGCTTTTCGACCATGGCGGGACTCACACCCATCAGCAGCGCCACATCCTGCGTGGTCTTGCCATCGGCGACCCATTCCAGCGCCTCGCGCTGGCGCGGCGACAAAGCACGCTGGCGCGTCAACTGCGGCAGCTGAGTGATGCGAAGGTGCATCATATGCGCGACGGCGAGAATCTCGTCTTCACGGCTGGACCAGATCTGTTCCACCGCAAGGTGGTCAAGGCCCGGATCGGCCGTCAACCCCATGGCCCCCTTGGCCCGAGCCGAAACCTCGGGGAAGCTGATGGTAATGCCAGCCAGAACCCCCATCGAGGCATTGAAGCGCACGGCCTCCATCTCTTCGGGCGGCAATCGGCCCGCTTCATAGGCTTCCTTAACCCAGGTCCAGGTGCAGGCGCCGGAATTGCGTTCGGCCCAGCGAAAGGCCGGCGCACGAGCGTAGAAACCACCCTGGAAATAGCGTTGCGCATACTCTCCCTCGAATGTGGTCAGGAACAGCGCATCGTCGGGATCGCCGATCGTCCGCTGATGTCGAAAGCGCGTGAAGCCATACATCATCCGCCGGAAGCCGATGCTGGCAAAATAGCCGCTGGCCAGGCCCCAAGCGTTGTCGATGCTTTGCGCCTCGGCAATCTTGCGCAACAGTCCCAGTATGGCGTCCTTGGCCATGAATGAGCCCTCCAAATAACCGTTACGATCCAGCACCGGGCATGGCGGCTGGTTGTTCTATTACCGAACCTGTCATATTCAGACGCGGCAACCCTGTCGAGACTTGGAAAAATTCATGACGGAAGATGTCATCATCATCGGCGGTGCCGTTATGGGCGCATCGGCGGCCTATTGGCTGACCCGGATGGCCCCGGGATTGAGGGTGCTGGTGGTCGAGCAGGACCCAAGCTATGCACAGGCCGCGACGGCGCTGTCCGTCGCTTCGGTACGCCAGCAATTCTCTGATCCGACCAATGTCAAGATTTCCCGTTTCGGAATTGATTTCATAAGGAATTTCTCCGAGAACATCGGCCCGTCAGGCGATGTGCCCTCGCTGGGTTTGCAAGAGAATGGCTACCTGTTTCTGACCACCGATCCCGCGCAGCGGCAGGTCATGGAGGAACTGGCGGCGATGCAGCGCGCCTGCGGGGCGGCGACCGAAGTTTGGTCCGCCGATCAGGTGAAGGCACGCTTCCCCTGGATCGAAACTTCGGACCTGGCGGCCGGCAGCTTTGGACCGCGCGATGAAGGCTGGTTCGACAATATGGGCTTGCTCGCCGGTTTCCGTAACGCAGCGCGGGCGCAGGGTGCGCGGTTCGAAACAGGTCGCGCCATAGGCCTTGCGGTGAATGGCGACCGGATCACGGGCGTCGAAATCGAGGGCAGGGGCCTTGTGCCCTGCGGTTCCGTGGTGAATGCGGCGGGCACGCGCGGCGCGGCAGTGCTGCGCTGGGTCGGGCTGGATCTGCCCGTGGAACCGCGCAAGCGCACAGTCTTTGTCATCAACGCGCCGAACGCCCGCCATCCTGATGCGCCCTTGCTGATCGATCGTGGGTTCTATCTGCGGCCAGAGCGCGGCCAATGGATCACCGCTACGGTCCCGCATGAGGATCATGCTTGCGATGCCAGTGACTTCGAACCCGATCTTCATCTGTTTGAGGATGTGATCTGGGAACAGCTTTACGCGCGTTGTCCGGGCTTTGACGCTGTAAAGGTGGTTCGGCACTGGGTTGGCCACTACGATTATAACACGCTGGATCAGAACGCGATCCTGGGGCCGCATCCGGCGCTGCCCAATCTTTTCCTGATGAACGGCTTCTCAGGGCACGGCCTACAGCAATCGCCGGCCGTCGGTCGCGGGATTGCCGAGCATATTCTCAGCGGCGGCTGGCAAAGCATTGATCTTTCGGAATTGTCTTTTGACCGGGTGGCACAAGGTAAGCCGATGGTCGAGCGCGCCATTGTCTAGTTAAGCGCATCAGTATTTTACATAATACTGATTATGCGAAAAACTATACGGCTCGCAGCGGTCTTTCACCTTGGTTGAGTGTAGCTCTGCCCCCTGCGACTTCCTTGGCGCGTAAGCCGAGAACCCACTGCCCGACCGGCGTATTCAACCTGGCCTGCGCGCGCATCGTCAGGCGGCATCCGCCGGCTGCTGATTTCCCAGCTGCATTCGTGCCGCGGCCAGTGCCAACTCATGGTTCACGCGCTTCAGCACGCCGCTCGCGGTTGGCAGATATTCGAAGCGCCCCTGACGACCGACAGCGACGATGCCGAAATCCTCAAGCGATTTCAGCACCGGCGTCGCAGCGTCGGCCTGCCCGGTCAGATTGTAAGGATATGCGGATTTGATCACCTCATAGCCCTCAAGCCGCAAATCTCCGACGCCGAGATTCAACCCTCCAAGATGGTTGGACAGATCGGCGAAGGCTTCTTCCGGGTCAGCCGCACCGCCGTGAGGCAGCGTCAGTTCAACCGACATGAATTCGCGCCCGGCGCCCAGTCCGGGATATAGCCGCGAATAGACCGTCGCCCGTTTCCACCGACCCTGCGCATGAAAATTGTAGATAACGGTGCCAAAACTGGCGGCAATAGACTGTGCTGAAACAAAAAGCGTAAGTATATCAAGGCTTTTTAACCCACTTTCCTTTCCAAAAACGGCGCGGTGGCAGGTGTCCAGCGGCATCGCGCTGACGACACAGCAGCCTCGGAACTCGTCCCGATCGGTTGTGACCAGATAGCTGCCCCCTTCGCGCCGAATGCGCCGGATCGGGGCGCCAAGTTCGAAACGCACGCCCGATGCCACTAGCATCCGGCGAACCGGGTCGAAGAGCGCCTCAAACCCCTCCGAAGGGCGCACGCGCAGCGCCTGCCCTTCCGCCATGGTAGCGCCTTGCGAGATCAGGCCGCGCCAGAGGATCGGCAGCATGCGGCCAGGCTGGGCCAATCGGTCGAGAAAGACCATGCGGCGATAGAAAAACTCTTCGTCGATCAAGGCCGGTTCGGTGTGATTGAATCGCAAAAGATAGTTGCGCAGTCCCGTGCCTTCAAAAACCCTGCGGCCCAGCTTGTGCAAGCATATGCCCTCAAGCGAGCCGTCGCTGCGCCGGATCATTCGGCTCCAGGCAAGATCGGCCAAGGCTGCAGCGCGGCGCGGCAAGCTCCAGGCCTGCACGTCGCGCGGATCGATGGGATGATTGAGCACCTCGCCCTGCGGCGAAAGCCGCCGTTCCAGCCGCATCACCCTGGGACAAAGGTCGCGCAGCCCCGGAAAGACCTGAAAGATCAAGGCCTCCTCCTCATAGAAGATGCTGCCAAGATCAAACGTGTATGGTCCGAAAACGCGGGAGCGATGGGTTCCGCCGATCTCGCGTTCGGCATCGATCACGATGACGCTGTGGCCCCGCGCCGAGAGACCCCGCGCCACCCCCAACCCGGCAATGCCGCCGCCCAGAACAAGGACAGGGTCACGACGCGATCCGCCAAGCACCGAATACAGAACTGTATCCTCGAGCTTCGGGTTGAACGGCATTCCGACCTCATGCGCAGTCCTGGCAGGGATTCGGGGCTTCCCATCCCCACAGAAAGCACACGAACCGATGAACGATTGGTAAGCATCGGCCCTACCCCATGCGGAATGCCACGAAAGAAGCGGCTAAAGTGGAGCAGATCTCGCGACGCGCTCCTCGATCCTGGATTGCGTCGATTGACGCGTTCGAAATTGGACGCAAGGGTCGGGCAGGAATGACGGTGATTGCGAAGGATCACGCCAGTCTTGTTGCGCAGCGATCCAGGTGCCGCGTCCCAGCGGTTTTCGCACAAGAGCCACCTCAAGCAATACATGCAGCTGGGCGGCGCGACCTCGCCCTTCCATTAGGAAACGCAGCGCCCTATTGGCCCCGAACAGACGCTACCTTCTGGCAGCAGCGCTTCCTTCGACGAAGAGGAATGCAGAAACACTGATCCCGTCGCTGCCGACGATCATATCGCACCCGCATCACGAGTCGGTTGCGCCGCCATGCTGCGCGGGGTTGCGGCGGGCCAGCCTGTCGGCTGAGGCAATTATAACAAAAGCCCTCAGACCGCGCCTGCCACCACAACTTCTGGAACAGGTCGAAGATTTGGCGCACCCGACAGGATTCGAACCTGTGACCTCTGCCTTCGGAGGGCAGCACTCTATCCAGCTGAGCTACGGGTGCGCGATATGTCTCTGGCGGCGTCTATAGCGGCTGCCCTGCCCCGCTGCAACTGGCAAACGTCAGGCGAAAAGCTCGTGGCAAAGCTCCAGCGCCGAGACCAGCGCGTCCACCTCCTCCGGCGTGTTGTAGAGCGCGAAGGAGGCCCGGCAGGTCGCAGTCACGCCCAGGCGCTCCATCAGCGGCATGGCGCAATGCGTGCCTGCGCGCACCGCCACCCCCCGCTTGTCCAGAACGGTCGAGATATCATGGGCATGTGCAGCACCTTGCAGGGTAAAGCTGAAGATCGCGCCCTTGTCACTTGTCGTACCTTGCAGATTCAGCCAGTTCAGCCCCGACAGCCGGGCGCGCGCATAATCGCGCAGGCAACGCTCATGGGCGGCGATATCGGCCATACCCAAGCCCATCATGTAGTCCAGCGCCACGCCCATGCCGATCTGGTTGACGATGCCGGGGGTCCCGGCCTCGAATTTCATTGGCGGGTCGTTGTAGGTCACGCTCTCGCGGGTAACCTCGCGGATCATGTCGCCCCCCCCCAGGAAGGGCCGCATTTCCTTCATTCTCTCATGCTGTATGAAGATCGCCCCGGAACCGCTTGGACCATAGAGTTTGTGACCGGTGATGGCGTAGAAATCGCAGCCGATGGCCTGCACGTCCACCGGCATATGGACCGCGCCCTGCGACCCGTCGACCAAGACCGGAACGCCCTTTGCCCGCGCCGCCGCGCAGATCGCCGCCACATCGACCACGGTGCCGGTTACATTCGACATCTGGGTCAGCGCGACCAGGCGGGTCTTTGGTCCGATCGCGTCGATCACCGCCTGAGGATCCAGCCCACCCGCATCATCGCAATCGACCCATTTCAGCACGACACCCTGCCGCTCGCGCAGAAAATGCCAGGGCACGATATTGGCATGGTGCTCCAGCACCGAAAGCACGATCTCGTCTCCGGGCTGAAGGCGCGGCGCGGCCCAGGCATAGGAGATCAGGTTGATCGCCTCGGTCGTGCCGGTGGAAAAGACGATCTCATCCTCGGAGGGCGCGTTGAGAAAGCGTTTCACCACGCCACGGACGGATTCATACTTCTCGGTCGCAAGATTGGAAAGGAAGTGCAACCCACGGTGAACATTGGCATATTCCTGAGAATAGGCCTGGGTGATCGCGTCGATCACCACTTGCGGCTTCTGGGCCGAGGCGCCGTTGTCCAGATAGACCAGCGGCTTGCCGTTCACCTGCCGCGACAGGATGGGAAAATCGGCGCGGATCTTGGTCACGTCATACATGGAGAAGCTCCGGATCAATCGTCATCGCCAGCACGATGGACAGCAGCAATGCGAGCAGCAGGAAGGTTCCGATGATGCCCAGAAAGACCAGACCGGGCCGGGTGAATCCGTGAACTTCGGCCACGAAGGCCGTCAGAAGCCAGAAGAAAACCGCTATTGCCGCCAGGCCGATCAAAGGGGCCAGCGGCGGCAGGACAAGGTAGCTCAGGAACTGAGCCGCCTGCAGCACCAGCAACACGACCTGAAGCCAGATCACCGCCAGCGCGGAATCTTCCAGACTGCCGCGCCCGCCGAACATGGCGCCGACGCTGCGGATGGTCAGCACCGCGATGACCAGCGCGACCAGCTGGATCCCGGCCGTGACCAAGGGCGCTGCGAAAAGCGATTGCGACAGCGGGTCGACAGGGGCCGGCAGCAGGCCGGTCGCGAGGCCAAGATGCAGCAGGAACGCCGCGCCGATCGCGACCAGCGCCAGGCCCAGGGGCAAAAGGCCAACGGGCAGATCAAGCTTGTGCAGGCTGCGCATCGCTGCCCGCGGATCGCGCAAGGTCAGCGTCAAAAGCCCGGTCAGATACTGGCCAAAAGTCATGTAACCTGCGCCTTTCGATGCGCCTCATGCAGAAAAATCAGCCAAAGAGCCAGAAAGCCAAAGCCGACCAGCGCCCCAGTCGCCGTCAGGGCGTGTCCCGGGCCGACAAATCCGGCGACCAGTCCCTGCAAAAGCATCAGCGGTGCAACGGCAAGAAGCGCCCAGAACAAGGCCATACGGCTGGCAAATCCGCTGCCTTGCCCACCAAGCGCCCGCGCCACAAGATGACCCAATCCCGCCAGGGCATAAAAGATAACCGGCGCCATGAAGATCAGGGCGAAAAGGTTGATCCCCAGCAGCGCCTGCAACTCCGGCGCATCCGGCTGGCCGGCGCTGAGCTGCGCCTCGCGCGCCAGGGCCGGCCAGCGCGCCACGAACATCAGCCCGCAAGCCGCCATCAGCACGGCCAGGGCCCGGTCCTCGCGCGGGGCATCGCCCAACCGCCGGCGGAAGACCCGCCGCGGATGGACCCAGCTTTGCAGGATATCCGTGGTGACGCTCATCAGCTCTGGTGGCTTTGCAGCCAGCCCTCCAGCCGGTCGCGGATATCGGCGGCAATCGCCTCGTCCTCGATCTCGTCAATCGCTTCGGCCAGGAAGGCCAGAACCAACAGCGACTGCGCAGTCTTCTTCGGCACCCCGCGCGATTGCAGGTAGAACAGCGCCGTGTCGTCGATCGCGCCCGAGGTCGACCCATGCGAGCATTTCACGTCATCGGCATAGATTTCCAGCTCGGGCTTGGCCAGGAATTGGCTATCGCCGTCCAGGAGCAGAGACTGGGAAATCTGATATCCGTCCGTCTTCTGTGCGCTTTGCTTCACAAGGATCTTGCCCTGGAACACACCCACCGCGCCGTTCTTCAGCACCTTCTTGTAGACCTGGCGGCTTTCGCAGCGCAGCCCCGCATGGGTGATGAAGACCGTGTCGTCATGATGGAAGGCGCCGTCGCCAAGCGCGGCCCCCGCCAGATGCGCGACACCATCATCGCCCAGAAGCTCGACCACCGCCTCGTTGCGGGTCAAGGTGCCGTTCAGCGCCAGGGTAAAGCTCTTGAACTGCGCCTCGGCGGCGACGCGCGCGAACAGATGGGTCACCACCTGCCGCGCCTCGGCCCGCCCCTGCGGACGGATGTGATGCAGCTTGCCGCCACGGCCGATCTCGGCCTCCATCACCAGATTGCCGCGCGCACCAGCGGTTCCGGTTTCCAGAAGCGTCAGCTCCGCCCCGGGCTCGACCTTCACGCAATGGTGGAGGATGACGTCCGAATGGTCTGAACTTGCACGATAAGAAATATGCAGCGGCTTCGGCGCCTTGCCGGTAACCCGGATCATCAGCCCTTCACGCGCGGCGGCGGTGTTCATCGCGGCCAGAGGGCGTTCAACCGGGTTTTGCCCCGCCTCTTCCAGCGTGCCGTACAGTGCCCCCGCCCAGTGGATATCCTGCGCATCGGCCTGCGACAGAAGCTGGATTTCCACCCCGGCCAGCGTCGGGTCATCCGAAGCTGCCGCATCGAAGACGCCATCAACAAAGATCAGCCGCACCTTGTCGAGGCCGGAAAAGATCGGCCGGTCGACGCGCAGGGCCACGGCCCGTTGCGGCGCAGGATCGGTCAGCAGCGCCGGGTTGGTGTAGCGCCAGTATTCGTCGCGCCGCGCCGGCAGGCCCATGGCTTGCAGCCGCGCAAGTGCCGCCACCCGCGCGGCCTTGGTGAAGCCGCCGCGCGGCAGATCCAGCGCCGCCAGCCTCGCGGCCAGCGCGTCTTCCTTGGCCTTGGGCAGAGCCATCACTTCGCCCCCGCGCCTTCGGCGGCCAGAATGTCGGCATAGCCATTGTTCTCAACCTCAAGCGCCAGCTCGGGGCCGCCGCTGCGGATGATCCTTCCCGCCGCCATGATATGCACCACGTCAGGTTTGATATGGTCCAGAAGCCGTTGATAATGCGTGATAACCAGGAAGGCCCGCCCCGGATCGCGCAGCGCGTTAACGCCTTCGGCCACCAATTTCATTGCATCGACGTCAAGGCCCGAATCCGTCTCGTCGAGAATGCACATCTTCGGCTCTAGCATCGCCATTTGCAGGATCTCGTTGCGCTTCTTCTCGCCGCCCGAGAAGCCCACATTGACCGGACGCTTCAGCATTTCTGCGTCGATCTTCAGCTGCTTGGCCTTCTCACGCACCAGTTTGAGGAAATCTCCCGCCGACAGTTCCTCTTCACCGCGCGCCTTGCGTTGCGCGTTCACGGCCGTGCGCAGGAAGGTCATGTTGCCGACGCCCGGAATCTCGACCGGATACTGGAAAGCCAGGAAAAGGCCGGCAGCGGCGCGCTCCTCGGGCTCCATCTCCAGCAGCGCCTCACCATCAAGGCTCGCTTCGCCGTCGGTGACCTCATAGCCTTCGCGGCCTGCCAGCACATAGGACAGCGTCGATTTGCCCGAGCCATTCGGGCCCATGATCGCATGGACTTCGCCCGGATTCACGACCAGGTCGACCCCGCGCAGGATCACCTTGTCCTCCTCCTCAAGTTTCACATGCAGGTTCTTGATCTCAAGCATCTTTCTCTCCTTACACCGGCTGCATCAGCGCGCTGGCATAGGCGCGGAGGCGGTCGGGGGTCAGTGTCATGGGCGACAGATCGAACCGCGCCATGCGGCCGATCAAGGCGGTTGGCGCCACCAGCGTCTCGGCCTTGTGATAGGCGGCGCGCGGCACGTAATCATCGAAGAACAGGGTGATAGGCCGGGTGATCGAATAGGCCACGGTCAGGAAGCAGCCCAACCGGAATCGACCATCCACCAGCACGACATCAGGGTGAAGAAACCCAGGCATATCCCAGATATTAATCGAGTAATCCGGCCAATGCCTTGCGCGCGACTCGTCGATCGGATGCCCCCAGTCGCCAGTCGGGCCAATATCGACATGCAGCACATGCGCAGCTTTGCCGGTCAAGGCACGGCGCATCATATCGGCCCATTTCGCGTCGCTTTCCACGGCCCAGACTTCAGCCCCCAACTCGGCCGCCATGAGGGTAGATCCACCCGAGCCATATTCCAGCACCGTCGCGGCCGCCGCATAGGCATCGCGCAGCGCCGCCGCCTCGGCATCGGGCAGCGTGACCTCGGGCCGCGACCGTACCAATGCCTCAGACATTGACGCCCCCCGAAGCGGCGGCGGTCAGAAGGAGAAACTTACCCCCCGGAACAAAAGCGAATGCGGCTCGGTCATCGACGTGATCTTGGCCACCCAAAGAGGAGAGAAGGCCTGGTCGAAGAATGCCGGGTAGGCGTGCACGAAGTTGTGGAAAAACATCATTCCGAACGCCACGCCCAGCAGCTTCGGAACATACAGCGCCCGCGCGCGCAGACCCAGCAAATGGGTCAAAAGCACCGTGATGCAGCACGTCGCCAGCGCCGTTACCGCCATTTCCAGGTCGAGACTTTCGGGCGCTTGCGGCAGGCCGCGCAGGATCCACTGGCCGTAGAGATAGAGACCGTAGCTCACCACCCCGATCGCCATGCAGACGGGAAAGGACAGCGAATGACGCGCATTGGCGATAATCTCGGCCAGGCCGTCCTTGCGGCGCCGGTTGCGGGGCACATAGCTGAACGTCATGTCCTGGCCCACGAAGACCGTTGCGCGCGTGCTGCCCTGCCCCGCGGCGATGCGCGCGATCCTGTCCTGGAATTCCAGCTTTTGCGCCGTAAGCATCGTGCAGTCCCCGTCCCTTGGCTTTCACCAAGGGGACCCCATCGACTTGGCCGCAATGGGACGCAATTGCATCAAATGCAAGGTAACCGGGGCAAAGCTGTGTCACGCCCCTACCCCACGCTGCCTTCCAGGCTGATCGCCACCAGGCTTTGCGCCTCCATGGCGAATTCCATTGGCAGGGCCTGCAGCACTTCCTTGCAGAAACCATTCACCACCAGGGCGACGGCCTCTTCCTCGTCCATCCCGCGCGAGCGGCAATAGAAAAGCTGGTCCTCATCGACTTTCGAGGTGGTCGCCTCGTGCTCGCAGCGCGACGAATTGTTGCGCACTTCGATATAAGGCACCGTATGGGCCCCGCATTTGTCGCCGATCAGTAGACTGTCGCATTGGGTATAGTTGCGGCTGCCCGCCGCCTTCGGATGCACCGAGACAAGGCCGCGGTAGGTGTTCTGCGCCCGGCCCGCAGATATTCCCTTGGACACGATGCGCGATTTCGTGTTGCGGCCCAGATGGATCATCTTAGTGCCGGTATCGGCCTGCTGGGCATTGTTGGCGATGGCGATCGAATAGAACTCGCCCTGGCTGTCATGACCGCGCAGGATGCAGGACGGGTATTTCCAGGTGATCGCCGAGCCGGTTTCCACCTGAGTCCACATCACCTTGGCGCGGTCGCCCCGGCAATCGGCGCGTTTGGTGACGAAATTGTAGATGCCGCCCTTGCCGTTCTCATCGCCCGGGTACCAGTTCTGGACGGTGGAATATTTCACCTCAGCATCCTCGAGGATGACGATTTCCACAACGGCAGCATGAAGCTGATGGGTATCGCGCTTGGGCGCGGTGCAGCCTTCGAGGTAGCTCACATAGCCCCCCTTGTCGCAGATGATCAGCGTGCGCTCGAACTGGCCCGTGTTTTCGGCATTGATGCGGAAATAGGTCGACAATTCCATCGGGCAGCGGGTACCCGGCGGGATGTAGACGAAGGAGCCGTCCGAGAAGACGGCCGAGTTCAGCGTGGCGAAGAAGTTGTCGGACTGCGGCACGACCGAGCCCAGGTATTTCTGGACAAGCTCGGGGTAATCGCGGATCGCCTCGGAGATCGGGCAGAAGATCACGCCCGCTTTCTTCAGCTCTTCCTTGAAGGTCGTGCCGACGCTCACGCTGTCAAAGACCGCATCCACCGCAACGCGGCGTTCGCCCTCGGGCGCTTCGACCCCGGCGAGGATCGCCTGTTCCTTCAGCGGAATGCCCAGCTTGGCATAGGTTGCCAGAAGCTTGGGATCTACTTCGTCCAGAGATTTAGGATTGTTGTCGAAGCCTTTGGGTTTGGCGTAATAATACTGATCCTGATAGTCGATTTCAGGATAGTGCAGCATCGCCCAGCGGGGCTCTTCCATCTGCAACCAGCGCCGATAGGCAGCCAGACGCCAGTCAAGCATCCAATCCGGCTCGCCATTCTTCTCGCTGATCAGGCGGACGATGTCTTCCGACAGGCCCTTGGGGGCGAATTCGGTCTCGATATCGGTTTCCCAGCCATATTTGTACTTGCCGGACATGGCCTGGACGGTCTCGATCGTCTCGCGGTCCACGCCCTCGCGGATGTCTTCGATCAGCGGCTTGTTCATCGCATCGTTCCCGTCATGCGGCCCGCGCCCGGGCCTTGGCATAGGCTTTGGTCCACGCATCGGCGAACCGCAGCACATCCGTTTCTGTCACACCCGGCCCGATCGAGATGCGGATCGCTTGTCCCGCCTCGGCCTCGCCGTATCCCATCGCCCGCAGCACTTTCGAGGCCCGGACCTTGCCGCTGGAACAGGCCGAACCGGCCGATACCGCGAACCCGGCCAGATCCATCGCCATCACCTGCGTCTCGCCCTTCCAGCCGGGGGCGATCAGGCACAGGGTATTGGGCAGGCGCTGCGAGGCTATCCCGACTGAAATAGTCCCCTTCTCCGCCGCCAGCAATGCTGATTCTAGAATATTTCTAATCTGGGACAGTTCGTCCCAGATTCCAAGCGACAGATCGCGGGCCGCAGCCTCCGCCGCCGCGGCGAAACCGGCGATGCCGATCAAGTTCTCGGTCCCTGCGCGGCGCCCCATTTCCTGCCCGCCGCCGCGCAATTGCGCTTTCAGGTCAATACCTTGCCGCAGCACAAGGGCGCCGACCCCCTTGGGTCCCCCCAGCTTATGCGCCGAGACAAGGCCCATCTCGCAGCCCAGCCAGTTGAAGGCGAAAGGCAGCTTGCCGAAAGCTTGGGTCAAGTCCGACACGGCAAGCCCGTCGGGCAGGGTCTGCACCACCCCGGTCTCGGAATTGGCCAGTTGCAACGCCATGCACCCCGGTACGGTCGCAACAACCGCCCCCGTATGGTCAACCTCCAGACCCGGCGCGCACCAGGCCGATACGGCCTCATGTTCCACATCGGCGCAGTCAAGACTGCGTCCCGCCAGGGCCAGAGCGGCCGCTTCGGTCGCGCCGCTGGTGAAGACGATATCCGCCCCCTCGGCCCCCAAAGCCGCCGCGATCTGCGCCCGCGACCGTTCCAGAAGCGCCTTGGCCGCCCGCCCCTCGGCATGAACCGAGGACGGGTTGCCAACGATCTCCATCGCCTCGGCCATAGCGGCCTTGGCCTCGGGGCGCAGGGGCGCCGTGGCATTCCAATCGAGGTAGAGGCGGCTCATTCCTCATCCACCACGCGGAACAGGGATGGCACGGCGGGGCACGGCGTCAGATCGTTCTGCACAACATCCGACAGCCGCACCTGATGCAGGAACACATAGACATTGGCCGAAAGCGATTCCCACAGCCGGTTGGTCAGCGATTGTGCCCGCGTGCCCGAAACAGCGCCCGTGGCCCCTGCCCCGGCATGGGTGGCGTCGACCGTCTCTTCAACCGCTTGCAGCACTTCAGACACCCGGATCTCGACCGGATCGCGCGCCAGGCGATAGCCGCCACCCGGACCGCGCACTGCCTCGACCAGACCGGCACGGCGGAGTTTCACGAAAAGCTGCTCAAGATAGGGCAGCGAAATGTCCTGCCGCTTGGAGATTTCCGCCAGAGACACGCGGTCTTCGCCGCCCGCCTTGTGGCGCATCATTGCCAGATCGGCCAGCGCCACCATCGCATAGCGCCCCTTGGTCGACAGCTTCATCTCTGATCTCCCCTACGTCGATGGACCCAAGTCCATTGACGGCGCGCGCCGCGCCCATTACCTCGAAAGCCGACCCAAGGGCCGCCGCAGCGGCCTTTAGAACCATTCTAATATCCCTGAGCGAATCCGTCAAGAATCGCTCGCATCCAGGCGAGGCCCATGCCCGAAGTCATTTTTGCCGGTCCCGATGGCCGTCTCGAAGGTCGCTACCATCCGCAGAAGGACCGCGACGCCCCGATTGCCATCGTGCTGCATCCGCATCCCGCCTATGGCGGCACGATGAACAACAAGGTCGTGTACAACCTGCATTACGCCTTCCACAACCTCGGCTTCACAGTGTTGCGGTTCAACTTCCGCGGCGTGGGGCGCAGCCAGGGCGAATATGACCAGGGCATTGGTGAGCTGTCCGATGCCGCTTCGGCTCTGGATTACCTGCAATCCATGAACCAGAACGCCAAGCATTGCTGGGTCGCCGGTTTCTCTTTTGGCGCCTGGATCGGCATGCAGCTTCTGATGCGCCGGCCCGAGATCACCGGCTTTATCTCGGTTGCGCCGCCCGCGAACCTGTACGATTTCTCTTTCCTTGCGCCCTGCCCCTCTTCGGGCCTGATCATCAACGGCACCGCCGACAAGGTGGCTCCGCCCAAGGATGTGAAGGGTCTGGTGAACAAGCTGCATGAGCAGAAAGGCATCACCATCACCCATACCGAGGTCGAGGGCGCGGATCACTTCTTCAAGGATGAAGAGGCGCATATGAAGCCGATGATCCAAACCGTCTCCGATTATGTGAAGCGGCGGATGACCGAAGGGACGCGCTGACATGTCCTTCATCCAGGATCTCGCCGACGCGCTGGCCCGGGACGTGATCGAGAGCCAGGACGAATTGCAGAACGACCGCTTCTACGAACAGGTCGGCCGCGTGCTCATGGAGGCCTCGCCCACGCTGAACGAGGCCTTCATGACCTCGATCCGCATCCGTCTGGCGGAAAAGCGCGGGCGCAGTTTCCTTGATCGCGCGATTAAGGCGAAACGTGCGGGCGAAAAGGCCCCCGACGCGCCGAAAGACCTGAGCGCGCATTGATGGCGTGCCAGCAAGGGGACGGCGATGTCCGAGCGGCTTGACCGGCAATTCGCCTTCCTGAACGAAGCCGACCGTCTGAAATCGGTCCTGCGCGCGACGACGCTGGTCGATGGCTCGCGGCCCGAGAATTCGGGAGAGCATTCCTGGCATCTGTCGCTTTACGCGATGGTGCTGGCCGACCATGCGCCTGCGGATGTCGCCATCGACCGGGTGATCCGCATGCTGATCCTGCATGACCTGGTCAAGATCGATGTGGGCGATGTGCCGATCCATTCCGCCAATGGTGCGGCCCATGCCAGTGCCGACACCGTCGCCGCCGAACAGCGCGCCGCCGACCGCATCTTTGGCCTGCTGCCCCCCGATCTTGCCGCCAGCTTCCGCGCGCTCTGGGATGAATTCGAGGCCGCCGAGACCCCCGACGCCGTCTTCGCCAAAAGCCTGGACCGGGTTCAGCCGGTCATGGCGAACCTGCAATCAGGCGGCGGCACGTGGGCGACCTACAATGTCACTTTCGACCAACTGGAATCCCGTGTTGGTGCCAAGATCGCCCGCGGCGCCCCGCGCCTGTGGGAATGGGTGCGTGAGAAGGCGCGGCCCTGGTTCGATTGATATTGGATTTTTGGTATACATTTGCATACCGTAATTGCCGCAGTCGCCGAAATCCGCTATGCAGCAGCGCAGCGAATCCCCCGGACCGAAAGGGCATGCGATGACCAAGATCAAGGTGGCGAACCCCATCGTCGAGATGGATGGCGACGAGATGACCCGGATCATCTGGGACTTCATCAAGAAGAAGCTGATCCTGCCCTATCTCGACGTCGACCTGCTTTACTATGACCTGGGCATCGAAAGCCGCGATGAGACGAATGACCAGATCACCGTCGATTCTGCCCTGAAGACCAAGGAAGTCGGCGTCGCGGTAAAATGCGCCACGATCACCCCGGACGAACAGCGGGTGCAGGAATTCGGCCTTAAGCAGATGTGGAAGTCGCCCAACGGCACGATCCGCAACATCCTGGGTGGCGTGATCTTCCGCGAGCCGATCATCTGCCGCAACGTGCCGCGCCTGGTGCCGGGCTGGACCAAGCCCATCGTCGTCGGCCGCCACGCCTTTGGCGACCAGTATCGCGCCACCGATTTCCGCTTTCCCGGCAAGGGCAAGCTCACGATGAAATTCGTGGGGGAGGATGGCACGGTCATCGAGAAAGACGTCTTCGACGCCCCGGCCTCGGGTGTCGCCATGGGCATGTACAACCTGGATCAGTCGATCATCGACTTCGCCCGCTCCTCGTTCAATTACGGGCTGATCAAGGGCTGGCCGGTCTATCTGTCGACCAAGAACACCATCCTCAAGGCCTATGACGGCCGCTTCAAGGACCTGTTCCAGGAGGTCTACGACGCCGAATTCGCCGAGGCCTTCAAGAAGGCGGGCATCCAGTACGAGCATCGCCTGATCGACGATATGGTGGCTTCCGCGCTGAAATGGTCGGGCGGCTATATCTGGGCCTGCAAGAACTATGACGGCGACGTGCAGTCCGACACCGTGGCGCAGGGCTTCGGCTCGCTTGGCCTGATGACCAGCATCCTGCTGACGCCCGATGGCAAGGTGGTCGAGGCTGAAGCCGCCCATGGCACCGTGACCCGGCACTATCGCCAGCACCAGAAGGGCGAACAGACCTCGACCAACTCGATCGCCTCGATCTTCGCCTGGACGGGCGGCTTGAAGCACCGCGCCAAGCTGGACGGCAATGCCGAGCTGAAGCGCTTTGCCGAGACGCTGGAAAAGGTCTGTGTCCAGACGGTCGAGGATGGCTGGATGACCAAGGATCTCGCGCTGCTGGTCGGGCCGGACCAGAAATGGCTGACCACCATAGGCTATCTGGAAAAGGTCGACGAATATCTCAACAAGGCGCTGGCGGGCTGATCGTCGCGGGGCAAAGGGCCGGGACATCCCGGCCCTTTGCTTTCACAGCCGATGCGACGGATGCGGTGCCATGAGGCGCCAGTCAGGCGTCGGCGCAGGCGGCGGCAGGCCGATATCCGCCCGCATCCAGGCACTCAGCACCGCGAGGTCCGGCGGGCGCGCCTTGCGCATGCGGCCGCGCAGCAATGCGGCCGCCGCGGCGAACAACACGTTCCAGGCGCCATGTTCGGCGATTGCCGTCTCGATGGCAGTGGGCTTGCGCAGGCTTGCCTGCGACGGAGTCAGGATCATCGTCATCCCGGCCCGGTTCTCCCGGGGCCGGCCTCTGGTCTGGGTTGGGAAAGCCCGGCCCGGGGCAGACTTCCCCATGCAGGGGCAACCAAAAAGATACAGGCCGGGAAGGGTTGCGAGGATGCCCCGCTAAGGGGACAGACAGGTCAGCCGCGGACGCTTTGTCCTGGGCGTCGGTTGCCTCCGGTCGACGGGGCGTATGCAAATGCAGTCATTTCCGCCCCTCCTCGTGTCGATGCGCCGGATGCTGTGCTGAATGCCGCAGCCCGCCCGTGTCAGGCAAGACGGCAAATTCACAACGGCATGGCGGTGCTGCGGTGCTGCAACACCTGGATCATTCGGCCCGCTTCGGCACCGGATCGGCCTATCACCGCTCGGATCCCCTTTACGGCAAGCCCAAAGGGGCGCAGAATAAGGTCATGCATGTTGACCCTTCTGCCCCGCGCCGCTATTCGCTCTTCGAGGATATCCAGGGCCTCGTCATCGCTTCGGCGCAGGCCGCGCTGGGCATCCACCTTCTGCGCGCGGCGGGGCTGGTCACCGGCGGAACGGCGGGCACGGCGCTGATCCTGACCTATGCCTTCGGCTGGAACTTCTCGGCCACGTTCTTCCTGATGAACATCCCGTTCTTCGGCTTTGCCTGGTATGCCCGCGGGCCGATCTTCTGCCTGAAATCGCTGGTCACCGTGGCCTTGGTCTCGATCATGGCCGAGGTTCTGAAACCGCTGGTCCATATCGACCAGATCCATCCCGGTGCCGCAGCGGTCCTGTTCGGCATCTCGGCCGGTGTGGGTCTTCTCGGACTGTTTCGTCATTCCGGCTCATTGGGCGGCGTGTCCATCGTTGCCCTGATCTTGCAGGATCGCTTCGGCTTCAAGGCGGGCTGGACGCAGCTTCTGCACGATCTCGTGCTGTTTTCGATCGCGCTGTTTCTTCTGCCCTTCGACCGCGTCCTGTGGTCGCTGCTGGGTGCCGTGATCCTGAACGCGGTGATCGCCTTCAATCATCGCCGCGACTGGTATGTTGTGACCTGATCCCCTTTGCCTTCCGGGTCCGGCCACGAGAGGGCCGGGCCCGGAAGTCCCGCAATCAGCGGAACGATGCGGCCGAGACGTTGGACCAGACCTCACCATTGCCGACGCGGAAGCTGCCGCCCTTCAGCTGGTAGCAGGACTTGTTGCCGCCCTGAACGCTGATGCCGACCAGTTTCTGGTCGAGCGAGATCGTGGCGTCATGCACGATGCCCACCGCAACCCCCGCCTTGTCGCGCAGAACGAAGCCGTTGAAGGCGGTGGCATTGCCGCCCGAGGCGCAGGCCAGCTTGCCCTTGGGCGGTATCAGCGCGCCGGTCGCCGGAGCGTTGACATGGACGGTGCCCGGAGGGGGCGTCGTGGTGCCGGGCGGTGTGGTCGTGCCGCCTCCTGGCACGGTGGTGCCGCCGCCGCCGACGGTCACGCCCACGCCCGTGGTCACGCCGCCGCCGCCGACCGAGACATCGACGCCGGTGCCGATCGTTCCGCCGCCGATGGCCACATCCACACCCGTATTGATGCCGTTTCCACCACCGATGCCGACATTCACATCTGCATCGACGCCATCGCCGCCGCCGATGCCCACATCGACATCAAGGCCAAGGCCCGCGGCCCCGGCGGCACCCGCCCCTAGCATCAGGGCAAGCGCAAGGCCGGAGATCGCACCAAGGCGCCGGCCACAGGTTTCAGCAAAAGTCTTCCGCGTATTCCCTTTCAGAACGCATGACATTGCAACACCTCATCTGGCAAACCGCATTCAATGTTGCGGGTTCGTTTGCCTGAACAACGGCATCGCCCTTAGCCCCCAAAAGAACTTTTTGCCTTTCCGCAACCAAAGGCCGCACCATGCGACCCATGCCTCAATTACGAATTGAACGCCCAAAAGTTGCAAGGAAAATGAGAATTTTGCAAAGAATCAGCACCTTGCGCGATCCCGCAGGTCAATTTCACAGGATTGCGGCAAAAAGGCGGACAGGGAACCCTGGAATTGCTGAACGATCCCGCAATACCCGCGCTATTGCCGCGAAACGGGAAACGCTGCGACCTGGCCCCGATTGACGCCCCGTCGCCGCGGTGCTAGCCGCAGCGCATGACCCGGACCGAAAGACACAGCCTGTTCGAGGATGCCCAGGGCCTTGCCTATGGCGCGACGATGGCCGCCTTCGGCATCGTCATCCTGACGCATCTCGGCCTTGTCACCGGGCAGACCGCAGGCTTGGCGGTTCTGATCTCCTATGCGACGGGCCAGAGCTTCGGCCTTGTGTTCTTCCTGGTCAACATTCCCTTCTACATTGTCGGCTACCTACGGATGGGGCTGGTCTTTACATTGAAAACATTCGTGGCGGTGGCGCTGCTCTCGGCCCTGTCGATCTGGATGCCGCAGCACCTCAGCTTCGCGACGCTGGACCCTGTCCTGGGGGCCATCCTGTTCGGCTTCCTGTCCGGCTCGGCGCTGCTGGCCCTGTTCCGCCATGGTGCCAGCCTGGGCGGCGTGGGGATCGTCGCTCTGATCCTGCAGGACAAGCTGGGCTGGCGTGCCGGTTGGGTGCAGCTTGGCTTTGACGCCATCCTTTTTACCGCTGCCTTTGCCCTGCGCGACGTGCAGACCGTGGCGATCAGCTTTCTTGGCGCGGTCGTCGTGAATGTCGTCATCGCCATAAACCACCGCCGCGACCGCTATATCGCGACCTGAACGCCCGGCACCCTGGCTTATGCGGCACTGCGGCAAGCGCCCTCTGGCCTTGTGCCGCAAAACCCTGTAAGTGCCGCGCACCTTCCCTCCCTCGTCCGGAACCCCAATGGAACTGCGCAACATCGCGATCATCGCCCACGTCGACCATGGCAAGACCACGCTGGTGGACGAGCTTCTCAAGCAATCCGGCGCATTTCGCGAGGGCCAGCAGGTCAGCGAACGCGCGATGGACAGCAATGACATCGAGCGCGAACGCGGCATCACCATTCTGGCAAAATGCACCTCGGTCGAATGGAAGGGCACCCGCGTCAACATCGTCGACACGCCCGGCCACGCCGATTTCGGCGGCGAGGTGGAGCGCATCCTGTCGATGGTCGATGGCGTCTGCCTTCTGGTCGATGCCGCCGAAGGCCCGATGCCGCAGACGAAATTCGTGCTGGCCAAGGCGCTTGCCCTGGGCCTGCGCCCCATTGTGGTGCTGAACAAGGTCGACAAGGCCGATGCTGAACCCGACCGCGCCCTGAATGAGGTCTTTGACCTTTTCGCCAATCTTGGCGCCAATGACCAGCAGCTCGACTTCCCGCATGTCTTCGCCTCGGGCCGTTCGGGCTGGGCGGATCTGGAGCTGGACGGGCCGCGCAAGGACCTTTCGGCGCTGTTCGACCTGATTGTCCGCCATGTGCCCGCGCCCAAGCAGCAGGCCCAGGATGGCGAACCCTTCCGCATGCTGGCGACCACGCTTTCGGCCGACCCCTATCTGGGCCGCATCCTGACCGGCCGCGTCGAATCCGGCCGCATCACCAATGGCACCACACTCAAGGTGCTGTCGCGCGATGGCGAGCGGCTTGAACAGTTCCGCGTCACCAAGATCCTCGCCTTCCGCGGCCTGTCGCAGGCCCCGATCGACGAGGCCGTCGCCGGCGATATCGTCACCCTCGCGGGCATGACCAAGGCCACCGTGGCCGACACGCTCTGCGCGCCCGAGGTCGACACCGCCATTCCGGCCCAGCCGATCGACCCGCCGACCATCACCGTCACCTTCGGCATCAACGACTCGCCCTTGGCGGGCCGCGATGGCAACAAGGTGCAAAGCCGCGTCATCCGGGACCGGCTGATGAAGGAAGCCGAGGTCAATGTCGCGATCAAGATCGCCGACACGCCCGGCGGCGAGGCGTTCGAAGTGTCCGGCCGCGGCGAATTGCAGATGGGTGTTTTGATCGAGAACATGCGCCGCGAGGGCTTTGAGCTGTCGATCAGCCGCCCGCGCGTCATCATGCGCGAGGAGGACGGCCAGCGCCTGGAGCCGATCGAGGAAGTTATCGTCGATGTCGATGACGAATATTCCGGCGCCGTGATCGACAAGCTGACGGGCGAGCGCAAGGGCGATCTGGTCGAGATGAAGCCCGCGGGCGTGGGCAAGACCCGGATCATCGCCCATGTGCCCTCGCGCGGGTTGATCGGCTATCAGGGCCAGTTCCTGACCGACACCCGCGGCACCGGCGTGCTGAACCGTATCTTCCACGGCTGGGCGCCGCATAAGGGCCCGATCCAGGGCCGCCGCCAGGGCGTGCTGATCAGCATGGAGACCGGGGTCTCGGTCGCCTATGCGCTGTGGAACCTGGAAGATCGCGGCAAGCTGTTCATCGGCCCGCAGGAACAGATCTATGTCGGGATGATCATCGGCGAGCATTCGCGCGACAATGATCTTGAGGTCAACCCGCTCAAGGGCAAGAAACTGACCAATATCCGCGCCTCCGGCACGGATGAAGCCGTCCGCCTGACGCCGCATATCCGCATGTCTCTGGAAGAGGCCATCGCCTATATCGACGATGACGAGCTGGTCGAGGTCACGCCCAAGATCATCCGGCTGCGCAAGCGCCACCTTGATCCGCATGAGCGGAAACGCGCCTCGCGCAACGAGTGATCGGCGGCGCCCCGCGCGCCGCCTTCTCCCCCCACTGGAACCCTGCCCGCCCTTCGTGCGTTAGTGGCGCGACGAAATGAAAAGGATTCCCGCGATGTATGGCAAGTTCCTCATGCCCGTGCTTGCGCTGACGCTGGCGGCGACCCCGGTTCTGGCCGATGGCAACAAGGGCAAGAAGCACAAGAACGGCCATCATTCCGCGCAGAGTTTCTGCCCGCCCGGCCTGGCCAAGAAGAATCCGCCCTGCGTCCCGCCGGGTCAGGCGAAAAAATGGTCCAAGGACGACGACCGGTCGCATGACCATGATCGCTATCGCAGCTACCGCGTCGGCGACTATATTGAACGCGACTATATAGTCTTGCGCGATCCCTATCGCTACGGGCTGGACCCGCGCGGCACCTATTGGCGCGTCGGCGACAACCTGTTCCGGGTCGATGGCCAGAATGGCCGCGTCCTGGCGACGCTGGGCCTTCTCTCAGCCTTGCTGAACTAAACGTCTTAACATCTTGATCTGAAAAGGGGGCGGCCTATTCGGCCGCCTCTCTGCGTCTCGGGCGCAGCATATCTTTCAGATAGCGCCCCGTATGGCTTTCCGGGACTTTCGCCACCTCTTCCGGCGTGCCTGTGGCCACGATCTTGCCGCCGCCATCCCCCCCCTCCGGGCCGATGTCGATCAGCCAGTCCGCGGTCTTGATCACGTCGAGATTGTGCTCGATCACCACAACCGTATTGCCCTGCTCGACAAGAGAATGAAGCACTTCGAGTAGTTTCCGAACATCCTCGAAATGCAGGCCGGTGGTCGGTTCGTCGAGAATATAGAGTGTCCGCCCGGTGGCCCGGCGGCTCAGCTCTTTCGACAGCTTCACCCGTTGCGCTTCGCCGCCGGACAGCGTAGTCGCCTGCTGGCCGACCTTGATATAGCCAAGTCCCACCTCGCACAGCGCGTCCATCTTCTCGCGGATCGCCGGAACGGCCTGGAAGAACTCGCGCGCATCTTCGCAGGTCATTTCAAGAACATCGGCAATGCTCTTGTTCTTGAACTTGATTTCCAGCGTCTCGCGATTGTAGCGATGGCCCTTGCAGGTCTCGCAGGTGACATAGACATCGGGCAGGAAATGCATCTCGATCTTGATGACGCCATCGCCCTGACAGGCTTCGCAGCGCCCGCCTTTCACGTTGAAGCTGAACCGCCCGGCCTGATAGCCACGCGCCTTGGCCTCGGGCAAACCCGCGAACCAGTCGCGGATATGGGTGAAGGCCCCGGTGTAAGTGGCTGGATTCGAACGCGGAGTCCGCCCGATCGGCCGCTGGTCGATATCGATCACCTTGTCCAGATGCTCGAAACCCTTGATCGTTTCGCAAGGCGCGGGCGTTTCATGCGCGCCGTTCAGGCGCATCGCGGCGGTCTTGAACAGGGTCTCGATCGTCAGGGTCGATTTGCCGCCACCGGACACCCCGGTCACGCAGACGAAGCGGCCCAGCGGAAACTCGGCCGTCATCTCCTTGAGATTGTTGCCGGTCGCCTTGACCACGGTCAGCTTCTTGCCATTGCCCTTGCGCCGGGTCTTCGGCACGGCGATCTCGCGCGCGCCCGAGAGATACTGCCCGGTCAGGCTGGCGGGATCGGCGGCAATTTCCGCGGGTGTGCCGCGCGCCACCACCTGCCCGCCATGCACCCCCGCGCCCGGCCCCATGTCGAAGACATAATCCGCCTCGCGGATCGCATCCTCGTCATGTTCCACCACCAGAACCGAATTGCCCTGGTCGCGCAGGTTCTTCAGCGTGGTCAGCAGCCGGTCATTGTCGCGCTGATGCAAGCCGATGGAAGGTTCGTCCAGCACATACAGCACCCCGGTCAGGCCCGAGCCGATCTGGCTGGCCAACCGGATCCGCTGCGATTCCCCGCCCGACAGCGTGCCGGCATTGCGGCTCATCGTCAGATAGTCGAGACCGACATTCACAAGGAAGCCAAGCCGTTCGCGGATTTCCTTCAGAATGGCGCGGGCGATTTCGTTCTTCTGGTTGGTCAGCGCCTCGGGCACGGTTCCCACCCAGTCATGCGCCTCGCGGATCGACATGCGCACCACCTGGCCGACATGCAACCCGCCGATCTTCACCGCCAGCGCCTCGGGCCGCAACCGGTAGCCGCCGCAGGCATGGCAGTCACGGTTGTTCTGGAAGCGCTCCATCTCCTCGCGGCTCCAGGCGCTGTCGGTCTCGCGGTAGCGCCGCTCCATATTCGGGATCACGCCCTCGAAGACGCGGGACACCTTATAGCTGCGCCCGCCCTCGTCATAGGTGAAGTTGATCTCCTCACCCTTTGATCCGTATAGGAAAAGCTGCTGAACCGCCTCGGGCAGGTCACGCCATTTGGTCTTCTTGTCAAAGCCGTAATGCTTGACCAGCGAGTCGACGGTCTGGGTGAAATAGGGCGATTTCGACTTTGCCCAGGGCGCAATCGCCCCTTGCGGGATCGACAGGCCCTGATCGGGCACGACCAGCCGTTCGTCGAAGAAGAGCTCCACCCCCAGCCCATCGCAAACCGGGCAGGCGCCGAAGGGCGCGTTAAAGGAAAACAGCCGTGGCTCGATCTCGGCGATGGTGAAACCGCTGACCGGGCAGGCGAATTTTTCGGAATAGGTGATGCGCGCGCCCTCGCCCTCGGCGGGTGCCGTCTCGATCACGGCTATACCATCCGCCAGATTCAAGGCGGTGCGGAAACTGTCGGCCAGCCGCGTTTCCAGCCCCTCGCGCACCACGATCCGATCGACCACCACGTCGATATTGTGACGGAACTTCTTGTCCAGGGTCGGCGGCTCCTCCAGTTCGTAAAACTGGCCATCCACCTTGACGCGCTGGAAGCCCTGCTTCCTAAGCTCAAGAAACTCCTTCTTATATTCCCCCTTCCGGTCACGCACGATCGGCGCCAGCAGATAGGCGCGTGTGCCCTCTTCCATCGCCATGACCGCATCGACCATATCCTGCACCTGCATCGCGGTGATCGGCAGGCCGGTCGTCGGGCTATAGGGCGTGCCAACACGGGCGAAGAGAAGCCGCAGGTAATCGTAGATCTCGGTCACGGTCCCCACGGTCGAGCGCGGGTTCTTCGAGGTCGTCTTCTGCTCGATGGAAATCGCCGGGCTCAGGCCCGAGATATGATCGACATCGGGCTTGCCCATCATGTCCAGGAACTGCCGCGCATAGGCCGACAGGCTTTCGACATAGCGGCGCTGGCCTTCGGCATAGATCGTGTCAAAGGCCAGCGAGGATTTGCCGCTGCCCGACAGGCCCGTGATCACCACGAGCTGGTCGCGCGGGATGTCCAGGTCGACGCCCTTGAGATTGTGTTCGCGCGCGCCGCGGACTTCGATGAACTTGTGCTCAGGCATGGCTGACCCCCGGGGAACACGCCAGAGATAGGGCAATTCGGGGCCGTATCCAACTGGATTTTGCGAACGAAGCGCGAACTTGCCCGGATCGACTTTCCGCTATGCACAGGCTGCCCTATGCTGCGGCGGATCACAGGGGGAAGGTCACATGTTCTCATTCCTGCGCCGAGGCAAGAAGGCCGCCTCGCCCTCGACTGCCGAACTGGCCCAAGCGGCAGCACGGGGCGAGATCCTGCTGGTCGATGTGCGCGAGGCGCAGGAGCTGGCGCAGACCGGCAAGGCCAAAGGTGCGCTGCATCTGCCGTTGGGCCAGATCGCGGCTTTGGCCGATCCTTCCTTGCCCGGGGCGCTGATCCGGCCGGGCAAGCCGGTGGCAGTCTATTGCGTGATGGGCGCGCGATCGGCCAAGGCGGCCGAGGTGCTGCGGCGTCTGGGCTATGATCCCGTCTGGAACCTGGGCGGGTTGAAGGACTGGATCGCCGGGGGCGGTCAGGTCGAAAGCGCCTGACGCCGACGCGCCTGCCACAGATGCAGGGCGATGCCGAGGCCACAAAGCAGGACCGCGGCACTGACAAGCCCGGCCGGCCCGGTAGCGGCCAAGAGCGCGGCCAAGGCGGGTGTTCCACTGGTCGTTCCGACATTGCCCAATTGCGCTATGGCGCCCGATGCTCCGGCGCGTGTCTCGGCCGTTGCGTTCAGCTCGGGGATGGCAGCGAAACTCGCGCCCTGCACGATCCCCAAAGCCGCCGCCAGCCAGAAGCCGCCCAGCACCATGCCCGCGCCCTGCCCCCAGAACAGGCCCAAGATCAGAAAACCGGGGATCGCCGCGCCATAGCCCCAGCGCACCAGCCGGACCGCCGGAACCACCCGCAGCAGGCGCACGCCAAGGGAGAGTGACACGGCGATCGAGATCAGGGGCATCCCCGTGGCCATCAGGGCGCGCTGTGCCAGGGGTACTTCGGGCGGCAAGAGCGTCAGACAGGCGACATAGAGGAAGGTATAGCAAAAAAAGCCCATGGCCGGGGCAGCGATACGGGGCGAGCGGTAGATACGAAGATGCTGCTCCAGCAGGTTTCCCGCAGGCCCGGTCGCGCTGTGGCGCGGGTCGGGTGGCAGGACGACCCGCAGGATCAGCGCCAGGGCGGCCATCCAGATGGCATGGCCGACAAACAGGCCGGGGGCCCCGCCATGGGCCAGGATGAACGGGGCGATCAGGGCAAGAATCGCATAGGTCACGCCGAAGAAGCTGGACCAGAGCGTCATGGCAAAGGGTCGCTGCGCCTCGGGCGCCAGGGTCGCGATCATGGTCGGGCCGACAACGACGATGGTCAGATGCGAGACGCCTTCCAGCACACGGGCGGCGATCATCAGCGGATAGGGGGGCAAAAGCGCCTCGAGAGAGGAAACCGCCGCCCCCAGAATCAAGGCCGCCACGATGGCACGGCGCGGCCCGATCCGGGCGACCAGCAGGCCAGCCGTGGTGCCGAAGATCAACCCGACCATGCCGACGACCGAGACAACCAGCCCCAGCGCCACCTCGCCCGAACCGCCGTAGATCGCGCGAAGGTCTTCATACAGAATGGAAATCTTGCCGAACTGCGCCGCGGCACCCAGGCCCGCGCACCACAGAAGGAAGACCAGGATCATGGGCGGCAGGCGTGTCATGCGCCCTGCCTAGCAAGCCGCAAAGGAGGATGCCAGAGGCGCAATGCGCCCCCGTATCTTTCCATCCGAGTAAATCTTTCCACTGTCTAGAAATGAATCGCCCGACCATAGGCGTCGAGCACCGCCTCATGCATCATCTCGGACAGGGTCGGGTGCGGGAAGACGGTGTTCATCAGATCTTCCTCGGTCGTCTCCAGCGTGCGCCCGACGATATAGCCCTGGATCAGCTCGGTCACCTCGGCGCCAACCATATGGGCGCCCAGCAACTCGCCAGTCTTGGCGTCGAAGACGGTCTTGATCATGCCCTCGGGTTCGCCCAGTGCGATGGCCTTGCCATTGCCGATGAAGGGGAAGCGACCGACCTTGATCTGGTAACCCTGTTCCTTGGCCTTGGCCTCGGTCAATCCGACGCTGGCGACCTGCGGGTGGCAATAGGTGCAGCCGGCGATCGAGCCGGGCTTGATCGAGTGCGGATGGCCGCCGGCGATGAGTTCGGCCACCATCACGCCTTCATGCGACGCCTTATGCGCAAGCCAGGGAGCACCGGCGATGTCGCCAATGGCGAAAAGCCCGGGCACGCCGGTGCGGCAATATTCGTCGGTGACGACATGGGTGCGGTCGATCTTGACGCCAAGCGCTTCGAGGCCGAGATCCTCGACATTGCCGACGATGCCCACGGCGGAAATCACCGTGTCGAATTCGGCGGTGGTGACCTTGCCATCCTGCTCAATATGCGCCGTGACGCCCACGCCCGGCTTGCGGTCCAGCTTCTTGACCGCGGCCTTTTCCAGAATCTTCATGCCCTGCTTGACGAACTGTTTCTTGGCGAAGGCCGAGATTTCGGCATCTTCGACCGGCAGGATGCGGTCCATCACCTCGACCACGGTGGTGTCGGCGCCCAAAGTATTGAAGAAGCTAGCGAATTCGATGCCAATCGCACCCGAGCCGATGACCAGGAGCTTTTTCGGCATCCGGTTCGCTACCAGCGCGTGCTTGTAGGACCAGACCAGATCGCCATCGGCCTCAAGCCCCGGCAATTCGCGGGCGCGGGCGCCGGTGGCCAGGATGATGGCCTTGGCGCGCAGCGTTTCGCTGCCCTTGTCGGTCTTGACCAGGACTTCGCCCTGTTTCGGCAGCGTGGCCGCCCCCATGAAAACGGTAACCTTGTTCTTTTTCATCAGATGGCCGATGCCGCCCGACAATTGCTTGGCGACAGCGCGCGATCTCGCCACCACCGCGGGCAGATCATAGCCGATGCCATCGGCCTTAAGACCGAATTCCTTGGCGCGGTGCATGAGGTGGAAAACCTCGGCGCTGCGCAACAGCGCCTTGGTCGGGATGCAGCCCCAGTTCAGGCAGATGCCGCCCAGATGCTCGCGCTCGACAATGGCGACCTTCTGGCCAAGTTGCGCGGCGCGGATGGCCGCGACATAGCCGCCCGGGCCTGCGCCCACCACAACCACGTCGAATGTCTGGTCTGCCATCTTCCCCTCCCTTGGAAAAACCGGCCCACATAAAACTGGTTTACCCTTAAACCATCATGTTCAATCCAGCAACGAAGCCTGCCGCATGGGCCTATTCGCCTGACGCATGGCTGGCTTTCAGCTGCCGCACCAGAGCGCCATAGCCGCCCTCGGCCAGAAAGATCGCCTCTTGCGGCGTATTCTCGCGCCCGAGCGCCGCGTTGCGCAGGGGAAAACGGCCATAGCGGCGGATCATTTCCTGATGCGCGCGGGCATGGAGCGCCATCTCGGGATCCGAAGCCAGGCGGGTTTCCATCAATTCCACCGCGCGGGCCTGATCGTCGGGATCCTCCGAATGTTCATACGGCATGTAGAAGAATTGCCGTTCGGGTTCTGGAACCTGCATGTCCCAGCCGGCCTCAACCGCCTTGCGGGCAGCCGCGCGGGCCTGCGGATCCGTGGCGAAGGCAAGGGCCGTGCCGCGATGGATGTTGCGGGAGAACTGGTCGGCGATCACGATATAGGCCAGCGCGCCCGCCGGGCTTTCGACCCAATGCTCAAGGCCGCCCTCGCGCAGGGCATCCAGCAGCTCGGAAAACCGGACCGCGCAGGCATCGTCGATCTCCTCGGTGCCGGCATACCAGCCCTCGGGGCCGATTTCGCCCAGCCAGAAATCAAGCACTTCCACCGGATCGGACATGCGGCACCTCCCTTGGACGGCCAGCCTGACAAATGCGCGCCCGACTGGCAACCATGCTCAGCGCGGGCTCAGATCCGCCTCTTCCATCACGGCGCCCACGGCGACGGGCGAGGCGGTGGGCGAGACGCCGCGGAAGGCGCCGGTGACGGCGGGCGCGGCACGGCGGGTCATCCGCCAGGCGGCATAGCCGCCAAGGCCAAGGAACAACACACCGATGAACAAAAAGAAACCGGAGGGGCCGACAAGGCCCATGATCCAGCCGGTGACCAGAGGCCCGAAGATCGCGCCGAACCCGTTGAGAAAGATCATCGCGGCACTGGCGCCGGGCATGTCCTCGCGGGTCAGGAAGTCGTTGGTATAGGCGATCAGCAGGGCATAGATGGGGTTCGTGATGCCGCCGAGCACAAGCGCTACGCCGATCAGGCCCGCGAAGGGCAGGCCCGGCAGCATGGCGACAACCATGGCGAGGGCAGCGACGAAGGAAAGGCCCATGATCAGGGTGCGGCGGTCATTGCGGTCGCTCAGATAGCCGACCGGATATTGCAGGAGAAGGCCTCCGACATACATGGCACCGACGAAAATCGAGATTTGATAGAGGCTTAGCCCGGCTTGCGTGCCCCAGACCGAGGCCATGCCGAACATGGCCGAGAAGATGCCGCCGGTCAGGAACATTCCGACGCAGCCGAGGGGGGAAATGGCGAAGAGGCTGCGGAAGGAAAGACGGCGGGCGCTGTCGAAGGCGGGGGCGGGTGTGGGGGCCAGCAACAGGGGCAGAAAGGCCAGAGAGACCAGCACGGAAGGCAGGATGAACAGGGTGAAGCCACTGGCGTCGGGCAGATTCAAAAGCACCTGGCTGGCAATGATTCCAAGCATTTGGGTGATCATATAAGCCGAGAGCGCCTGCCCCCGCGTCTCGTTCGTGGCGGTGTTGTTGATCCAGCTTTCGGCGGTGATGTAGATGCCGGAGAAGGCGAAGCCGGCAAGGACGCGCAGAAGGCTCCAGGCCATCCAGTCGGGCACGACCGGGTAGACGATCAGGATGGCCGAGATCGCCGAGCCCAGGGCCGCGAAAACGCGGACATGGCCGACGCGGCGGATCATGCGGGGCGCCAGCACCGAGCCGAAGAGAAAACCCAGGAAATACGAGGACATGACGATCGAGAGCTGAAAGGTCGAGAAGCCCGCGCCCGAGCCGCGGATACCCAGGATTGTGCCCTGCACGCCATTGCCGACCATCAGCAGCATGACCCCCATGAGCAGTGGCCAGGTGGTGGCGAGAACCCTGATCATCGTGCTACCTTTCGCGTCTTCCGATTGTCTTCCGAACGTCTTCCGACTGTCTTCCGCAGATGGGGTGATAGGCTACCGCGCAGCACCGCCCTGCCCCGGCTCAGGGATCAGAAGCGAGGCATCGCCATAGGAGAAGAAGCGATAGCCCGACCTTACCGCATGGTCGTAGATGCGGTCGATGCAGGACTTGCCCATCAGCGCCGAGACGAGCATCAAAAGCGTCGAGCGCGGCAGATGGAAATTCGTCATCAGCGCGTCGGTCACGGCAAAGCGGAAGCCGGGATAGATGAAGATGTCGGTCGGGCCTTCCCAGGGCGCGATCTGCCCGGTCGCCCGGGCCGCCGTCTCGATCAGGCGCAGGGCGGTGGTGCCGACGGGAATCACCCGGCCCCCGGCGGCCTTGGTCGCCGCGATCTCGGCGGCGGCCTCGGCCGTCACGCGGCCCCATTCGGAATGCATCCTGTGGGTGGTCACGTCCTCGACCTTGACCGGCAGGAAGGTGCCCGCGCCGACATGGAGGGTGACTTCGGTGAAATCCACCCCCCGATCGCGCAGGGCCGCGAGCAGCGCGGCGTCGAAATGCAGGCTGGCGGTGGGCGCGGCCACGGCACCGGAATGGCGGGCGAAGACGGTCTGATAATCCTGCTTGTCCGCCGCATCCGCCGCGCGCTTGGCGGCGATATAGGGCGGCAGCGGCATGGCCCCGGCTTCGGCCAGCGCGGCATCGAAAGCCTCGCCCGCGCGGTCGAAGACAAGGCGCAGGTCGGTCTCGCCCTTTTCGGCGACCATGGCCGAAAGGTCGGGCGAGAAGGTGATGGTCTCGCCTTGCTTCAGCTTGCGCAGCGGCTTCGCAAGCGCGCGCCAGCCGCCCGCCGCCGCGGGTTCCAGCAGGGTGATCTCGATCTTCGCTTCGGCCTCGCCGCGCTGCCGCTTTCCGAACAAGCGTGCGGGAATGACCTTGGTATTGTTCAGGACCAGCCGGTCGCCGGGCTGCAACAGCCCCGGCAGGTCGTAGACATGCAGATCGCTGATCGCCGTGCCTTCGGCCAGCAAGAGCCGCGCCGAGGAGCGCGGGCGCGCAGGCCGCGTGGCGATCAGCCCTTCGGGCAGGTCGAAATCGAAATCCGAAAGCTGCATCGGTCCCCCACTCAGCCGCCCTGTTCCAGAACCGGCGGCGGCTGCCGGAAGATCTCGCGGAACATGCCCGGGGTCAGGATCGAGAGCGGGTTGACGCTGACCTGCGGGTTGTCCGATGTGCCGGTGATCCGGTAGTTGAAGCCGAACAGCCCCTCGCCCTTGCGGGTGAAGATCTGCCCGATGCCGTTCAGGAGATAAAGGGGTGAAATCGTGCCCTGAATGTCGAGCTGCCCCGAGCCAGAGCGGTAGAGACCGGCGAAGGAAATCCCCATCGAAGCGCCCACTGCCGCGCCGCGTCGGACCTGCACACCTTCGGGCTGGAGGGTGAACTCCACATCGCCTTCGCCGAAGAGGATGCCATTGCCATTCAATTGCTCGAGCAAGCCCACGACCGAGACGGCGGAAAGCAGTTCGGCCAGCGCAGGGGCGCCCTGCACCGAAAGGTTCTTGAACGTCCCGATGCCAAGGTAATTGCCCTCGGCCCCGCGCGGTTGCAGCGTGAGGTCCATGCTGCCGCCACGGCCCTTGTCGAAGATGCCCGCCGCGGCCATGACGGCACCGGCATTGCCCGAGCGGATCCGGATCGCGGTGCCGCCCTTGACCGGGACGGTGGCCCCCTCGATGCGGCCCGCGCCATTGACCGCACCGACGAAGGTGCCGTCCAGCCCGCCCGCACGCTGGCGGAAATTGCCGGAAAAGCCGGTAATGGCGATGCCCGAGGAGACGACAAGCCGGTCAAGGTTGACCTTGATCGGCACGCTGGCGCCGCCACCGCTGCCGCTGCCGTCGCCCCCGGGGGGCCGATTGCGCAGATCCAGCGTGCCGCCATTCAGCGTGACGGTGATGCCCGCCTTGCCAGTGCCGCGAATGTCGGCCGGCGCGTCCAGCCAGGTCCCGGCCTTGAGGCGCGAGAAGCTGGCGAGGTCCAGCCCGCCGCCAGCCTTGGTGGTGATCCGGCCTTCGGCGGCAAGACCCGGCGCGCTGAGCGAGAGCGCCGTCACCTCGGGCGCGGTGCCAAGCATGGCGTCCAGCGCGAGTTTGCCCTTGGCCTTGGCGCCCTTGGACCAGCTTAGCGGCGCGACCGAGAGCGTGGCGCCGACCAGGTCGCTTTCCAGATGCAGCCGGGCGGGCTGGTCCTTGGCCAGATCGAGCGTGACATCGGCCCCGGTCTCGCCCCTGAGCCAGCCCTGGGGCAGCGAGATGCCAAGGGCGCGCAGCCAGGCGTCGCTGATCCGGGCCGAGCCGCGCACCGTGGCCTGGCCCTTGACGGTTGCGTTGAAGCGCTGGTCATAGCGGGCGACGATGGGCATCGGGCCAAGCAGACCCTCGCCCGAGAGGCTGAGCCCGTCATTGGTGACTTTCACCGCCATGTCGGGCGAGGTGACGCTGCGGCCGGGCACGATCTTGTCGGAGGCGAAATCGAGGATGCGGCCCGAGACGTTGAACTCGACATCCTTGGCGGTGATCTTGGCGATCAGCGGAAAGCGCAGGTCGGAGGCGAGAACCGCCCTGCCCTGGCCCAGATCGACCGGACGTTCGGCCTTTTGCAGGAAGTGGAAGGGTTCCTGATCCAGGAGCGACAGGGTTGCGGTCAGCGGCGCGTCGGTGATCAGGCGGACCTCGGCGGTGGCGGGGAATTTGGTGATGTCTGGCACGGTCATCACCGAACCGCCGACAGCGATCCGCCCGCCCTGCGGGGCGGTGACATGACCGCCATCGACGACGACGGTGTAGACATTGCCCTCGATCGTGGCGCGGCCATGGCCTTCCTGGATCGGCGGCAGGGTGCGGATGAAGCGGACCTCGGCGCCGGAAAACTCATAGCCAAGCGCGAAGCGGGGCGGCGTGTTCTCGGCAAAGCGCAGGGCGGCCTTGAAATTGGTGAACTCGGCCTGGCCCACGTTTTCCGAAAGCCATTTGCGGGTGCCGGGCACGGCAGAAACCGGCCAGAGCCGCATCAGGCGCTGGGCCTCGATGGCGTTGAGCGCGACATCGAGACCGCCTTTCCAGCCATCCTCGGCGATCTCGGCGCGGCCGGTCAGGGAGAGGCGCTCTTCGCCCTCGGTCAGGACCAATTGGCCGACCTGGAGGCGGAAGGGGCGGAACTGCAGTTTCAGGTCAAGGACGCCGTCCGAGAAGCGGACCGGGCTGGCGAAGACGCCTTCGGGATCGACCATGACTTCGGAAAAGTCGAGCTGGGTGACGAGGGCGCGGGGCAGCGCGCCGCGGGCGACCGGGGCGCCGGAGGCGTCAAGCAGATCGCTGTGGCCGGTGGCCTTGAGGCGCAGCGAGGGGCTTTCGACCGAAAGCGATTTCAGGGTGACGCGCTGGGTCGCGGGATCGTAATGCAGCGCCATGTCGGCGCTGTCGAAGGGCACCGGCGCGGCTTCGGGATCGGGGCGCAGCGCGCCCTGCCCCAGTTGCAGGCGGGCCTCGAGCTGGCCGACCTGGCCCTCGGCGGTCAGCGCGCCGCTGATCTCGCCCGAGATCGGGGCATCAAGGACGGCCAGCGGCGCCAGGGGCGCGGCCTGGGCGGCAAGGTCGGCGGCGGCCACGCGGGTGACGGTGGCGGTCATCCGGGCGGAGCTGTCGGATTTGGCGGTCTCGATCACGACGCGGGCCTGGGCCGGGTCCACCCCGTCGAGCAGGGTGAGTGACAGTTCGGCGGCGAGGCCGCTCTCGCGGCTTTCCAGCACAAGGCGGCCATCGCCCACTTCCCAACGCCGCCCGGCCCGGGCGTCCTGCAGGGTCAGCGTCAGGGCATCGGCCTCGACCAGTGTCAGGCCCGACAGGGCGGGCCGCGCGAACATGCGGTCCAGCGCGTCGAGAAGCTGTGCCGGGTCCTGAAGGCCGGGGCTGCCGGAGAGGCCGGCAAAGCTGAGGCCCAGCCGCCCCTCGGCATCGCGTTCCAGCGCCAGGCGCGCGCCAGAGAGGCGCAGGCTGCGCGGCCTGACCTCGCCCGAGAGCAGCGCGCCGGGATCGAGCGAGAGGCGCGCCTCGCTGAGGCCCAGCAGCGCCTTGCCCGCGCCATCCATGAGGCGCAGGTCGCGCAGCACGAAGCGCGGCACCAGATCGCGGTCGACGGCGATCTCGACCCCGCCCAGCGACAGGGCGCTTCCCGGCGGCAGATGGACGGCGCCCAGCGTGCGGTTCAACCGGTCCTCGACCTCGGCCACGGCCCAGACCGGCAGATGCAGCGTGCGCCCCGTGAGCACCATGCCCGCGGCCAGAACGCCCAGCGACAGAAGCACAAGAAAGAGGATCAGCCGCACTCCAAGGCGCGGCACATGGCGATGGCGCCAGCGGCGTCTTGTCCGGGCGGCGGGCACGGGCCGTTGCGGCGCTGCCGCACCGTCCACCCCGCCCGAAATGCCGCCTTCCGCCAAGACCTGATCCGTCCCGCCTGCTCTTCGCGCCCCCTTGCCTTTATCCTTGCCGCAAGGCAACCCGCAGACCAAGCCAAAGGTGCTCACAAGGCAAGGAGCCGCGCATGATCGAACCGGGACAGATGGCCCCAGATTTCACCCTTCCCGTCACCGGCGGCGGCACGCTGACGCTGTCGGCGCTGCGCCCCCAGCGCGTCGTGCTGTTCTTCTACCCCAAGGACAACACGCCCGCCTGCACGCTCGAGGCGCGCGACTTCTCGGCGCTGGCCGATGACTTTGCCAAAGCGGGCGCGCAGATCCTGGGCATTTCCAAGGACAGCGCCAAGGTGCATGAAGGGTTCTGCGCCCGCCAGGATCTGGCGATCCGGCTTCTGTCCGACAAGGACAGCGCCACCTGCGAGGCCTATGGCGCCTGGGGCGAGAAGAAGCTTTATGGCAAGGTCTATCAGGGCATCCTGCGCTCGACCTTCCTGATCGGCGGCGATGGCCGGGTCGAGAAGGTCTGGCCGCAAGTCTCGGCCAAGGGCCATGCGGCCGAGGTTCTCGCCGCGCTCAGGGCCCTGTGACCCTTTCTTCCTTTCCCTTCTTCTGTTCAAAAATATCCTGCGGGGAGGTCTGGAGGGGTGCAAAACCCCTCCAGGGTTTCCAAGGGGCGCAACGCATCGCGCAATGAGGACCGCCATGACCCAGAGCCTTGCCGAAATGGCCGTCGAGATCCTGACCACGGCAGGCGGCCGCGAGAAGGCGGCGCTGAGCCGCCGCCATGCCGCCACCTGGGTCGCGGCGCGGGCGGCGGGCAGGCCCTTGCCTGTGGGCCGGGCCAGCCCGCCCGATGCCCCTGCCCGGCCCGTAAAACCCGATCTTCTGCCGCCGCGCGACGTGCCGCGCCGCCGCCCCGGATCGGCCCAGGGACGGATCGCGCTGCTGCACGCCGTGGCGCATATCGAGCTGAACGCCATCGACCTGCATTGGGATATCATCGCCCGTTTCGCCGACCAGCCGATGCCCCTGGGCTTCTATGACGACTGGGTGAAAGCGGCGGATGAGGAATCGAAGCATTTCACCCTACTCTCGGATCTGCTCGAGGCGCTGGGGTCGCATTACGGCGCCCTGCCCGCCCATGCCGGAATGTGGCGCGCGGCCGAAGACACGGCGCAGGATTTCAAGGGACGCCTGGCCGTGGTGCCGATGGTGCTTGAGGCGCGCGGGCTGGATGTGACGCCGGGGATGATCGAGATATTCCGCAAAGCCGACGAGATGCAGGCCATCGCCGCGCTGGAGGTGATCTATGCCGAGGAAGTGGGCCATGTCGCCTATGGCTCGAAATGGTTCAATTGGCTCTGCGGCCGGGATGGCGAAGACCCCAAGGAGGTGTTCCATGCCTTGGTCCGGCGCTATTTCCATGGCGCGCTGAAACCGCCTTTCAACGAGGAGAAGCGCGCCGAGGCGGGCCTGCCGCCGGATTTCTACTGGCCCTTGGCCGATCAGGCCGGGCCGGGCTGAGCCGGTTCCCGAGAACAGCCGTTGTCGGCAGATTCTCGCCGATATGCGGCGGGCGAAACGCGACTTCCCCCTCTGCCGGGCCAAAAACCTTGCGACAAAGGGGCGGCTTGGCTAATCAGGAGCAGGCCTTGCAGGGATCGCGCGGGGGTGCGGCCTAACGGGTTGAGCGAGAACAACAATCGGACTGCCCAGTTGCTTGCACGCCTTGCCTTAAGGATCAACACCCAGCTTGAGCGGGTCTTTCCCGAGCAGCGGGTCTTTCTGAAATCTGACCATGGCACCCATTTCATCCGCTTGCGCCCCGCCACCCAGGCGGTGATGGCGGTGGCGGGCGGGCTGGCCTTGTCCTGGACCATTGTCGCCACGGCGATCCTGATGATGGAGACGATCGGCGCCGGATCGGCGCGCGAACAGTCGCAGCGTCAGGCCGTGGTCTTCGAGCGCCGCCTGACCCAGCTTTCCGCCGATCGCGACCTGCGGCTGCAAGAGGCGACTGCGGCGCAAGATCGCTTTTCCGGCGCGCTGGAACAGGTCTCGGAGATGCAGGAGATGCTTCTCGGCTCGGAAGACCGCCGCCGCGAGCTTGAGACCGGCATCGACGTGGTACAGGACACGCTGCGCCGTACCATCAAGGAACGCGACGAGGCGCGGGCCGAGATCGCCCGTCTGACCCTGGCGCTGGATCAGCATGGCGAGGCCGGCGCGACCGAGATGGGCCGGATGCATGACACGGCGGCGACGCTGGATTTCCTGACAGCGGCGCTGGAAGGCACCGCCAGGGAACGCGATGCCAAGGCTGCGGAAACGCTGGCCGCGCAGGGCGAGATCCTGGCGCTGCAAGACGCGATCCGGCTGGAAGGCGCGCGCAACGACGCCATATTTGCCAAGCTCGAGGAGGCGGTCACCGTCTCGATGGAACCGCTGGACAAGATGTTCCGTTCGGTCGGGCTTGACCCGGAGGATCTGATCGCCTCGGTCCGCAAGGGCTATTCCGGCCAGGGCGGCCCGCTGGCGCCGATCACCGTCTCGACCAAGGGCGGCACGCTGACCCCCGATGAAACCCGGGCCAATGCGATCCTGCGCGATCTGGACGAGATGAACGTCTACCGCATGGCGGCCGTCCGCGTGCCGCTGGGAATGCCGGTCAAGGCCTCGGTGCGTTGGACCAGCGGCTTCGGCGGGCGCGACGACCCGCTGGGGCGCGGCTACCGCCAGCATGAGGGACAGGATCTGGCGGGGGATTACGGCACCGCGATTTATGCCACGGCCGATGGCGTGGTGACCTATGCGGGCTGGCAAAGCGGCTATGGCCGCCTGATCAAGATCCAGCACGCTTTCGGCATCGAGACCCGCTTCGGCCATCTGTCACAGATCCGTGTCGAGGTCGGCCAAAGGGTCTCGCGCGGGGACAAGATCGGTGATATGGGCAATTCAGGCCGGTCGACTGGAACCCATCTTCACTATGAGGTGCGGATCGGGGGCAGCGCCGTCAATCCGATCAAGTTCATAAAGGCAGCCAGCAATGTTTTCTAAGAGCCGTATCAACGAACCGGGTCCGAAGGCCGAGGCTGACAAACCCAAGACCCCGGAGACCCAAGTGTCGAAACCTGCCATGGAATTCACGCCCTCTGCGCCCAAGGGCAAGGCCACGGCCTCGGTCCTGTCCTCGGACCTGACGGTGGTCGGCAACCTGCGCACGACGGGCGACATCCAGGTCGAAGGCACGGTGGAAGGCGACATTCGCGCCCATCTGCTGACCGTGGGCGAAAGCGCCACGATCCGGGGCGAGATCGTTGCTGATGACATCGTGGTGAACGGACGGGTGATCGGCCGGGTGCGCGGGCTGAAGGTGCGGCTGACCTCGACCGCGCGGGTCGAGGGCGACATCATCCACAAGACCATCGCGATCGAATCGGGCGCGCATTTCGAGGGCTCGGTGCAGCGCCAGGAAGACCCGCTGGCTGCGGGCCGGCCGAGCGCCATCCCCGCCGCGATGCGCACGGCCGAGGTCGCGCCGGGCGGCGAGACGCTCTGAGCCTTCCGCTTTTGCCAGAACGGAAAGGGCGCCCCGGGGCGCCCTTTTTCATTCAATCCAGCGCGCGGCGGTAGAGGTGCCAGCTGGCATGGCCGAAAAGCGGCAGGACAAGGAACAGGCCCAGGAAGCCCGGCAGCATGGCGAGGAACAGGCAGGCGGCGATCAGGGCGCCCCAGCCGAGCATCACCACCGGATTGTCGCGGACCAGGGCGAAACTGGTCAGCATCGCCGTGACGAAATCCACGTCGCGGTGAAGGAGCAGCGGCAGGCTGACCACGGTGAGGCTGTAGATCAGCGTCGCGAAACAGGCGCCGACCAGCGTGCCCATGGCGAGCATCGCCAGGCCCTGCGGCGTTGTGAAGATCGTCAGGCTGGAGGAGACATTGGTCATGGTCGCGCTGCCGAGGAACAGGGCGAAGATCATGTGCGACAGGAAATTCCAGAACAGGAAGAAGACCACGATCACCGCCGCCATCGAGGGGATCTGGCGATCCTTCTGGCGGAAGATCACGCCGAGCACGCTCTGCCAGTCGAGCGCCTCGCCCGCCTCGCGCCGCCGCGAGACCTCGTAGAAGCCGCAGGCGATGAAGGGGCCAAGAATGGGAAAGCCCGCCGCGGCAGGCAGCGTCCACCAGAACTGGCCCTTGGTCGTGACCGCCCAGAAGACCAGCCAGCCGCCCAGCACATAGACCAGGGCGAAGAACAAGCCGTAGACCGGCGCGGCGCGGAAATCGGCCCAGCCCGCCCGCAGGCTGTCGCGGAAATCGATCCATTCCATCTGGTTGATTTCCGGCGTTTTGCTGCCTGTCGTCGCCTCTGCGCTCATCGCCCGCCCCCGCTGTTTCCGGGGTCAGGCTAAGGCGCGGCAGCGACAGGCGCAAAGGGGATTTGCGGGACGGCAGGCCGGAACGCGCGGCACAGGCGCGGGAGCCAGCACGGCATATGGCCTGGCCGGGGCGGTTGCGGTCGGCTCGACTGCCGGGCGCTGCCGGTCAGGACCACCGCCTTCGCAACTGGCCATCCGGGCTAAGCGGCCGGGCCATGGTTTGCCCGCGATCAAACGGCCTCTGCCACGGCGCCCCGGTAACAGGCCTCGATATTGTTGCCATCCGGGTCCAGCACGAAGGCCCCGTAGTAAGACGGCACCCCCTTGCGCCGCCCCGGCGGGCCGTGGTCCTTGCCGCCCGCCCCGATCGCCGCGCGGTGGAAGGCGCGGACCATGGCGGGGTCCCTCGCGCGAAGGGCGATATGGCTTTGGTTGCGACCGGCTTTCGATCCCTCCACCCAGTAGGAGGGGATCAGCGTGCCGATCCAGAGATAGGGGATCGGCTGTTCGGCGCTTTTGCCGAACTGGAAAGAGTCCGGCCCGTTCTCCTTGGTCTGCACCTCGAGCGCGGCGGCGATGGCATCATAGAAGCGGCGCGCGGCTTTCAGGTCGGTGACGACGATTCCGATATGGTCGAACATGGCGGTCCTTCCGTGCAAGCGCGCGAACGACCGAGAGGCCCGGCCCCGGTTTCCCCGGAATCGGATGCCAGCTGGCCGCCGCTATTTGAGGATGACTTCCAGAATATCGCCCCGACGCCAGAAAGACACCTCGACGCCCTGTGCCGCAATCACGCCCGCGGCCAATCACTGCAATGTCTGGACCTCGGCTGGATATGCAGGCCCGGCCAGCACCCGGCAATCGCGGCGGTCGCCCGTCACCCGGACCTGGGAACCTCCGGAGAAAATCTTCGGATTGTCGATCTTGACCCGGAATGGGGCAAAACCGCGCGGCTCGAGCCCGGACAGAGGGATACCGCGCAGAAAGGCGAGGCAAGCTTCCATGCCCAGCCGTGCGGCGGCCTGCACATCCGCGATCAGCAGCGGATTGCGCGGCTCGGCATTGGCGCTGCCCAGAGAGGCCAGCCCTGTCGAACCACAGACAAGCGCCACCGCCGCCGCCTTCCTCCAATCGAATGTCATCCACCGCTCCGCGCCACAATCACAGCAAGCAGCCTGGCAGGGAAAAGGGGCACCGTTTCGACGGTGATCGGGCAAAGCGCCCGATCATCGCGAAACATCCAGGTCCCGTGTCAGTCCAGCCGCGCCTTGCCCGACATGTCCATTGCCAGCGTCGCGGCCATGAACGGGTCGAGATCGCCGTCGAGCACGCCCTGGGTGTCGCTGGTCTCGTGGTTGGTGCGCAGGTCCTTGACCATCTGGTAGGGCTGCAAGACATAGCTGCGGATCTGGTTGCCCCAGCCGGCATCGCCCTTGGCGTCATGCGCCTCGTTGATCGCGGCGGAGCGCTTGTCCAGCTCCATCTGATAGAGCCGTGCCTTGAGCGCATTCATCGCGATTTCGCGGTTCTGGTGCTGCGATTTCAGCGAGGAGGTTACGACGATCCCGGTCGGGAAGTGGGTGATCCGCACCGCCGAGTCGGTCTTGTTGACGTGCTGGCCGCCCGCGCCCGAGGAGCGGTAGGTGTCGATGCGGATGTCCTTGTCCTGCACTTCGATGTCGATATTGTCATCGACCACCGGATAGACCCAGACCGAGGCGAAAGAGGTCTGGCGCTTGTCGCCCGAGCCGAAGGGCGAGATGCGCACCAGGCGATGCACGCCGCTTTCGGTCTTGAGCCAGCCATAGGCATTGTGGCCGGAAATCTTGTAGGCGACGGATTTGATCCCCGCCTCTTGCCCCGCTTCTTCCGACAGCATCTCGACGGTGAAGCCGCGCCGTTCGGCCCAGCGGGTGTACATGCGGGCCAGCATCTCGGCCCAGTCCTGGCTTTCCGTGCCCCCTGCCCCGGCATTGATTTCCAGGAAGGTGTCGTTGCCATCGGCCTCGCCGTTCAGAAGCGCCTCAAGCTCCTTCTGCGCCGCCGTCTCCAGCAGCGCCTTCAGTGCCGTCTCGGCCTCCTGGACGACGGACTCCTCGCCCTCCATCTCGCCCAGTTCGATTAGGCCGATGCTGTCGTTCAGCCCGCTCTCGATCAGCTTGTAGCCATTGACCGCATCCATCAGCGACTGGCGCTCGCGCATCAGCTTCTGCGCGCGGGGCGGATCGTTCCACAGATCGGGGTCTTCGATCAGGGCGTTGAATTCCTCAAGCCGGTGCGGCGCGGTTTCCCAATCCAAACGCTGCGCCAGCAGCGCCAGCGACTTGCGGATCGCCTCGACATTCTGTTGGGTTTCCGCCCGCATCTTGCCGTTCCCTCTTCGCGTATCGCGGCCTGATAGCGCCTGCGCCGCGCCCCGGCAAGGGCGCGGCGGGGCCGTGGGCCAGTGTCTGTCAGTAAAGCCCGCCCGCTGAGACGGTGCCGAAATCGGCCTTGCCCGGAATGACGGCACGTTCGCCTGTGGCGGTGGTGACGGTGCTGCCACTGTCGGCATCTGTTTCGCCATAGGCGAAGAGCGGCAGGTTCTGGCCCATGGCGAAGCCGCCATCGACCAGAGCACCCAGACCGAAGATCGGGTCTTCGCCTTCGCGGAAATATTCCGCCACGACATTGTCGCCGGTCACGCCATCGGGCAAGCGCGCGCCGGTGAAACGGTCGATATTGACGAAATAGCCGCCCGGCGGAACCTTGAACTTGGTGCCGCCGTATTTCTTGATCGCGGTCTTCATAAAGCTTTCGAAGACCGGGCCGCAGAAGCCGCCGCCCGAGACATTGCCCAGCGATTGCGGGTTGTCATAGCCGATATAGCAGCCGGCGACGATGTTCGAGGAATAGCCGATGAACCAGACATCCTTGGCGTCATTGGTGGTGCCGGTCTTGCCGGCGATCGGCACGGGCAGGTTGATGCCACGGGCGGTGCCGCGTTGGACCACGCCTTCCAGCATCGAGGTCAGCTGATATGCCGTGATCGCATCCATCACACGCTCGCGGTTCGAGGTGATGCGCACCCCCTCGCCCGAGGGCAGGCTGGCCAGGCTGCAATCTTCGCAATTGCGCTGGTCATGGCGATAGATGGTGCGGCCATAGCGGTCCTGCACCCGGTCGACCAGGGTGGGTTCCACCCGCTCGCCGCCATTGGCGAACATCGCATAGGCCGCGACCATCTTGTAGAGCGTGGTTTCCTGCGCGCCGAGCGCATTGGCCAGATAGGGCGACATGCGGTCATAGACGCCGAAGCGTTCGGCATAGGCCGCGACCGTCTCCATGCCGATTTCCTGCGCGATCCGCACCGTCATCAGGTTGCGGCTCTGCTCGATCCCGGTGCGCAGGGGCGTGGGCCCGTAATATTTGCCCGAGGCGTTTTTCGGCGTCCACAGACCCTGGGCCGTGTCCACTTCGATCGGCGCGTCGACCACGATCGTGGCCGGAGAGAAGCCCGAATCCAGGGCTGCGGCATAGACGAAGGGCTTGAAGGACGAGCCGGGCTGGCGGGTGGCCTGGGTGGCGCGGTTGAAGACCGAGAACTGGTAGGAGAAGCCGCCCTGGATGGCGAGGACGCGGCCGGTGTTCACATCCATCGCCATGAAGGCACCCTGAACGGCGGGGACCTGGCGCAGCGTCCAGCGGATGAAGCTGTTGTCGGAATCCTTGATCATGCGCCGGACAAGCACCACGTCGCCGGGTTTGAAATTGTCGGCGAAGCTGCCCTTCATCCAGTCGATATCGGCGCGGGGAATGACCTGCGGCTCTGCCTCGGTCTCGCGCAGGCCCTCGATGCCGATGCGCATCGACTTGTCGCCGATCTCCAGCACCACGGCGGGGAACCAGCCGTCGATGTCACGCGGCACGTCGGTCGCGGCCAGCGCGGCGCGCCAGTCGGATTCGGCGCCCAGCTTGTCTTCGGCAATGCTCTTGCCGGTGCCATGCCAGCGGCCGCGGCCGCGGTCGTATTTTTCAAGCGCGGTGCGCAGGGCCTTTTCGGCAGCGGCTTGCAGCTCGGGGTCGATGGTGGCGCGGATGGTCAGGCCGCCGGTGAAGAATTCGTCCTTGCCGAAGTTCTTGGACAGCTGGCGGGCGATTTCCTCGGTGAAATAGGTCCGCTCGGGCATGGCTTCGCGGAAGGAGGGGAAGTCGCCATTCTGCACGGTCCTGAGAGGGAGGGCGCGCTCGGCCTCATAGCTGGCATCGTCGAGATAGCCGTTCTCATGCATCTGGCGCAGCACATAGTTGCGGCGGTCGACGGCCTCTTCATATTGCCGGACGGGATGCAGGTCGGTGGGTTTCTTCGGCAGGGCCGCCAGATAGGCCGCCTCGCCCGGGGTCAGGTCAGCGAGCGACTTGTTGAAATAGGTCTGGGCGGCGGCGGCCACGCCATAGGAATTCTGGCCGAGGAAGATCTCGTTGAGGTAGATCTCGAGGATGCGGTCCTTGGACAGCGTTTCCTCGAGCCGCGTCGCCAGGATGATTTCCTTGATCTTGCGCTCGATCCCCTTGGTGCCGTCGCGGGTGCCATCCAGCAGCATGTTCTTCATCACCTGCTGGGTGATGGTGGACGCCCCGCGCACGTCGCGGCCCCGGGTCTTCACCGCCTCGACCAGGGCCGCGATCATGCCGCCCGCGTCATAGCCGTGATGGCTGTAGAAATTCTTGTCCTCGGCACTGATGAAGGCTTCCTTCACCAGATCGGGAATATCCTCGGCGGGCACGAAAAGGCGGCGTTCGCCATTGTCGACGAATTCGTCAAGGATGCTGCCCTCGCCAGTATAGATCCGGCTGATCGTGGCCGGGGCATATTGCGCCAGGCTTTCATGGCTGGGCAGGTCGCGCGAATACATCCAGAAGATCGCGCCGACGGTCAGGGCGCCGAAAAAAACGCCCAAGGTCAGCGCGGTGAAGATGGCCCCGAAGAAGGAACCGATGAATCGCAGCACGGATCGTGCCCCCTGCCCAAAAGGTGATGTGCCCCAGTATATCAGACGCGGGCAGAGGTCAAAACCTTGGCCCGGAAAAGTGATGGCGGCGGCGGCTTTCTGCGGCGCCCGGCAGCGCGGGGGCCGTCCGACACTCATCCCCCGCGCCGGACGGATTACTTGTCGCGCAACGCGCGCAGGGCGCGGTCTTCGTCGGACCAGGCGATCAGCGCCTGGCGCAGCGCCTCGGCCATGCCGGCGCGCCAGTCCTTGTCCTCGAGCCGCTTGAGATCGCGCGCCGAGGAAAGGAAGCCCAGTTCCAGCAGCGCCGAAGGGATATCGGGCGATTTCAGCACCGAGAAGCCTGCTTCCTGATGCGGGTGACGGTGCATCTTCAGCCCCGCGGCCTTGATCGCGGTTTCCAGCGCCGCCGCCAGCCTTGCGGTGCGCGGCTCGGTCTCGGTCCGGGCCATGTCCATCAGCACACTGGCCACCAGATCATCCTGATCGCGGAGGTCCACACCGGCCAGAAGGTCGTCGCGGTCATGCCGTTCGGCCAAAGCGGCAGAAGCGGCATCGGTCGCCTCGTCCGACAGGGTGTAGATCGTTGCGCCCTGCGCCTCGCCCTCGGCGATGGCATCGGCATGGAGCGAGAGAAAGACCTCGGCCCCGGCGGCGCGGGCGATCGAGATGCGGGTTTCCAGCGGCACGAAGATATCTTCCTCGCGTGTCATCACGACCTGGAAGCGGCCATCGCGCAGCAAGAGCTCTTTCAGCTCGCGCGCGAAGCCCAGCATGAGATCGGCTTCTTTCTGGCCGTCGCGCTCGGCGCCGGGGTCGATGCCGCCATGGCCGGGATCAAGGACCACTACGACGGGACCGTCTTTGCGTCCGGGCAGCGGATCGGGAAGGGCCACGGCCTGGGGCAGCGACCAGTCGGGCGGTTCCGGCAGGGCGGCGGCATCGGCGAAATCATCCGGCGTGGCGGGGACCAGGCCGATGCGGATCACCGCGCTGTCCCCGCCCTGCCCCTTCGCGGTTTCCATCGCCGCCGTCTGCACCAGCATGGGCGTCTTCAGTTCGAGGACCAGCCGCGACCAGCCAGCACGGAAGATGCCCGCGCGCAGGCCCGCGATCTGGGGGGCTGATTGCGACACCTGGGCGATGGGGGACCAGTCGACCTCGCGCACGTCGAGGATCAGCCGGGGCGGATTGTCGAGGAGGCGGACCCGCCAGGGCACCGGCTGGCTGATCGCCAGCGCCACAACGACATCCTGTCCGGTCTCGCCTTGGGCGGTGATGGCCGAAGCTTTGGCATCAAGACGCGCCATCGCCGACAGTTCTTCTGCCCCCGCCGCGCCGGGCAGCGAGAGGAAAACAGCGAGAAGGAGAGCGATGAAGGCCTGCACCCTGCCCGGTCTTTGCGCCTGGGCTATCAGGTGACTATTCGGGGACGCGCGCTGCATGTCCATTCACTTCGCCGCCAGCCCGCGCGCCTGCATGAAGGCGGTCAGGCGATCAAGGCCGAGCGCGATCTGATCCGTCGCCCCGGCATAGGAGAAGCGCAGGGTCTGGCGCCCCCGTATCGGATCGAAATCCAGACCCGGCGTGACGGCGACCCCGGCCTCGTCCAGAATCTGCGCGGCGAAGGCAAGGCTGTCTTCGGTCAGGTCCGAGACATCGGCATAAACGTAGAAGGCGCCATCCGGCGGGGCAATGCGGGTGAAGCCGGCTTTGGGCAGGCGCTCCAGCATCAGGCGGCGGTTTTCGGCATAGGCGGCACGGTTGGCCTCGAGCTCGGGCACGCAATCGAGGGCAGCGAGGGCGGCGATCTGGCTGGCATGGGGCGGGCAGATGAAGAGATTCTGCGCCAGACGCCCGACCCGGCGGATCTGGTCTTCCGGCACGACCATCCAGCCGACGCGCCAGCCGGTCATGCTGAAATATTTGGAGAAACTGTTGATGACCCAGGGGCTCTGGCTGATTTCCAGGGCCGAGACGGCGCGGTCGCCGTAATGGAGGCCGTGATAAATTTCGTCCGAGACAAAGCCCATGCCGCGCGCTTCGGCATGGTGGATCAGGGCGGCAAGGGCACCCTTCGACAGCATGGTGCCAGAGGGGTTGCCGGGCGAGGCGACGATCAGGCCCTGGGCGTCGATGCCGTGCAGGTCCTCGGGCACGGGTTGCAAGCGGTTCTCGGGGCGGCTGGGAATGCCGACCGGCACCAGTGACAGCGCGCGCAGGATCTGGCGGTAGCTGGGGTAGCCGGGTTCGCCCAGGGCCACGCGATCGCCGGCGTCGAAAAGCGCGGTGAAAGCCAGAAGGAAGGCGCCGGAGGATCCGGTGGTCACGACGACACGGGCCGGGTCGAGATCGACGCCATACCAGCGGGCATAGAGGGCGGCGATGCCGCGGCGCAGTTCCGGCAGACCCAGCGCCACCGTATAACCCAAGGGGGTTTCCAGCGCGCGGGCCAGCGCCTGACGGGCGCCTGCGGGCGCGGGTGTGGCGGGCTGGCCGATCTCCATATGCACGACGTGGCGACCCGCGGCCTCGGCCATTCGGGCGCGCTCCAGCACGTCCATCACAATGAAGGGATCGACATTCCCCCGCAGGGATCCCCGACTTGCGCTTGTCATCGCCCGCCCCTTAAACTTCGCCGCGAATGCCCCGCTCCCTGCCCGTGCTTGGGGGTCTGGTCAACCCTGCATCGGAGTGCTCATGCGCCTTTCCCTGTTCGCCGCGGCCCTGCTGGCCGCCTCGCCCGTTCTTGCCGATGGCCTGACCGACATGACCGATGCCGAACGCGCCGCCTTTCGCGAAGAGGTGAAGGCCTATCTGCTGGAAAACCCCGATGTGATCATCGAGGCGATGACCGTGCTGCAGCAGCGCGAGGATGCGGCGGCGGCGGATCGCGACCTTCAGATGCTGGCAGACAACAAGGACTCGATCTTCAACAGCGCGGCGGATTGGGTCGGTGGCAATCCGCAGGGCGACATCACGCTGGTGGAGTTCATGGATTACCGCTGCGGCTATTGCCGCAAAGCCTATGAAGAGGTCGAGGAGCTGGTGAAGTCGGATGGCAATATCCGCTTCGTGATGAAGGAATTCCCGATCCTGGGCGAGCAGTCGCTGCTGTCGTCGCAATTCGCGCTGGCGGTGAAGATGCTGTATGGCGAAGAGGCTTATAAAGCGGCGCATGACGCGTTGATCACGCTGCGCGGCGATGCCACGCCCGAGACTTTGGCGACGCTGGCCACGCAGCTGGGCCATGATCCGGCGGCGGTTTCGGCCAAGATGGCCGATCCGGCGGTGATGGATGTGATCAAGGCCAATCACGAGCTGGCGACGACGATGGAGATCAACGGCACCCCGACCTTCGTGATCGACCAGACCATGGTGCGCGGCTATGTGCCGCTGGATGGGATGCGGCAGATCGTGGATGGCCAGCGCAAGGACGGCTGAGGCGTCCCGATCTTCTCGGTACGACGCTCGGGGCCCTGCGGGGCCCCGTTTCACATCCTGGGTGACGGCCCGGGGACCTCAGCGGTAAAGGTCGAAAAAGTCGAGGATCGCGCCATTGGCGGTGAGTTCGCGGGTCTTTCCACTGGTAAGACGTGCCTTGTGCCCGCCCGGCCAGTGATGCGCACCGCCCTCAATGGTGATCAGCCGCAGGCGCGGGCGCCCGCCGTCGGTCCAGTCGCTGATCGCAAGGGCGGTGCCGTCATCCGCCACGTGATCCACGCGCCGGTCGGTGCGGGCCAAGGGACCGGGCCAAGGCGCAAGAAAGGCGCCCACCACCTGGGCGACCGAGGCGAAATCGGTGCGGGTCAGGCTGTCCTCGCCCACTCCGCCCCCATAGGGCACCATGGCGTCGGCAGTGCCGTGGATCAGCAACGCCGGCACCGGGGCGCGGAGCTTCAGGTGCGCCGCATCCATCGAGCCGGAGACACCGGCCACCGCCCGTATCGCGCGCGGATTCGTTGCCGCGAAGGTTTCGGCCAGGATCGAGCCGTTGGACATGCCGGTCACGAAGACCCGGTCGGGGTCCAGCCCGTAGCGCGACACCGCATCGGCGATCACCGCCTTGAGGAAGGCCTCATCCGCCACGCCGGTGCGGGCGGCATAGCCGCAGCAATAGCCGCCATTCCAGGTCAGAAGCCTGTCGCCGCCGCGCCGCGATGATCCGGCGGGGAAGATCACCGCATAGCCGCGCAGTACCGCCTCGGCCGCCAGACCCGAGGCCCTGCGGAACTGGGCCGGATCGCCGCCACCGCCATGCAGCGCCACGATCAGAGGAGCGCCTTTGGAATTGTCGGGCAGATCGGCAAGGTAGTAGCGATCTCCGATCGCAACCCGATCCTGCGCACAGACCGGCAGGGCGAGAAGGAGAAGGACAAAAAGATAGCCCGCACAGGCGCGCAGGCCCTGGGCAAGACCAAGGTGGACGGTTTCTGGTCGAGGCATCACAGCCCTCCGGCAAGGTCACCTGACCGTGATACGCCCGCCCTGCCCGCTTCCGTCGCCGCTATTTCGCCCCGTGCAATTCGGCCGCGCGGCGTTCGAAGGCGCGCACGATGCGTTGCATGGCATCGTTGAAGACCAGCCCGATGATCCCCTGCAGGATCGCATTGCGGAACTCGAAATCGACGAAGAACTCGACCTCGCATCCGCCCTCGGCCTGGTCGCGGAAGGCCCAGGTCGATTTCATGTATTTGAACGGGCCGTCGAGATATTCGGTCAGGATGCGCTTTTCGCCGGGCAGAAGCGTGACCCGGCTGCCGAATTTCTCGCGGAAGACCTTAAAGGAGATCACCAGATCCGCCTCCATCACTTCGCCGCCCTCGATGGGCCGGCGCGACCGGATTCGGGCCGCGGCGTTCCAGGGCAGGAATTCCGGGTAACGCGCCACATCGGCCACCAGATCATACATCTGCTGGGCCGTATAAGGCAGGCGCTTGGTCTCGTGATGGGTTGGCATCGGCGTTCTGGGGCTTTCAGGCGTCTGCCTTTCCCTTGACCCGTGGGGCCACGAAGATCAAGGCCGAAGGGCGCGGCCGGGCCGGAACCAGGCTGCGGCATGACGGCAGCCACACCGGGCCGTGGCGCGCGATTGACCTTGCAAAGCCTGCGCTTGTAATTTGGCCACGATGTCCCGCAAGCGGGGCCGATGCCCCAGCCAGGACCAGACCGCCATGCCGCAACGCCCCTATGTGATTGACCAGATGATCTCGGCCAAGGCCATCGCGGCGCGGGTCGAGGCGCTGGCACGCGAGATCACGGCGCATTTCAGGGGCACGGACAAGCTGGTGGTGGTGGGTCTTCTGCGCGGCTCTTTCGTCTTCATCGCCGATCTGGTGCGCGAGATCGACCTGCCGGTCGAGGTCGATTTCCTGGAGGCCAGTTCCTATGGCAATGCGATGGAATCCTCGCGCGAGGTGCGCATCCTCAAGGACCTGCGCGGCGAGATTGCGGGCCGCGACGTTCTGGTGGTCGAAGATATCGTCGATACCGGCTTTACGCTGACCCATGTGAAGAAGCTTCTGATGACGCGCGAACCGAAGCGGCTGGAGATCTGCGCGCTTCTGGACAAGCCGTCGCGGCGCGAAGTGCCGATCAAGGCGACCTGGACCGGATTCGAGATCCCCGATGAATTCGTCGTGGGCTATGGCATCGACTTTGCCCAGAGGAACCGCAACCTGCCCTATATCGGCAAGGTGCGCTTCACCGACGAGGCATGAACATCACACGCCTCTTGATCCGCGCCAAGCGCTGGGCGGCCCATCCGCCTTCGGAGCGGATGGTTGTGATGGTGCTGGGAATCGTGGCGCTGGCGCTGTTGCTGGCAGGAATTGAATGGTTTTGGGGCTGGCCCGACTGGCTGACGGTCAATTCTTCGCCAAAGCTTCGGCTCGGCAACTGACATTGGCGGCCAGCGCGGCTAGGCTGACGCACAACCGCAACGATACTGACCCGGGAGCCGCCCATGCGTCCGATCCGCACCCTTCTGCTGCTGGCCCTTGTCGGAGGGGGGGCGCTGTTCTGGCTGACCCTGCCAAAGTCTCTTTCGGATCAGGATGTTGCCGGGCTGACAGGCGATGCCGAAAAGGGCCAGCGCATCTTTACCGCCGCAGGCTGCGCCTCCTGCCATATGGCCGATGGGGCCACGGGCGAGGCGCAGCTGGTGCTGAAGGGCGGGCAGAAGTTCCCCTCGCCCTTCGGCACTTTCGTCGCGCCGAACATCAGCCAGGATCCCGAACAGGGAATCGGCGGCTGGACGCTGGCGCAATTCGCCTCGGCGGTGAAGCGCGGCGTGTCGCCCGAGGGCGAGCATCTTTATCCGGCCTTCCCCTATGCCGCCTATGCCAAGATGCAGATGCAGGACGTGGCCGATCTTTTCGCCTATATGAAGACCCTGCCCGCCGACCCGACGCCAAGCGCCGTGCATGAACTGGGCTTTCCCTTCAACATCCGCATGGCGCTGGGCGGCTGGAAGCTGCTGTATCTGTCGCAGGACTGGGCGCTGCCGGGCAATCTGACGCCGACCGAGGATCGCGGCCGCTATCTGGCCGAGGCGCTGTCGCATTGCGCCGAATGCCATACGCCACGCGACATGCTGGGCGGGCTGGAAACCACGCGCTGGCTGGCGGGGGCAGCGGATCCTTCCGACCCGACCGGCAAGGGCCGCGTGCCGAACATCACGCCGGCCAAGCTGAGCTGGAGCGAGGAAGAGATCGTGGCCTATCTGACCACCGGCTTCACGCCGGAATATGACTCGGTCGGGGGCCATATGGCCCATGTGGTCGAAAATTACGCCAAGCTGCCGGTTGAGGATGCGGTGGCGGTGGCGGCCTATCTGAAGCGGGTGGAGCCAGCGGAATGATGATCCTGATCGGGCAATATGACAGCGCCTTCGTGCGCCGGGTGGGCATTGCGCTGCGGCTGTACGGCCTGAATTTCGAGCACCGGCCCTGGTCGGTCTTTGGCGATGCGCAGATGCTGATGCAGGTGAACCCGCTGGGCGGCGTGCCGGTGCTGATCACCGATGACGGCGTGGCGCTGACCGACAGCAAGGCCATCCTTGACCATCTTGACCGGCTGGTCGGGCCCGAACGCCGGCTCTGGCCCGCCGATCCCGACACGGCCTTCGAGGCGCGGCGTCTGACGGCACTGGTCACCGGCCTGGCCGACCGTTTCGTGAGCCTGTTCTACGAGCGGAGGCTGCATGACAATGCCTCGCCCGTCCTGGTGCAGCGCCGCGAGGCGCAGATTGCCGCGACCTTGCAGGCTTTGGAGAAAGCCCGCGCCGCCGCGCCAGGCGACTGGCTGTATGGTGCGCAGATCAGCCATGCCGATATCGCCCTGGCCTGCGCGCTGCGCCATCTGCGCGAGAGCCTGCCCGACCTCTTCGACGCGACCCGCTATCCGGCGCTCAATGCCCATGCGGCGCGGGCCGAGGCGCTGCCGGTCTTTGCCGAGATCAGCCAGCCCTTCGTCGCTCCGGCCTGAGCGGGGTTTCCTTGCGGGCGCAGGATCGGGGGATGCGACAGCGTTCCGCCCTTTCCGCTTCCCCCGCCGATCCGAGCGCAGAAGCCTGGATCGCCCAGATTTTCTTGACACGCGCCGAGAGGAGCGGCGTGGTCCGCCGCTCGATTGCCGGGGTTGATCACGAGATCCGGCGCGGGTTTTTCATCACAGAGGTGCGCCGCCGGGGCTTTCACCTGTTAGAGACCCGCAACCCGTCCATCGTGGTCTGCAACCGCGATCCGGTGGAAAAGCTGTTCTGACGCGCCGGAGTATCTCCGAAAATCCGCAGTCGCGTTTTTGACGAAATCTCGGCTTCGATCCGTCGGCGAAGGATCGACTTACGCGCGCCCCAGTTTCGCCAGCCGCGCGTCGCGCAGCCGGGCGAAATCATCGCCCGCATGATAGGAGGACCGGGTCAGCGGCGTGGCCGAAACCATGAGGAAACCCTTGCCATAGGCGGCCTTCTCATAGGCGGCGAATTCCTCGGGCGTGACGAAACGGTCGACCCGGTGATGCTTGGGCGTCGGTTGCAGATACTGGCCGATGGTCAGGAAATCCACATCTGCGGCACGCATGTCATCCATCACCTGCCCGACGGCCTGACGGTCCTCGCCCAGGCCGACCATGATGCCGGATTTGGTGAACATCGCCGGGTCAAGCTCTTTCACCCGCTGCAAAAGCCGCAGGGAATGGAAGTAGCGCGCGCCCGGCCGAACCCCGGGATAAAGCCCGGGCACGGTTTCCAGATTGTGGTTCAACACATCGGGCCGTGCCGCGACCACGGCTTCCAGCGCGCCCGGCGCCGATTTCAGGAAATCGGGGATCAGCACTTCGATCGTGGTCGTCGGGCTGCGATGGCGGATGGCGCGGATGGTCTGGGCGAAATGCTCGGCCCCGCCATCGTCCAGATCGTCGCGGTCGACGCTGGTCACCACGACATGCGACAGGCCCAGTTCGCTGACCGCATGCGCCACGCGGCCCGGTTCGAAAGCGTCAAGACTTTGCGGTTTGCCGGTCGCCACATTGCAGAAGGTGCAGCCGCGGGTGCAGATCTCGCCCATGATCATCATGGTGGCGTGACCCTGGCTCCAGCATTCGCCGACATTGGGGCAGCCGGCCTCTTCGCAGACGGTGACCAGCTTCTTCTCGCGCAGGATGTCGCGGGTCTTGCGATAACCTTCCGAGGTCGGCGCCTTGACGCGGATCCAGGCCGGTTTCTTGGGCTGCGACTGGTCGGGGCGATGCGCCTTTTCGGGATGGCGCTCTTCGGGCAGTTTCAGGTCACGCATGGTGGCTTCCCCCCAGAATTTCCCCCTGACCGGGCGATGTCCTCCGACATAAGCTGAACCTGGCCGCAAGGCAACCAAAGCTCCTGCGCAACAGCGCCGGGGGGCCATGTCCGGGACGCAACCCGGCTACAGGAGGGACGCATGCCCAGAACCTTTTCCGCCGAGCTGATCGGCACCTTCATTCTTGTCTTCTTCGGCTGCGGCGCAGCAGTCATCGCAGGGGCCGATGGCACCAGTGGCGTCGGCCTGACCGGCATCGCCCTGGCCTTCGGCCTGTCGATCGTCGCCGCCGCCTATGGGTTGGGCGCGATTTCGGGCGCGCATCTGAACCCGGCCGTGTCGCTGGGCGTGCTGGTGGCGGGTCGGATGACGCCCGCCGCTTTCGTGACCTATGTGATCGCGCAGGTGATCGGCGCGCTGGCCGCAGCCACGGTGCTGTGGCTGATCGCCTCGGGCAGCGCTGGCTGGACGGGCGGGCTTGGCACGAATGGCTATGGGCCGGGCTACCTGGGTGAATACAGCCTGACCTCTGCCCTGACCTTCGAAGTCGTGATGACCTTCCTGTTCGTCACCGTGATCCTGGGCGCCACCGGCCCCGGCGCCAGCGCGGGCTTTGCCGGACTGGCGATCGGTCTGACGCTGACGGCGATCCATCTGGTCGGCATCAAGGTCACCGGCGTCTCGGTCAATCCGGCCCGGTCGATCGGACCGGCGCTGCTCGAAGGCGGCCGCGCCCTGTCGCAGCTTTGGGTCTTCATCCTTGCGCCGCTTGCGGGCGGGCTGCTGGCCGGGATGGTGAACCGCATCGGCCTGACCCGCGCCGACTGACGGGTCATCGTCAGAACAACGAGCGCAGCCCCGGCCGGTCTGCCGGGACTGCATCTACTGCCATGGTCTGGAATGGAAACGCAGTTTTTCCTCTGACGGGGACCAGGTTTTCACCCGATCTGCGCGGAAACCGCAACTCTGCACATTTCGCAGGCACAGGTCGGTCTTTCCCCGTGCAGGGCGATTCCGTCCCGCCCACGACCGCATCCGCCTAGCCGATCAGCGGCCCGGCGCGGCCATAGGTCTCGTCATAGTGCCGCCGCAGGCGCATCAGCGCGATGCGCAGCACGATCTTGCCTGACCGCGCCGCCCAGCCCATGCGGCGCTCGGCCGTCTCGATCCCTTCCAGGAAGCAGCAAACCCGCAGCGCCACATCGCCCAGCCCCGGACCGAGATCGCGCAGCGCCGCCGCCACCCGCTCGCGCGCGCGGGCCGGGCCTTCCGCACCGCCGCTTTCAGGGCGGAAGCCGCCCCTTTCGCCGCCGGTGAGAAATCGCTCCCAATTCTGCGCCACGCGCGGCCCCATCTGCGCCAGTTCGAAATCCTCGCGCAGCCGTTCGGCCGCCTCGACCAGCGCAGTCTCGAGAAAGACCTTGCCATCCTTGTCGCGCCGCCGCCCCAGCACCGCGACCGGGCTTTCGGCGATGTTGCAGCGTGTCCGGCGCACGGCACCGTCTTCGACAATCCTGCGCTGCCCCCAGCTTCTGTGTTGATCAGCAAAGGGTTGCGCCGCCTCAGCCAAGCCGCCCGCCCCGGCACCGTCGCGCAAGCGATCGTCCTCGTCCAGCATGCGTTTCAGCGCAGCCCGCCCCGCCGCGGTGATTTCATAGGTCGAGATCCGCCCCGGCTTGCGACAGGCGATCCAGTCTTTCAGGCTGAAGGCCTGGGCCATGCTGCGATCAAGGATCGCCGTGCGCGCCGAACGCCCGTCGGGGAATTCGCGCATCACCACAGCCTTTTCCATCTCTGGCGCGAAGGCCAGCACCGAACCAGGCTCGACCAACCGGCGCAGCACGCGACGCCCTTCGCGCAGAAGATGGGCCTCATCGGGCATGGCAGTGAGATCGCGGATCGGAGCGGTCATCGGCTGGTCCTTCTCTTGAATGTCCTGCGGGTCTTTTTCGCCCGCCGCCTGCGACAAGGCGGCAAGGGCGCCATCCATCAGCGGATCATCGCGGCGGCTTTCGTAGCGGCGAACCTGGCGCAGCACGGTCGAGGCGTTGACCCCCGCCTCGCGGGCCAGCGCCCTGAGGGATGTGCCGCTTTCGGTATGATTGAGGTAGAGCTTGACCCGCGGGGGAAGCCAGGGTGGAAGGGGGGCATGTGCTGTCACACCAGTCGTCCCGAATTGGCGCCCGCGGACGGCTGGCAGCCGCGCGCCGACAATTTTCAACCTGAACATGCGCTGGCTATCGGATCGTCAGCCTTCCGGCGCCTTCAAGCCACCGGGCCAAAATGGTAACCAAATCCTAAACATCTGCGAAACCGCAGAACGGAGAAACAGACCGTATCGCAACGCTGGGTTGCAGCGCCCCATCATGGCGGCTGCACTGACGGAGGTTCCGATGCGTGATGTGACACAGACCCTGGCCGAGATGCGGCGCCCCTGCCTTCTGATGCGCGCCGTGCGCTTCGGATTGACCGAGTATCGCCGGTCACACGACCTGCGGCGGCTGACGCCGGGCGAGACCAGTCCCGAACAGGTGTTGCCGCGCCTCTTGGCTGCCGAGGCGGCGCTTGAGGACACGCGGCTGCGCGGCGACGCGGCCTATTCGATCTCGGCCCATATCGAGGTTCTGGTGGCGTTGATCGCCGAGGCGCGGTTGCAGGCGCCTGCCCGGCCCGCCTGAACGAAAAGGCCCGCAGCCGGGATGCGGCGCGGGCCATCTTCTCGTCTTGCCGGTCAGCCGGTCAGGCGCGCTTACAGGAAGGCGTCCGGCATCGAGGCCTTCTTCTTCGCGACATAGGCGTCCAGCGCCTCGCGGATGCCCTCGTCCAGAACGGGCTGCTGGTAATCGGCCAGCATCTTCTTGACCCGGACCGAGGCGAGCGCCTGGGTGTCGCGCGCGCCCTCTTCCTCCCAGGTCTCGAAAGGTTTGTAGTCCAGCACATCGCTGCGCCAGAAGGCGGTCTTGAAATTCGCCTGGGTATGGGCGCAGCCAAGGTAATGGCCGCCGGGCCCGACCTCGCGGATCGCGTCCATCGCCTGGGCGTTTTCATCCACAGACACGCCCTTGGCCAGACCATGCAGCGCGCCAAGCTGGTCGGCATCCATCACGAATTTCTCGTAGGACGAGACCAACCCGCCTTCCAGCCATCCGCAGGCGTGCAGCATGAAATTGACACCGGCAAGAAGCGCCATGTTCAGGCTGTTGGCCGATTCATAGGCCGCCTGGGCATCGGGCAGCTTCGAGCCGCAGAAGGCCCCGCCAGAGCGGTAGGGCAGGCCCAGACGCCGTGCCAGCTGGCCGACGCCATAGGTGATCAGCGCCGCTTCCGGCGTGCCGAAGGTGGGCGCGCCCGAATTCATGTCGATCGAGGTCACGAAGGCCCCCATGATCACCGGCGCGCCAGGGCGGACCAGCTGGGAATAGGCGACCCCGGCCAGGCACTCGGCCAGCACCTGGGTCAAGGTGCCCGCCACCGTCACCGGGGCCATGGCGCCGCCGACGATGAAGGGCGAGACGATGGTGGCCTGATTGGCCTTGGCATAGACCTCAAGCGCGCCCATCATGATGCCATCAAAGGTCATCGGGCTGTTGATGTTGATCAGGCTGGTCATCACCGTACGGTCGTTCAGCCCGCCGAACAGGATCTCCGACATCTCGACCGAATCCGCCGCGCGCGAGGGTTCGGTGACAGAGCCCATATAGGGCTTGTCCGACAGCGTCATATGCGCATGCAGCATGTCGAGATGGCGCTTGTTCACCGGCACATCGGTCGGCTCGCAGACCGTGCCGCCGGAATGGTGCAGCCATTTCGACATATAGCCGAGCTTCACGAAATTGCGGAAATCCTCGATCGTCGCATAGCGGCGGCCGCCTTCGGCGTCGCGCACGAAGGGCGGGCCATAGACCGGCGCCAGCACAAGGCCCTTGCCGCCCACCACGACATTGCGCTCGGGGTTGCGGGCGTGCTGGGTAAAGCTTTTCGGCGCGGTGGCGCAGAGCTTGCGGGCCAGGCCGCGCGGGATATGCACCCGCTCACCGCGCACATCGGCACCCGCCGCCCGCCACAGCGCCAGCGCGCCGGGGTTTTCCACGAAATTGACGCCGATTTCTTCCAGCACCGTCTCGGCATTGGCCTCGATCACGGCCAGCGCCTCTTCGTTCAGAACTTCGAAATTCGGGATGTTGCGCTCGATGTACCGCGCCGTCTCGAAGGAGATCGCCGTCCGCTCGGCCCGGCGTGCCGATCCGCCGCCGCGCGCCCGCCGACCGCCCTGAACCGCCATATCCACATCGCTCATTGCTGCCTCCCGCAGAGCCTTCTTCGTGGCCCCTTATGCCGCCAAAGCGCCGCCGCCCGCCCCCCGATTGCGTCACATGCCCGCCGAAAGCGACCTCGCCCCGGGTCGAAAACGACGCCGCCCGGTATCCTGGCCCCAAGATCCTCTAGGGAACCGGGGGTGGAAAACCTCCGGGATCGCCCAGACGCGCGCCTTCTGGCCCTCTTGCGATTCTCCGACCAAGAAGCTAGCGAACCGCATGACCCAGCATGATCGCCTTCTCATCATCGATTTCGGCTCGCAAGTCACCCAGCTCATCGCGCGGCGCCTGCGCGAGCTGAAGGTCTATTGCGAGATCCATCCCTATAACCGCGTCGACGAGGCCTTCCTGCGCAGCTTCGCGCCGAAGGCCGTGATCTTCTCGGGCGGGCCGGCCTCGGTCTATTGGGAGAACGCGCCGATGCCGCCCGCGGGCGTCTTCGATCTGGGCGTGCCGATCCTTGGTATCTGCTATGGCCAGCAGGTGATGATGCACTGTCTGGGCGGGCATGTCGAAGGCGGCCATGGCACGGCGGAATTTGGCCGGGCAAAGGTGACGCAGACCGACGCGACGCTTCCGCTTCTGGCGGGATTGTTCCAGAACGGCCCCGAACAGGTCTGGATGTCGCATGGCGACCATGTCAGCCGGATCGCGCCGGGCTTCGAGGTCTATGGCACCTCGCCCAATGCGCCCTTCGCCATCACCGGTGATACTGCACGCAATTTCTATGCCGTGCAGTTCCACCCCGAGGTCCACCACACCCCGAACGGTGCGAAGCTGTACGAGAACTTCGTCAAGCTGGCCGGGTTCAAGGGCGACTGGACCATGGGCGCCTATCGCGAGGAGATGATCGAGAAGATCCGCGCGCAGGTCGGCGACAAGAAGGTCATCTGCGCGCTCTCGGGCGGCGTCGACTCGTCCGTCACCGGCATTCTGCTGCATGAGGCGATCGGCGACCAGCTGACCTGCGTCTTCGTCGATCACGGGCTGCTGCGGCTGAACGAGGCCGAGCAGGTCGTGCGGATGTTCCGCGAGAACTACAACCTGAACCTGATCCATGCCGATGAAAGCGACCTGTTCCTGGGCGCGCTGGAAGGCGTGTCGGACCCCGAGGTCAAGCGCAAGACCATCGGGCGCCTGTTCATCGATGTGTTCCAGAAATACGCCAACCAGATCGAGGGCGCCGAGTTTCTGGCCCAGGGCACGCTCTACCCCGATGTGATCGAAAGCGTCTCCTTCTCGGGCGGCCCCTCGGTCACCATCAAGTCGCACCACAATGTCGGCGGCCTGCCGGAAAAGATGGGCCTCAAGCTCGTCGAACCCCTGCGCGAGCTCTTCAAGGACGAAGTCCGCGCCCTGGGCCGCGAACTGGGCCTGCCCGACAGCTTCATCGGCCGCCACCCCTTCCCCGGCCCCGGCCTGGCGATCCGCTGCCCCGGCGAGATCACCCGTGAGAAGCTGGAAATCCTGCGCCGCGCCGATGCGGTCTATATCGACCAGATCCGCAAGCACGGGCTTTATGACGAGATCTGGCAGGCCTTCGCCGCCATCCTGCCGATGCGCACCGTGGGCGTGATGGGCGACGGGCGCACCTATGACTATGCCGTCTCGTTGCGCGCCGTGACCTCGGTCGATGGCATGACCGCCGATTACTACCCCTTCACCCATGATTTCCTTGGTGAAACCGCGACGCGGATCATCAACGAGGTCAAGGGCGTGAACCGCGTCTTCTATGACGTGACCTCGAAGCCCCCGGGCACGATCGAGCTGGAATGACCATGAACACCAAACGCATCGTCCTCTCCTCGGACCACGCCGCCATCGACCTGCGTCAGGCCATTGCCGCCCATGTCGCGGCCAAGGGTTTCGAGATCGTCGATATCGGCCCGGTCACGACCGAAAGCACCGACTATCCGAAACATGGCGAGGCCGCCGCCCGCCGCGTCGCCTCGGGCGATTGCGCGCTGGGAATCATCATCTGCGGCACGGGTCAGGGCATCATGATGGCGGCGAACAAGGTGCGCGGCATCCGCTGCGGCGTCTGTTCCGAAACATTCTCGGCCCGCATGATCCGCGCCCATAATGACGCGAACATGCTGGCTCTGGGCGCCAGGGTGGTCGGCACGGGGCTTGCGCTTGAGATCGTCGACGCCTTCCTTGCGACCGAATTCGAGGGCGGGCGCCATGGCCGCCGCGTCGACATGATCGCCGCGCTGGAAGATCAGGCGTGATCAGCCTATCGGGCCGTCTGATCTGCGCCACTGCAGACGAGGCCGATCTGGTGCGCCAGCACTTGCCCGAGCATCTGTGGCTGACGCGGGCAGAACCGGGCTGCCTGTCCTTCTCGGTGACGAAAACCGATGACCCGCTGGTCTGGCAGGTTGCGGAAAGCTTCACGGACAAGGCGGCCTTCGAGGCGCATCAGACCCGGGCACGCGCAAGCGCCTGGCACGCCGCCACCGCGGGCATTCGCCGCGACTATCGCATCACTGGTCTTTGACCGCAGGCGGGCGTGGCCCAGGCGCAGCACCCGTTGGATATAAAACAGGGCCTTAGCGACAATGGCCCGGGCGCTCTGGACAATCCTGCGGCGCTGACCAGAGATGGTCGCCATGCAATCCCCTGCCGCCCAGTCCGCAACCGCCGCCGCCGCGCCGCAGCTTCTGCGCGCCGGGCTGTGGATGCTCGGCTCCATCGCGTCTTTCTCGGCCATGGCGATTGCCGGGCGCATGGTCAAGGACCGTCACGACACGTTCGAGATTCTGGCCTTTCGCTCGCTTCTGGGCATCGTGATCGTCTTGGCCGTCACCGCCGCCTTCGGCCAGTTGCACCGCATCCGGGCGCGGCGTCTTCATGCCCATGCCTTCCGCAACGCCGTGCATTTCTCCGGGCAATCGCTGTGGTTCTTCGCCCTTGCCTCGATCCCGCTGGCGCAGGTGATCGCGCTTGAGTTTTCCGCACCGCTCTGGGTCGTTCTGTTCTCGCCGCTGTTCCTCGGCGAAAGGCTGACCGTGACGCGGCTGATCGCAGCGCTGATCGGCCTGGGCGGCGTGATGGTCGTCGCGCGGCCCGATTTCGGCGATATCGAGCCGGGACTCCTTGCCGCCGCTGCCGCCGCCCTGTTCTTCGCCGCCACGACCATCATCACCAAGCGGCTGACCCGCAAAGAGGACATCGTCACCATCCTGTTCTGGCTGGTGGTGTTCCAGGCGGGATTCGGTCTTATCCTGGCGGGATGGGACGGGCAACTGACCCTGCCCGATGGCAGGACCCTGCCCTGGCTTCTGGTCATCGGCGCCACCGGGCTTTCCGCGCATTTCTGCCTGACCTCGGCGCTTGCGCTGGCGCCTGCAAGCCAGGTCGTACCGATCGACTTCGCCCGCCTGCCGCTTCTCGCCGTGCTTGCCGCGCTGATTTTTGACGAACCGCTGACCCTGGGTCTGGCTGTCGGCGCGCTGCTGATCCTTTTCGCCAACTGGCTGTCACTGCGCGGCGCTTCGGCTGGCCGAACTGCAACATCAACGTAGGGTAACGGAACCGTGACGCGGCGTCACGGATTGTACAAAGGCCGACCAGTGCTAGCCTTTCTGCAGGGGAAATCCTGCACCATGGGATGAGGACATATGAGAGAGATCTATCTGACGAGCGCGTTGGTCGCCCTTTCCGCTTCCGGCGCCATGGCTGGTGGCATCGACCGCTCCGGTCAGGGCTTGGGCGCGCTGTTCGAGACCGGCCGCTATTTCGAGCTGTCCTTCGGCTCGGTCACGCCGTCGGTCGATGGCACCGACCTGTTAGGCGGCCCGACCGGAAGCGTTGGGAATGACTACTCCCAGATCGCGCTGAGCTATAAATACGACATCAACGACCGTGTGTCGTTCGCGCTGAACCTGGATCAGCCCTTCGGCGCAGACGTTCTTTATGCGCCGACCTCACTTCTCTTGGGCGGTACCAAGGCCGAGGCCAGCGCGACCAGCCTGGCGGCGATCCTGCGCTACAAGTTCGACGGCGGCTTCTCGGTCCATGGCGGCGTCCGCGCCGACAAAGGCGACGGGTTCATCGGCCTGGGCGGTCTCGCCTATGGCCCGGTCAATGGCTACAACGTGACGCTCGACAGCGACATCGCCCCCGGATACCTGGTCGGCATCGCCTATGAAAAGCCCGAGATCGCGCTGCGCGTCGCGCTGACCTACAATTCGGCCATCAAGCACGAATTCGACACGACCGAACGCATGGGCAATGTGCAGGTCGCGCCCACTTCTGTGACCGAAGTGGAACTGCCGCAAAGCGTCAACCTCGACTTCCAGTCGGGCGTGGCCAAGGACACGCTCGTCTTCGGCCAGATCCGCTGGGCGGACTGGTCGGCCTTCCGCGTCGATCCGGTCTGGTTCACCGGCGCCACCGGCGGCGGCCTGATCGACCTTGAAGATACCACGACCTACACCTTGGGCGTGGGCCGCAAGTTCAACGACAACTGGGCCGGCTCGATCTCGTTCAGCTATGAAGATGGCGGTTCCGATCGCCTCGTCTCGCCCTTGGCGCCGACCAATGGCAAGATGGGCGTGACCCTTGGTGCGGTCTATACCCGCGACAACATGAAGCTCACCATGGGGGTGAACTACACCAAGCTTGGCGATGCCTATGCCGAGGTCGGCACGCCCGACACGGCGGTTGCCGACATGCGCGACAACACCGCCGTCGGTGTCGGCATCAAGGTCGGCTGGTCCTTCTGATCCTGCCTGACTGTGCGATCGAAACCCCGTCCGGCGGGCCCGGGCGGGGTTTTCACATTGCCGCCCTGCCCGCGCGGCGCTAACAGGGGGCAGCACTCTACGGGACCAGGCGATGATCTACCGCGACGGCAAGGACTATCTCGAGGCGGCGCAGAAGCGCGTTCTCCTCTTTGGCATGTCCGGCCTTGGCAAGACCTATCTGTCGAACCTCCTGCGTGAAAGCCCGGGTCCGGCGGGCGGCTGGTTCCACTACTCGGTCGATTACCGCATCGGCACGCATTACATGGGCGAATACATCGCCGACATGTTCAAGCGCGAGGCGATGAAAGTGCCGCTCCTGCGCGAGCTTCTCTTGACGGACTCCGTCTATATCGCCTCGAACATCACCTTCGACAATCTGGCGCCGCTCTCCACCTATCTCGGTAAGCCGGGCGATCCGGCCAAGGGTGGCCTGCCCTTTGCCGAATATTGCCGCCGGCAAGAGGAGCACCGGGCCGCCGAAGTGGCTGCGACGCTGGACACGGCGCGCTTCATCAGCCGCGCGCAGGAACTGTATGGCTATGCGAATTTCATCTGCGACAGCTCCGGCTCGATCTGCGAGGTGGTCAGCCCCGACGATCCCGCCGACCCGGTCCTGGCGCAACTGGAAGACACGCTGCTGATGGTCTGGATCGAAGGGACCGAGGCGCATCGCGACCAGCTGATCGCGCGTTTCGACCGTGCGCCGAAGCCGATCTATTACAATCCGGCCTTCCTGGCGGGCCTCTGGGCCGAATACCTGGCCCAGACCGGCCTGCCCGAAGACCGCATCGACCCCGACGCCTTCCTGCGCTTCGGCTATGCCCGCCTGCTGGCCCATCGCCAGCCGCGCTACCGCGCCATGGCGCGGCGCGGCGTCACGGTGACGGCGGATGAAGTGGCCGGCGTCCGAATGCCTGGCGATTTCGACGCCCTGATCGCCCGCGCGCTGGACCGCCGCGCCGCTTGATCGGCCGCAGCCGCCGCCCCAGATAGACCCCGTTCGTTCGCAATAGGCCAAAGTCATGCCCATCACCCTGCCCGAAACCCTCCCCGCCTATGATGTCCTGCGGAACGAGGGCGTCATGGTGATGTCGCCCGACCGCGCCGCGCATCAGGACATCCGCCCGCTGCGCATCGGGCTGCTCAACCTGATGCCCAAGAAGATCCAGACCGAGAACCAGTTCGCCCGGCTGATCGGCGCCACGCCCTTGCAGATCGACCTGCACCTGATCCGCATGTCGGAACATCAGACCCGCAACACCGCGGCCGAACATATGGAAACCTTCTACCGCCCCTTCTCGGACGTGGCGGCCTCGGACGAGAAATTCGACGGGTTGATCATCACCGGCGCCCCGATCGAGCATCTCGCCTTCGAGGAGGTGACCTATTGGGATGAGCTGCTCCAGGTGATGGACTGGACGCAAAGCCATGTCCATTCCACCTTCGGCGTCTGCTGGGGCGGCATGGCGATGATCAACCATTTCCATCGCGTGCCCAAGCACATGCTCAAGGCCAAGGCCTTCGGCTGCTTCCGCCACCAGAACCTGGCCCCGACCTCGCCCTATCTGCGCGGCTTTTCGGATGATTTCGTCATCCCGGTCAGCCGCTGGACCGAGATGCGCGAGACCGAGATCGCGGCCGCGCCCGGCCTGCGCACGCTCCTGGGCAGCGACGAGGTCGGCCCCTGTCTGGTCGAGGACCCGGCGCATCGCGCGCTCTACATCTTCAACCATTTCGAGTATGACAGCGACACGCTGAAGCAGGAATATGATCGCGACGTTGCCAATGGCACGCCGATCAACGTGCCGATGAACTATTACCCCGACGACGATCCCGCGCGCCCGCCGCTGAACCGCTGGCGCAGCCATGCCCATCTGCTCTATGGCAACTGGATCAACGAAATCTACCAGACCACGCCCTTTGACATTGGCAAGATCGGGCACGGCTGACAGCAGGCGCCCGTTGCCTGGGCGCCTGACCGCCGCCATACTGGCGGCACATCCATGGAGGCCAAGATGACCCTGCCTTTCGACAGCGCGATCAGCCGCTACTTCAAGGAAGGCGCCCCGAAAGAGGTGCGCAAGGCCATCGAAACGGCCGACAAGGATGCGATCCTGTCCAAATCCTATCCCTATCGGGAAGAAATGAAGGGCAAGGAATACCTTGCCAAGATGGAAGAGCTGCAACTGGAACTTGCCCGGATGCAGGCCGATATCAAGGCCAGCGGCAAGCGGCTGGTCGTGCTGTTCGAGGGCCGCGATGCCGCCGGCAAGGGTGGCACCATCAAGGCCGTGACCGAGAATATGAACCCGCGCCAGGCCTTTGTCGTGGCGCTGTCAAAACCGACCGAACGCGAGGCCGGGCAATGGTATTTCCAGCGCTATATCGACTGGCTGCCCGCCAAGGGCGAGATCGCGCTCTTCGACCGGAGCTGGTACAACCGCGCCGTGATCGAGCATGTCTTCGGCTTCTGCACCGATGAGCAGCGCGCCAAGTTCTTCCGGCAACTGCCTGACTTCGAGGACATGATTGTCGACGAGGGCATCATCTTCCTGAAGATCTGGCTCGAGGTCGGCCGGGCCGAACAGCTCAAGCGTTTCCTCGACCGCGAAGAGGACCCGCTGAAACAGTGGAAACTGTCGCAGATCGACATCGACGGTCTGGCGAAATGGGATGACTATTGCACCGCGATCGACGAGACGATGGAGAAGACCAGCCGCAAGCGCGCGCCCTGGACGGTGATCCTGTCGGATGACAAGAAGCGCGCCCGCATCGCGGCGATCCAGTCGATCCTGCAGGCCGTCGATTACAAGGGCCGCGACCTGGCCAAGATCGGCACGCCCGACCCCGCCATCTGCGGCGGGCCAAAGCTCAGGCAGCAGGGCTGAAGTTGAAGCGCGGCTACCATCACGGCAATCTGCGCCAGGCCCTGGTCGAGGCTGCCCTGTCGCTGATCTCGGAAAAGGGGCCGCAGGGCTTTACCCTTTCCGAAGCGGCCAAGGCCGCCGATGTGACCCCCGCCGCCGTCTACCGCCATTTCACCGGGCGTGACGAGCTTCTGGCCGAAGTGGCCCGGCAGGGCTTCGACATTTTCGGCGCGCTGATGGAATATGCCTATGATCAGGGCCGCCCAACGGCGCTGGCGGCCTTCGAGGCGACGGGCCGCGCCTATCTGGCCTTCGCGCGCAAATATCCCGGCCATTATCAGGCGATGTTCGAAAGCGGCCTGTCCTTCGCCGACCATCCCGACCTGGCGCAGGTGTCGCGCAAGGCCTCGGAAACGCTGGATGCCGCCGCTGCGGGCCTGTCGCGCCACCTGCCCCCCGACCGCCGGCCGCCCGCCGCCATGGTCTCGGCCCATGTCCGCGCCTTCTCGCATGGCGTGGTGGAACTTTACGCCCGCGGCCCCGCCCCCGGACCCTTCGCGCCCGAAGACCTGCTGGAAGCCGGGATCGGCATCTATCTGCGCGGGCTGGGGCTGCTGCCGCCTGACAGATAGGCGAGAGGGACCCTCCCGGGGCGCTGCCCCCGGACCCCCGGGATATTTGCGAACAGAAGAACGGCGAAGAGCAGAGAGGGCGCGCGCCCCACTCTGCGCAGATATCTCCGCCGGCGGCCCAGCCGCCTAGCGGAACAGCACCAGCGCCGAGGGGCTCCAGGTCACCTCGACCTTGGTGCCAACCTCCAGCACCGGACGGCCCGGGACATTGCGCATCGACAGGCGCACTTCGACATCGGTGCCGCCCAGATAGACGTCGTAATAGGTCATGTCGCCGAAATAGATCACCTCGTCGATCAGCCCCGCAGTCGTGCGCTCGGTCGTGGTCTGGCCGGGATACAATAGCGTCAGCGTCTCGGGGCGCAGGCCGACGACCGGTGCCTCGCCACGCGCGGGCGGCGCCTGCGCGACATCCAGATCGACCCGCCCCAGCCCCTTGGCATCGACCGTGACCTTGCCGCCGCTTTCCGAGACGATCTCGCAGGGGATGAAATTCATCGTGCCGATGAAATCCGCCACCTTCTTGGAATTCGGGCGGCGGTAGAGGGTTTCAGGATCGGCCAGCTGCGCGATCTCGCCCTCGAACATCACCGCGATACGGTCCGACATGACCAGCGCCTCTTCCTGGTCATGCGTCACCAGGATGAAGGTGATGCCGACCTGGCGTTGCAGCTTGATCAGCTCGACCTGCATATGCTCGCGCATCTTCTTGTCCAGCGCGCTGAGCGGCTCGTCCAACAGAAGGACCTTGGGCTTCAGGATCAGCGCCCGGGCCAGGGCCACCCGCTGCCGCTGCCCGCCCGACAGCGCATGGGCCGCCCGGTTGCCATAGCCCTTGAGGCCGACCATCTCCAGCGCCTCGGCCACGGCCTTGGCCTTCTCGTCCTTCGAGCGCGGATCGCGGCGCAGGCCGAAGCCCACATTCTCGGCCACCGACATATGCGGGAAAATCGCATAGCTCTGGAACACCATATTGGTCGGCCGCGCATTGGCCGGGACATTGGCCATGGTCTTGCCGTCGATCAGCACCGCGCCCGAGGATATGTCCTCGAACCCCGCGATGGTGCGCAGAAGCGTGGTCTTGCCGCAGCCCGAGGGGCCCAGAAGCGAGAAGAACTCGCCCGCCCGGATCGTGCCGTTGATCCCGCGCAGCGCGTGATAGTCGCCATAGTATTTATGGACGTCCTTGAACTCGATCATCGTGGGTTTTTCGTCGGTTGTCACAGGAAGCCTCCGGAATCCTTGCCCCCTGTGCGGGCGATGCCGCGGCGGCGGAAATATTCTGCGATGGCGAGCAGGCAGATCGAGAAGGCGACGAGGATCGTGCCGAGCGCCAGCATGGCGGGCACTTTCGCCGGAAAGCGGAACTGCCCGAAGATATAGACGGAAAGCACGGGCTTGCCCGAGCCGAGGAAGTTGGCCACGACGAACTCGTCGATCGAGATCGTGAAGCAGATCAGGAAGCTTGCGATAATGCCGGGCATGACCAGCGGCAGGGTGATCAGCCGGAAGGTCGACCACGGCGTCTCGCCCAGATCCAGCGCCGCCTCCTCAAGCGACTTGTCCAGCGACTGGAAGGCCGAGGTCAGGATGGCGACGGCGAAGGGCATGCACAGAAGCACATGGCCCATGATGACCGTGCCGATCGACAGCGTGACGCCCAGCGACAGAAGAACCACCAGCAGCGCCAGCGCCACCACGATATCGGGCAGCACCATGGGCAGCATGATCATGCCCATCACAGGCGCTTTGCCGGGGAAATTGTAGCGCACCGAGGCCCGGGCGGCGAAGATGCCGAGCGCGGTCGAGATGGTCGCGGTCGAGAAGGCGATGATCAGGCTGCGCCCCAGCGCCTGACGCAGGTTCTGGTCGGCCCACATCTCGCCGAACCATTGCGTGGTAAAGCCCTTCAGCGGGAAGGCCACCACCGTGCCCGCGTTGAAGGCGAACAGGGGCAGGATCAGGATCGGCGCATAGAGGAAGAACAGATAGATCAGCGCGTAGGTCTTCAGTCCGAGGCCCTGTTTCATTTGCGGCCTCCCAGGAAGCGGCGGTTCAACAGGACGAAGATGAGCGAGATCACCGCCACAATGGTCATCGCCGCCACGGCGATGGCCGACCCCATGGCCTGATCGCGCTGTTTGAGCATCTGCGTTTCCATCAGGTTGGCGATCATCGGGGTCTTGCCGCCGCCGATCAGTTCGGGCGTCACATAATCGCCCACGGTCGGGATGAAGACGATAAGCACCGCCGCGATCACGCCGGGCAAGGACAGGGGCAAGGTCACGCGCAGGAAGGTCATCCAGCGGCTTTCGCCCAGATCCTGCCCCGCCTCAAGCAGCGAGCGATCGACCTTCTCCAGGCTGACAAAGATCGGCAGCACCGCGAAGGGCGCATAGGCATGCGCGAGCGTGATGATGATCGAGGCGACGCCGTTCGACAGGATATTGAGCTGCGTGTCCGACAGGCCAAGACCCATGACGATCGAGTCGACGATGCCGTCATAGCCCAGGATCGTGCGCCACAGCGAAACGCGGATGATGTAGCTGGTCCAGAACGGGATGGTGATCAGGAACAGCCACAGCGCCTTTTTCGACGGCTTGACATAGAAGCTGACATAGTAGGCGATCGGATAGGCCAGAAGCACCGTCGCCAGTGTGACCAGGAACGAGATCATCAGCGACCGGCCCATCAGCACGCGATAGATCGGCTTCTGCACCAGCTCGGTATAATTCTCGATGGTGAAGGGCAAGGAGACCGCGCCCTTTTCGCCGGTCAGGACCGAATAGATCACGACGGTCGCCAGCGGCGCGGCCAGCAGCAGCGCGGCATAGATCGCGGGCGGCGAGATCAGAAGCCAGCCCGACTTCGCCTCGGATGAGTTCGTCTGCGCCATCAGCCCCCCTGAGGCCCGGATTCCCGGTGCCGGACGTCTTTGTTTGATCAAATCTTGCCGCCGCAATATCGCCTTGGCAAGCCAGTTTCGGCTGGCCTTGCCAAATGTCCTAGCGAAAATCCTGCGGCGCAGGGGGCCGCTGCCGCCCGATGGGATGCGACAGCCTAGCTGCCAACGCGCTCGATGGCGATTGCCCGCTTTTTCAGCTCGTCATACAGCGTCGGCACGATGCGATGGCTGGACACGGCGACACGCAGCGCGTCGGAGAGCCGTTCTTCATTGGCCAGTGCGGCGGCCACGCGCCAGACCATGCGGCGGGCGACGCCATCGTCATAGACGATTTCGGTCTCGCCCTTGCGCTTGCGCCAGCCCAGGAAATCCGCGCCCCCATGGGGCGCGTGGAAAGACGTTTGGTGTCCCATTTTCAGGATCTCTTTTGACTGCAATCGATGCGGATCTGCCCGCATCATCACCATTCTTTGCCGCAGCCCCTGCCGTCAATTCGTCCGCGCATCACATACGCGGGATCGCCGCGCGAGGCCCGACCGGGGATGGGAAATCGAGTCATTTCCGCCACGCCCGCCGAAATCTGGCCACGGTGGCGCCACAATCTTGCCACAATTTCGCCCGGCTCAGACCGCCAGATCGGCGGGCGGATGGGCCAGCAGCCGGGCCAGCGTTGCCAGCGCGCGCTCGAATTCGTGTTTGGGCAGATGTCCCGCCACCGCGACCCGCACGGCATTGGGCGCGCGCCCTCCGACCAGCGCATATTCATCCGCGGGGCGCACCAGCACACCCTCCGCCTCGGCCATGCGGGTGAAGGTCGAGGCGCGCCAGCCCAGCGGCAGTGACAGCCAGACGAAGGGCACGCCCTGTTGCCAGCGCAGGTCATACCCGCCCAGCAGGTTCACCATGGTCTGCAAGCGTTCGGCAAAGATCGACTGGACCCGCGTGCGTATCTCATGCGCGGCGCCACTCGAGAACAGCCGCAGGCACATTTCCGAAACCGGGCGGCCCAGGGCGAAGAACCCGTATTGCGCCGAAAGCCGTGCCGCTTCGCCCATGCCGACCGGGCAGATCACGAAGCCAAAGCGCAGCGCGGCCGACAGCGTCTTCGACACGGATGAAACCAGCCAGACCCGCTCGGGCGCCAGGGCGCGCAGGCTGGGAATGTCGCTTTCCGCGACCGAGTAACAATCGTCTTCCAGGATCTGAAGGTCGTAGCTGCGCGCGATCGCCGCAATCCGTGCCCGTCGCTCGACCGGCATCCGGCCCGTGCTCGGGTTCTGCGCCTCGGTCGTCAGGCACAGAAGCTGCGGGCCATGGCGGCGGCAGGCGGCTTCCAGTGCCTCGGGCACGATGCCCTGATCGTCGATCTCCACCGCGACGACCTCTGCCCGGGCCGAACGCGCGGCATAGCGGAAGCCCGGATAGGCCAGTTCCTCGATCAGCACCACCGGCCGGTCCCCGCGCAGGACGCAGTCCAGGATCAGCGTGACCGCGTTCTGTCCACCATGGGTCAGCGCGACGTCCTCTGGCCCACAGGGTCCCAGCAGCCGGTCGCCCATCCAGCGGATGATTTCCGCCCGCAGCGCCGCCTCGCCGCGCTGGGTGGTATAATCGAGCCAGCCTGTATCGGTACAATCCGCCATTTGCATCAATACAGTCCGAAAGGCCTCGGCCTGCCCCACTTCCGGCACTTGCGGCGGGCGCAGATCGACAATGCCGGTGCTGCCGCCGCTCACCCGTTCGGTATAAAGTGGCTGGGTCGGTCCAAGCCGCGGGCGCTGCGCTGCGACAAAGGTGCCGCGCCCGACCGTCGCGGCCAAAAGTCCTTCCTGTGTCGCGAGTTGGTAGGCACGCGCCACCGTTCCCGGCGTCAGGTTCAGCCGCCAGGCCAGGTCACGCACCGTCGGCAATTGCGTGCCCTGCGGCAAGTCGCCCTGACGGATCGCGTCGCGCAACGCGCGGGACAGGCCCTGATATTTGGGTCCCGGATAGGCGTCGAGGTCAGGTTTCCAACTTGTATCCGTCACAATGTATCTCTGGCGACTCAATCCGGGGATTTGTTATAGGGGATGTACCAGATATCAAAGATTGTATCAACACAAACAGAAGGAGGGGCAAGATGCCCCGCAGCACCGCGCTCTCGCCCGCCCCGACCACCGCCCTGCCGCCCGTGTCGCGCGCCCTTGTGGCCGTCGCCATGACACTCGCCGCTTGGGAACAGCGCCGCCTCTCGCGCCGCGCCCTGTCGCGTCTGGACACCCATATGCTGCGCGATGTCGGCCTTTCGGTACAATCGCGCGCGGATGAGACCGCGAAACCCTTCTGGCGCGAATGACCGCGCCTTCCGCCATGCTCCCCTGAGCAGACTTCGGGGCCGGGAAACCGGCCCCTTTTTTATGCCCGAACGCTGGCGCCATCCGGGCCAAAGAAAAAGGCCCGCCAGAACGGCGGGCCTTTCGCAAGATTGTCCGAAACTCAGCGCTTCGAGAACTGGAAGGACCGGCGCGCCTTCGGCTTGCCGTATTTCTTCCGCTCGACCACGCGGCTGTCGCGGGTCAGGAAGCCCGCGGCCTTCAGCGCCGGGCGCAGCGAGGGTTCGTAAAGTTGCAGCGCCTTCGAGATGCCGTGCTTCACCGCACCGGCCTGACCCGACAGACCGCCGCCGGAAACCGTGGCGATCACATCGAACTGGCCTTCGACATTGGCGATCTGGAACGGCTGGCGCAGGATCATCTGCAGCACCGGACGGGCAAAGTATTCCGAATAGTCGATGAACTTGCCCTTGTTGTTCCGGATCAGGAACTTGCCCGAACCCGGCTTGACCCAGACACGGGCGACCGCATCCTTGCGCTTGCCGGTGGCATAGGCGCGGCCCAGCTTGTCGCGGACCGGGGCACGGGGGGCGGCGGCTTCGGCCGGGGCCGCAACCGCACCCACCGCCGATTTCAGATCGTCGAGAGACTTGATATCAGCCATGGCTTCACGCGCTCCGGGTGTTCTTCGGGTTCAGCGGCTTCACGTCCAGGACGGTCGGCTGCTGAGCTTCATGGGGATGGGCGGCGCCGGCATAGACGCGCAGGTTCGACATCTGCTGACGGCCCAGACGGTTGCGGGTGATCATCCGCTCGACGGCCTTTTCCACCACGCGCTCGGGGTGGGCACCTTCCAGCACCTGCCGCGCGGTGCGCTGCTTGATGCCGCCGGGATGGCCGGTGTGCCAGTAATAGACCTTGTCGTCGCGCTTCTTGCCGGTCATCTGCACCTTGTCGGCGTTGATGACGATGACATTGTCACCCATGTCCATATGGGGGGTGAAGGTCGGCTTGTTCTTGCCGCGCAGAATATTGGCGACGATCGTGGCGAGGCGGCCCAGAACGACGCCCTCGGCGTCGATCAGGATCCACTTCTTCTCGATGTCCGCCGGAGTAGCGGTGAAGGTTTTCATCGTGGTTCCTACGGAAAATGCGAGGGGTTGGCCCCCGGAATCTCGGATGCGGGCTTATCGCCGAAGCCCTGCATAGGGTCAAGCGCAGAACGGAATATAATATTTATAAAAATCAATAACTTGACATGTGAGGTATTAATTTACCCCAAATCAACGCAGCTTTGGCGGCCTCGCCTCATCCATCCCGGGCGCCAGAGGCACCGGCCTGGCCCGCTCCGGCTCGGGCAGGTCGAAGCGCAGGCCCACCCGCATGAGCACCGCCACAAGCGGGCTGTCCGCCGCCGGAAAGACCACATCCAGCTCGCCCGCCTCGATGCCGGAAAAGATCAGCGCCTCGCGCACGGCCTGCGCCAAGGCAGGTTCCGCGCCGGGGGCGGCCGCGACAAAGGCCAGCAGATGCCCGCGCCGCCCGCCCTGATAGCGCACCCCCGCCAGCAGCGCCGCCTGCGCCAGCCCGCCCGCCTTCGCCAGTTTCGCATCCAGCCCGGTGACCAAGGCTTCCGGGGCCGATGGCGGCAGCACTTCTTCCGGCACGCCCTCCGCCTCTTCCGGCCCGCCTTCCAGCGTGCCTGCCAGCCAGTCCAGCGCCTCGGGCGGCAGCAGCATTTCCGAAGGCGCCACGCCCAGATTCACCCCCAGCCCGATCCCCTGCCCCGCTAGCTGCGCCGCGATCACCCGTCCAGGCAGCGCCGCGTAGGGCGCGATGCCGCCCGAGAACTCGGCCAGACGCTCCTCGCGGTCAAAGACCAGAACCACCGGACCGCTTTCCAGTGGAAAGATACGGGGGTCGATCGTCTCGCCCTCCGCCTCGCGCGCCAGCAGCAGGAACATCTCGCCATCGGCCAGCCGCTCGAAAAAGCGCAGGCGCAGGGTCTCGTTCTCGGGATCGGCCGACAGGGCCGCATGGGCGGCATCCAGAAGCGTGGCGACGGTCATTCATCCTCCAGCGCCGCACGCACGGCGGCTTGCAATTCGGGCACAAGCTCGGCCTCGAACCAGGGATTGCGCTTGAGCCACCCCGTATTCCGCCAGGACGGATGCGGCAAGGGGAAGGTGCCGCGCGCCGCCAGCGCCCGCCAATTGCCGACATGGGCCGAAACCGGCCCCGGCGCCAGATGCCAGCGCATCGCCGCCCCGCCCACCGCCAGAACCAGCCGCAGCCGCGGCAGACCCGCCATCACCCGCGCCCGCCAGGTCGCGGCGCAGATCGGCGGCGGCGGCAGATCAGCCCCTTTGGCGTCATAGCCGGGAAAGCAGAAGGCCATCGGCACGATCGCCACCCGGTTCAGGTCATAGAATTCCGCCTCGGACAGCCCGGTCCAGGCCCGCAGCCTGTCGCCCGAGGGGTCGGTGAAGGGCTTGCCCGAGGCATGGACCCGCGCCCCCGGCGCCTGCCCGGCGATCAGCACCCTCGCCTGCGGCGCGAACCAGACCACCGGGCGCGGCTCATGATGCGTTTCCGTCGCGGCAAAGCGCGCCGCACACAGTCGGCAGGCGCGGATCTCTGCCGCGAGTTCCTCCAGATGCTGCGGAGCCTGCATCACGTCCCCCCATTCCTAGCGGTCGCCATTCTTGCACCCCGCCGCCGCGATCGGCTAGACCGGGGCGAAAGACAGGTGTCGCGATGTATCGCATTTCTCCCCATGTCCGCCATTTCGGCCAGGCCCTGCTCGCAGGCGTCGGGCTTGCGACGCTCTGGGTCAATCTCGCGCCGGAAAGCTACTACGATTTCATCGAATGGCGGCTGGCCGACCTGCCCCTCCCCGCATGGATGTGGCACATGGCCGTCAGCCTGACGCCGCTGATGATCGTCACCGACATCCTCATGGCCGCCTTTTTCTTCTTCATCGGCAAGGAATTGTGGGAGGCGCTGATCCTGGAACGCGGCGCGCTTTCGGGCCGCCGCGCCGCCCTGCCCGCCGCGATGACCCTGGGTGGCATGCTGGGGGCGGCGCTGGTCTGGCTGATCCTCCAGGCGCTGATCGAAACCGCGGCCGAGGCCGTGCCCGGCGGCGGCTGGACCGTGCCCCTGGGCAGCGACACGGTGCTGGCCTATCTGATCGGGCGCCGGCTGTTCGGCCCCGGCCACCCTGCCCTGCACCTCCTTCTCCTTCTTGCCATCGCCACCGACATCCTGGCCCTCGTGACCCTGGGCCTCGCCAACCCGCATCTGTCGATTCGGCTGCTCTGGCTGGCCCTTCCCCTTGCCGCCAGCCTGACCGTCTGGCGGTTCCATGCCCGCCGCCTTGGCCCCCAGGCAACCGAGCGCGACAGGCGCGCCGCCCTTGCCCTCTGGCCCTATCTCGTCGCGGGCGCGCTGTCGTGGTTCGGGGTCGCGGCGTCGGGCCTGCCCGGCGCGCTTGGCCTTCTGCCGGTGATCCCCGCCATTGCCCATGCCGACCGCAGCTTCGGCCTTTTCGCCGAGGCCGAGGGCTTCCTGCACGACCCGCTCAACCGGCTCGCCCATCTGCTCGCCCGGCCGCTGGCCGCGATCCTCTTCCTTTTCGGCCTGTTGCGCGGCGGCGTCGACCTCATGGCCTTCGCGCCCACCACGCTTGTCCTGCTGGGCAGCCTCTGGATCGGCAAGCCCCTGGGCATGATCGCCGCTGCCGTCGCCCTCGCCGCCGCCACCGGCGAGCGCTTGCCGCCCGGCGTCAGCCTGGCCGATCTTGGCCGCATCGCCGTGATCCTTGCCATGGGCTTCACCGTCCCGGCCATCGCCATCGACGCGTCCCTGCCCGGCGGCGCCATGCAGGAAGCCGCCCGCCTTGGCCTCGCCCTCAGCCTCCTTGCCGGTCCCGCCGCCCTTCTTCTGCTGCGGCCCGCCGGTCGCAACGCCGCATCGACGTGACCGCCGCCGCCGCTGCGCCATTGCCAGCCCCCCCATTTTCTCGACATAATGAGGCCGCAAAAGCCTGTCATCGCTGCAAGGAAGGCAGGAACCGGACCTTAACGAAGGTCTGGCAGGGTCGGGCGGGCCAACCGCATCACCCGCATCAGGGGCAGGCCGGACGGCGGCGCAACCGCCGGTCGGCGCAAGGGGCGAGATGATCGAGTTCGACACTGTCTCCAAGTCGTTCTGGACCGGCAAGCGCCGCAAGGTCATCCTCGACCGCGCCAGCTTCCGGGTCGAGCTGGGCCGCTCCCTCGGCATCCTCGCCCATAATGGCGCGGGCAAGACCACGATCATCCAGATGATGGCCGGGCTGGAAAAACCCGATGAAGGCCGCATCACCAAGTCCTGCCGCGTCTCCTTCCCGCTGGGCTTCATGGGGGGCGTCTCCAGCAAGCATTCCGCCTTGCAGAATTGCCGCGACATCGCGCGCCTCTATTCTCTCGACCCCGATTACGTCGAAAGCTTCTGCCGCTGGCTCTGCGGGCTTGGCGAATATTTCGAGATGCCGATCTCGACCTATTCCTCGGGCATGAAATCGCGCTTCACCTTCTCGCTCATGCTGGCGATCGAATTCGACATCTACCTCATCGACGAGGGCATGCCCTCGACCTCGGATGTCGAGTTCAACCGCAAGGCCGGCACGATCCTGCGCGAGCGGCTGAAGAATTCCACCGTGGTCATCGTCTCGCATCAGCCCGGCACGCTTGAAAAATTCTGCCGCCAGGCCGCGGTGCTGCGCAATGGCCAGATGTATATGTTCGACACTCTCGAAGAAGCGAAGCGTCTCTATGACTATGCTTAAGGCCGCCCGGTTCCATATCCGCCGGCCCGATCCGGCCAGCCCGCCGCCCGCCGCCCCGGCCGCGGACCCCGCCACGCCGCCCCAGGCCGCGCGCGCGGCAGCCGCCTCCGGCCCGGCGGCCGAGATGCTCTTCGACAACCATGATGACGGTTTCGGCAACCAGGTCTTCCCGACCGCGGCGGCGAACGCGGCCCCGGTCGAGGCGGTCAGCCCCGCCGATCCGGTCGAAGCCTCGCTCGACGCCATCCGCCGCGAAGGGCTGACCGGGCGCCAGCTGCGCGCCGCCCGCCGCATCGCACAGCGCCGCAACCTGCCCGCCACGTCCGATTACGATGCCGTGCGCCTGCTGCGCGAGGCCGGGATCGACCCGTTCCAGCGCGCCTCGATGCTGGAACTCGTCACCGCCGAAGGCGATCCCGCCGCGTCCGCCGCCACGGGCCGTGCCCTGACCCCGCTGCCCGGCGATGGCGTCCGCCTGCCGCAGACCGTCAAGCCGATCCAGCTTCCCTCGACCGAGCAGCGGGCCGAGGTCAACCACGCCGCCGAAATCCTGAAAATGCAGGCCGAACTGGCGAAACGCCGCCGCCGCCGGCTGGCGCTCCTCTTCGCGCGGATGTTCGTCTTCGTCTTCTTCCCGACGATCGTCGCGGGCTGGTATTTCGCCTATGTCGCGACCCCGTTCTATTCCACCCATTCCGAATTCCAGATCAAGCAATCGGAACCCCCGGCCGCCGCGGGCATGGGCAGCATGCTGTCGGGCACGCCCATGGCCGCGGCGCAGGATTCCATCGCCGTGCAGGGCTATCTGCAAAGCCGCGAGGCCCTGCAGCGGCTCGAGGCGGATCTTGGCTTCCGCACGCATTTCCAGGGGCCGGGGATCGACCCGCTCCTGCGCCTGCCCGCCGATGCCACGCTGGAAGCCGCCTATAAACTGTACCGGAAATACGTTCAGATCTCCTATGATCCCACCGAAGGGATCATCAAGATGGATGTCATGGCGGCCGATCCCGCTTTGTCCGAGGAATGGTCCAAACAGCTGATCGCCTATGCCGAGGAACAGGTCGATCACCTGACGCAACGCCTGCGCGAAGACCAGATGCAGGGAGCACAGGAAAGCTATAACGAGGCCGAACAGGCGGTGCGGGATGCGCAGCGCCGCGTGGTCGAGTTGCAGGAGAAATACAAGATCCTGTCCTCGGATGTCGAAGTCGGGCTGCTGACGACGCAGATCGGCGCACTGGAAACCCAGCTCACCCAGGAAAAGCTGGCTCTTGCGCAGATGGAGGCCAACGCCACCCCGAACCAGGCGCGGATGGAGCCGGTCAAGCGCCGCATCGTCACGCTGGAAGACGAGATTGCCCGCCTGCGGGCGCGGCTGACCGAAGGCAACGGCACGGATGCCGGGCTTGCCGAAGTGCAGGGCGATCTTTTCGTCGCCCAGGCCGATGTGACCACGCGTCAGGCCATCCTGGGCCAGGCCCTGCAAGCGATGGAGAATGCCAGGGTCGAGGCCAATCGCCAGGTCCGCTATCTGACGCCCTCTGTCTCGCCCGTTGCGCCGGATGTCGCCACCTATCCGCGCGTCTTCGAGAATACCCTCGTCACGCTGTTGATCCTTCTGGGCATCTACCTCATGGTCTCGATGACCGTGGCGATCCTGCGCGAGCAGGTCTCGTCCTGACAGATCGGGATTGATGCGATGAAACGCGTGAAGATCGGCGGCTTGACCGCCGGCAATGACCTGCCCCTGGTGCTGATCGCCGGGCCCTGCCAGTTGGAAAGCCTCGACCATGCCCAGATGATCGCCGGGCAGATGGCCGAGGCCTGCAAGGCGGCCGGCGCGGGCTATGTCTTCAAGGCCAGCTATGACAAGGCGAACCGGACCTCACTTTCGGGGCGGCGCGGCATGGGGATGGAGGCGGGGCTCAAGGTTCTCGCCGCGATCCGTGCCACGGGCATTCCCGTCCTGACCGATGTCCATGATGCCGGTCAGGCGGTCGAGGCGGCGACGGTGGTCGATGTGATCCAGATCCCGGCCTTCCTCTGCCGCCAGACCGACCTGCTGCTGGCCGCCGGAAAGACCGGCGCGGTGGTCAATGTGAAGAAGGGTCAGTTCCTCGCGCCCTGGGACATGGCGAATGTCGCCGACAAGGTCGCCTCGACCGGCAATGAGCGCATCCTTCTCACCGAGCGCGGGGTCAGCTTCGGCTACAATACCCTCGTCGCCGATATGCGCGCCCTGCCGATCATGGCCCGTACCGGCTGGCCGGTGATCATGGACGCCACCCATTCGGTGCAGCAACCCGGTGGCCAAGGCGGTTCTTCCGGCGGCCAGCGCGAATTCGCGCCGGTCATGGCCCGCGCCGCCGTGTCGCTGGGCGTGGCGGGCGTCTTCATCGAAACCCATGAAGACCCTGACCGGGCGCCATCCGACGGACCGAACATGGTGCCCTTAGCCCAGATGCCCGCACTGGTCGCCAGCCTGATGGCCTTCGACCGGCTGGCCAAGGCCGATCCGCTGCACGTCTGATCCGGCGCGATTCGTGCCCCTTGGTGAATGCCCGCGCCCCGCGCCCGTGAACGGCGCGGCGGAAGACGTTTGGAAGACAATCGGAAGACGTTCGGAAGACCGTCGCCAGATGCCCGTAAGCGCCAGTTAACGCCGCGTTCCCAAGGGCTTGCGCCCCTCAGGCCACCTGCCCCGCCGCCCAGCCGCTCGACCAGGCCCATTGAAAATTATACCCGCCCAGCCACCCGGTCACATCGACGACTTCGCCCACGAAATACAGGCCCGGCACCGCCTTGGCCGCCATCGTCCGGGCATCCAGACACTCGGTATCCACGCCGCCCAGCGTAACCTCGGCCGTCCGGTATCCTTCAGACCCGACAGGCTTCAGCCGCCAATCCTGCAAGCCCTGCGCCACGCGGTCCAGGGCATCGCTGCGCATCTCGGCCAAGGGGCCGGAAAGCCTTGAAATTTCAGCCATATGTCGCGCCAGGCGTTCCGGCAGCAGCCCCGCCAGCGCGGTGGAAAGCTGCGCTTTGCCCGACCGCGCCTTGGCCGCCCGCAAGGCCCCCGCCGCATCGACGCCTGGCAGAAGATTGACCGAAATCTCCTCGCCCTCGCGCCAATAGCTTGAGATTTGCAGCACCGCCGGACCAGACAGCCCGCGATGGGTGAAAAGCAACGCCTCGTCAAAGCCCTTGCGCCCGCAACTCACCCGCCCGGGCAAGGAGACGCCCGCCAGAGGCCGCAGCCAGTCCAGCTCCTGCTCGGCAAAGGTCAGCGGCACCAGCGCAGGCCGCGTCTCGGTCACCGCCATCCCGAAATCGCGCGCGATCTGATACCCCTGCCCCGACGCCCCCATCTTCGGGATGGATTTGCCACCGGTCGCCACCACGACCGCCGCGGCTTCCTGAACCCCTCTGGCAGTTTCCACAGCAAAATCAGGACCTTTGCGGCTTACGGCGCCCAGGGTGCACCCCGTCCAAAGCGTCACCTCCGCCTCTGCCATCTCGCGGCGCAGCCAGTCTACAACCTGCGTCGCCGGTCCGTCGCAGAACAGCTGTCCCAAGGTCTTCTCATGCCAGGCGATTCCCGCCGCATCCATGCGCGCGATGAAATCCCATTGGGTGAACCGCTTCAGCGCCGACAGCGCAAAGCGCGGATTTTGCCCAAGGAATCGATCCACCGCGATTTCGCGATTGGTGAAATTGCAGCGTCCCCCGCCCGAGATTCGAATCTTCTCACCCGGTTTCGCCGCGTGTTCCACCACCAGAACCCGCCTTCCGCGCCGTCCAGCCTCGATCGCGGCCATCATCCCGGCCGCCCCGGCCCCAAGAACGATCACATCCCACGCCATTTGCCTCAAAACCCCTCTTGCAGCCCCCGAGACCACCCGCTAAACACCGCCGCACGGTTGGGGCGTCGCCAAGTGGTAAGGCAGCGGTTTTTGGTACCGCCATTCCCAGGTTCGAATCCTGGCGCCCCAGCCAACTTCCACACAACATGCAGATGCGACGCCAAGGCGTTGATATGCGGGGCCTTCCTCGCCCCGCACCGCTTGTTCAGCGCCGCGCCAGCGCTTCGGCCAGAAGGCCGGACACCAGATTGCCCGGCACGTCTTCGGCCACGAAGGCCTGACCGATGCCGCGCGCCAGGATGAAGCGCAGCCTGCCATCCACCACTTTCTTGTCCTGCGCCATCAGCGCCATCAGCGCCTCGGGTCCTGGCAGGTCGCCCGGAATATCCGCCAGATCGACCTTCATCCCCATGGCGCGCAGATGGGCGCGGACCCGGCTGGGCGCTTCCTGCGCACAGAGGCCCAGCCGCTGCGACAGCTCGAAAGCCAAGGCGCAACCGATGGCCACCCCCTCGCCATGCAAGAGCCGGTCGCCATATCCTGTCGCCTTTTCAAGCGCGTGACAGAAGGTATGGCCCAGATTCAGAAGGGCGCGCTCGCCTTCTTCGGTCTCGTCGCGCTCGACGATTCCGGCCTTCATCTCGACCGAGCGGGTCACGGCCCGCAGCCGAGCGGTCCGGTCGCTGGCCAGGATCGGACCGGCCTTTTCCAGCCAATCGAAGAAATCGGCATCACCCAGCAGCCCGTATTTCACCACCTCACCATACCCGGCCAGAAAATCGCGCGGCGGAAGCGTTTCCAGCACGCCGATATCGGCCAGCACCAGCGAAGGCTGGTGGAAGCTTCCAACAAGATTCTTGCCCTGCGCGGTGTTGATGCCGGTCTTGCCGCCCACACTGGAATCGACCTGTGCCAGAAGGGTCGTCGGGATCTGCACGAAGCGCACCCCCCGTCGCAGCACTGCGGCCGCGAAGCCGACAAGATCGCCGATCACGCCACCGCCAAGAGCGATGACCACATCCTTGCGCTCGACCTTGGCCTCCAGCAGCCATTCGACGCAGCGCGCGAACTGGGACCAACCCTTGGTCCCCTCGCCGGGCGGCAGGGCCAGCGATTGTACCGCGATGCCCTCGGCCGCCAAAGCGGCCTCGAGCGCAGGCAGATGTGCCGCGGCCACGGTCTCATCCGTCACCACCGCCACGCGTTTGCGCCGCAGCAAGGGCGCGATCTCGGCCCCCGCGCGCGCGACCAGCCCGGTGCCGATGCGCACCTCATAGCTGCGCTCGCCCAGGTTCACCGGCACCGTGTTCAGCATGTCCTACTCCGCTTTCAGCACATCCGGCCGGGTCTTCAGCGCTTCGATCACCCGGACCGCCATCTGTTCGACCGAGTATTCGGGCGCGGCATCCACTGCAAGATCGGCCAGGGCATAGACGGGCACCCGCATCTCGTAGAGCTTGCGCAGCGTCTCGCGCGGGTTGGCGGTCCGCAAAAGCGGCCGCGTGTTCTTGTGCCGAACCCGTTGCCACAAAAGGTCAAGGTCGACTCGCAACCAGACCGAAACACCTGCCGCACGAATCTGGTCTCGGTTGCGCTCCGACATGAAGGCACCGCCGCCGGTCGACAGCACGCAGGGCGTGCCCCGAAGTAGCCGCCCGATCACCTCGGCCTCGCGGTCGCGGAAAAAGGGTTCGCCATCGCGTTCGAAGATCTCGGGAATGGTGGCATTGGCGGCCCGAACAATCTCTTCGTCCGAATCAAGGCATTGCACCTTGAGCAGCCGCGCCAGCGCCGCCCCCACAGCGCTTTTTCCAGCGCCCATCATCCCAACCATCACAACGGTCTTTTGCAGCCGAAGCATCACCCTTCACCTTGTCGTGAAGCCCCGGGCGCTGCACTGCCGAACCGGCGCTTTTCTCCCCTCAATGGCGTGATCTTCGCCGGAAAGCCATATATATTCGCACGCGAAGCAGGGGAACCCGGCCCGGTGAAAGGTCAGGACCCCTGAACGCGGACCGAGCCGCCGGCACGGGGCCGCGAGGCGACAACAGTGCAGGCAAGGCACGGGCAGGACGGGAACAGAACGGATGGGACGTATTTTCAAGGCTTTGATCGTGCTGGCGATTATCGGATTCGCCGGGCTGACGGCCTTTGCCTATCTGGGCGATCTGACCCCGGCGCAGAACGAGGTGAAGAAACCCGTGGTGCTGAATGCCGATTAGGCTTGCCCCGCCCGCACTGGTGCTGCTGGTCTCTGCTGCGCCCGTGCTGGCGGCGGGGGGCGATCCTCTATCCGCGATCGACTGGCTGTCGCAATCGGTGACCGCGCCGCCCACGACACCCGCCGCCGTGCCGGTCGCAGTGCCGAACGAGCCGCCGGTCAGCAAGGGGGGCGCCCTGCCCGCCGCTGTGGCGACAACGCCGCTTGATGCCGCCTCGCCCGATGCGGTCGGGCTGATCGCGCCTGCCGTCTCGGGCCTGCCGCGCAATCTCTGGGGCGCGGGCCGGACGGAAGAGATCGGTCGCGCCCTTACCGACGACCGGATGGACAGCCTTCCCGCCCTGCGCCAGTTGTTCCTGACGGTGCTGCTGGCCGAGGCCACGCCCCCCGCAGATGCGGGCACAACCGGGCGGTTGCTGCAGTTGCGCATCGACAAGCTGCTGGCCCTGGGCGCGCTGGAACAGGCCGCGGCGTTGATCGACATTGCCGGGGCCGAGACGCCCGAGCTGTTCCGCCGCGCCTTCGACATCGCGCTTCTGACCGGCGACGAGAACCGGGCCTGCGAGACGATGCAGGCCGCGCCCGGGCTGGCGCCCACCTTCCAGGCCCGCGTTTTCTGTCTTGCGCGGGCGGGGGAATGGGACGCCGCGGCGCTGACCCTGCAAACCGCCGCCGCGCTGGGGCAGGTCTCCGAAGCACAGGCAGATCTTCTGGCGCGATTCCTTGACCCCGCCTTGGCCGAGGGCCAGTCGATGCTGCCGCCGCCCAGTCCGGTGACGCCGCTTGACTGGAAAATCTACGAAGCCGTCGGCGAGACGCTTCCGACCGCGAGCCTGCCCGTGGCCTTTGCCTATGCCGAGATTTCCGACACGGCGGGCTGGAAGGCGCAGATCGAGGCCGCCGAGCGTTTGACGCGGGCCGGAACCATCGCGCCCAATGTGCTGCTTGGCCTTTACACCCAGCGCGACGCCGCCGCTTCGGGCGGGGTCTGGGACCGGGTGGATGCCTTTCAAGAATTCGACGCAGCGCTGCGCAGTGGCGATACTGACCGGATCGCGCAGACCCTGCCACCGGTCTGGGCGCGGATGCAGGAGGTCGAGCTGGAAGTGCCCTTCGCCATGCTCTTCGGCAAACAATTGGCCGAGGTGCCGCTGACCGGCGATGCCGCAGCCATTGCCTTTCGCGTGGGTCTTCTGTCGCCGGGCTACGAAGCCATCGCCGCGGCGCACAAGCCGGCCGACGCGACCGAGGCTTTTCTTGCCGGTCTTGCCAACGGTAAGATCGACGGGCTGACCGCCCCGGACAGCATGGCGCGCGCAATTGCCCCCGCCTTCCTTGCGCCGGCACCGTCAGAACAGACCCGCGCGCTGATCCAGGGTGACCGTTTTGGTGAGGCGCTTCTGCTGGCCATCGAGGAAGTGGCGCGCGGGGTCGAGGGCAATCTTCAGGGCGTGACGCAGGGCCTATCGCTCCTGCGGATGGTGCGGCTGGAAGGGGTCGCGCGGCGCACGGCGCTGCAATTGATGATCCTGGAGCGACGCGGCTGATGGCCGCGCCCGCAACCGCCGAAGCATGGGTCTCCGCCTGGCTGGACGCGCTGGCCGCCGAGGCCGGTGCCGCGATGAACACGCGGCTGTCCTATGGCCGCGACGCGCTGGATTTCATCGGCTGGGCGGACCGCAAGGGTCATGCGCTGGCCAGCGTGACCCGGGCCGGGATCGAGGACTACCTGATCTTCTGCGATGCGCAGGGCCTGTCCAAGGCCACCCGCGCGCGCCGCCTTTCCGCGATCCGGGGCCTCTTCCGCTTTGCCTTCGACGAGGGTTGGCGCGCCGACAACCCCGCCTTGCGCATCTCGGGCCCCGGTCGCGCGCAGCGGCTGCCCAAAACCCTGTCGCCGCAGGACTGCACCCTTCTGATCGAGGCGGCCCGCGCCCATGGCAAGACGCCTGCCGAGCGTTTGCGCAACGCGGCGCTGATGGAATTGCTATATGCGACGGGCCTGCGGGTGACCGAACTGGTCAGCCTGCCACAGTCGGCGCTCCGGGGCGATCCGCGCATGATCCTCGTGCGGGGCAAGGGCGACAAGGAACGGCTGGTGCCGCTGTCGGCCCCGGCCCGCGCTGCGGCACAGGCCTGGCTGGCCGAGCTTGACAGCCAGGCCGAGGCGCTGCGCAAATCGGGAGAGGCAGTGCCGAAACACCTCTTTCCCGGCTCCGGCAAGGCGGGGCATCTGAGCCGACAGGCTTTCTTCCTGCTGCTGAAAGCCTTCGCACTGGACGCCGGAATCAATCCGGCCCAGGTCACGCCGCACGTGCTGCGCCATGCCTTCGCGACGCATCTGTTGCAAGGCGGTGCCGATCTGCGGGTGATCCAGACGCTGCTTGGCCATGCCGATGTCGCGACGACCGAGATTTACACGCATGTGCTGGACGAACATCTGCGCGATCTGGTGCTGACCCACCACCCGCTTGCGCACAAACCGAAATCCCGCCCATAAGGGCCCGTTCCCCTTGCATTTTCCTGACAAGAAAGCCCGTTTAGACCCGCCATGGACACCGCCTTCTGGATCACCACCGCCGCCATCCTTGCCCTGATCCTGGCTTCCGCATTCTTCTCGGGCTCGGAAACCGCGCTGACGGCAGCCTCGCGTGCCAAGCTCAAGACCCAGGCCGACAAGGGATCGGTCGGCGCAGGCGCGGCGATGAAGCTGACTGAAGATCGCGAACGCCTTATCGGCGCCCTGCTTCTGGGCAATAATGTCGTCAACATCCTGTCCTCGGCGCTGGCCACGGCGCTGCTGACCCGGCTCTTCGGCGACAGCGGCGTGGCGCTGGCGACGCTGGTGATGACGGCCTTGGTGCTGATCTTCGGCGAAGTCATGCCCAAGACGCTTGCAATCACCTATCCCGAGACCGTTGCCTCGCGTGTGTCACCAATCATCCGTATCCTGACCTTCCTTCTGGCGCCCATCGTCGCCCTGGTGCAGGTCCTGGTGCGGTTTCTCTTGCGCCTTTTCGGCGTCAAGACCAATCCCGAGGACAATCCGCTGGCCCTGCGCGAGGAGATCGTCGGCGCCATCGCGCTTGGCCATTCCGAGGGCGCGGTGGAAAAGGAAGACCGCGACCGTCTTTTGGGCGCGCTGGATCTGGGCGAGCGTACGGTGGACGAGATCATGCGCCACCGCCGCCAGATCGAAATGCTCGATGCCGACCAGCCGCCCGGCGCGCTGCTGACGCAGGTGCTCGGCTCACCCCACACGCGCCTGCCGGTCTATCGCGGGTCGGATGACAATATCCTGGGCGTCGTCCATGCCAAGGACCTCCTGCGCGAGGTGGACCGGCTGGTCCGCGGCGAGACACCCGAGGGGCTGGAGGCTCTGGACATCGCCAAGGTGGCGATGAAGCCCTATTTCATTCCCGAAACCACCAGCCTTGACGAACAGATGCGCGAATTCCTTAAGCGACGCACCCATTTCGCGCTGGTCGTCGATGAGTATGGCGGCTTGCAGGGCCTGATCACGCTGGAGGACATCCTTGAAGAGATCGTCGGTGAGATCACCGACGAACATGACGTGGTCTCACGCGAGGGCAGCCTGTCCCAGGCTGAGGATGGCGCCTATCTGGTCGATGGCGCGATGACGATCCGCGACCTGAACCGCGCGACCGACTGGCAATTGCCGGATGACGAGGCCAATACGATCGCGGGTCTGGTGATCCATGAGGCGATGATGATCCCGGCCGAGGGCCAGGTCTTCAGCTTCCACGGCTTCCGCTTCGAAGTGGTGACACGGCGCGAGAACCGGATCACCAAGTTGAAGATCCGCCCGCTCTGACCTTGGGTCAGATGATGTCGATGGCGTTGGACAGGCCGTTCAAGGTTGTCACTCCGGCGAGGAAGATCGTGCCACTGCTGCCGAAATCGAGCAGGACGCCATTCCCGGTAACGGTGGCATAGCTCTCCACGACTTCCACCTTGGTCAAAGCGGCATTGCTCCACAGCCCGTCGTCCAGCGCGAGCCGATCCCCATCTGCCAGTTTGAAATCGGTAACCAGGTCGCTGCCTGTCGCGGCATAGAATTCGAATCTGTCCGCCCCGGGCCCGCCGGTCAGCGTGTCATTGCCGCCGACGCCGACCAGGCGGTCATTGCCCCAACCTCCATCGACAAGGTCATTGCCCTGATTGCCGAACAGCGTGTCATGGCCGGGGCCGCCGTAAATCTGGTCGTTGCCGGCATCGCCGCCGATCAGGTCGTTGCCATCGAGCCCCCAGATCCGGTCGTTGCCGGCCTGCCCGACGATCAGGTTTCCGGCGGCATTGCCAGCGAGGATGTTGTCGGCCCCGTTTCCGGTCAGCGACAGGGCATTGGTGCCCAGAAGCTGGCCGCGATGGATACCTGTGCCAAGCGTCAGCGACCCTGAGGCATAGAAGATGTTGCCATCGACAATATCGAGCTTCACGTTGCCAAGGCTCATATCGACCGTGGCGGTGAATGTGATGCCTTCGGCCGTCCGGCCAGTGACGCCGACCGCGCCCGTCGCCGAGGTGCCGATGGAATAGCCCCCCGCCGCGGCGGTGACCGTCGTGGCATCACCAAGCGCAAACAGCGCGCCGCCCTTGCCTTCGCCGAGGCTGTAGAACTTGTCTGCATTCAAGTCACTATAGACCACGCCGGTCAGGTAGCGCGGTGTCCCCGACGTGCCGAAAAGTTCGGTCAGCATCGACGCATTCCAGTTTGTGCCGCCTTGCAGGAACCGGCCCTGCTCGCGGCTGAGCCCGATTTCGCGGAAGGAATCGTTCAGCAGGTTGACCCGGTGGCCCGCACTGCGGAACAGGCCTTCGTGATGCGACAGGACCATGCCAACCGCATCCTGGGCCGCGGCGGTCGTGCCGCGCCAGGAGATGTTCTCGCCGATGGTGCGCCAGTTATAGCCCGCGTCGGTTGCGCGGTCCCAGGGTTGCGAGCCGCCCGCGCCGGTATGGCTGAAGATATCCGCATTCAGCATCCAGACGGAATGTAGCCGCGCCGCTTCTTCCAGCAGTGCATTCGGTGCCAGCACCTGGCGAGAGCCGCCCGAAAGCGTACCAGCCGCCAGTCCAGCATTGAGGTCGATGCCATAGCGCGCAGCTTCTCCCATCGGATCAAGCCGCGCCCGGTTGATCAGTTCCAGCAGGACTTGCTCGTCGGCAGTCAGGGTCATGGCAGGGCTCGCGGCAGCGGGACAGGGCTGCACCTTCTGTCCCGATTGCGGCGGTGAAATGTCCCGCGCGTGCCCTTGTGCGGGCAAAGCGCGAAGAAGCCCCTAGCGCTTTCCGAAAAGTGTACCCAGAACCCCGCGTACGATGGCCTGACCCGACTTGGTGCCAAGCTGACGGGCAAAGCTCTTGGCGAAAGCTTCGGTCACCGAATCCGACCGGCGCGCGGAGGTGGTCGATTTCTGCGCCACGGGTTTTGCCCGCCCCCCGTCATAGCGCCGGGCATGGCTGAAACCGTCATCGGCCACGACGGTCCCGCCGCTTGCGCCATCGTCTTCGGGGTCCTTGGCGGCGCGCGCCGCCTTCTCGGATCGTGCCCGCAGCTTCTCCCAGGCGCTTTCGCGGTCGACAAGGGTGTCATATTTTCCCGCGACAGGAGAGCCAGCCATCGCCGCCGCGCGCGCCTGCGGATCGGCCGGGCCAAGGCGGCTGGAAGGCGGGCGCACCAGCGTGCGCTCGGCCATGCCTGGGATGCCCTTCAGTTCCAGGAACGAGGTCACCGCCTCTCCCGTTCCGACATCGCGGATCGCATCCTCGATCTTGAACCGGGGATTGGGCCGATAGGTCTCGGCCGCAAGGCGCAGGTCCTTCTGATCCTTGGCGGTAAAGGCCCGCAGGGCATGCTGCACCCGGTTGCCCAACTGGCCCAGGATCGCCTCGGGCACATCCGCCGGGTTCTGGGTGATGAAATAGACGCCGACGCCCTTCGAGCGGATCAGTCGCGCCACCTGTTCCACCTTGGCGACCAGTGCCTTGGGCGCGTCGTCGAACAGCAGATGCGCCTCGTCGAAGAAGAAGACGAGCTTGGGCTTATCGGGGTCGCCCACTTCCGGCAGGGTCTCGAACAGTTCGGAAAGGAGCCAGAGCAGGAAGGTTGCGTAAAGCCGGGGCGAGTTCATCAGCCGGTCGCCGGCAAGGATGTTGATCCGGCCATCGCCATTCGCATCGGCCAGCATCAGATCGGCCAGGTCCAGCGCGGGTTCGCCAAAGAGCTTGGCCCCGCCCTCGTTCTCCAGCACCAGAAGTCGGCGCTGGATCGCGCCGACCGAATCCTTGCCGACCAGACCATAGCGGGCCGAAAGGTCTTCGGCATTCTCGGCCACGAAGGTCAGAAGCGCCTGAAGGTCCTTCATGTCGAGAAGCGGAAGGTTTTCCTCGTCCGACAGTCGGAAAGCGACGTTGAGGACGCCCTCCTGGGGCTCGGAAAGTTCCAGCAGGCGCGACAGCAGTAAGGGGCCCATCTCGGCCACCGTCGTGCGGATCGGATGGCCCTTTTCGCCAAAGAGATCCCAGAAGGTCACAGGGAAGGCGCGATAGCGCAGGTCAAGGCCGATGGTGGCGGCGCGTTTGGTGAAGGGCTCATGCAGCTTGCCCGATGGATCGCCCGCCTCGCAAAGCCCGGTGAGATCGCCCTTCACATCCGCCAGAAAAACCGGCACCCCGGCGGCGGCAAAGCCCTCGGCTAGAACCTGAAGCGTCACCGTCTTGCCCGTGCCGGTCGCCCCGGCGATCAGACCGTGGCGGTTGCCGAATTTCAGAAGCAGATCCTGCGGCACCGCATAGCCTTCGCCACCGCCGCCCACGAAGATATTGTCCACCGCACCCTGATCGCCCACTCTGCCCATCCCCCGGTCAAGACTTTGCCTGTGACGCCCGCCCGTCGCAGCAGCGCATCTGCCCTGAACATACATTCTTAAGCAGGTCCCGCCAGTCTTGTTCCCTTCTGCACACCTGCCGGCGACCAAGCGGCCCTTCCTCTTTGGCGATCTGGCCGCAGCATTGAAAATGTGCGGTTTTTTTTGATCTTTCGGTCAGTAACAGTCTTGAAAAATCCCGTTGACCTGCCATGAAAAGCGCAATAGCGTCCTGACATGAAGTCGGCCAGTCCGACAGGGAGCATAAGAAAAACGCGTGATCGCGCGATGAAAGGGCCGGTTTTCCGGCCCTTTTTTACATCTTTTGCCCAGAGGCCCGGTCACGCGCCCTCTCCGCCGATCACGCTTTTCCGACCTGACACCCGTGTCGCCCCATGCTAACACCGCCGCGACCCCGGGCAGCAACGACCCGGACCGTACAGGCCAAAAGGACCTTCGCGCGATGAAGACCAGACCGCTTCCGCTTCTTGCCCTGCTTGCCGCGCTTGCCACGCCGATGGCGGCGGCAGCTCAGGACGCCACGCCGACACCCGCTGACGGGGCGACCGTTCAGGCCGATGGCAGCTCGGCCGAAGGCCTGAGCATGGGGATCGAGGTGGGCAGCGCCGGGGCCAAGGTGGGCGACACCTACATCAAGGCCAAGTTCGATGCCTGGGAACAGCGCTGCATCAAGACGCAATCGGGCGCCGATCCCTGCCAGCTCTACCAGCTTCTGAAGGACAGCAACGGCAATTCGGTCGCCGAATTCTCGGTCTTCACCCTGCCGGAGGGCCAGACCGGCCCCGCCGCGGCCGGTGCGAACCTGATCGCGCCGCTGGAAACGCTGCTGACCGAAGGCCTGCGCCTGTCGATCGATGGCAGCAAGGAACGTGCCTATCCGTTCACCTTCTGCACCCAGATCGGCTGCGTCGCCCGTCTTGGCTTTACCGCCGAGGAAATGGCGATGTTCAAGAAAGGCGCCAAGGCCACGATGAGCATCGTGCCTTTCGTCGCGCCGGACCAGAAAGTGCTGCTCGATGTGTCGCTGAAGGGCTTCACAGCCGGGATGGATGCGGTCGCGGCCGACAACAAGGCGGCCGATGCCGCCGACAAGGCAGCAGCGCCGACACCGACGCCGGCTCCCTGATCGCCTAACCCCCGATGGCCTAGACGGCGCGCAGCGCCAGAACGGCGTTGAGTCCGCCAAAGGCGAAGGCATTCGACAGCGCCGCGCCCACAGGGGCGCGGCGCGCTTCGTTTGGAACATGGTCCAGATCGCAATCCGGGTCGGGCGTGGTCAGGCCCAGGGTCGGCGCCACGATGCCGTCCCGCAGCGCCATCAGGCAGGCCAAAAGCTCGATCGCGCCGGTTGCCCCGATGGCATGGCCATGCGCCGCCTTGGTGGAACTGACCATCAACCCTTGCGCCTTGGGTCCGAAAACCTCTTTGATCGCAGCCACTTCCACCCTGTCGTTCACGGCGGTACCCGTGCCATGGGCGTTGATATAGCAGATGTCATCGGGTGCAAGCCGCGCTTCTGCCATCGCCTGCCGCATCGCGGCCACCGCGCCCTCGCCGCTTGGAACGACGATATCGCCTGCGTCCGCAGTCATGCCAAAACCTACGATCTCGGCTAGGGCAATGGCCCCGCGCGCCGCGGCCTGTCCGGCTTCTTCCAGCACGAAGACCGCCGCACCCTCGCCCATCACCATGCCATTGCGCCTGGCATCGAAGGGGCGGCAGCCATCGGGGGACAGGACGCGCAAGCCTTCCCAGGCCTTCACGCCGCCGAAACAGAGCATGGCCTCGGCCCCACCCGCCAGCATCGCGGGGGTCGCGCCGTCGCGGATCATGCGGAAGGCCAGACCGATGGCGTGGTTGGACGAGGCACAGGCCGAGGACAGGGCGAAAGAAGGCCCGCGCAAGCCGTGGCGCATCGAGACCAGCGAGGCGGGCGCGTTCAGCATCAGCCGGGGCACGGTGAGCGGCGGCACTCGGGTCTTTCCTCCCTCGAATACCGCGCGATAGCTGTCTTCCCAAGTGCCGATGCCACCCGCCGCACTGCCGATCACCACGCCGGTTTCAGGCCCGATCCCGGGCCCGGCCATCGTCAGCGCCTCTTGCGAGGCCGTCAAAGCGAATTGTGAGAAACGGTCGGCAAGGGTCAGATCCCGTGCGGAAAAATGGCCTTCGGGCGGCCAGTCCGCAACCTGGGCGCCAATGCGGATCGCCAGCCTATCGGCATCAGGAAAAACCAAAGGCCCGATACCGGATCGCGCGCCAGCCAGCGCCGCCAACGTGCCCGGCACATCCTTTGCCAAAGCGTTCACCGTGCCCGCCCCGGTGATGACGACCCGTCTCATGCGTTTTTCCGCGCCACCAATGTGCTGACGGCGCGGATGATGCTTTCAACACTTTCTGCGTCGAAGGCCGGGGCTTCGGAGGGATCGGCAGGGTCAAAGGGGATGGCGATGTCGAATTCTTCCTCGATGGCGAAGATCGCCTCGACCAGACCCAGACTGTCCAAACCAAGGCTTTCAACCGTTGCCTCGACGGCGATGTCCTGCGGCGAGATCAGGGCCTGCGCCGCAAGGATGCCGATCACCTTTTCCGCAATCTCCCCGTTCATGCGCCCCCCGGACCTTCCGCCCGCTAGCCCTTGTCCAGATCCGGCATCAGGGACTTCTCGATCTCACCCACCCGCGCTGCCAGCCGCGGCAGGCGCCGCAGCGCCTTTTGCATCTCGACATGGGTTTCCATCCTGACCGCAGGATAGCCCAGCAACACCCGGCCAGCCGGGGCATTCGTCAGGATCTTGGTCGCTCCACCTGCGATCACGTCATCGCCGATGAAGATATTGTCACTGACGCCACACTGGCCGCCCAGCACCACCCGGTCGCCGATCCGCGCCGATCCGGCGATGCCGACCTGACCGCAGAGCAGACAGTCGCGCCCGACTTGGACGTTGTGGCCGACATGAACAAGGTTATCGAGCTTGCTGCCAGCGCCGATCACGGTATCGCGCACCGTGCCGCGGTCGATGCAGGCATTTGCGCCGATCTCTACGTCATCGCCAATGGTTACGGCGCCAAGCGAATGGATCCGCGTCCAGTTTTGCGCACGGATTTCCGCCCGCGCCCCCAGGGTCTCGCGAATTTCCTCGACCCCTGATTTCTCGGGCGTCACGAAAGAAAACCCGTCCGCGCCGATCACGGCGCCGGGCTGGCAGATGAAGCGGTCGCCGATGCGCACCCGCGCGCCGATCCGCGCACCGTGCAGGATCAGGGCCTCAGCCCCGATCTGCGCGCCCTCGGCGATCGAGACATGGCTGGCGATCCGCGCGCCGGGGCCGATCCTCACGCCCGCGCCGATGGTGACGAAGGGGCCGATCGCCGCACCCTCGCCGATCTCGGCCGTTGCGTCGATCACCGTCATGACATGGAGACCGGGCGCGATGTCCGGGCCGGGATCCATCATCCGGCTCAGGCCCGCCATCGCAAGGCGGCCGCGCGGCGCGAAGATCGCGGCCTTCAGCCCCATGCCGCGCCAATCTGCCCCGGGCCAGAGGATCGCGGCACGCGCCTGACCCTTGGCCATGCCTTCGCCATAGCGCGGGTCCATCGCCAGGGCGAGTTGGTCCGGCCCGGCCACCTGCGGTTCGGATGCGCCAGTGACGGTCAGGTCAAGCTCGCCTTCGGCCTCGGCGCCCAAGGCGGCGGCGATGTCGCGGATGCTATGGGCCATGGAACCTCCGGTCAGGCCGCAAGGAGGCCTGCGGCGGGGCAGAGTCTTAGCCCGAAACCGGCCCCAGTGCCACCCCGGCATCCTTCAGCGCCTCCCACAGCTTGGCGTCGCGGCCATAGACATCGCGACGATAGCCCATGCGGCCCTTCGCCTCGGGGTAAGCGGTGAAGTAGACCAGATGAATCGGAATGGTTTTCTCAAACTTCACAATAGTTTCCCGGCCGGTCTTCAAATCGGCCTCGAACTCTTCCTCGGCATTGTCGGTCTGAACCGACAGCAGTGCATGGGCCAGATCGAACGGGTCGGCCACGCGGATGCAGCCATGCGAAAAGGCGCGTACATCCTCTTTGAACAGGGATTTCGACGGCGTATCATGCAGATAGATGTTGTATTGATTGGGAAACATGAACTTCACCTTCCCCAGCGCGTTGCCATCCGACGGCGGCTGGCGCAGGGCAAAGGGGAAGGTCTTGGCGCTGTAGGCGGCAAAGTTCACCGCGCCACGCGGCACCACCCGGCCCTTGCCATCGACGACCTGCAAATGGCCGACAGCATTCGGATTGCGTTGCAGCAGAGGCAGGTATTCCTTGACGGTGATCGAGCGCGGCACCCCCCAGGACGGGTTGATGACCATATAGGCCATCTGGTCGGAGAATTCGGGGCTACGCTGGTCAGGGACGTTCTTGCCGATCACGACGCGGGTGCGAAAGACCGTGCGGCCATGGTCCACGATACGGGCGGTGAAATCGGGCTCGTTCACCCAGATGTGCCGCTCGGTCCGGTCGATGTCCATCCAGCGCTCGCGCTCCATGGCGACGATCACCGATGCCAGACGGTCTTCGGCCGAAAGGTTGATCTCGCGCAACGTCCCCTCGCCCGCAACACCATCGGCGGGCAGGCCATGGGCGAGCTGGAACGCCTGGACGGCGCCCTGGATCGCGCGGTCATAGCTGGCCGCTGCGCTGCGCGACATGTACCCCATGCGCACCAGCCGGTCGCGCAGGGCGATGACGCGGTCACCGGTGTCGCCCGGCTTCAAAGACCCGCCCGGCACCGTCGCCCCCCAATCGCCATTGGCCAGCGCGGCCTCGAGGGTGAATTTCGCTTTCATCAACTGGGCATAGACGTCGCTCTTCGGCACAAAGCCCTGCAGCACCGCGACCGGATCGCCGCCCGCGATCGCCGCCATCAGCAGCGCGGGATCGGCATGGGTGATCTCGCGCACGATGGTGGCGTCGATCTTCTTCGGTTCCAACATACCCGAGGTAAGATCGCCCGCCCAGGTCAGATAGGCCTTGGACATGGCCACTTCCAGCCGGCCCAGATCGCCTTCGGTCTGGGCGCTGCGGAAGGCGGCCTTCAGACCCTCGGCATCATAGCGCGCGGGCGGCAGGCCGTGATCATTGGCCGTCGCAAGGGCCGCGAACAGCGCGGCACGGCGGTCGGCATCCTGCGCGCCGGTCCAGAGCGTCGCGTAATCATGGCTGCGGTAGAAAGCGGCGATGGCCTCGTCCGCACCCGCCGCCGCAGCCAGGGATTGTGCAAAGGCCGATGGCCCCGCCGCCCAGGCCGCCGCACCCCCCAATGGGGCTGACAGGACCATCAGCGCCGAAAAAGCCACCGTGCCAACCAGACGGCCAAGCTTGCGGCGCAGCGGCCGGAGAGAGTGGGACGGGGCGGCGGCAGCGACGGAAAAACTCATCCAATCCTCGGAAAATTCAGCGCAATTGCGCGCGTTTGATCCAAGGATCGCGGCTTTGGCCGATGCTGTCCATTCACAACATTGGAAAAGCCGGGGATTCGAGGCGGGATAGATCAAGGCGGCACGTGTTTTCCCCAAGCCGTTGCATCGGCGCCACGCTGCCACGCCTCTTTCGCGTTCAGCAAATTTTTGCCGATTGCTTCCATCATCGCCGCGGCGAGGACAATCTTTGCTTGGGCTTCGAATCGTGCCGTGCCATAAAGACCGCACACTTGGGGAAGTGACCACAGAAGCTGCCGCACAGGTGGCCGACGACGGAAACGGGACAGGCTTTTCGGAATGACTGACATAGCATCGCTTGGGTTCACGCGACGTGGCTTGCTGGGCGCCTTTGCGGCAACCGCGATCACCGCAGCACCGTTCTTCCAGGGGGCTCCGGCCTATGCCAAGGGCGCAGGCGACATCCGCAGGTTGCGGATGTACTCGGGCCGCACCGGCGAGAGCATGGACACGATCTACTGGGTCGAAGGGGAATACATCCCCGAAGTCCTTAAGGAAATCAACAGCTTCATGCGCGACTGGCGCACGGCTGACACGATCAAGATGGATCCGCGCAACTTCGATATCATGGCGGCCGCGCATCGCCTGATGGATGTGAGCGAGCCCTACATGTTGCTCTCGGGCTATCGCAGCCCGAAGACGAACGCGATGCTGCGCTCGAAGTCGGGCGGCGTCGCCAAGAACTCTCTGCATATGAAGGGCCAGGCGGCCGATCTGCGGCTCAAGTCGCGCTCGGTGGGCCAGATGGCCAAGGCGGCGGCGGCCTGTGCGGCCGGTGGCGTCGGGCGGTATTCGCGGTCGGATTTTGTCCATATGGACTGTGGCCCGGTGCGGCACTGGGGCGGCTGAGTAGCCGTAAACCCTGGTCAAATCACGAAAAGCGGCGCCCCTTCGCGGGCGCCTTTTTCATTCATCGGGCGGCCTTGATGATGGCGCCGATACGGTCGCGCCACATCTCTGCCTCGGCCCGGTCGCGCAGATCGGTCACCTCGAAAGCCCGGCCGCGCGGCATCGTCAGGCGCAGCGCAGGATAGACCCCGTCCTCACTGTCGCGCATCACCACCTGGGGCAGCGGCAGATCGGCCAGCCTGAACCTGTCCACCGCCTCGCGCAAAGCGCCGTGCCGCAGCTGCGTGACCTCGCCCGTCGCCGCATCGAGCACCAGATCCATCGGCCGGACCAGCGCGACCAGCAGCATCACCCCGCCGACAAAAAGCGCGAAGGCCACGCAGCCGAAGACCACGAGCATCACAAGGGGCGGCGTCTCCCAGCGCAGATGGGTCAGAAACACCGCCGGGATCATCCCGCCGCATCCCAGGGCCAGCACCAGGGCGAACAGCCGCAATGGCCAGGGCACCCGTCCTTCGCGGCAGAGAATGCGTCCGCCTTCCTGCGAGATCATCCGGGTCAGGACAGCTTCCTTTCCGCGGTGCGGGATCAGAGATAATCCCGCGGGTCGCCGTCCTCATTCGCTTCGGGCGCGTCCTTCCGTCCCCTGAACCCCATCGCCACGACGAATTTCTCGGACGAATCCTGGCGGCTTGACGGCGGCTTCACATTGGCGACCTTGGTGAAGTTGCGCTTCAGCTCGGCCTGCATCTGGTTTTCCGCCCCGCCGGCCAGGACCTTGGCGACGAAGGTGCCGCCCTCGTCCAGCACGTCATAGGCGAATTCCAGCGCCGCCTCGATCAGGCCGATGATGCGCAGATGGTCGGTGCCCTTGTGGCCACTGGCGGCTGCGGCCATGTCCGACATCACCACATCTGCCTTGCCGCCCAGCCAACCTTTCACCTTCTCATCCGCGCCGTCGGACAGGAAGTCGAGCTGGTGCAGCTCGACCCCGGCGATCGGCTCGACCTCTTGCAAATCCACGCCGATGATCCTGCCCTGCGGCTTCTTCGCATTCTCTCCCAGCGCATTGATGCGCGGCACGGCAACCTGGCACCAGCCGCCCGGCGCGCAGCCAAGGTCAACGACGCGCGCGCCCGGCTTGAGAAAGCCATAGCGGTCATCCAGCTCCATGATCTTAAAGGCCGCGCGACCACGATAGCCCTCGCGCTTGGCGCGCTGGACGTAAGGGTCGTTCAACTGCCGCTCGAGCCAGAGCGTCGACGAGAGCTTTCGCCCCTTCGCCGTCTTGACCCGCACGCGCAGCTCGCGCGTGCCCCGGCCCGATGTGTTCTTCTCGCTCATAGATAGGGTCCGTCTTCCAAGACGCCGTCGGCGCTCATCTGGGCGTAGAGGAGACCCTCGCGCAGCCCGCGATCAGCGACCGACAGCCGGTCGGTCGGCCATATACGCATCAGCGCCTGAAGGATAGCCGCGCCGGACATGATCAGCGTGTGCCGGTCGCGCCCGATGCGCGGGTCATGGCGGCGGCCCTCGGGGCCAAGCGCCAGATAGTCGCGGATCACCGCGTCGATCTGCGCGCTCGACATCTGCAACCCGTCCACCTTGGCGCGGTCATAGCGGCGCAGACCCAGATAGCTGGCGGCAACCGTGGTCACGGTGCCGGATGTGCCGATGATCTGAAAGCCCGCGCGCGGGGCCTGGGCGTGATAGGGGCTGAAATTGGCAAGGTTCTCTTCGAAGAACCAGCTCATCAGGGCAAAGCGGGCAGCGTCATCCTCGACATCCTGGAACTGTTCTTTCAGCGTTGCGACACCAAGGGGCACCGAAATCCAGTCCACCACCCGCGCCGAAGGCCCCTCGCCCTGGGCATTGAAGCCCATATGCAACCGCATGATCGCCCGGCCGCGCTCCTTGGGTTCGACCCCGGCAAGGTCGATCCAGACCAGTTCGGTCGAGCCGCCGCCGATATCCACGACCAGCAGCTGCTCGGTGCGCGCGCTGACCAGCGGCGCGCAGGAGATCACGGCCAGGCGCGCTTCCTCTTCCGGCGCGATGATCTCCAGCGCCAGCCCGGTCTCGCGTCGGACCTGGCGGATGAATTCCTTGGCATTGCGGGCGCGGCGGCAGGCTTCGGTCGCAACCAGACGCATACGCTGAACGCCGTGCTTCTCGAGCTTTTTCTGGCAGATGCGCATCGCCTGGATCGTGCGCGCCATCGAGGCGCGCGACAGGCGACCGCTGCTCTCGAGTCCCGCGCCAAGCTGCACGGTCTTCGAGAAACTGTCTGCCACGATGAATTGACTGCCCCTCGGCTGGGCAATCAGCATCCGGCAACTGTTTGTGCCAAGGTCCAGCGCTGCATAAAGCGCCGACCCCGACGGAACAGGGGATGACTCCTCCCCCCCGCGGGAGTCCAGATCGAACTCGACCAGCGCGGGCGATGCGTCCTCCCCTTTGGGACGCGCGGGCGTCATGGCCGCCCTCCAACTGTGGTTGAGACCAAAGGTAGACGCCCACCCCCCGCCTTGCAAGCCGTCGATGAAGCGGCTGCAACATCTGCATGAAGAAAATTGGGCGCGCCCGGGGCTGCAACCGGTCGCCATGGCCGCCGCGCCACGCTATGCAACCCGCGTGGGGCCACGTCGCTCAGTGCGCGCGCCATGTCGAAAACCGACAGCGCTTGTCGGATCGCGACGACTATCAGATGTGACAAGCAAGACCGGATTCGCCATGCCAGAGATCACCATCGTCTATTGGAGAGACATCCCCGCCCAGGTGATCGTCGGCAACAGCCGCCGTGGCGCCAAGGTGAAACTCACCGAGCGTTTCGAGCAGGCGATCGACCGCTGCGCCATGAAGATCGGGGCCAAGGACAGCGACAGCTACCTGGCCGAATGGCGCAAAGTGCCCTCGGGCTCGGTCGAAGGCGAGCAGGACGAAATCGCCCGCGACATCGCGGCGAAGCTTGAGACCGACTATGACACGGCAAGGCTGAAGGCGTTGATCGACGCCGAAGGCTGGAACCGCAGCTGATCATCATGCGCTTGAGGGAGAGACTGATGGCCTTGTTCAACTTCCGCTCCAAAACTTCCGCCGCCCCCAGCGCGCCGGGCGCTCAGGTCGAGTCCTTCCTGCAAGGCTATTCGATCGAGGTGATGCCCCGCACCGCCGAGAAGATCGAGGATTTCCGCACGCTTCTGCCCGTGGGCACCCGCGTCTACATCGCCCATATCGACGGCACGCCGATCGAGGACATGGTCGCCACCGCCAAGCGCATCGGCGATGAGGGCTATACGGTGATGCCGCATTTCCCGGCGCGGATCATCAAGGACAAGGCGACGCTGCAGGACTGGGTGGCGCGCTACAAGGATGTCGGCGTCCGTCAGGGCCTGATGCTGGCGGGCGGCGTGGCCCAGCCGGTCGGCGATTTCTCGACCTCGATGCAGCTTCTGGAATCGGGCGCTTTCGACGGGTTCGAACGGCTGCATGTCGCCGGCCACCCGGAAGGCAACAAGGATATCGATCCCGATGGCTCGGACCACATGGTCATGGAAGCCGCGCGCTGGAAATCGGCCTTTGCCGAACGGACCGATGCGAAGATGGCGATGGCGACGCAATTCTGCTTTGACGCGGGCCCTGTGATCCAATGGGTCAACCGCCTGCAAGCCGAAGGCGTGGCCCTGCCGGTCCATATCGGCGTCGCAGGCCCGGCCAAGCTGCAAACGCTGATCAAATTCGCTATCGCCTGCGGGGTTGGCCCGTCGCTCAAGGTGCTGCAGAAGCGCGCGCTGGACGTGACCAAGCTTCTCCTGCCCTATGAGCCGGCGGATTTCATCGCCGAACTGGCCGCGCACAAGGCCGCCAATCCGGGCTTCGGCATCGAGCAGGTGCATTTCTTCCCGCTGGGCGGGATCAAGACAAATGCCGAATGGGTCACGGCCCATGGCGGCGCCGCTGGCAAACCCGCCCGCGCCGCCTGAATAAGTTGAGGGAGAGGACCGGGAATGACCCGCACCGTCGTTGAATCGAAAACGAAAACCGTCATCATCGGCTTTGACGAGCCCTTCTGCGTCATCGGCGAGCGGATCAACCCGACCGGCCGCAAGAAACTTGCGGCCGAACTTGAGGCCGGTAATTTCGAGACTGTCATCAAGGACGCGCTGGAACAGGTCGCCTGCGGGGCGACCGTGCTGGACGTGAACTCGGGCGCGGTCTTCACCAATATGATGGCCAAGGATCCGCGCTATGCCGACAACAACTTTGTCGAACCACCGCTGATGAAGCAGCTGATCGAGATCGTGCAGCAGACGGTCGATGTGCCGCTCTGCATCGACTCTTCGGTTCCTGCCGCGCTGGAAGCAGGTCTTGCCGCCTGCGAGGGCCGTCCGCTCTTGAACTCGGTGACCGGGGAAGAGGAACGCCTCGAACTCGTCCTGCCGCTGGTGAAAAAGTACAATGTGCCGGTCGTGGCGATTTCGAACGACGACACTGGCATCTCGCCCGACCCGGAAGTGCGCTTCGCGGTGGCGAAGAAGATCGTCCAGCGCGCCGCCGATTTCGGCATTCCCGCACATGACATCGTGGTCGACCCGCTGGTCATGCCGGTGGGCGCTATGGCCAGCGCCGGGCAGCAGGTCTTTACCCTGGTGCGCCGCCTGCGCGACGAGCTAGGCGTGAACACCACTTGCGGTGCGTCCAACATTTCCTTCGGCCTGCCCCACCGCCATGGCATCAATGGTGCCTTCCTGCCCATGGCGATCTGCGCGGGCATGACCAGCGCCATCATGAACCCGGTGCGCCAGCAGGAGATGGAGGCGATCCGCGCCGCCAACTTCCTGATGAACCACGATGCCAATGGTGGCGAATGGATCCGCTTCTCGAAGGTGATCGAGGCAACCGAGGGCGGCCTGTCCTTCGCCGATGCCTCGGCCGCGGCCACCCAGGCCGCCGGGGGCCGCCGCGGGGGCCGTCGCGCCAGAGCGTGAACAGGGCCTAGGCCGACGCGATCGACCGCAGCGAGGCCGCCCGTGCCGCAGGCACAAGGGCGGTCTCGACACATGTGAAGACATGCAATGTGTTCAGGTCGGGGTCTGCGACAGCATGGTCGCCGACCCATCCGCCCATGGCCAGATAACTGCGCAAAAGCGGCGGCAGGCCTGCCAGCGCTGCTTTGCGGTCGGTCATCGGGCCGACAAGCGCAGGATAGCGCACCACCTCCACCGGACCTGCCCCCGGACGCAGCGGTTGCGGCCCGAGATGTCGCTCGGCCAGCAACGCCAGCGCCTGGCGATGCGGTCGCCAGTCGACGCCCGGGAAGGAGGAGCAGCCCAGCATCAGCGCGGCCCCTGCCCCGTCCACGATCCGGGTCATCGCCGCCCAGGCCAGGCGCAAGGCGTCCGGCTCTGGGCGTTCGCCGGCAAGGAAGTAGCGGCCCATCTCGGCCACCGGGGCCAGACAAGCCGAAAGCGGAGACAGGTCGTAGAACTGGGCGGAATAGCTTTGCCGCAACGCGCCGCCCGATGGCAGGATCAGCACGCGGAACGCCACGGCCAGCGCGCCCTCGGCGCCCTCGATCAGGACATGCAGGCAGCGGGAATCGAAGCGATCTTCGTCACTGACGCCCGGTGCGCGGCCGAACGCCCTGCCCCGCAAGGACAAAAGCCGCGCCAGATCGGCGCGGCCTTCGGCCAGTCTTGCGCTGTATCTGCCGCGCCGGAACGCCTCCATCGCGCGCCCGGCCCGATCAGCCACCGCCCAGTTGGTCCAGCCGGATGCGACCGAAATTGGACAGAAGCTGGCGGATAAAGCCAATGCCTTTGACATTGGTCTCGGTCACGCGGCGCGAAATCTCGATGACACGGCCATCCTCGAGCCCGTAGCGGGCGATATTCTCGACCGTACCATTATCCGAGAAGGTTACGGCAAGCACCTCGCGCTCGATCTCTTCCGGTTCGCGCGGGCCGACAGCCTTGAACCGGCTTTGCACATAGAACCAGCCCTGATCGTTCAGCAGCCCTTCCGCCGACGGACGGCCGATCTTCTCGGCGACGATCTCGCGCGTGTCCTTGCCGATCTGAACCTGTGCCAGTTCGTCTTCCGAGGGCACATAGCCATGATTGCGATAGATCGCCGTACAGGCGGCTGCCAGAAGGCAGAGCGCCGCCGCGGTCCAGCGCATCGTCGGCAACAGCCGCGCCCCTGCGCGCGCGGCTGTGCCGCTCTGGCGCTGCGCGCCCCTGTCCGCTGCTGTCATTCCCGCCCCATTTTCTTCCGGCAAGTCCTTTCCGGCCCTGAAGACCGGGATTGACCCTTGCGCCTTGGGATAGCAGATGCCACGCCCTATGTTCAAGAACGCAGCGCAACCGGTCCGTCCGGCAGCGGTGCGGCAAACCAGTCCTTCTCAGGCCCAGGCAGACCCCGATGGCGAAAACCGACCCCAAAACCCCTGTGGAAGACAGCCCGGCCCCTGTCTGGCGCACGGGCGCGCTGTCGCATCGCAAACCCACCCGCTTCGGCTGGAGCGCAGGACCGCAGGCGCGGCAGGATCTCGCCCAGGCGCTTGATCTGCAGGGAATCGCCAGGCTGCGGCTCGAAGGTGAGATTCGCCCCGAAGGCCGCGCCGATTTCCTGCTCGCCGCCCGGCTTGAAGCCGAGGTGACGCAATCCTGCGTCGTGACGCTTGCCGCCGTCCCCGCCCGGATCGACGAGCCGGTCCTGCGCCGCTATCTGGCCGATTTCGCCTGGCCCGAGGGCGACGAGGTCGAAATCCCTGAAGATGACAGCGCCGAGCCTTTGCCCGAGCGGATCGATCTGGCCGAAGTGGCGCTAGAGCAACTGGCGCTGGCCCTGCCCCCTTATCCGCGGGCGCCGGGTGCCGAACTGGGCGAGGCGGTTTTTGCCGCGCCGGGGACCGAGGCCCTGCGCGATCAGGATCTGAAACCCTTTGCCGGGCTTGCAACTCTGGTCGAGGGCGGGCAGAAGGCCCCCGGCAAGGATTGACCCGGGCTCCGGGCCTTTCCGGCAAGGCGGAAATTCTCCGCCACCCCCCTTGCGCCCGCACGGAATCCGAGTATGTTCCGCGCCTCATCCAAACTGCGGAATCTCCGCGGTCAGCGCATGTCCGATACAGGCGCAACCGGCGGAACCGTAAAGAAAAACTGGGGCCTGTCCCCGCCTAGCCCCGAGGTTGTGACATGGCCGTCCCTCAGAACCGCACCACCCGTTCGCGCCGCAACATGCGCCGTGCTCATGACGCTTTGGTTGCTGCGAACCCCAATGAATGCCCGAATTGCGGCGAGCTGAAGCGCCCGCACCACGTTTGCGGCGCCTGTGGTCACTATGACTCGCGTGAAGTTGTCGCGACCGCCAAGGAAGTCGACATCGACGAAGACGCGGCCTGAGCCCGCGCTCGCGCGAACGCCTGAACCATGGCCCCCGGCACGTCGAGCACTCCCGCGTCCCCCATGGTCTCCTCGCAAGCGCGCGGGTCCATCGTCATATCGGTCGACGCCATGGGCGGCGACCGCGGGCCGGCGACCGTGGTTGCCGGCCTTGTGCTTGCCATGCGCGAGCATTCTGACCTGCATGTCATCCTGCATGGCGACGAGGCGCAGATCGCGCCGGTTCTGGCCCGCGAGCCCGCGCTGAAGGGCCGGGTGACGCTGCGCCATGCCGAGCGAATCGTCACCATGGAAGACAAGCCCAGCCAGGTGATGCGCCATGGCCAGGGCACGTCGATGTGGGCGGCCATCGACAGCGTCAAGGATGGCGCCGCAACGGTGGCCGTGTCCTGCGGCAATACCGGCGCGCTGATGGCCGTATCCATGCTGCGCCTGCGCAAGCTGCCCGGCGTCAACCGCCCCGCCATCGCCTGTTTCTGGCCCTCGCGCAGCGAGGCGGGCTGGAGCGTGATGCTGGACGTGGGGGCCGACATCAAGGCCGATGCCGAAGACCTGGTGCAATATGCCGTCATGGGTGCGGCCTATGCCTCGAACGCGCTGGCGCTGGAGCGGCCCAAGGTCGGCCTGCTGAACGTTGGCACGGAAGAGCACAAGGGCCGGACCGAGCTGAAGGAAGCGCATGAGCTTTTGACCGCGCTGGTCGCGGGCGGCCAGGCCGGGTTCGACTATGCGGGCTTCGTCGAAGGCTCTGACCTGCCATCCGCCCGGGTCAATGTGATCGTTACCGACGGATTCACCGGCAATATCGCGTTGAAGACCGGCGAGGGTACGGCCAAGCTGGTGGGGGATTTCCTGCGCGAAGCCTTCACCGCCGGGATCCTGTCGCGCTTCGCCGCCCTCTTGGCGCTGAACTCGCTCAAGCGGCTGCAAAAGCGCATCGATCCGCGCCGGGTGAATGGCGGGGTCTTTCTGGGGCTGAATGGCGCAGTGGTGAAATCGCATGGCAGCGCCGATGCGACGGGGGTCAGCGCGGCCGTCGGGCTGGCCTATCGGCTGGCCCGCAGCGAGTTTACCCAAAGGCTTGCGGCCCGGGTTGCATCCTTCGCGCCCGCGGGGCAGGATGCCGCCGCAGTGGGGCCCGCCGACACCAAGACCGGCGCAGGGAGCGATCCAGCAAGATGACGACACGCGCCGTGGTCAGGGGCGTCGGGCATTACCTGCCCGACCGCATTGTCCCCAATTCGGAATTTGAAAAGACCATCGACACGTCGGATGAATGGATCCGGTCGCGTTCGGGCATCGAGCGGCGCCATTTCGCGGCCGAAGGCCAGACCACCTCGGACCTTGCCGCCCGTGCCGCGCGGGCGGCCCTTGCCGATGCAGGGCTGGAGGCCGATGACATCGACGCCATCATTCTGGCGACCTCGACCGCCGATCTGACCTTTCCCTCCGCCGCGACCATGGTGCAGGCCGCGCTGGGGATGACGCGCGGCTTTGCCTATGATGTGCAGGCAGTCTGCGCGGGCTTCGTCTTTGCGCTGTCCAATGCCAATGCGATGATCCTGTCAGGCCAGGCCAGGCGCGTTCTGGTCATCGGGGCCGAGACCTTCTCGAAGCTGATGGACTGGACCGACCGCGGCACCTGCGTGCTGTTCGGCGACGGCGCAGGCGCGCTGATCCTGGAAGCGGCCGAGGGCACGGGCACGACGGCTGATCGCGGTATCCTGTCGGTCGATCTGAATTCCGATGGCCGCCATCGTGACATCCTGTATGTCGATGGCGGCGTGTCGACCGGCAAGACCGGCCATCTGCGCATGGAAGGCCGCGAGGTCTTTCGCCATGCCGTTGAAAAACTGGCCCAAACCGCCCATGCCGCGCTCGAGAAGGCCGGGCTTTCGGGCGAAGATGTCGACTGGATCGTGCCGCATCAGGCCAATATCCGCATCATTGAAGCCACGGCCAAGCGGATGCAGGTGCCGATGGATCGCGTGGTCGTGACGGTGCAGGATCATGGCAATACATCCGCCGCCTCGATTCCCCTGGCGCTGTCTGTCGGGCGCGCGCGCGGCCAGATCAAGCAGGGCGATTTGGTCGTGACCGAGGCGATCGGCGGCGGACTGGCCTGGGGCTCGGTCGTGCTGCGCTGGTAACGGCTTGCAATCGCGTGTGAAGGCCCTGCCTCAAGCCTTTGATATTGACTCGTAAAATCTTCGCGCCCATCCTGCCCCGACACAACCCCGGGGGGATGCACGGATGAGCGACAAGACCCTGACCCGCATGGACCTGACCGAAGCGGTGTTCCGCGAAGTCGGCCTCAGCCGCAACGAATCGGCCGATCTGGTCGAATCCGTGCTGCAACACATGTCCGATGCGCTTGTGGCGGGCGAGACGGTGAAGATCTCTTCCTTCGGCACCTTCTCGGTGCGCGCCAAATCGGCCCGCGTCGGGCGCAACCCCAAGACCGGCGACGAAGTGCCGATCTCGCCCCGCCGGGTGCTGACCTTCCGGCCCTCGCATCTGATGAAGGATCGCGTGGCGGCGGGGAAAAAGAAGTAAGGATTCCGTCCGATGGACAAGTCGCCCGAGGCCTTCCGCACCATTTCCGAGGTGGCCGAGGCGCTTGAGACGCCTGCCCATGTGCTGCGCTTCTGGGAAAGCCGGTTTCCGCAGATCCGGCCCGTAAAGCGGGCGGGCGGGCGGCGTTATTACCGGCCCTCGGATGTGGCGCTGCTGGCCGGGATCAAGCGGCTTCTGCATGACGAGGGCATGACGATCCGCGGTGTTCAGAAGATCCTGCGCGAGCAGGGCATCCGCCATGTCGCGGGCCTGAGCGGCGATGAAGCGAGCCCCGAGGAGCTGGAACTGGGTGCGGCCCTGGCCGGCCTTGCGACGGAAGACACCGAGACCGATCCGGCGGCCGAGGATGCGGGCGAGGCCACGGCTGCGGCGTTGGAAGCGGCGCTGGCGCCTCCGGTCCAGGCCGTGGTGGTGCCGCTTTACCCTGCGGCGCAAGAGACCGCGGATGACGATCTGATCAGACGGGTGATCGCGACTGAAAGCACCGAGGCGAAACCCACGGCGGACGCGGCCCCGGCACAGCCGCAGGCACTGCCCGCAGCGGCGCCCCCGGTCGAATCGCCGCTTTCCCAGGCCCAGCCGAGTGCCACGCTGGCCGCCCGCCTGCGCGCCCTGCCCCGGGGCAGCCTTGCCGGGCATCGCGACGGATTGACCCGGATTTCCGCCCGCCTCTCTGCGCTGCGCGCCCGGCTTGCGGCCCCGGCACAGCCCGGCCCGGGTCAGGACTAAACCTCTTCCGGCACATGAACTTTCCCGCTTGCCCCCGGCCTGAAAACCGCTATGTAGGCCCCGTGTCGGGCCGTAGCGCAGCCTGGTTAGCGCGTCCGTCTGGGGGGCGGGAGGTCGAGAGTTCGAATCTCTCCGGCCCGACCATCGTAAAACCGCCCGCCTGCAGCCGCAGTGCGGGCGGTTTTTCTTTCGGCCCCAAGGAGGCGCCCAAATGACTAGTCCCGGCGTCCTTCCCGACAGCGCGATCCGCGCGCTTCTGGCACAAGGCGGCATCGCCGCCACCCCCGAGGTGACCGAAGCGCAGGTGCAGCCTGCGAGCCTTGATCTGCGGCTGGGACCGGTGGCCTATCGGGTGCGCGCCTCGTTCCTGGCCGGGCATGGCCGCAGCGTCGAAAGCCGCCTGCCGGAATTCGAGATGCACAAGGTCGATCTGGCGCAGGGCGCGGTGCTGGAAAAGGGCTGCGTCTACCTGATTCCGCTGGCCGAAAGCCTTGCCCTGCCGCCCGGCATCACCGCGGTCGCCAATGCGAAATCCTCGACCGGCCGGCTGGATCTTCTGACCCGCACCATCACCGATGGCGGCACGGAATTCGACCGTATCCCCGAGGGGTATCATGGTCCTCTCTGGGCCGAAGTCTGCCCGCGCAGCTTTTCGGTCCTGGTGCGCCAGGGCCAGAGGCTGAACCAGATCCGCTTCCGACAGGGCGAGGCGCGGCTGTCCGATGCCGACCTTCAGTCATTGCACAGACAAGAGCCTCTGGTCGATGGCGCGCCGGTGATCTCGGAAGGGCTTGGCTTCTCGGTCGATCTGCATCCGGCGAAAGGCACGCTGGTCGGCTATCGTGCCAAGCCGCATACCGGCGTCGTCGATCTGGACCGGATCGGCTATTACCCGGCGCGTGACTTCTGGGAAGAAGTGCATAGCGACGATGGCCGCATCATCCTTGACCCCGGCGCCTTTTACATTCTGGTCAGCCGCGAGGCGGTGACGATCCCGCCCGATTATGCTGCCGAAATGGCGCCCTATCTTGCCATGGTGGGAGAGTTCCGGGTGCATTACGCCGGTTTCTTCGACCCGGGTTTCGGCCATGGCTCGGCAGGTGGCCATGGCAGCCGGGGCGTTCTGGAAGTGCGCTGCCACGAGGCGCCCTTCGTCCTTGAGCACGGGCAGGTTGTGGGCCGCCTGGTCTATGAGAAGATGGCCGCCCGCCCCGATCGGCTTTATGGCGCGGGCATCGCCTCGAATTATCAGGGTCAAGGGTTGAAGCTGGCCAAGCAGTTCCGCTGACCGCCCACCCGACGGCCCTGCCCCTTCATCCTGTTGCCAATCCTTCCCGCAGAGCGTCCTTGGCCAAAGGCAGAAGCCAAGCGCGCAGGCCCGACGCTAGCGTCCCAGCTTGCGGGTGATCCGCGCCGCCTCGCGCGCACGCTTGGCCAGCGCGCGGGCATCCTGCGCCTGCTTGCGCTCTTCGGGCGTCATCTCGCCTGCGGGTTTGCCCCGGCGGCTTGCATAGTCGATGCCCGCATTGATCCCCTTGTTCACCGCCTTGCGGACAAACATGTTCACGACCATCTGGATCAGCCGGTTCAGGTCCATCGACGGGCTCCTCGCCTCAATCCTCGAACAGTTCGCTTTGCCCACTCTGGGCCTCGTCTTCGTCGGGCGGCTCGGGCTGCGATCCGAAACTGGGGCCGGGGCGGCTTTCCAGCAAGCCCGCGGCGCGCAATTCCTTGATTCCCGGCAGATCGCGCGCCGATTCCAGCCCGAAATGGTCCAGGAATCCCTCGGTCACCACGAAAGTCACCGGGCGGCCCGGCGTCATGCGGCGGCGGCCCAACCGGATCCATTCCATCTCCATCAACTGGTCGATGGTCCCGCGCGAGACTGCGACGCCGCGGATTTCCTCGATCTCGGCGCGTGTCACCGGCTGGTGATAGGCGACGATGGCCAGAGTCTCGATCGCGGCGCGGGACAGTTTCTTGGTCTCGGTGGTCTCGCGCCGCATCAGATGGCCCAGATCGGGCGCGGTGCGGAAGGCATAGGCATCGCCCACCTTCACCACATTCACCCCCCGGCCCTCATAGCGTTTGCGCAGATAGACCAGCGCCTCGGCGGGATCGCAGCCATGCGGCATCCGGGCGGCCAGTTCGGCCACGGTCACCGGCTCGGCGCTGGCGAAAAGAACCGCCTCGACCATGCGCTCTTGCTCGGCAATCGGCGGCGCCTCGAACAGCGTGCGTTCTTCGGTCTCGCCGCTCACGCAAGGGCCCTCATGACACTGTCCGGCGAATCTGGATCGGCGCAAAGGTCTCGCCCTGGCGCAGCGACAACTGCCCGCGCTTGGCCATTTCCAGCACCGCCGCGAAATGCGCGGCGGTCGAGGAGCGGCGGGCCATGGGCGTCGCATCCCAGCCTTCGGGCAGGAAAGAAGTCAATTCGGCCCAGTCCCCGACATAGCCGATCAGCCCGCGCATCCGCTCGAGCGCCTGTTCCATGGTGAAGACATGCTCGCGGTCCATCACGAAGGGGCGGAACTCGTCCTTGGTGCGGATGCGGGCATAGGCGCGCATCAGATCAAGAAGCGTGGCGTCCCAGGTGACGTTGCGGTGCAAGCTGACCGTTTCGGGCAGGCCGCGGGAAAAGAAGTCGCGCCCCAGCCGGTCACGCGCCATCAGCCGCGCCGCCGCCTCGCGCATCGCCTGCAACCGCTCAAGCTGGAAGGCCAGATGCGCCGCAAGGTCTTCGGCGGACGGTCCCTCTTCGCCCGGCTCGGGCGGCAGAAGCAGGCGGGATTTCAGATAGGCAAGCCAGGCCGCCATTACCAGATAGTCCGCCGCCAGCTCGATCCGCAGCTTCTGGGCGCGGGACACGAAGCCCAGATATTGCTCGGCCAGCTGCAGGACGGAAATCTTGCGCAGATCGACCTTCTGGGTGCGCGACAGAGTCAGCAACAGATCAAGCGGACCCTCGAACCCGTCGACATCGACGATCAGCGCCTCGGCCGCCATACGGTCAGTCGGCGAAAGCAATTCGGGTGCGGACCAGTCTTCGGCGCTGGGTTCAGACATGCGGAGCCCCGGGAACAAGGGCATAGAATTCGGTCTCGAGTGCGGCGATGTCAACCGGGCCGGGATCGCAGCGGCGGGCCAGCGCGGCCGCGGCCCGTGCCAAAGTGTCGGGCCCCATGGCGCCGCAGACCCCGGCCACCTCGACCATCTGCGCCATATCACCCTTGCAGTGGAGCGCGATGTCGCAGCCCGCCGCCCGCGAGGCGGCGGTGCGGCTGGCCAGCGTGCCCGACAGCGCCTCCATGTTCAGATCATCTGTCAGAAGAAGACCGCGAAAGCCGATCTCCTCGCGGATCACCCGGATCATCTCGGGGCTTTGCGTGGTCGGGCGGCTGTCATAGGCGGTGAAGACGATATGGGCCGTCATCGCCATGGGCAGGTCGGACAGTGCCCGGAAGGGCGCGAAATCGATGGACTCCAGTTCCTCACGCGCGGCGATAACCTTTGGCAGGTCCAAATGGGTGTCGGCGGCGGAGCGGCCATGGCCGGGCATATGCTTGACCACCGGCAGGATGCCCCCGGCCAGATAGCCATCGGCCACGGCGCGTCCAACCTGGGCGACAGTCGAAGGATCGCTGCCATAGCAGCGGTTCTTCAGGAAAGGATGGGTTTCGGACCGGGCCACATCGGCCACCGGGGCGCAATTGCTGTCGACCCCGAGGGCGCGAAGCTCGGCGGCGATGATCCGGGCCTGCACCCCCAGCGCCCGGGCAGCGTTCGGCCCTGCCGCGCGGACAAGGTCCAGCGGCGGCTGCCATTCGCGCCAATGCGGCGCGCGCAGACGCTGCACGCGGCCGCCTTCCTGGTCGATGGTGATCAGGGCGTCACGTCCCACCGCCTCGCGCAGATCGGCGGTCAGACGGCGAAGCTGATCAGGATTTTCGACATTGCGGGCGAAAAGGATGAAGCCAAACGGGTCGGCGTCCCGGAAGAAGGCGCGCTCTTCGGGCAGGAGAACGGGTCCCGCGCAGCCGAAAACCGCCGCCATGCGGCCTGTCGCATCGCTCATCTATGCGCCACCGGGATGCAATTCGCCCCGTCACTGACCAGGGCTGAGCAGAAGCGGCGGGCATCGTCTTCCGACTCGAAGCCATGGCCGCGCAGCCGGTAGAAAGTCTTGCCGCCGCTTTCAGCGGCCTGGATCACCATGGCCTTGCCCGCCATCAATTCGGGGAACCGCCCGGTGATGCGCATCCATTCGGCCTCGGCCTCGGCGGTGCTGTCAAAGGCGCCGAACTGCACCAGGCGCGTGCCGGGCGCGAGGGTGGCGGGGTCGATGACCTGCGGCTTGGCGGGCGTGACGGCGGCCACAGCCGTCGCGCGGGCCCCTGTCGCGGGCTTGGCCATCGGGCGGGGCGAGCGGGTGATGGCGCCTTCAGGCGGCGGGTTGCCGTTGGCGTCAAGGGCAGCGGCCTCGACAGGCTCTTCCGGCGTGGCTTCGGTCTCGCCCAGGGCCTCGGCCAAGGCGATATCGACCGCCTCCTCGACCGTGGCGGCCTCGGGGACGGACGGCTCGACGATGGGGGCCGGGCTTTCCACCGTATCGCCCAAGGTCGTGGCCAGCGCGGCGGGCTGCATCGTGCCTTCCGGCGCGGCGGGGGCTGCGGTCATGCCCGCCGCATCCTCAAGCGACAGTTCCACCGGCTTCGGCGCCAGGATCAGCCGTTCGGCGGGCGGGGCGGCCCCGCCCTCGGCGGCGACATCGTTCACTGCAAGACCCTGATGTTCCACAACCTCGCCGCCGGGATCATCCGGGGCGATGCGCATCGGCCCTTCCAATGCGCGCACAACGGGCACGCCGCGCAGATCGCGCATGGCAAGATCATAGCCCCACCAGGCGAGACCCAGCACCAGCGCCACCGAGCCGATGCCGCCGGCGATATTGACGATCTTCTGACCCTTCAGGGACAGGCCGCGCAGGGCAGCGGGGGCATCATAGCCGTCATCCTCGGCCGGGTGGCCGGCATAGCGGCGCAGCGCTCCGTCCGCGGACCCGCCGGTTGGATGCGGCGCATAGGCCTGCGCCCTTGCGCCCGGTTCCTGCCGTACCGTCGCGGCGGGATACCCGTCGGGACGCGATGATCGCCCTCTGGTCAAAGGGGGTGCGCTGAATTCGCCGTAATCTGCGTCCGCCATGCCTGCCTCTGCCCCGGACGGGTTGATCCCGCCCTTTTCCGCCCGTCAGGGCCGGCCTCGGCGCGTTTTGTCAGCGCATTTCTTCGACCGGCGTTACACCAAGGATAGCAAGACCAGCGCAAATGACAACGCCCACGCTTTGCGCAAGGGCGATTTTCGCCTGCGAAATGGCCTTGTCATCCTGCACAAACCGCAAGCTGACCTCGTCATTGCCGCGATTCCACAGACCGTGGAAGTCGGAGGCCAATTCGTACAGGTAGAAGGCCACGCGATGCGGTTCGTTGTTGCGCGCAGCGATTTCCACCAGGCGCGGCCATTCCGCCAGCTTCTTCATCAGCGCAAGCTCGGCCGGATGGTCGAGAATGGCGTGATCCGCCGCGGTCAATGCGGCCTTGTCCACGGCAATTCCGGCCTCGGCCGCCTTGCGCAGAACCGAATTGATCCGGGCATTGGCATATTGGACATAGAAGACCGGATTGTCCTTGGATTGCTCGAGCACCTTGTCGAAATCGAAATCCAGGGCCACGTCATTCTTGCGCGTCAGCATGATGAAGCGGGTCACATCGGTGCCCGCCATTTCCACCACGTCGCGCAGGGTGACAAAAGTGCCCGCCCGTTTCGACATCTTGAACGGTGCGCCGTCCTTCCACAGCTTGACCAGTTGGATCAGCTTGATGTCCAGCGGGACCCGCCCGCCGGACAGGGCGGCCACCGCCGCCTTCATCCGCTTGACATAGCCGCCATGGTCGGCGCCGAAAATATCGATGAGCTGGTCAAAGCCGCGCTGCACCTTGTCGAAATGATAGGCGATGTCGGGGGCGAAATAGGTCCAGCTGCCATCCGATTTCTTCACCGGACGGTCGACATCGTCGCCATGGGCCGTGCTGCGGAACAGGGTCTGCTCGCGCGGTTCCCAGTCTTCCGGCGTCTTGCCTTTGGGCGGCTCCAGCACGCCTTCATAGATCAAGCCCGCCGCGCGCAATGTCTCGATCGCGCCCTCGATCTTGCCGGTCCCATACAGCGCCTTCTCGCTGGAATAGACATCCATGCGGACACCAAGGGCGGCCAGATCCTCGCGGATCATCTGCATCATCATTTCGGTGGCGAATTCGCGCACATCGGCCAGCCAGACCGATTCCGGCTGATCCAGAAGCGTGTCGCCGTATTTCTCCTTGAGCGCCTCGCCCACCGGGATCAGGTAATCGCCCGGGTAAAGCCCCTCGCGGATTTCCGGCTCAAGCCCGTGGGCCTCGCGGTAGCGCTCAAAAGCGCTGCGGGCCAGAACATCGACCTGCGCGCCGCCATCGTTGATGTAATATTCCCGCGTCACCTCATAGCCCGCAAAGGCCAGAAGGTTCGACAGCGCATCGCCCACGACCGCGCCGCGAACATGGCCCACATGCATCGGGCCGGTGGGATTGGCCGAGACGAACTCAACATTGACCTTCTGGCCCTGACCGATGCCGGAACGGCCGTAATCGGTGCCCGATGTCAGGATGTCGCGCAGCACGCCCTGCCAGAGCGCGGCCGCAAGCCGCAGGTTCAGGAAGCCCGGCCCGGCCACATCGGCGCCCGCGATGCGCGGGTCTTCCAGCAGCTTCACCGCCAGCGCGTCGGCGATCTCGCGCGGGGCCTTGCCCGCGGGTTTCGACAGGACCATGGCCGCATTGGTCGCCATGTCGCCATGGGCGGGGTCGCGTGGCGGTTCGACCGCGACGGCGGCAAGGTCCATGCCCGCAGGCAATTGCCCCTCGGCCGCCATCCGGCCCAGAGCATCGGTCACCGCGTTGCGGATTTCCGCGAAGAGGTTCATCTGATCAAATCCCTATCCTGAGGCAAGGCCATGCCAGAGGCGGCAGGACAGGTCAAGTTTCCCCCGGTTTTCCAGCCCGGATCAGCGCCCCTCGGCCCGCCAATCGTCAAGCGCCGCATTGTCCTCGACCATGGCGGCACCACCCAGGGCCGCCGCGCCACCGGGTGCCGCGACCGGACGGTTGCGGAAATACCAGGTCTCGCGCGCGCCGAAATAGAAAGCAACGATGGCGCCCAGCAGCCACCAGAGCGGTTCCGGCACGGCGTTGAGACCGACCATTCGGGCGGCGAAGCCCACCGGATCGACCATGGCATAGACGAATAGGCCCAGCGTTCCGAAAGCCAGGAAGGGGCGCGGCAGGCGGTTCAACCCATTGACCAGCCGGTCGAACCGGGACAGCGCGGGGTGCTGGTATTCCTCGCCCAATTGCCGCAGCGCCGCCATCTGCGCCTCGGCCGACAATTCCATCCTGCGCGTGGCCGATGGCACGAAAACCTCGGCCACGCCCTTGGCCGCCTGCCCCAGCGCCGAAACCGCGCCCGGCCCACCCAGCACCTTGTCGATCACGCCCATGGCCCTACTCCCATCCTGCGACGCGTGCTTGGTGCTGGGCGTCGGTCAGCCAGTATTTCCTGTCGATGAATGTCTCGGCGCGCAGCACCCAGCCGCCTTTGCCGCCATCGCGCCTGCGGGCATATTTGCGGCTGGCGGGGCGGGCATCGGCCAGCGCGTAGTAATAGTTGCGCCGCGCGATGCCATAGGCGTCGGCCAGATGCGCGGGCGCCGCGTCATAGGCCAGTTGTGCTGCGCGGATCGTCTGCGGGCCGATCTGGCCATCGGGGTCGCAGGGATAGCCCATCTGGGTCAGCAGGCGCTGGAGGATCTTCACCGCATTGCCGCCCGCATTGACATACATGTCGAAGACCGAGGGTTGCAGCACTTCGGGCAAGGCGGCGATGCCGGTGCGCGTATAATAATGCTCGACATAGATCTGCACCGCCTGATCGGCGGTCAGGGCGCGGATATCGGCGGCGTCAATCCGGCTGTCGCGAGTCACATCCAGGCCAAGGCGGCGCAGCGTGTGCAGGGTGACACCGTGATTGGTGACACCGCCCGGATCGTCGGGGTCATCGACGAAGCCGCCCTCGCGGGCGACGATCTCGCGGGCAATCTCCTGAACCGATAGCATGGCGGGCTCCTCTGGCCGAGCACTGGGCTCGGTCAGGGTCTTCCCAATTGGTTAATCGTGCTTGGGCGCGGCGTTCGGAGGCTTTTGGGCAGAGCCGGAGGGGCGATATTTCGGCGAAAGATCGGGACGGGCCTATGTCAGCTTTCGGGCTTGGCCTTCGGATCGACATACATGCCCTGATCCTTCAGAGCGTCGATGACTTCCTTGGGCATGTAGGTTTCATCATGTTTCGCAAGCACTTCGCTGGCGACGAAAGTGCCGCCCTGCATCTGGCCCAAGGCGACCATGCCTTCGCCTTCCGCAAAAAGGTCGGGCAGGACGCCGGTGAATTCGACCGGGACGCTGGCATTGGTGTCGGTGACGCGGAAGGAGACGGTGGTGCCCTCGCCGCGCTTGACGCTGCCCTCCTCGACCAGACCGCCGATGCGGAAGACCTCATCCGGGCCGGGGGGCATGGCGGCGACTTCGCTGGGGGTGCGGAAGAAGTTGATCCCGTCCTTCATCGCATAGCCGATCAGGCCGGTCGCCACGGCAAGCGCCACGAAAGCCAGCGCGATCACCTGGATGCGCCGCTGTTTCTTGAGCCCCTTGAGGCCGCGAAATTCCTGCCTTGCCGCCATGTTGCGCCCTCTCCTTCGCGCGCTTCCTATTCCGCCGGCCCCCTGGTCGCCTTGATGCGGATCAAGCCCGGATCAGGGGAAGACCGGAGCAAGCATGAGGCCTGTGGTTTCCTCGATGCCGAGCATGAGGTTGGCGTTCTGGATCGCCTGGCCCGAAGATCCCTTGGTCAGATTGTCCAGCACCGCCACCACCACCGTCCGGCCCGGCACCCGGTCGCCGATCACGCCGATATGGCAGTAATTGGAGCCTGCAATGTCGCGTGTCGAGGGGAGTGCGCCAAAAGGCAGCACCTGAAGGAAGGGCTCTTCTATATAGGCCTGCACCAGCGTCTCGTGAACCAGCTTGGGATCGGCTTTCACATAGACCGTCGCCAGGATGCCGCGGTTCATCGGCAGAAGGTGGGGCGTGAACTGGACCAGAACCGGGCGGCCCGCCAACTTGCTGAATTCCTGATCGAATTCGCCAAGATGCCGATGCTTTCCGCCCGCGGAATAGGTATGCGTGCCGCCGGAAAGCTCGGCGTGCAGAAGGTTTTCCTTGAGGCTGCGGCCCGCGCCGGACACCCCGGCCTTGAGGTCGATCTTGATGTCGTCAAGATCAATCACCCCGGCCGAAATCAGGGGCCGCAGGGCATATTGGCCGGTGGCGGCGTTGCAGCCGGTGCCGGCGATCAGGCGGCCCTTGCGGATTTCGTCACGGTAGAACTCGGTCAGGCCATAGACCGCCTCTTTCTGCAACTCGACCGCGGCATGGGGCTGGCCATACCATTTCTGATAGTCCGCTGGATCGCGCAACCGGAAATCTGCCGACAGATCAACGATCTTCAGGTCCTTGGGCAGCTTGGCGATCACTTCCTGAGATGTTGCATGAGGAAGTGCGCAGAAGCATAGGTCAACATTAGAGAAATCGATCTCATCGATCTTCACCAGACGCGGGAGGTCAAGGTGGCGCAGGAAGGGGAAGACCTCGGCCATGGCCATGCCGGCCTTGCGGTCGGCGGACAGCGCGGTGATGCGCATATCGGGATGGGTGGCGATCAGGCGGACAAGCTCGGCACCGGTATAGCCGGAGGCTCCGAGAATGGCGATCCGATGGGTCATGGCGCGGCCTTCTTCTTGCGACTTGCGTGCCGCTACATAGGGCAAAACCGGGGCGATGGAAACCGTCCAAAGGACGCAGGCGGGCCGTGAAAACACGGGGTTGTGACTGTCTTCCAAATGTCTTCCAAACGTCTTCCGTTCTGTCTTCCACCCGGTGGGGGATTTCAGCCTGCCGGAACCCAGATCACATCGCGGATGCGCGGCGCACCGGTCGCCAGCATGACCAGCCGGTCGAAGCCCAGGGCGCAGCCGCAAGCGGCAGGCATCAGCGCAAGGGCCGCGAGGAAATCTTCGTCGATCGGATAGGTCTCGCCATAGCGGTCCTGCTTCAGCGCCATCTCCGCCTCAAATCGGCGGCGTTGTTCGGTGGGGTCGGTCAGCTCGCCAAAGCCATTCGCCAGCTCGACACCGCAGGCATAAAGCTCGAACCTTTCGGCACAGCGCGGGTCGTCGGCACAGCGGCGGGCCAGGGCCGCTTCGGCGGCGGGATAGCGGTCAAGCACGGTCAGGCGGCCCTGCCCCAGCTGCGGCTCGATCCGCTCTGACAGGACGCGGCTGAAGAGATCGGACCAGTTCTCACCCCGCATATGCGAGATGCCCTGCGCATCCATCTGGGCGGCAAGGGCGGGTGCGTCGGTTTCGCCGCCCTGCCCCATGGTCGCCAGCAGATCGATCCCGGCATGGCGCTGGAAGGCCTCGGCCACGGACAGCCGTTCATAGGGCAGCGCAGGGTCGCAAGTCCGGTCGCGAAAGCGCAGGATGCCGCCTGCCTCCCGCGCCGCAAGCTGCGCCCAGGCGGCCAGGTCCTGCATCAGCACGGCATAATCTTCGCCCGCGCGGTACCATTCCAGCATGGTGAATTCCGGCTCGTGCAGCACGCCCCTTTCGCGGTTGCGCCAGACATGGGCGAAGGCGTGGATGCGGGTCTCGCCCGCCGCCAGAAGCCGCTTCATGGCAAATTCGGGCGAGGTGTGCAGATAGCGCGGCACCCCCTGGCCGTCATTGCCGATGGCGGTCGTGGCAAAGGCGTGCAGATGCGCCTCATTGCCGGGGCTGACTTGCAGGCCCGCGGGGTCGACCTCGGTGAAATCCCGATCCGCCAGCCAGGCGCGGATCGCGGCCTGGATGCGGTTTCGCGCCAGAAGAAGCGGGCGGCGGTCGACGTGACGGACGGGCTGCCACCATTGCGTATCGGTCATTTCGGACGGTTCCGGCTGGAAATCTGGGAAAAGGTGCGCTAGAGGGCGCGACAATCCGCGCCTGCCGCGCGCATATCACGCCCCGACCGGGGCCTACCACAAGGATCACGCCCCGTGAAAGTCATCGCTTCCTCGCTCCGCAAGGGCAATGTCGTCGAGATGGACGGACGTCTTTACGTCGTTCTCTCGGCCGCCAACTTCCACCCCGGCAAGGGCACGCCGACGACCAGCGTCGACATGCGCCGGATTTCGGACGGGGTGAAGGTCTCGGAGCGCTGGAAGACCACCGACCAGGTAGAAAAGGCCACGGTGGACGAGCGCGAATACGATTTCCTGTATGAGGATGGCGAAGGCTTCCACTTCATGGAGCCGGTCAGCTATGAGCAGGTCGTCGTGACCGACGACGTGATGGGTGGCAACAAGGCCTATATCCAGGAAGGCATGCGCTGCTACCTGAAGACCTTCGAAGGCGCGCCGATCGCCATCGAAGTGCCGCAGAAGATCACGGTCGAGATCACCGAGACCGAGCCGGTGGTCAAGGGGCAGACCGCCTCGTCCAGCTACAAGCCCGCGATGACCGCCAATGGCCTGCGCGTGATGGTGCCGCCGCATATCGGCGCGGGCACCCGCATCGTCATCAACACCGACGATGACAGCTATGTGGAACGCGCCAAGGACTGAGTGATCCAGTTCTGGGAATTTGGAGAGGGCGTGCCGGGACCGGCGCGCCCTTTTGCTTTATGCCGGGGTCTTCTGCCATTCCGGCAAAGGAAAGAGCCGGTCATAGGCCCAGTTGAAGCCGAAGGCATAGAACAGGTAGAAGCCCGCCAGCCCGGCATCCAGCAGGAAGGCCGCGATGAGGCTGATCTGAAGATACCAGGCGATGAAGGGCATCAGCACCAGAAGAAGCCCGCCCTCGAACAGCATCGCATGAAGGATGCGGATGCGCGGGGTTTTCCGGGTGGTGCCGGTCAGGCGGCGCAGGGCATGGTCGAAGAGCCAGTTGTAGACCATGTTCCACAGCGTCGCGAGCGTGGCGCTGACCACGCCGACCACGCCCATGTCCTGCATCGGCAGGCCCATCAGCAGGGCAGCCAGCGGCACGACCAGAAGAAGGGCGATGATTTCAAAACTGAGCGCGTGGCGCAGACGGTCGAGGGGGGAACGCATGGCGACCTGCCGGAAATGTGGCCGGGCCGTCCCGGCGTGATGTCCATTGGGGGAGGTCGTCCTCGCCGGGCCAGATATAGCAGCCCGGAGCCGGGGATCAAGGTCCGCGCGGCGGAGCCTTCTCGCCCGCCTCGATGCGGAAGGGCAGGATGTTGCCGGGCGGCGGCAGCGGGCAGACGGCGAGGTCGGTGAAGGCGCAGGGCGGCGAGATGGCGCGGTTGAAATCGAGGGTGATGGCGGTGTCGGTGATGTCCTCGGCCACAAGGAAACGGCAGGCCGGATAGGTCTCGCCCGCCGTGGCATCGCGGAAGACGAACATCGGCTTGCCGGACTTCCAATGGGTCGGGGTCAGGGTGATCTCGCGTCCCGCATGGCTGAAGCGGGCGCGGTGGGTCAGGGTGACAGGGGCGAAGGAGCCATCGACCATCGGCACCTGTGCCGCTTGCGGCGCCAGGGTTTCCCAGGTGGCGCGGATCACCCAGTCGGGGCTGTCGGGGAAATGCGACAGGGTGATCTGGCGCGGCAGGCGCAGGTCGCGGACGCGCAGGGCGGGAATGCCGTCGACGGTGTGGAGATCCAGCAAGAAGGGATCGGCGCGCAGTTGCGGGAAGACGTCGGGGATGGGCGTGAAGGGCTGCGGTCTGCCATCCGGCAGGGTGAATGTGGCCGAAAGGTCGGGGGCGATGGTGAGCGTGCCCAGAAGATCGGGGCCGGAAGACAGCCGCACCTCCTGCGCCGCGCCGACCTGGTAGGTGCCGGGGGCAAGGTCGATGCGGTCGGTCAGGTTCAGCCAGCCATCTTCGGCGGTGAGGGCGGCAAGCCGGGCGGCGCGGAAGTCGGGGAGGGATTGCATGATGTCCGTGCCTGCGTCACGCCTGCTCGAAGGCGATCCGGCGTCTGAGGAATTGCGTGGCATGGACCGAGACCGAGCCGGGATCGCCGGTGGTCAGGAACTTGGACTGCGTGCCGCGGCCCAGCATCTCGGGACGGCGGATCAGGTAATCGGCCAGGCTTTCGGCCACCAGATTGGCCTGGGAATAGACCTTGACCCCCTGCCCCAGCGCGTCCTGGAAGGTCTTTTCCATCAGCGGGTAATGGGTACAGCCCAGGATCGCCGCCTCGGGCTTGGGCATGCGGCGCTTGAGCGCCTCGACATGGCTTTTGACCAGGGCTTCGGCCAGGATCTCGTCGCCCTGCTCGATCGCGTCGACCACGCCGCCGCAGGGCTGGGCCTCGACATCAACGCCGATGGCGCGGAAGGCAAGCTCGCGCTGGAAGGCGCGCGAGGCGACGGTGGCGGGGGTGGCGAAGAGCGCGACATGCTTGACCGCGACTTCGCGCGGGGGGGAATTGTCGCCCCAATGCCGTTCGGTCAGCGCCTCGATCAGCGGTACGAAGACACCGAGAACGCGCTTGTCGGTGGGCACCCAGGTTTCCTGCATCCGGCGCAGCGCGGCGGCAGAGGCGGTGTTGCAGGCGAGGATGACCAGATCGCAGCCTTCGGCCCAAAGCCGCTCGGTCGCCGCACAGGTCAGGCGGAAGATGTCATCGGCGTCGCGCACGCCATAGGGGGCATGGGCATTGTCGCCGAAATAGACGAAGGGAACTTCGGGCAGGCGGCGCGAGACCGCATCGAGCACCGTCAGGCCGCCAAGCCCCGAATCGAAGATTCCGACCGCCATGGCTGATCCTTTCCGGTGCTGCCCGATGCCGTGGGAGGGGTCTTTCGCCCGAGGCGGCCCCTTTCAGCCGCAATCATAGGCAGAAAGCAGGCCCGGGCGGAAGGGGCAGGCCCCGCCCTGCCCCGCCTGCGGCAATTTTTCCGCGCATGACACGGCTTTTTTGCGGGGTCAGGTTTTCGTCGGCTGCATAGCGTGTGATAGGATGCGCCGGGTTTCGCGAAGGGTGAACAGATCATGGATTGGGACAAGTTGCGCATCTTTCATGCGGTGGCCGAGCGCGGCTCGCTGACCCATGCGGGCGAAGTGTTGCATCTGTCGCAATCAGCGGTCAGCCGCCAGATCCGCGCGCTGGAGGAAAGCCTGAATGTCACACTGTTCCATCGCCATGCCCGCGGGCTGATCCTGACGGAACAGGGCGAACTGCTGTTCGACGCCACCCAGGCGATGGTGAAGCGGCTGGATGCCACCGCCGCCCGCATCCGCGACAGCGAGGACGAGGTCTTCGGCGAATTGCGGGTGACGACGACGATGGGCTTCGGGACGCTGTGGCTCGCCCCCCGTCTGGCGCGGCTGTACGAGCGCTACCCGGCGCTGAAGATCGACCTGATGCTGGAAGAGCGCGTGCTGGATCTGCCGATGCGCGAGGCCGATGTGGCGATCCGCATGAAGGAACCCAGCCAAGCGGATCTGATCCGCAAGCGGCTGATGCAGATCAAGATGCGGCTCTATGCGACGCCGGAATATCTGGCCAAGGCCGGGACGCCCCAGACCATGGCGGATATGAGCCAGCACCGGCTGATCTGCCAGCATCCCGGCACGCCGCAAGTGGCGGCGGGCGCGCTGCTGGTGGCCGAGCTGATGAGCCATGACATCCCCTCGACCCTGCATGTGAACAATTATTTCGGCGTCTTGCAGGCGGTGTTGAACCATCTGGGGATCGGGGTCATGCCCGATTACATCACCGAGGAATTTCCGCATCTTGTGCGCGTCCTGCCCGAAGTGGAATCGGGCGAGGTGCCGGTCTTCCTTGCCTATCCCGAGGAGCTGCGCCACTCGAAACGGGTGGCGGCCTTCCGCGATTTCGTCATGGAAGAGATCGCCAATTTCCGCCGCCGGCACGAGGGCTGATACAGCCATGCAGAAATCGCATGGCGGACATGCTGCACCTGCGGCAATTGATCCCTTGATCGATTCATCTTTGGCTCATAAATCAGGCGACGAGGCGCTGAACGAGGCAACTCTTCGCGCTTCATACCTCCCTGTTGGACTTGGGCCGAGCTTCTGCTCGGCCTTCTTTTTTTCCGACCCCTGATCGGCTAGGGCGGCGATTCGCCCGCCAGTGCCGCGCGACGGGCGGCAAGAAAAGCGCGGTCGGCGGGGTTTTCCGACAGATGGATCGCCTGATCATAGGCGGCGCGGGCCGCCTCCGCCGCCCCTGCGCGCGACAGGAATTCGGCCATCGCGGCGTGCCAGGGTTGAAACTCGGCAAGGGCGGGGGCGAGCGGCAGCAGGGCCGACAGGGCAGCAGCGGGACCTTCGGCCTCGCCCAGAGCGACGGCATGGTTCAGGCGGGTGACGGCCGTGTCCTCGAACGCCAGAAGCCGTGCATAGAGCGCGGCAGTTGCGGGCCAGTCGGGCGGAGCGGTCATGGAAGCGCGGGCGATCAGGGCCTTGAGGCGGAAGCGCGCGTCAGGATGATGCCCGGCGAGCAGCGCCCCCGCCTCGGCGATGGCGGCCGCATCCCAGAGCGCGCGATCCTGTTTCGCGGGTGGAACGGTGGCGCCATCGGGGCCGGTACGGGCCTTGCGGCGGGCATGGGTCAGGAGGAGAAGCGCGAGGCAGGCTTCGGCCTCGGCTTCGCCTGGGCGCAGGGCAAGCACCATGCGGGCGAGGAAGATCGCCTCTTCGCAAAGATCGCGCCCGGCGGCGGGACCGGCGGCATAGCCTGAGGTGAAGACAAGATAGATGACGGTCAGGACCGAGTTGAGCCTCTCGGCCCAGGCCTCGGGGCCCGGCACGGCAAAGGGAATGCCGGCGGCGGCGATCTTGGCCTTGGCGCGCGACAGGCGCTGGCCCATGGTCGGCTCGGCATCAAGATAGACGGCGGCGATCTGGGCGGTGGTGAGACCGCAAAGCGTGCGCAGCGTCAGGGCGACGCGGGTCTTCTGCTCCAGCGCCGGATGGCAGCAGGTGAAGATCAGGCGCAGGCGTTCGTCGGGGATCTGGTCGGGATCGGGGGCGATGGCCTCTTCCTCGGCCAGATGGAGGAGATCGGCGCTGTTCCGGGCGGCGCGGTCGTCGCGGCGCCAGGCGTCGATGGCCTTGCGCAGCGCGGCGCGTAGAAGCCAGGCCTCGGGCCGGTCGGGCAGGCCCGTGCGCGACCAATGGACCAGGGCCGAAGCCGCGGCCTCGTGCAGCGCATCTTCGGCGCGCTGGAAATCTCCGGTGCGGGCGATGAGGGCGGCCAGAAGCCGCCCCCTGTCCTGCCGCATCACGCGCTCCAGCGCGGTGGCGATCATTCGAAGACCACGACCGGACGAAGCTCGACCGTGCCATGGCGCGCGCCGGGAATCTGCGCGGCCCAGGCGATGGCGGCGTCGAGATCAGGGCAGTCCATCATGTAGAAGCCCGCCAGATGTTCGCGGGTTTCGGCGAAGGGGCCGTCCATGGTTTCGGTCTTGCCCGCCCGCACGCGGACGGAAGTGGCCGTCGAAACGGGATGCAGCGCGTCGCCCGCCAGCATTGCCCCGGCGTCGCGCAGACGGCGGGTGAAGTCGAGATATTCGCTGTTCATCTTGGCGCCCATTTCCGGGGTCAGGGCGGGATCGGTGTAGATCAGGGCCATGTATTTCATCTGTCTCTCTCCTTGTGGCGGGTCGCCCCGGCACGCGCTTGCGCAGGGGTCTGACCCAAGGACGAACGGGCGCGCCGGATTTCGACAGGCTAGCGGCAAGGCGCGAAGATTTTCGGCGAAAATATTGTCGCCTTGCGAGCCGAGGCGAATTTTCTGCGAAAATTCGGCAGGGCGCCGCACGGGCGGGGCTGCCGCCGCTTCGCCCTTCCCCTTTCCCGGCCTTTCGGCTAGGAGGCGGCGCAAGATCACGCGCGCGGAGAGCCTGCTTATGAGCGAACCCCAGATCACCCCCGAGCTTGTGGCCGCACACGGGATCAAGCCGGACGAATGGGAGCGCCTGCTGGGCATCCTGGGCCGACAGCCGACCTTCACCGAGCTGGGCATCTTCAGCGCGATGTGGAACGAGCATTGTTCCTACAAATCTTCGAAGATCCATCTGCGCAAGCTGCCGACCACGGGGCCGCAGGTGATCTGCGGACCCGGCGAGAATGCGGGCGTGGTCGATATCGGCGATGGCGATGCCGTCATCTTCAAGATGGAAAGCCACAACCATCCCTCTTACATCGAGCCGCATCAGGGCGCCGCGACCGGCGTGGGCGGCATCCTGCGCGATGTCTTCACCATGGGTGCCCGCCCCATCGCGGCGATGAACAGTCTGTCCTTCGGCCTGCCCTCGCATCCGAAAACCGCGCATCTGGTGAAAGGCGTGGTCGAGGGCGTCGGCAGCTATGGCAATGCCTTTGGCGTGCCCACCGTGGGCGGCGAAGTGCGGTTCCACCGCAGCTATAACGGCAATTGCCTGGTCAATGCCTTTGCCGCGGGCCTGGCGCGGACCGATGCGATCTTCTATTCCGCCGCCTCGGGCGTGGGCATGCCCGTCGTCTATCTGGGCGCCAAGACCGGGCGCGACGGCGTCGGCGGGGCGACCATGGCCAGCGCCGAGTTCGACGACACGATCGAGGAGAAGCGCCCGACCGTGCAGGTCGGCGACCCCTTCACCGAGAAGCGGCTGCTCGAGGCCTGCCTGGAGCTGATGCAGACCGGCGCCGTCATCTCCATCCAGGACATGGGCGCGGCGGGGCTTACCTGTTCGGCGGTCGAGATGGGCGACAAGGGTGGGCTTGGCATCAAGCTTCAACTTGATGACGTGCCGCAGCGCGAAACCAATATGACCGCCTATGAGATGATGCTGAGCGAATCTCAGGAACGGATGCTCATGGTGCTGAAGCCCGAGAAAGAGGCCGAGGCGCGGGCGATCTTTGTCAAATGGGATCTGGATTTCGCCATCGTCGGAGAGACCATTGCCGAGGACCGTTTCCTGATCCTGCATGGCAATGAGGTGAAGGCCGATCTGCCCCTGTCCAAGCTGTCCTCGTCGGCGCCGGAATATGACCGGCCGCATGTCGAGACGCCCGCCGCCAAGCCCCTGGGCGATCTGCCCGAGATTGGTGCGATGGCGGGGCTGAAGGCCCTGATCGCCAGTCCCTCCTATGCCGCGAAGACCTGGGTCTACGAGCAATATGACAGCCAGGTCGGCGCCGATACGATGGTGACGCCGGGCCTTCCTGCGGGCGTGGTACGGGTGCATGGCACGGGCAAGGCGCTGGCCTTCACCTCTGACGTCACGCCGCGCTATGTCAAGGCGAACCCGGTGCAGGGCGGGCGACAGGCGGTGGCGGAGGCCTATCGCAATCTGACCGCCATGGGCGCGCTGCCCCTGGCCACGACCGACAACCTGAATTTCGGCAACCCGGAAAAGCCCGAGATCATGGGCCAATTCGTCGGCGCGCTGAAGGGAATCGGCGAAGCCTGCACGGCTCTGGACATGCCGATCGTCTCGGGCAATGTCTCGCTTTACAATGAAACCGACGGCCAGCCGATCCTGCCGACGCCGACCATCGGCGCGGTGGGCCTGCTGAAATCGCTGGACGAATTGATCGCGGGCAAGCCCTCCGCCGGGGATCTGGCGGTGCTGGTGGGCACGACCAAGGGCCATCTGGGGCAATCGGCGCTGCTGGCCGAGGCCTTCGGGATGGAGGCGGGCGATGCGCCTGCCGTCGATCTGAAGGCCGAGCGCCGCAATGGCGACTTCATCCGTGCCAATCGCAAGGCGATCCGGGCCTGCAGCGACCTGAGCGATGGCGGGCTGGCGCTGGCGGCCTTCGAGATGGCGGAACGTGCGGGCGAAGGCCTGTGGATCGAGCGCGGAGACATCCCCTTCCTGTTTGGCGAGGATCAGGCGCGCTATCTGCTGGCCGTGTCGCAAGAGGCGCTGGCCGGGCTTGAGGAAGCGGCCGAGGCGGCGGGGGTGCCTTTGGCGCTGGTCGGCCAGTTCGGCGGCGATACGGTCTGCCTGGGCGCCGATGCCGCGCCGCTGGAGGCCTTGTCCAAGACCTATCGCAGCGCCTTCGCCACTGCCGTGGGCGTGTGAGGCCGAAATCCGGGACCGAGCCACAAGGACCGACCCGGCCAAAGGGTCGGCGACGAAACAGGGCGGCGCGCCCGGATCGGTCGGCGCACCGGGTTCGAGACCCGAACCGCCCGCGTGCGACGCCATCCCATCTTGCAGCCCCCTGCCCTGCGGCTTACATCTGCTAGGGAAGACCAAGGAGGCTGCCCATGCCGATGGAAGGCAAGGATATCGAGGCGCTGATCCGCGCCGCGTTCCCGCAAGCGAAGATCACCGTGACCGACACGGTGGGAGACGGCAATCACTGGGCGGCGGAAGTGGTGGACGAAGCCTTTCGCGGCCTGAACCGGGTGCAGCAGCAGCGCGCGGTCTATGCCAGCCTGAAAGGCAAGATGGACGGGGCGCATGGCGAATTACACGCGCTGGCGCTGACGACCAAGGCGCCAGAGTAAGGCGGCCCCATCAGAGCCGCAAGGCGACGGGGCGCGCCCTGAAAAAAGGAACATCGCCGTGGCCGGTTGGGGCTTTACGGCAAGACGGAGTGAAGACCATGAGCGCGCTGGATGATATCCGCGAGACGATCAACAAGAACGACGTTGTCCTTTTCATGAAGGGCACAAAGATGATGCCGCAATGCGGGTTCTCGTCCCGCGTGGCGGGCGTGCTGAATTACATGGGCGTCGAGTTTGCCGATGTGAACGTGCTGGCCGATGCGGAAATCCGTCAGGGCATCAAGGAATTTTCCGATTGGCCGACCATCCCGCAGCTTTACGTCAAGGGCGAATTCGTGGGCGGCTGCGACATCGTCACCGAGATGACGCTGTCGGGCGAGCTGGACACGCTGTTCGAGACCAAGGGCGTGGCCTTCGACAAGGCGGCGGCGGACAAGATCCGCGAAGCCAACGCCTGAACGGCGCGGGTTCCTGTGAAGAGGCTTGAGGAAAGGCGGCCCTGGCCGCCTTTCTGCTTTTCCGGGCGGCGTCAGCCTTGCTCGACGCAGCCTTCCAGGATCGGGGTCTCCTGCCCGGCTTCCTTCCAGTAGAGCGTGGCTTCCGGCCCCTTCGTCCACCAGACGTAGCCCGCGCCGTCCGAAGGCCAGGCGTAGCGCGCGCCGGAGGCGGCGGGTTCGTTGTAAAGGGTGATCTGGCTGCCCTCGACATGGATCACGACGATCGAGGCGTCGGGCGCGTTGATATAGCTGGCCGGCACTTCGACGCCCCGGGCACAGGTGTACCGGGTTGTGATCAGCGTGGTTTCTGCCCCTTCGGCCAGCACGGGCAGGGGCGCGAGGCTGGCGCAAAGGGCAAGGGTCAGGGCGGGACGGGGCGTCCGGTTCAACATGGGCAGGGCCTTTTCGTTGGGTCGGTTCAGGGGCAGGCCCCCGGTCAGGCGTTGCGGTCCGGGTCCGGCCGGGCCGCCCCCGGGGCAAACGCCGTCAGGCGCGGGCGAGTTCCTCGGCCCGGTCGGCGGCGGCCTCGGCCCGCGCCGCAAGCTCGGCCAGGGTCTCGATGACCTGCACCGGGATCACCGGCACTTCGACCCGTTCCGCCGCCGGTGCGGGCCGCACCTCGAGCGCGGCCAGTTTCTCGCGGGTCTGGCGCAGTTCATCTTCCAGCGCCGCCGTCTTGTCGGCCAGCATCAGCCCCGCCATCAACAGCATCTTGGCCTCGGGCAGGCGGCCCATGGCCGACATGAGCGGCGCGGCCTCGGCATCGAGCAGTTGCGCCGCGCCGCGCAGAAAATGCTCTTCGCCCGGCTGGCAGGAGACGGTGAAGACCTTGCCGCCGATGGTGACGTCGAGATCAGGCATGTTCGGCCTCCGTCAGATGGTCGTCCAGGGCGGCGGCCAGCTCGTCCAGCTCGGCCAGTTCCGTCAGGCGGGTGGCGCGCAGGGCGTCCAGTTCCACCAGCATGGCGCGGTTGATCTGGGCCGGTTCGGTGAGACCCGAGGCCTCGCTTTCGCGCAGACGGCGCAGCTCTTCGCGCAACGTGACGGCGGTCTTGCGCATGCGTTGCAATTCCAGACCCTGGACATCGAGCTGGCGGGTCAGCTTTTCAATACGCTGCTCATACTGGGCGCGGATCATCGCCTCGCGTTCGGTCGCGGCAGCAAGGCTGGCATGAAGGCCGTCTTCCGCGCCGGGGGCGGCCTCTGCCTCGGCATCGACCAGCATCGGGGCTTCTGGCACGGCATTGGCCTTTGCCGCGGCGAGACCGTCCAGGCCGCGACCGATGCGGTCCAGCGCCGCGGCGATGCGCCGTTCCAGTTCCACGATATCCGCCATGCGCCGCCCTTTCCGGTCTCTTCGCCTGTGGCCCCCGAAGCGAATCGCCCATGGGTTGCCTGTCTGGCATCATAGAGCGAATCTCGCGGGGCGAGGCCAGCCTTTCTTCCCAAGGCCTTGCCGACCGTGCTTGATCTTGCCGGACGGGGCGGCTATGCGCCAAACCGTCCCGCGCGCGCGTGCCTGATCCCGCCGGCGCAGCGCCAAGCCCCGTGCCAGAGGAGACCGCCTTGGACATCGAGACCCTGAAGAGCCGCCACCCCGATCACTGGATGCGCGCCGCCGCGATCCGCGCGCTGACGCTTGATGCGGTGGCCGCGGCGAATTCGGGCCATTCCGGGATGCCGATGGGCATGGCCGATGTGGCGACCGTGCTCTTCGAGAAGCACCTGAAATTCGACCCCAAGGCACCGCGCTGGCCCGACCGGGACCGTTTCATCCTTTCGGCCGGCCATGGCTCGATGCTGATCTATTCGCTCCTGTATCTGACCGGCTATGCCGATGTGACGCTGGAGCAGATCAAGAATTTCCGCCAATGGGGCGCGATCACGGCGGGCCACCCGGAATATGGCCATGTCTCGGGCGTGGAAACCACCACCGGCCCGCTGGGCCAGGGGATTTCCAACGCCGTGGGCTTTGCCATGGCGGAAGAGAACCTGCGCGCGCGGCTGGGCGCCAAGCTGCAGGATCACTTCACCTATGTCATCGCGGGCGATGGCTGCCTGATGGAAGGCGTGAGCCATGAGGCGATCGGCATCGCGGGCAAGCAGAAGCTGTCGCGGCTGATCCTGCTGTGGGATGACAATGGCATCACCATCGACGGCAAGGTGTCGCTGTCCGACGTCACAGACCAGCGCGCGCGCTTTGCCGCCGCCGGCTGGGATGTGTTCAACTGCGACGGCCATGACCCGGAAGACATCGACCGCGCCCTGACCGCGGCTAAGGCCAGCAGCGGCCCGGCGATGATCGCCTGCAAGACGCATATCGCGCTGGGACATGCGGCGCAGGACACCTCGAAAGGCCATGGCGCGCTGACCGACAAGGCGCAGCTTCAGGCGACCAAGGACCTGTATGGCTGGCCGGGTGGCCCGTTCGAAGTGCCCGCCGATGTGAAGTCGTGGTGGGAAGGGCTTGGGGCCAAGGGGGCCAAGGCACGGGCTGAATGGGAGGCCCGTCTTGCCGCCCAGCCCACGGGCAAGCAGGCCGAATTCAAGCGCATGTTCGCGGGCGAGGTTCCGCAGAAGCTGTATTCCGCCATTCGCGGCGTGAAGAAAGCGGCGGCGGAGGCCGGGGCCAAGATGGCAAGCCGCTCGGCCAGCGAGAAGGTTCTGGCGGCGGTGAACCCGGTCCTGCCGGAAACCTTTGGCGGTTCGGCCGACCTCACCGGCTCGAACAACACCAAGACCGGCGATCTGGGCGTCTTCACGCCCGAGGACCGCAAGGGCCGCTACATGTATTGGGGCATCCGCGAGCATGGCATGGCCGCCGCGATGAACGGCATGGCGCTGCATGGCGGCATCCGCCCCTATGGCGGCACGTTCATGGCCTTCACCGATTATGCCCGCCCCTCAATGCGCTTGTCGGCGCTGATGGGCGTGCCGGTCGTCTATGTGATGACGCATGACTCGATCGGTCTGGGCGAGGACGGTCCGACCCACCAGCCGGTCGAGCATCTGGCGATTTCTCGCGCGACGCCGAACACGCTGGTGCTGCGCCCGGCTGACCTGGTCGAAGTGGCGGAATGCTGGGAAGTGGCGCTGACGCAAAAGGCGACGCCTTCGGTCATGGCGCTGTCGCGGCAGAACCTGGCGGCGGTGCGCAAGACGCATACGAACCAGAACCTCTCGGCTAAGGGCGCCTATGTGCTGGCCGACGCCACGGGCAAGCGGCAGGTGATCCTGATCGCCACCGGCTCCGAGGTCGAGATCGCCATGAAGGCGCGCGAGGCGCTGGAGGCCGAGGGGATCGGCACCCGCGTCGTGTCGATGCCGTCGATGGAGCTGTTCGCGGCGCAGGACGAGGCCTATCGCAAGAAGGTGCTGCCGGCCGGGCCGGTGCGCGTGGCGGTGGAAGCTGGCGTGCGCCAGGGCTGGGACCGCTGGCTTCTGGGCGAGCGCGGGCGCGAACAGAAGGCGGCCTTCATCGGCATGTCGTCCTTTGGCGCCAGCGCGCCCTATGAGCGGCTCTACCAGGAATTCGGCATCACCGCCGAGGCGACCGTGGCTGCCGCCAAGGCGATGCTCTAAAGACCTGAGGATTTACGGCGCGGGGGCGGCTTCGGCCGCCCTCTTGCTTTGCGCCCGGCCATTCAATTGGTCGTTTCGCGCGTCTCGATCAGGATATGGCCGTTGGTTTCCAGTGTGGCGCGGCGGATATGCGCCACTTCGCTGCAACCGGCGATGCGCATGGCGTTGAGGAAATCCTCATGGCTGACCAGTTCGCGCCGCAGGGCCTGCTGATCGACCACGCCATTCTCGGCCAGAAGCGTCGGGCGGCCTTCGACCAGATGGCGGAAAGGCTGCGAGCGGGCCGATCCCAGCGCCACAAGATAGTTCAGCCCGATCAAGGTCACGGCCATGATGCCTGCCCCGGTCAGGGAATTGTCGCCGCCGTTGATGCCGTTCTGCACGGCATTGCCGATCAGGATCAGCAGGATCATGTCGAAAGGGGTGAACTGGCCGATGGCGCGCTTGCCCGAGACGCGCAGAAGGACGGTGACCAGCCCATACATCACCACGCCGCGCAGGACGAAATGCCACCAGGGGGCGGAAAGCTGCCAAAGATCCTGCATCTTACTCTTCTCCCTCGGGGCGGCTGATCTGCCCCCCCCCCACGGCGGCGGGCACCCCGGTCGTGCCGGGGCAGCTGGTCGGCAGGCCGCGCGCTACGCGCACGGCGAGGAAGGCGAAGGCCTGGGCTTCCAGCATGTCGCCGTTCAGCCCCGCCTCTTCCACCGGCAGGACGGTGCAATTCATCCGGCGGGTCAGTTCGGCCATCATCGCCCTGTTGTGCCGCCCGCCGCCAGTGACCAGAAGCCGGGTGACGGGCGCAGGGAAATGCTCGGCTCCGCGCGCCACTGCGGCGGCGGCGGCGGCGGTCAGGGTGGCGGCGGCATCTTCGGTGGACAGCGGCGCGACCTCGGCCAGCAAGGCGTGAAAATCGTTGCGATCCAGCGATTTGGGCGGGATGCGGTGAAAGAAGGCATGGGCGAGAAAGCGGTCAAGCGCGGCTTGATCCACCCGGCCCTGCAAGGCCAGCGCGCCGCCCTCGTCCAACTCGCCGCCCAGACGGGCGCGGATCAGGTCATTGACGGGTGCATTGGCCGGGCCGGTATCGAAGGCCAGCAGCGCGCCGGGGACCTCGGGCGCTGCAGCCGTGGGGTCGATCCAGGTCACATTGCCCACGCCGCCGAGATTGAGGAAGGCGATCGGGGCGGTCGCGCCGATATGGCGGGCCAGCGCAAAATGATAAAATGGCGCAAGAGGCGCGCCCTGCCCGCCGAAGCGCACATCAGCGGACCGGAAATCCCAGACCACGGGCAGGCCCAGAACCTCGGCCAGCAGCGCGCCATCGCCGCATTGATGCGTGCCGCGCCCGCGCGGGTCATGGGCCAGGGTCTGGCCGTGGAACCCCGCCAGCGCCGCGCCGGAAAAGCGCGACATCAGCTCGGCATGGGCGGTTTCCACCACCTCCGCCGCTTCGGCCACGCCGGGATCGTCAGGCCAGCGGCCCAGGGCGGCGCGGATCGCATCCTGCTCGGGCCGGGCATAGGGGCGGTAGGCATGGGGGCCGAATTCCATGACCTCATGGCCGTCGGTGAGGATCATCGCGGCATCCACCCCGTCCAGCGAGGTGCCGGACATCGCCCCCAGGGCCCAGATCGGCCCGGACTTCGCCCCCCGCTTCCGCATCTTCCCCTTGGCCCCCTGCCCGGCTATATCGCGGTGCAGCTAAACACGAGGGCAGCATGGCCTACCACCCGAAATCCGAATTCCAGCGCGTGATGTTCGAGCGCGGCTTCGTCGCCGATTGCACGGATTATCAGGCGCTGGACGAAGCGCTCATCTCCGGGGTGGTGCCCGCCTATATCGGCTATGATGCGACCGCGCCCAGCCTGCATGTCGGCCATCTGATGAACATCATGGTGCTGCGCTGGTTGCAGAAGACCGGGCACAAGCCGATCACGCTGATGGGCGGCGGCACGACCAAGGTGGGTGATCCGTCCTTCCGCAGCGAGGAACGGCCCCTGCTGACGCCCGCCGCGATCGACGCCAATATCGAAGGGCTGAAGCGGGTCTTCGCGCGCTATCTGGACTATTCCGATGCGCCGAATGGCGCGATCATGCTGAACAATGCCGAATGGCTGGATCACCTGAACTACCTGGATTTCCTGCGCGATATCGGGCGGCATTTCAGCGTCAACCGGATGCTGTCCTTTGAATCGGTGAAATCGCGGCTGGATCGCGAACAGTCGCTGTCCTTCCTTGAATTCAACTACATGATCCTGCAGGCCTATGATTTCCTGGAAATCAACCGCCGCTATGGTTGCCTGTTGCAGATGGGCGGCTCGGATCAATGGGGCAATATCGTCAACGGCGTCGACCTGACGCGGCGGGTGAGCGACCGCGAAATCTATGGGCTGACGACGCCGCTGCTGACCACGTCGGACGGGCGGAAGATGGGGAAATCGGCCTCGGGCGCGGTCTGGCTGAATGGCGAGATGCTTTCGCCCTACGAGTTCTGGCAATTCTGGCGCAACACGACCGATGCCGATGTCGGCCGGTTCCTGAAGATCTTCACCGAACTGCCGGTCGAGGAATGCGACCGTCTGGGTGCCTTGGGCGGGTCCGAGATCAATGCGGCCAAGGTGCTGCTGGCCAATCTGGCGACGGGCCTGCTGCACGGGGCCGAGGCGGCAGCGGCGGCCGAAGCCACCGCGCGGGAAGTGTTCGAAAAGGGCGGCATCGGCGAGGACCTGCCCACGGTGCGGCTGGCGCCTGCCGAACTGGCCGACGGCATCGGCATCGTGCAGCTTTTCGTGCGCACAGGGCTGGCGGCCAGCGGCAAGGATGCCAAGCGGCTGATCTCGGAAGGCGGAGCGCGGATCAATGACGAGCCGGTGCTGGATGCGGGGCTGCGGATCGGGGCCGGGGAACTGGCCGAGCCGGTGAAGCTGACCGCGGGCAAGAAGCGCCATGCGCTGGTCGTGATCGACTGAGCCGAGACATCTGGCCGGCGTCCGGGGCGCTGCCCCGGGCCCTGGCCTATCCGGGCCAAGATGAACGCTGTACCTTGACGGCGGCGCAGGAAAAAGGGGCCCTAGGGCCCCTTCTCTATGCCGGTCCTGGGCGGTTCCCGCGCTATTCGGCGACGGTGACCTTTTCCATCACATCGGGATTGGCCGGGGGCTCGCCCCGGGTGATGGCATCGACCACATCCATGCCTTTGATCACGCGGCCGACGACGGTGTATTGGCCGTCAAGGAAGCTGCCATCGTCGAACATGATGAAGAACTGGCTGTTGGCCGAGTTCGGGTCTTGCGAGCGCGCCATGCCGACGATGCCGCGCTGGAAGGACAGGTTCGAAAACTCGGCCGGAATGTCGGGCAAGGACGAACCGCCCATGCCGGCATAGGAGGTGTCGCCGCCCTTCTTGCCATATTCAACATCGCCGGTCTGGGCCATGAAACCGTCGATCACGCGGTGGAAGATCACCCCGTCATAGGCGCCTTCCTTGGCCAGGGCAGTGATCTGGGCGACATGCTTGGGCGCGACATCGGGCAGAAGGTCGATCACGACCTCGCCCTTGGCGGCGCCGTCGACCGTGATCACCAGGTTCGGGCCGGGCGTGTCGGGCGCGTCCTGGGCCAGAGCGGGCCCGGCAAGGAGCGCCGCGACCGCGGCGAAGACAAGCTTACGCGACATCGGCGGCCACCCGGACAGTGATCATGCGGTCGGGCGTGGCCGGCGGCTCGCCCCGGGTGATCTTGTCGACGAACTGCATCCCCGAGATGACCTGGCCATAGACGGTGTATTGGCCGTTGAGGAAGTTGTTGTCGGTGAAGTTGATGAAGAACTGGCTGTTGGCCGAGTTCGGGTTCTGCGAGCGCGCGGCGCCCAGCGAACCGCGGGCATGCGGGATCTTGGAGAATTCGGCCGGCAGGTCCGGCAGGTCCGACCCGCCCGTCCCGGCGCGGCGGATGTTGAAGTTCTTTTCCATGTTGCCGTTCTCGACATCGCCGGTCTGGGCCATGAAGCCGTCGATCACGCGGTGGAAGGCGACATTGTCATAGGCCTTGGCGCGGGCCAGCTCCTTCATGCGCTCGACATGTTTCGGCGCAACGCTCGGCAAAAGCTCGATCACCACTTCGCCGTCCTTCAGCGTCATGATGATGGTGTTTTCCGGGTCCTTGATCTCGGCCATCGGGATACCTTTCGGGGGCTTTGGGTTCGGGTCGGGCGCGAAGGTAGCGACGACACGCCGCAAGGAAAAGGGCAAAAGCCCGTGATCTGTTGACGGCTAGGCCAGAACCGCCGAAACAGGGGCGCAAGGGACAAAGGAGTGGCGCATGGGCTGGAACACGTTGGACGATTTGGATCTGGCCGGAAAGACGGTACTGTGCCGGGTGGACATCAACGTGCCGATGGAAGCCGGTCGGGTGACCGACATGACGCGCATCGACAAGATCGTGCCGACGGTCCTGGATATTCTGGCCAAGGGTGGCAAGCCCGTGCTTCTGGCGCATTTCGACCGGCCGAAGGGCAAGGTGGTGCCAGAGATGAGCCTGCGCCAGCTTGTCGGGCCGCTGTCGCAGGCGCTGGGGCGGAAGGTGGTGTTCGGGCCGGATTCGGTTGGTGCCCCCGCCGCCGAGGCAATTTCCCAGGCGGCTGCCGGCGATGTGGTGCTGCTGGAGAACACCCGCTTCCACCCCGGCGAAGAGAAGAACGACGCCGCCTTGGCTGCCGAGATGGCCAAGCTGGGCGATGTCTATGTGAATGACGCCTTCTCTGCCGCGCATCGCGCCCATGCCTCGACCGAAGGCGTGGCCAAGCTTTTGCCCAAGGCGGCGGGGCGGCTGATGGCGGCGGAGCTCAAGGCGCTGGACGCGGCGCTGGGCAACCCGAAACGGCCGGTGATGGCGGTGGTGGGCGGGGCCAAGGTCTCGACCAAGCTGGAGCTTTTGTCGAACCTGGTGACCAAGGTCGACAATCTGGTGATCGGCGGCGGCATGGCGAATACTTTCCTGGTGGCGCAGGGGATCGAGGTCGGCAAATCGCTGGCCGAGCGCGACATGGCCGCGACGGCCAGCGCGATCCTTGAGAAAGCCAAGGAAGTCGGCTGCCGCATCCTTCTGCCGGTCGATGTGGTCGTGGCGCGCGAGTTCAAGGCGGGCGCGGCCAGCGAGATCGTGGTGGCCAGCGCTTGCCCGGCAGATGCGATGATCCTGGATGCCGGGCCGGAATCGGTGGCGCGCATCCGGGCGGTGATGGGCCAATGCGCGACGCTGATCTGGAACGGCCCGCTGGGGGCCTTTGAGATCGAGCCTTTCGATCAGGGCACCAATGCCGCTGCCGAGGAAGCGGCGCGGTTGACGGCGGCGGGGCAGCTGGTCTCGGTCGCGGGTGGCGGGGACACGGTGGCGGCCTTGAACAAGGCGGGCGCCGCGGACCAGTTCACCTTCATCTCGACGGCGGGCGGCGCGTTTCTGGAATGGATGGAAGGCAAGGAATTGCCGGGCGTTGCGGCGCTGATGCGCTGATCGGCGGTGCGCCAAAGCGAATAAGCCGCCGCGTTAGCGTTACCTTCATTGCCCCGTGGCGGGGGCGGCGCTATGCCGGGGAAAATCTTCACCGAGGGAATGGATGATGAGCAAGGCTGAGATGACCGCACAGATCCGCAACGGCAAGGGTTTCATCGCCGCCCTTGACCAGTCGGGCGGGTCGACCCCCAAGGCGCTGAAGCAATATGGCATTGCCGAGGGCGCCTGGGCCGATGAGGCGGGCATGTTCGACCTCATCCACGCCATGCGCAGCCGGATCATCAAGTCGCCGGGCTTCTCGGGCGACAAGGTGGTGGGCGCGATCCTGTTCGAACAGACCATGGACCGCACGGTGGATGGCATCCCGACGGCGACCTATCTGTGGGAGAAGCGCCATGTCGTGCCCTTCCTGAAGATCGACAAGGGGCTGGAGGCCGAGGTCGATGGCTGCCAGCTGATGAAGCCGATGCCGGGCCTTGATGCGCTGCTGGACCGCGCGGCGAACGCGGGGATCTTCGGCACCAAGGAACGTTCGGTGATCTCGGCCGCCAATGCCAAGGGCATTCAGGCGGTGGTCGACCAGCAATTCGCCGTGGGCGCACAGGTGATTGCGCATGGCCTGATGCCGATCCTTGAGCCGGAAGTGACGATCTCGATCGCAGACAAGGCCGAAGCCGAGGATCTGTTGCAGAAGGCGCTGCTCAAGGGTCTGGACGCGCTGCCCGCAGGCCAGCAGGTCATGCTGAAACTGTCTCTGCCGACGGTGGACAATTTCTATGCGCCCCTGGTCGACCATCCGAAAGTGTTGAAGGTCGTGGCCCTGTCGGGCGGCCATTCGCGCGAGGCGGCAAATGCCATTCTCGCCCGCAACCGCGGCATCATCGCATCTTTCAGCCGCGCCTTGAGCGAGGGGTTGAGCGCGCAGCAGACCGATGCCGAGTTCGACGCGATGCTGAAAGGCGCGGTCGACAGCATCCACGCGGCGTCCATCGCGGGCTGATCACGCGAAAATCAAGGGAATCCCGCTGTTTGGGGGATTCCCTTGGACCAGGTTATATGCAATGATTCCACCATGCCCCCGCAAAGAGGGGCATCAGAGGCGGCAGGCATATGACAAACGCGGCAGCGCGGAACAATCTGGGCGGATTGATCTATTTCGCCCTGGCTTTCACTCTAGGCCTCTATTTCACCTTTGCCGCCGTGCAAGGCGATTATGGTGTTTTCCGCCGGGTCGAGATCACCGCCGAGGCGGAAGATCTGACCGCCGAGCGCGACCGGCTGGCGGCAGAACTGGCCACAATTCAGAACCTGACCCATCGCCTGTCGGACGCCTATCTGGACCTGGACCTGCTGGACCAGCAGGCGCGCGACGTCTTGGGCTATATGCGCGGCGACGAGATCGCCATCCGGTAAGGCGGCGGGGAAAGCCCTGCCCTAGTCAAGACTGCGGTAATTGGCGTTGAGGCTCTGGAAGGTCTGGGCATGGCGGTCCTCGGCCTCGGCTCGGCGCAGGAAGCCCACCCGTTCGACCAGAATTTCCTCCGGTACCGGATCGGCGGTCAGCATCGCCATGACCTCGTCGATGAAATCGCCAAGCGGCATGGCATGCGGGCTGGTGGCATGGCCCGGCATCAGGTCGGTCTGCACGGCGGGCGGTGCAAGTTCATGCACGCTGATCCCTGTGTCGCGCAACTGCCAGCGCAGGGCCTGGGTCCAGGAATGGATCGCGGCCTTGGTGGCGGAATAGGTCGGGGTCGCGGCCAGAGGCACGAAGGCCAGACCGGAAGAAACGGTGACGATAGCGGCTTTCGGCTGGGCCAGAAGCAGCGGCATCAGGGCATGGGTCAGGCGGATCGGACCCAGCAGGTTCGTGGTGATGGTCTCTTCCGAAATGCTCAAGCCGGTGGCATCCGCCCCCAAACGTTCGGGTTTCATGATGCCTGCATTGTGCAGCACCATGGAGAGGTCCGGGTGATCCTTGGCCAAGGTTACGGCCAGTGCGGCAATGGCGGCGGGATCGCTGATGTCATTCTGCAGCCCGATCATGCCGGGATGGGCCTTGGTCGCGGCGTCGAGAAGCGCCTTGCGGCGGCCGGTGATGATCACGCCATGGCCAAGCGCGTGCAGGCGGCTGGCCAGGGCGAGACCGATGCCCGATGTGGCGCCGGTGATGAGAATTTTCTTGTTCGGGGTCATGTCGGTCTCCGCTGATTGTGACCTGAAAGAATTGTGAGATGCGGTTTGCCGCAGCTTGGCAGAAGATAGGGGATAGGTTACCGTTCGAAAGAAGGCACCGAAAAGTTCTGTACTTACCAAAAGGAAAGTGTGATGCCCCCTGCCCCTTCGGCCGATCCTCTTGCCCCGGCGCTGCGCGAGGTCGATCCGGCAGTGAATGCGCTGGTGATGGAGTTGATCGGGCGGGTCGCCGACAAATGGACCATGGCGGTGCTGGAAGTGCTGGCCGAAGCCGGGACGCTGCGCTTTTCGCGGCTGGCCGATCAGGTGCCGGGGATCAGCCAGAAGATGCTGACCCAGACGCTGCGGCTGATGGAACGCGACGGGTTGCTGACCCGGACCGTGCATCCCGTGGTGCCGCCACGGGTCGAGTATCGGCTGACGGATCTGGGACTGACGCTGGGTACGGCCTTTTGCGGGGTCTGGACCTGGGCCGAAGAGAATCTGGCGACCATCAATGCCGCGCGCGCGGCCTTTGACGCGCGCTGACCTGGCGCTGCGGCGCGGCGCAATCTGATCCGGTTCCCCTGCCCCCACACGGATGCGTGAGGCCCATTCCGCCGCTGCATGGCTGTCGGCCAAGTTGTGACTCGCCTTTTTTCTCCGATACTGTAAGGATGGTTTAAGGTTGAACCATTCTTGGTCCCGATATAGCTCAGGGAGGAGCACATGGCGAAGAAGCCAGAGCCGAGACCCAATGTCTCGAAGGACGAACTTCTTCAGTATTATCGCGACATGCTGCTGATCCGCCGCTTCGAGGAAAAGGCGGGCCAGCTTTACGGCATGGGCCTGATCGGCGGCTTCTGCCACCTGTATATCGGGCAGGAAGCGGTGGTCGTCGGGCTGGAAGCCGCCGCGAAAGAGGGTGACAAGCGGATCACCTCTTATCGCGACCATGGCCATATGCTGGCCTGCGGCATGGATGCCAAGGGCGTGATGGCCGAATTGACCGGGCGCATCGGGGGCTATTCCAAGGGCAAGGGCGGCTCGATGCACATGTTCTCGAAAGAGAAACATTTCTATGGCGGGCACGGCATTGTCGGTGCGCAGGTGCCGCTGGGCGCGGGGCTGGCCTTTGCCGACAAATATCTGGGCAATGACAATGTGACCTTCGTCTATTTCGGCGATGGTGCGGCCAATCAGGGCCAGGTCTACGAGACCTACAACATGGCGGAGCTTTGGGACCTGCCGGCGATCTTCGTGATCGAGAACAACCAGTATGCAATGGGCACGAGCGTGAAGCGCTCGACCAAGTCGAAGACACTGTTCGAACGGGGCGTGGCCTATGGCATTCCGGGCGAGCAGGTCGACGGCATGGATGTGCTGGCGGTAAAGGCGGCGGCGGAAAAGGCCGTGGCGCACTGCCGGGCCGGCAAGGGCCCTTACATCCTTGAAATGATGACCTACCGCTATCGCGGCCATTCCATGTCGGACCCGGCGAAATACCGGACCCGCGAGGAGGTGGAGAAGATCAAGTCCGAGAAAGATTGCATCGAACAGGTGCGCGATCTGCTGCTGCAGGGCGGTCATGCCTCGGAAGAGGATCTGAAAGGCATCGACAAGGAGATCAAGGCGCTGGTGAACGAAGCCGCCGAGTTCTCGAAAGAAAGCCCCGAGCCGCCGGTGGACGAGCTCTGGACCGATATTTACGCCTGAGGGAGGGGAATCATGGCGGTACAAGTATTGATGCCCGCGCTGTCTCCGACCATGGAGGAAGGCACGCTGGCGAAATGGCTGGTGAAAGAGGGCGATGTGGTCAAGTCGGGCCAGATCATCGCCGAGATCGAGACCGACAAGGCGACGATGGAGTTCGAGGCCGTCGATGAAGGCACGGTCGGCAAACTGCTGGTGGCCGAAGGCACGGCGGGCGTGAAGGTGAACACGCCGATCGCAGTGCTGGTGGAAGAGGGCGAAAGCGTCTCGGACGCGGCCCCTGCCCCGGCTGCGGCCGCCCCCGCGCCCGCCGCCAAGGCGGAAGCGGCGGCTCCGGTCGCGGCGGCGGCTGTGGCCCCTGCCCCTGTCAAGGCAGCGCAGGGCTGGCCGCATAGCGACCTGCCCGAAGGTGTCTCCACCAAGACCATGACGGTGCGCGAAGCCCTGCGCGAAGCCATGGCCGAAGAGATGCGCGCCGATCCGACTGTCTTCCTGATGGGCGAGGAAGTGGGCGAATATCAGGGTGCCTACAAGATCAGCCAGGGTCTGCTGGACGAGTTCGGCGCCAAGCGCGTGGTCGACACACCGATCACCGAGATGGGCTTTGCCGGCATCGCCACCGGCGCCAGCTGGGCCGGGCTGAAGCCGATCGTCGAGTTCATGACCTTCAACTTCGCCATGCAGGCGATTGACCATATCCTGAACTCGGCGGCGAAGACGCTGTATATGTCGGGCGGCCAGATGGGCAGTCCGATGGTGTTCCGCGGCCCGAACGGCGCAGCGGCGCGGGTGGGTGCCCAGCACAGCCAGGACTATGCCGCCTGGTACGCGGCGATCCCGGGGCTGAAAGTCTGCATGCCTTACTCGGCGGCGGACGCGAAGGGCCTGTTGAAATCGGCGATCCGCGATCCGAACCCGGTGGTCTTCCTGGAAAACGAGATCCTTTATGGCCGCTCGTTCGAGGTGCCGGCCGTCGAGGATTTCACCATCCCCTTCGGCAAGGCCTCGATCCTGCGGGCGGGCACCGATGTGACGCTGGTCTCCTTCGGAATCGGCTGTTCGCACGCCCTGGCCGCCGCTGAGGAGCTGGCGAAGGAAGGCATCAGCGCCGAAGTGGTGAACCTGCGCACGCTGCGCCCGATCGACTATGACACGGTGCTGACTTCGGTGCAGAAGACCAACCGCTGCGTCACGGTGGAAGAAGGCTTCCCGGTCGGGTCGATCGGCGACCATCTGGCCAGCACGATCATGCAGCGCGCCTTCGATTACCTGGATGCGCCCGTCATCACTTGCACCGGCAAGGACGTGCCGATGCCCTATGCGGCGAACCTTGAAAAGCTCGCTTTGATCACGGTGCCCGAGATCGTGGGCGCGGTGAAATCCGTCTGCTACCGCTGAGGGAGGGGAACATGGCAACGCAGATCCTGATGCCCGCGCTGTCTCCGACCATGGAGGAAGGCACGCTGGCGAAATGGCTGGTGAAAGAGGGCGATGTGGTCAAGTCGGGCCAGATCATCGCCGAGATCGAGACCGACAAGGCGACGATGGAGTTCGAGGCCGTCGATGAAGGCACGGTCGGCAAGATCCTGATCGCCGAGGGCAGCGCCGGGGTGAAGGTCAACACGCCCATCGCAGTTCTGCTGGAGGAAGGCGAGGATGCCTCGGCCGCTGCGGCCCCGGCAGCGGCGCCCAAGGCCGAGGCCGCGAAACCCGAAGCTGCGAAGGCTGACCCCCCTGCGATGACAGCGCCTGCCGCGGCCCCTGCCCCTGCCCCGGCGGCGGTCGCGGGCGGCGCGCGGGTCTTTGCCTCGCCGCTGGCGCGGCGGATCGCCAAGGAAAAGGGTCTGGACCTGGGCGCCGTGAAGGGCTCGGGTCCGCATGGCCGCATCGTCCGGGCGGATGTCGAAGGCGCACAGCCCGCGGCGGCGAAACCGGCGGCGGCGCCAGCGCAGGCAGCAGCGCCCGCTGCGGCTCCGGCCAAAGCGGCGGTCGCTTCGGGCATGTCGGCCGAGACGGTGATCAAGATGTATGCCGGGCGCGAGTATGTGGAAGTGCCGCTGGACGGCATGCGCCGCACGATTGCCGCGCGGCTGACCGAGGCCAAGCAGACCATCCCGCATTTCTACCTGCGCCGCGAGGTGCGTCTGGATGCGCTGATGGCCTTCCGCGAACAGCTGAACAAGGGGCTGGAAAGCCGCGGCGTGAAGCTGTCGGTCAATGACTTTGTCATCAAGGCCTGCGCGCTGGCCCTGCAGGCGGTGCCGGATGCCAATGCCGTCTGGGCGGGCGACCGCGTGCTGAAGCTGAAGCCTTCCGATGTTGCGGTGGCCGTGGCGGTCGATGGCGGGCTGTTCACGCCGGTGCTGAAAGACGCCGAGAAGAAGACGCTCTCGGCGCTCTCGGCGGAAATGAAGGACCTGGCGACGCGCGCGAAGACCAAGAAGCTCGCCCCGCATGAATATCAGGGCGGAAGCTTCGCGATCTCGAACCTGGGCATGTTCGGGATCGAGAATTTCGATGCCGTGATCAATCCGCCGCATGGCGGGATCCTGGCGGTCGGAGCGGGGCTGAAGAAGCCGGTCGTGCTGGCGGATGGATCGGTCGGCGTGGCGACGGTGATGTCGATGACGCTGTCGGTCGACCACCGCGTGATCGACGGGGCCCTGGGCGCGCAGCTGATGAAGGTGATCGTCGAGGCGCTGGAGAACCCGATTTCCATGCTGGCCTGATCGCGGGCGGGAAGTCCGGGGGCGCTGCCCCCGGCCCGCCGGAGGATTTGGTCCAAGCCAAGGTCAGGGGCGCTGCGAGAGCAGGTCCAAGAGGCGGAAGGCGCGGCGCAGGATGGTCGCGGCGGTGCCGATGAGAATGATCCAGAGCGCCGCGGTCATCAGGGTCGCGGCGCTTTGCTGTATCGGGAGCAGCGCGGCCAGCAGACAAGCAAGCGTCAGGGCCGCCATACGGTGCTGCTTTGCCATGGGGCCGGAGAAATCGGCAGCAAAGCCCTCGGCGCGGCCAAGCTCGCGCAGATAGGCCGTACCAAGCGCCAGTGCGCCGCAGCCCAGCCCCAAAGCGGGATTGTGCGCCGCGAGGCCCGCGCCCCAGAAGAACAGAAGATCCGCCGCTCGGTCTGGCGCCTCGTTCCAAAACGGCCCCGTGGCAGATTGCTTGCCGCCCTCTATTGCGACCATCCCGTCCAGGAGATTGCAGAGAAGGCGCAGCTGGATCGTTGCGGCGGCCAGGATCAGGCCCAGGCTGGTCACGACCGGCCCGCCGCTTCCGGCGGCCCAGAACAGCAGGCAACCAAGCATCGCGAAACCGATTGAGGCGGCGGAAATCTGGTTTGGGGTGACGTCGCTGTCCGCCAGCTTCTGCGCGAGGCTGCGCGCCCATTTCGTATCACGCGAGGAAAGCGGGCGGCGCGAGGCGGGACCGGTCATGTCGCGGACCAGAAATAGCGGGTAAGATGGAAGAAGATCGGGGCGGCGAAGATGACACTGTCCAGCCGGTCAAGGAACCCGCCATGCCCGGCGATCAGATGGCCCCAGTCCTTGACGCCCTTGTCACGTTTTATCGCCGACATGACCAGCCCGCCGAAAAAGCCCATCAGGCAGATGACCAGCGCCATGCCCGCCGCCTGCCAGGGCGTGAAGGGCGTGATCCAATACAGCGCGGTTCCCGCGCCGACGGCGGTGGCAACGCCTCCCAGAAACCCCTCCCAGGTTTTCGACGGCGACACCTGCGGGGCGATCTTGTGCCGTCCGAGGAGCTTGCCCCAGACATATTGCATCACGTCCGAGAATTGCACGGTGAAGATCAACCAGGCGATCAGAATGACGCTGCGCCCCTCATAGCCCGGGATATGCAGGGTCAGAAGCGCAGGCACGTGGCTGGCGCAATAGACGCAGATCATCAAGGCCCATTGAGTTTCCGCGACCCGGGTCAGGAAATCCTGCGTACCGCCCCGGAGGGCCGAGACGACGGGCAGCAGAAGAAAAGCGTAGACCGGCACGAAGATGGAATAGAACCCGTACCAGTCGACGCCGATCAGCCAGTATTGCACCGGCAGGATGAGAAAGAAGCTCGCCGCCAGCGCCCAATGGTCGGCAGGGGCTTTCTCGGTAAGGGTCAGGAACTCCCGCAGTCCCGCGAAGGACAGGATGGCGAAAAGCAGAACGACCCCCGTGCGCCCGGCCAGGAAGGCGATGGCAAGCAGGATCACCATGGCCCACCAGGCGGCTATCCGGGCATTCAGGTTCTCGATCACCGGGTTGGCGCCATCGGGCGAAAGCTGCGCCCGGAGCACTTCGCCAATCAATGTGGCGAGAATCAGGATCGCGCCAACGGCGGCCAGAAGCCAGATCAGATCGGGAGGTGAGGTCATGCCTTCGGCCTTTCGGCAAGGGCAAGAAGGGCGGTGGACGCCCGGCCGAGAAAGGCCTCTTTCGCCTCGCCCGGGTGAATATGCAGCGGTGCGCCGAAGGTCAGCGTGCAGATCAGCGGCACCGGGATCACCTCACCCTTTGGCATGACGCGGTTGAGGTTTGAAATCCAGACGGGGACAAGATCAACCTCGGGGCGTTGCGTCGCCAGATGATAAAGGCCGGACTTGAAAGGCAGAAGCAACTCGTCAGAGGAATTGCGCTTGCCTTCGGGGAAAATGATCAGCGACGACCCCTCGTCCAGCGCCGTGGCCATCTGTGCCACCGGGTCCGCGACACGCTCCTCCGGGCGACGGTCGATCAGCACGGCGTTGAACACATCGCGCCCGATGAAGGCCCGCAGCGGCGAGGTCAGCCAGTAGTCCAGAGCCGCGACGGGCCGGGTCCGCGCTCGCAAGGCACGCGGCAGAACCGTCCAGATCAGGACGAAGTCGCCGTTGGAGGTGTGGTTGCCGAAATAGACGCGCTGACGCGGCACCGGCTCGATCCCAGCCCAGATCGCCCGGGGCGCCGTGACGATCCTGGCAAACAGCGAGATCGCCTTGCCGACGAAGAACGCGACCGTGGCGCGGACCGGGCGGGTGATCGTGGCGGGAAGGCCGGCGGTCATGCCTGCCCTGTCACTTTGCCTGCAAAAGCTGATCCATTGTCAGCGCTGGCTGGGCGCAGCCCGCCTTGCCGACGACGCGCGCCGGAACACCCGCGACCGTGGTGTTGCGCGGCACATCTTCAAGCACAACCGACCCCGCCGCAATGCGCGAGCAATGACCGACGCGGATATTGCCCAGCACCTTTGCCCCCGCCCCGATCAGCACACCGTCTTCGATCTTCGGATGACGGTCGCCGTCTTCCTTGCCAGTTCCGCCCAGCGTGACCGAATGCAGCATCGAGACATTGTCGCCAACCACCGCCGTTTCGCCGATCACGATGGAATGAGCATGGTCGATCATGATACCGCGGCCGATGCGGGCATTGGGGTGAATGTCCACGCCAAAGGCCTCCGACACCCGCATCTGTACGAAATAGGCAAGGTCCTTGCGCCCCTTCACCCAGAGCCAGTGCCCAATCCGATAGGCCTGGATCGCCTGATAGCCCTTGAAGAACAGCACGGGCTGAAGGAAGCGATGGCACGCCGGATCACGCTCATAGACCGCCATCAAGTCGGCACGCGCGGCGGCGCCGATGTCGGGATCGTCGCTATAGGCCGCGTCGGCAATCTCGCGCAGGATCTGCTCGCTCATCTCGCCACTCGCCAGTTTCAGCGAGAAGCGATAGGCAAGCGCGCGCTCGAAGGTGGCATGGTGCAGAAGGCCGGAATGGATCAGCGCTCCCAGGAGCGGCTCGGATCGAACGGCTTCCTGCGCCTCGTCACAGATGCGTGTCCAGACCGGATCGACTGTGGTGACGCGCTGTCTTGTCTCTGCCATGATCTTCTCCTGCAGCCGACCCGAATGGAACGTACGAGTCGCGTTCGGTCATCCGGGAAGAAATCTGACTGCGGACAATATGTTTCAAGAGCGCGTCGGCGGCAATCTGCAAAGCGCGCAGGAATTCCGGCGTATCGGCATAGGTTTCGGGCGGCAGGGGTTGGGCCAGAACGCGCGCGATCAGGCTGCCGTCGCCATGACGTGGATGCGGGCGGCCGGTTTGCGCCATCCGAAGCGCAGCCGCCTCGGTCTCGGCCAGCACACGCAGCGCGGCGCAAGGTCGCGTCTGCTCGGGGCAAAGCATGAGATGCCGCGCCAAGGCCGTGAGTTCATGCGGCAGCGGTCTGATGTACATGTCAAGATCACGCCGGGATTTCAACTCGGCGGAACGGGCCTGCCCCAAAGCGCTGTGACAACTGCGCCACCTCGATGCCGAATGGGGCGACCGCACCGTCGACCGTCTGCGCGGCGGCTGGGTAGTCGAACTCCGGGTCCGACACAGTGTATTCGACAAGAACCGTCGCACCCGAAAGAACACGCACCAGATAGGCCTCGGTCTCTTCGCCAAGAGGCACTTCGATCTGTTGCCAGCCGTCGCCCTCGATCCTTGTCCGGCGGTTCCAGCTTATATGAAGGTCGCTTCCGGCGGCACCCTGCGCCTCGAGATGGGCGACAGGATAGGGGCGCAAGCCGATCCCGTCGAAGGCCGAAGCAATGGATACCACATTCGGATCGTCAAAACCCCGCGCGGTAACCCCAATTCGGTAGTTGCGCGCCAAGCCACGGGCGCTGGCGGCGAGATCGATCTGCACGAGCGCCTGATCGAGCAGGACAACCGTACTTCCGACCGGCCAGACCGGCGGCATGATACCATCGGTTCCCAATTGCCCGCGAAGACGCATAGAAATCTCATAGGTTTGTGGCGCAACCAGTGCTGCCTGCGCGAATTGGAACACCTCCCAGTTGCCGCCGCTGCCATCGCCAATCGCCATCGCATTGGCGCCGTTCAGAACCGCCAATGCGCTGGCCGACGATAGCGCCCCGCCCGTGACTCGCACCCGCAACGCGCTGCCGCGATCCCAAAGCCCCTGCCGCGCAGCCGCCAACTCCGTTTCCGTAATACCGATGATCGAGGGTGCCGCTACCAACCGGTTTACCTCGAAACTCGTGTCAGCGCTCGCTGACCATACCGCCACAGCCCCCGGCCAGGGTTCCGCCGTCACAGCGACATGCGGAGCATGTGGCACCTCTGTGCCCGTCAAAATCGGCAGATCTAGGAAGACGGGGTAGACCGGCACGGGAGACACGAATGGCCGCTGAAGTCCCGGCTCTTCCAGGACGTCACCACTGTCATAGACCCCGCCCTCGATGCGCGTGGCTTCGATCAGGCGGGCCTCAGCCTGCTCAACCCGGTCAATCCGATAGGTGCTGCCGTCCTCCAACCGCACCCGGTCGCCCGCGCCCACGCTTCGCCGCGACGGTGGCAGCGCCAGACGCAGACTGTCGCGCGCGATGCGGCTTTCCGCCAGCCATCGATGCGCGATGATCCGCCCCTCCGCAGGCGTCAAGGCCAATGGCACCTCGCTGGCCGAGACACTGCGTTGTTCCTCGTCAGGATACCGCGCCTCGCTGCTCCGCACTTCGTAGTCGCCCTCGGCGTCGACGTGATTCAGTCGAACCATGCCGCTCGTCTCAGGCGCAGCACTTCGAGTCAGTTCCGCATAGCCGTCTGTATCCGCTGTCTGGGCGCAAGCCTCTTCCTGCAATTCATGATCAACGCCACCGCGTCGCGACAAAAAGGCGATCTTTCCCTCGCGCTCCGCGGCATCGACGCCGAAGGCCAGCATCAGCGGCTGCAAACTGGCGCGCGCACTCTGCGACTGATCCTGCACATAGCCGCGGACCAATCCGTATAGCTGCGATGTTTCCACCCCCCCCACGCCCGCCCGGGCAGCGATTTCGCGGACCACGGCCGCGAGGGGTTGGTTCGTCGCGCGACCGTTCAGCCAATGGCCGCGCGCGTAGGCTTCGCCATCGCTCCACAGATCGGTACGGCCCGGAAAAGCCGGGAAGGGTCGCGCATCCCAGGCCCAGGCATGGGCACGCGCGAAATCAAGCATCGGGGCGCCATAGATCAAGGAGACGGGGTTGTTGGCGGGATCGGTCCAGTAGCGCGCCATCGCCCTGAAATATTGCAACTGCATCAGATCGTCGCGCCGCCCGTTCGAAGCGCGCGGCAAGGCGGATTCCGACGACGTCAGATCGATGAACTTGTTCGGCTGGTTCGCCCCCTTGTCCAATGCCGCACAGCCATATTCGGTAAAGCAGATCGGTTTCGACTGCGGCACCCAGGCCGTTGGCAGTGCCGCTCGCACCGCACCTGTCCGCGCGTGGTGTTCGTTGCCCCACCAGCCCCTCAGATCCTTGACGCGAAACAGCCATGGCTCGTCGAAAGCGCCGTCCTCGATGGGCAACCTTGTCTGAACCTCCTCGCCTTCAGGGCTGTCATAGTACCAGTCAAAGCCCTCGCCCCCGGCGATGTTGGCGGTCAGATAGTCAAGGTTGTAGATCGAGCCCCATGCCGCATCTGCTTCGCCGTCCCGGTTCCGCCAATCAGACAGCGGCATGTAGTTGTCGATGCCGACGAAATCGATACTTGTGTCCGCCCAAAGCGCGTCGAGCGGGAAATAGACATTCTCATCAGCCACATAGCTGCCATACTCGGTCCAATCTGCGGCATAGCTGATCTTGCAGTCGGGACCCAGGACAGACCGCACATCCGCCGCAAGCTGTCGAAGGGCCGCAACGGCTGGAAAACTGTCCGAGGCGCCGCGAATCCGGGTGATGCCCCGAAGTTCCGAGCCGATGCAGAATGCGTCGACGCCGCCGGCAATCTGGCACAGACGGGCATAATGCAGGATGAAACGGCGAAAGCTCCATTCGCTTGGACCTGCATAGCCAATCGTCTCGCCGGCAGCCGTGACGTGCGCTGGCAAGGCAGTGCCGAAGAAGGCGGTAACCTCTGCCTCGGCCGCTGTCGTGCGATCGGTGGTGCCGGGCAACCCGGGCGCCAGCGACGTGGTTATCCGGCCACGCCACGGCAAAACAGGCTGGCCGGCGCCGCCGGTCCAGGGATCGGGCAGACTGTTGCCCTCAAGCTGATCCATCAGGACAAAAGGATAGAACATGACGGCCCGGCCTGCCGCGCGAATGGCGCGGATCGCCTCGATCACCGACGCATCAGCCGGGGTGCCGCCATAGACCACCCGGTCATCGATGCGCGGCACAAGTCCGGCAGCCGCACGGTCTATGCCGCCGGCGCGCCATGGCATTCCAACGCCGTCACGATCCTTCTGTTCAACCTTGGGCTGAACGGCGCAGGATCCGCATCGCAGATCATTCCCGAACCAGGCCACGACAAGTGAAACCGAAGAAACATTCGGCAACTCAGAGGTCAAATGACCAAGACTGACTGGGAAATCTGCCTTCCCCGAAGGGGTGTTCGCATTTGCCGAGACATTTTGACCAGGCGCCCGGGCATAATGCACCGGCGTCGCGGCCAAGGCATATTCGCCCGTGCCGGGGATCATTGCCACCGCAGGAATGGCATCAGCCAGGCTGATCTCATCGCCAAGCCCCGGCCCCTGTGCCGCTCGCATGACCTCGAAGGAAAATTGCGGAACCCTGTTGCCAAAGGGCGTCAGGTCAAGATCCTCGATCACCACATAGGCCAGGCCCCGGTAGGCTGGCGCCTTCCCAAAACCCTCGACAGCCTCGATCTTCGGATCAGGCAACTGATCTTCGGCGCCATCGTAGATCCGCAGGGTCAGACTCCCCGGCTCAATTTCAGCGCCATCCGCCCAGACGCGGCCGACCTTCAGGATCGTGCCCTCGCACAGCCCGATCGCCAGGCTGATCGAATAGCTGAATTCTGTCACCTTTGGCTGTGTGCCCTTGCCTCCGCCGCGACGGCGCGCATATTCTTGGAACTGTGTCGCCCAGATCACCTGTCCCGCGACACGCATCCGGCCCCAGACCTGCGCTATGGAGGCACCTTCGCTCGCGCCGGTAAGACGCAACCGGTCCAGGCGCCCGACTTCGACCGGATCGGACCCGGCCCCCAACAACTTCTGATCGATGACCCGTCCGACCGTGGCCCCGATCGCCCGACCGATCACCAGCCCGGACAGGCCAAGCACCGTTCCGCCGAAGCCCGAGCCGATTGCTGCGCCAACCGCTGAAAAGACAAGCGTCGCCATGCTCAGTTGGCTCCTTCGGGAAAGGCAAATCGGGCGGCGACACGGCGCAGCCAAGGCGCGCTCAAGGCACTTTCGGTAACGAAATGGCCGGAATAGGCGTGAATGAACCTCGCCTCAGCGCCGATGCCGGATTGAACGCCCAGATGCTTGGCCATTCCGTCCGTGCGCATCCGAAACAGCAGCACATCGCCGAGATCCGCCTCACCCAGCGGCTTGGGTCGCAACCAATACTCTGCCGCGCACAGCAGCCGTTCCTCCCGGGTCGCCTCAGCCCAGTCGGCCGTATAGGCAGGCACCGCACAGGGTTCATGCCCGTAAAGGCGCCGCCAGATCGCCCGGATCAGGCCCAGGCAATCTGCCCCCGCGCCAAGGCAACTGGCCTGATGAACATAGGGCGTTCCAATCCACAGACGCGCTTCCGCCACGGCGATTTTCGCAACCGTCATGGCGCTGCCCCATATGCCGGCGCGATCAAGAGGCTGCCTCCCGTTGCCGGTCGCCCTGCGCGGGGATAAGCGGTCAGCCAATCTTCGCCTGGAAGATGCGGAAACCCCCGGAAATTCATGAAATTGTTAAATTTTACTCGGCAGGACTCGGCGCGCTTGTCGCATCCCGCAAAAAGCCGCAGCAGATCGCCCGGCGCAAGCCGTGCACGCAGGGTCTGCCATAATTCGATCCGGCGCGCCGTACCCGACAGCCGGTCCGACTTGACCATCACACTCAGCCCCATGGCCAAGCCTGTCAGGACAATAAGCCGCCCGCCTTCGAACCAGCGGTCATCAAATCCTGTGAAATGGGCGAAGCTCAGGATCAGCCCGTCGCTCGCGATCGCTTCAACCGCGCGCTCGGCGGAATATCCCGGTTGCGCCAGATCGAACCGGCAGCGACTGTCGCCCAATACGGCCGAACAGCCCCGCGTATAGGCAAAGCCGATCGGCTGGTTCAAAGGCTCGCTCAAACCCCGCAATTCGCAGCGGAATTCGGCGCCGCGCCGCGTCACCTCGCCCAGGGCGCCCCGAAAGATCTCGGCCCGCGCGCCGGGATCGGCCCAGTTTACCAGCCAGACCCGCACTTCCGCACGATCATAGCGTCCCGCCGCCAGATCGGCCTCGGTGATCGCCGCACCCGAGAGGGCGCCCAGCGCCTCGCTGTTGTCCACCGCAAGCCCTGTGACCTGCTGCAGCGCGCGCGCCGTCAGACCCGACCCCGCTTTGCAAAGCACCCCTGCGACGGTCAGGTCGCAGTCATGGTCGGTAAAGCCCAGCACAAGCCCATCGGCCCGCGTCACCATCCAGGCGCGACAAACCGTCGTCGCCCCGCTGGAGAGATGGATATCTAGATCACCAGCGCTCACAGTCTTATCTCCACCACCGGGACGGCTGGCACATCCCCAGCCTGGAACGACGCAACCGAGACCTGGATCGCCTCCGTATCAAAGCGCACCGGCACGTCGAACTCGAACCCCGCCGTGATCTGCGCTCCCAACGGCGGCGGAGTTTCAAAAGTGACCACGCCCGTCGCTGGATCTACGGTGAACTCCACGCCTTCCACCTTCGGGTCTTCGGCGATTGCCACCGTCACCGTGCCAAGAACGGGCTTCGCGATCGGGCGTACATAGGCTTCCTCACCCGAGCGATAGGTCTTCACCAGGGGCCAGGCAGCGGTCACGCCATCACCCGTGCCGATAACCTGATCGAGTGGCCCCGCGCTGCGCGAGGCGGGGCAGGAGCGGAAGTCCGACCAGTCCTTCCAGCGAAACCCGTGCAACTGTCCACGCCGCGCCTCGAAAAAGGCGATCAGCGTCTCGACATCATCCAGCGATCGCAGGCCCACCCCGGCATCATACCGCCGCCGCGCGTGAGCCCAGGGCGTGTTGCGCTCTTCATGGCCATTCTGCAGCGTGACGATCTCGGTCCGCCGCTCAGGCCCACCGACCGAGCCGAAGCTCAGATTGGCCGGGAAACGCACTTCGTGAAACGCCATCTTCCATCCTCACCTGTTGCGCTGGCCACGCGCCAGCGCCCGCCCGACCTGGGCCGCGATCTGGCTCTGGCTGCGCTGGAACCCCTGCACATCCGGCGTCGAGATGTTGATCACCACATTGACCGGGCGCACGCCCCCCGCCGCCTGCACGCCCAACCGGCCATCGGCCCCGCGCGTCAGCGGCATGATCGCCTCCGGCCCCGCCTCGCCCATCAACCCGCGTCCACCGCGCATCGGGAACATGGTCGGCGACGCGACGATCCCACCCTGGGCAAAGGGCATCACCCGCCCCTGCGCGAAACCGCCCCCCTTGGCGAAGGGCAGGATGCCGCTGGTCAGGGCATTGATCCCCTGCGCTAGCACCCCGCCGAAGGCATCGGTGATCGGCTTGGTCGCGACCCGGTAGACCGTGTCCACAATGCTCTGCGCCACGCCCTTCAGCGCGTCCGACAGCTTCATCCCGTCGAAGATCAGCCCGTCAAACGCCCGCCGCAGCCCGCCCGAGATGCCGCTCGACAGCGTGCTCACCTCGCGGTTGGTGAAGGTGGCCGAATCCCGCAGCCGGACCAACTCGCCGTCAAAGGCCGCCACCATCGCCGCCGAGGTGCCAAGCCTTTCCTCCAGCGCCGCCAGTTGTTCCGTCAGATCCGCCGCGTCGGTCATCGTCCGCCCCCTGTCCTGTATCGGGAAAGGCCGCGGCCAGTTCGGCCAGCCGCGCCCGCGTCAGGGGCGGCGCTGCCTGCTCCACCCCCAGCATGATCCGCAATTCGACCGGCGTCAGGCGCCAGAAGACCGCCGGTTCCAGGCCCAATCCGTGCAGGCCGGCCCTGAGCAGCCCCGGCCAGTCGAACCGCGCCGTCATTCCTGCCCCGGAAGCGCGAAGGCCCGCGCCAGCAGTTCCGCCGCCGCGCGCGCCGCCTCGACCGGGCCGCCGCCGATCTCGACCGTCATCAGATCGCGCGGCGTGCCCTGCCATCCGCCGCCCCGCAGCCCCGCCACGATCAGCGCCAGCACGTCGCGCGTGGTGAAGCGGCCGCCCTCGAACCGTTCGACCAGATCGACCAGCGACCCTGTCTCCAGCGTCGCCTCAAGTTCGGCCAGCGCCCCCAGCGTCAGCTTCGCCACATGCGCCACACCATCCAGCGTGATCGCCACCTCTCCCGCCCAGGGATTCGCCATCACAGCGCCGTAAAGGTCAGCATCCCGGCCGAGGCCAACGTGACCTCATAGGTCGCTTCGCCATTGTGGCTGCCCGCATATTCCAGCGCGGTGATCTGGAACGGCCCCTCGACCACGCCGAAATCCGGGATCACCACCTGGAAATCCGGGATCTCGCCATCGAAAAAGATCTGTCGGGCGCGTTCGTCGGTATTGGAATCGCGAAACACGCCCGAACCGGAAATCGTCGCCGATTTCACCCCCGCGCCAGCCAAAAGCTCGCGCCAGCCGCCGGTCGATTCCAGCGAGGTCACGTCCACCGTTTCGGCATTGAAGGCCGCCCGCGTGGCCCGAAGACCCGCGATGGTCTCGAACATCCCGTCACCGGTCTGATCTATCTTAAGAAGAAGGTCCTTGCCCGCCTGAACTGCCATGGCGCATCTCCTGGATTTGGGTGAAACTCTGGCCGCAACCGGCCCGTCAAAGCTCGATCCGCGCGCGGAAAATCAGGTCGATCCGGCGGACTTCGCCCTCGTCGATCCGCCGCGCCCTCGCCCGCAGGAAATGCAACGACACCAACCTGCCGCGCGCCAACACCAGTGCCGCTCCGAGCAGCCTGTCGGAAATCGCCGCCGCGATCGTCTTGGCCGCCAGAAACCCGGTCCCATCGCTGATAACGCTGATCTGCACCAGATGCTCGGCCCCCGCGCCGCTCTTGTCGCCTGCATCCCGCACCTCTTCAGGACCGACCAGAACAAAGGTCCCGGCGGGCGAGGGAGGCACTGCATCATAGACCGCCACCCCCGCCAGCGCGGGCGCCGATGTCAGCGACTGGAAAACAGCGGACTGCAAAGCCGCCGCAGCGCCGTAACTCATTTCGGGGCCTCCTCACGGCAAAAGCACACCAGCCAGCGCCCATCCGCGTCGCACTCGGTCACCGCAAGAATGGTGAAGACGCGGCTGCCCTCGCGCAGCCTCTGCTCTGGTTTCGGCCGGGTGACCGCTCCGGGCGGGGCCGCCCGCACGGTGATCCGGTAGGGCACCGAAGACAGGATGACCTCTTCTCCGCTCGGATCGCGCCCGCTGCCCGGCACGATCTCTGCCCAAAGCGTGCCCAAAGCCTGCCAGCTCCGCCCATAGCCGCCCGCGCCGTCCGAGCTGCGCGATTCCTGCTCCAGCACCAGCGCTCGGTTCAGATGCGGGGTTTTCATGTCCGCCCCCCGGACGTCCCACCCCCAAGGATGCGCACCTGCCGCCACCGCTCGATCAGCGCCATCACTCCGAACGGCAATCCCGGCTGCGCCGTACCATCATCGTTGCGATGTTCGTAGAATTCCGCCGCAAGCAGCAGTACCGCCTGACGCAGATCGCTGGGCACGTCGCTCCAGACCGGGCCGAAACCCGCAGCGAATACCAGCTCGATCCGTCCCTCGACCGGCACCGCGGGCAAGGCCAAGCCGCGCCCCGCGATCCGTGGCCGGTGAATGTCCGCAACCAGCCGGTAGGTCGCCTCATTGGCCAAGGCGGACACCCCGTTCCCATCCACCAGCGTCAGGCTGACGATGGCGCTTACCGGAGCCACCGGCAGAGCCTGTTCGGCCGGGTCGCGCCAATCATCGATCTGCCAGAGAAACTGCCGCTCGATCAGCACCTTGGCGATACGGCCCTCGATCGTCGCCATCGCCGCCCGCAAATGGCTCTCCAGAAGGCCATCCTGGTTCGCTGCCAGCGTGAACCCCGCCCCCAGCCGCAAATGCTCTTTCAGCTCGGCCAGCGGCAGCGCCGCCCGCGGCACGGTCGTCAATTCGGTCAACATCATCTCTGGTCCCTCGCTCCTCGCTCGCCACGTCGCGACCGGCCCGGATCTGCGTCCGAACCGGCACGGAGGATGTGAGGCCTTACGAGACCGCGACCCGCAGAAGCTTGATCGCGGCATAGTCGGTGATATCGCCGCCCACACGCTTGGTGGCGTAGAACAGGACATGCGGCTTGGCCGAAAAGGGATCGCGCAGGATACGCAGATCCGGGCGCTCCGCCACCGTATAGCCCGTCGCGAAATCTCCGAAGGCGATGGGGAAGGTATTGGCGCCAACATCGGGCATGTCTTCACAGATCAGGACGGCATAGCCCATCAGCCGCGCCGGCTCACCCGCCGCCAAACCGTCCGACCACAGGAAGCGACCGTCGGCATCCTTCATCTTGCGCACGGCACCGGCCGTCTTCGAATTCATCACGAAAGTGCCATTGGCGCGGTAGTCGGCGCCCAGCGCGTAGACCAGGTTGATGATGCAATCAGCCGGGTTGCTGCTCGCGAAATCCGCCGCGGCGCCGGTCGCGATATAGCCCAGCGATCCCCAGCTCCAAGACGCATTGGCGACCTTGGCAGGCAGAAGGATGCCCTTGGGCTTGTCGATGCCGTCGCCATTGACGAAAGCGGCGGCCTCGGCACGGATGAAGCGCGTGGCGATCTTGCCCGCAAGCCAGCCTTCCACATCGAAGGCGCTGTCATCCAGCAGCCGCTGGCTCGATTTCGGCATGGCCGAAAGTTCGTGCAGGCGGATCGAGATGCGCTCAATGGTCGGCGTCGCCGTTTCAGCCGTCGAAGTGGTTTCCGTGGCCCAGCCCGAGCCGACTTCCGAGCGGTCAATCAGCACATCGAACGACACCGCCTCGACCTGCACCACAGTGGCAATGGCGCGCAGCGATGAGGTCGAGACCAGCATCGACCGGATACGGTCCGCCGTCTGTGGATCGACCAGATAGCCACCATCCGCCGCGACCGAGGTCGACATCGCCTTGCCTTCCAGCGTCAGGCCGCGCAGCCCGTCATCGTCGCCGGTCCGCAGATAGGCATCGAACGCCTTCTTGTGCGGCGCATCCAGCTCCAACGCGGCCGAAAGGGCCGGGCGGCCGTAAGTGATGGTTTTCCGATCCAGCATGGTCAGTCGCTCTTCCTGATGTTGCAGCGCTTTTTTCACTTCGGCTTGCAGGCCCTTGAACTCCTGCAAGAAACCGGACATCGCGGTTTTCACCTCCGCCGCCGGCGAATGGACCTGGGACAAGCCTTCCCCGGCCCGAGCCTCTCTCTCGGTCATCGTCGAACCCTCGTGTTGAAGGAAAAGGTCCCTTGCGCTATCCGCGCTCGGCCAGGCTCCGGCGCGCGTCCTCGAAGACGTCTGCCAATTCGCGCATCAGACAAGCCAGATCTTCAGATTTGGCCGCCACCCGCGCCTCGGGAAGCATGGGGAATGTCACCAGCGAAACCTCCCACAGCTCCAGCTCCTGCAAAAGGCGGCGTCCTTTGCCATCGCGCTCCGCCTTCACGGTGCGATAGCCGATCGACAGCCCGTCAATCGCCCCCGCCGTCAACAGGGCCGCCGCCTCGCGGCCCTTGTCCACTTCGGTCAGGATGCGGCCCTTGACCCACAGACCCTGTGCATCTTCCCGCACCTCATCCCAGACCCCGATGGGCTGGGCCGGGTCATGCTGCCAGAGCATCTTCACCCGCCCACCCTTGGCGATCAGCCGTGCCAGCGAGGCGCCATACGCCCCCTTTGCCACCACGTCACCGCCCTGGTCCCTGACGCCGAAAAGCGAGGCATAGCCCGCCACGACCCGACCTTCGGTCACTTCCAGCCCCGCTTCGGGCCGGTGGTATTTCCGCTCGGGCGCGCCCGATATGCCGTCCATCACCTCACCTCACTTCGTCGCCGCCCTGAGAAGAACCTCGACCCCCTGCGTCAGCAGAAAGGCCGCCACGCCATAGACGCCCAGCCACAGGCGCCGCTCCAGCCGCTCCAGCGCCGCATCGATCAGCGTCAGCCGGTAATCCAGCGCCGCCCAGCGTTCTTCCATCACCCGCTCATTCGCTTCGATCCGGGCATGGGCGCTATCGAAACTGTCCAGCACGAAACGCGAGCCATTGCCCTCCTTGCGCGTCGTCATTCCTCGTCCGCCACCCGCGGCAGACCCAGAAGCGCCCGCTTCTCCGCGACCGTCAGGAATTCGGCGGCGCCAACCCGCGCCCATTGCTGATCCCGCTCGATCGCCAGTGCCGGGATCTGGTCCAGATCGGGCCGCAACTCCACCGCGTCGCCGCTGAACATCGCCAGCCAATGCGCCAGTGCCGCCAGCACCCGCTGCGCCAGGGGCAGCACGGTCAGCCGGTAGAAGGCGCGGTTCGCCTCCTGATAATTCGCATAGGTCGCGTCTCCCGGTATCCCCAACAGCATCGGTGGCACGCCAAAGGCGATGGCGATCTCGCGCGCCGCCGCCAGCTTGGTCTCATGGAACTCCATATCGCTGGGCGAGAACCCCATCGGCTTCCAGTCCAGCCCGCCTTCCAGCAGCATCGGCCGCCCGGCATTGCGCGCGCCCTGATGATGCGATTCCATCTCGCCCACCAGCCGGTCATATTGCTCGGGCGTCAGAACCGACGACCCATCCGACCCTTTGTAGACGATCGCCCCCGAGGGCCGCGCCGCATTGTCCAGAAGGGCCTTCGACCAGGCACTTGCGGCATTGTGCACATCCACCGCCACTGCCGCCGCTTGCATCGGCGACAGACCGTAATGGTCGTCCTGTGGGTGAAAGCTCCTGATGTGGCAGATCGGGCTCAGCCCCTCTGAGACTGGAAAACGATGCGTCCGCCCGCCCACCGAATAGTCATAGGCGACGGGCCAGCCATCCGCCCCCGGCACCAGCGACATCCGGTCGGCGCGCAGAACATGCAGCTCGCCCGGCAGCTTTTCCGCCCCTGGCACCGCCTCGACATAGGCATTGCCCGACAGCAAGAGATGCCCATAGGCCGCCTCCAGCAACTCGGCCCGCCCCTGCCCCGCATTGGGTCGCGACAGCAGCGCCAGCACCGGATGCGCGTCATAGCGCCGTTCGGCATCCTGGCAGATCACCGGCAATGCCGCCGCCGCCTCTGCGATCAGTCGCACCGCGCGAAAGCCGATGGGATTGCCTTGAAACCCGTTCTTCGCCAGCGAAACCGCATCGCGCGGGCTCCAGGCCACCCGGCCCGCATTGCCCCAGGCGATCACCCGGCCCGTCGCGCTGGCCTTCTTCTCGGCGCGGTCCGCCGCCATTGGCCCGCTCTTTCTCAGGAAATCGAACACGTTCCGCTCCTTTCAACCGGCAAGCCGATACCGGGCCGCCTGGTCGACAGCCGCAGCACTTTCATCTTGGCCCCAATGCCCGGGGTCCGGGGCTGAGCACCGGCGACATCCGCCTGCGCTACCTCCCCAGGCTCCGCACCCCCGGCGCGCCGCTCGAGGGTGCGATCATCAACTCGGTCAGCGCCCAGACCAGCGCGTCCAGCCTGTCGGGGCTGCCCTGCCCCTGCCAGCCAGTCCGCGCCATAAGCGCCATCTGGTCCTCCAGCGCCCCCAGCCCCCGGCGATGCGCGATACGCCCCTGCTCATACAAGGCCGCCACCGGCTCGGCTCGCAGCCGCTTGGCCCTCATCGCCGTCACCTTGCGCACCGGCACCGTGTCATCGACCTGCCGGATCACCTGCTCGACCAGATCGCCGCCCTGGTTCACCTCAACCACCAGACGGTCGGCGCCGAATTCTTCCATCGCCGCCAGGGCCGCCCGCGCCCAGCCATCGGCCGAGACGCCACGCACCGAGCGATCCGCCAGCACCACCGCGCGCCAGTCCTTGCGCGGCCCCCGCGTGTCCGCCCCGGCCACCACGATCCCGCAGGCATCCGACTTCGGCCCCGAGGTCACCGGCGGGTCCACCGCCACGACGATCCGCATCTGCTCGGGCTCGTCGCGCCCCTGTGCGCTGACAATCATCGCCTGCGTCCACAGCGCATCTTCGATTTCCTCGATCAACTCGCCCTGCAATTCCTGCCGCCCCAGCGACTGCCCGCCATAGCGCGCCTCCACTTCGGCCAGGAAGCTCTTGGCCAGATAGGCCCGGTTCGCCTCGGTCGGCGCGCGGCTGATCACGGTCGAGGGGTTCTGCAAGATCGACTTCAGCACCCCCACATTCCGCGGCGTCGTCGTCACCACCTGTTGCGGATGCTCACCCAGCCGCAGCGCGAATTGCAGCTGATCCCAGGCGTCCTGCGCCTTGGGCCATTTCGCCAGTTCATCGGCCCAGGCCGCATCGAATTGCGGCCCCCGCAGGCTGTCCGGGTCATGGGCCGAAAAGGCCGTGGCCACCGCACCGTTCGGCCATTCCAGGCTGCGTCGCGTTGCCACCCATTTCGGCCGCCGATCGGGCGGCGAACAGGCCAGGATGCCGCTTTCCCCCAGGACCATCACCTCGCGGACCTGATCGAATGTCTCGCCAACCAGAGCGATGCGCCGCGCCCGTCCCGGCGCAGTCGGCGTCGGCCCCTCGACCTGTGCCCGCACCCATTCCGCCCCGGCCCGCGTCTTACCCGCCCCGCGACCGCCCAGGATCACCCAGCTCTTCCACGCTCCTTCGGGCGGCAATTGATGCGGCAGGGCCCAGAAGTCGAAGATCCAGGGCAGAGCCAGCAGCGCGTTCTCGCTCAAGCCGCCCAGGAAATCGTCAATCTCCTCTGGCGTCGCGGAGGCAAGCCAGACGGCGCCCGATTTCATCGCGCGCCTGGTCGAGATCCAGCTCGCCCCAGGTTCCGACAGCCCCGGCAATCTGCTTGCGGAGTTTGTCAACATTCCTTCGTCCCTCCAGAACCTGACGGCCCATCTCGGCCAGATCGTGTGCCGCGACCTTGCCCGCCTTGGCGGCCTCGAAGCGGCCTTCGCGGATCGCACCCAAAGCGGAATTCAAGTCATCCTGCGCGACGCGAAACAGCGCCTCGGTGAACGCCAGGACATCCTCGGCAAAGGGATCAAGACCTTCGCTCGCCGCCGCCCCCTGGGCCCCTCCTGCCTTGTCGGACCCATCCTCTCCATCGCTGAACCTGATGGTCATCTGCGCCCGCCCTTCGTGCCGCTCTCCACCGCCATGGGAACCGCGAAAAGAAAAAGCGGCCCGGGGTCGCCCCCGGCCGCTTTCGACACTTCTGCTATCATGTCACAAGGTCTACATCAGACCGCGCGCCAAGTCAAGCTCAAAATACAACGATACCAACAGCTTACCCGAACGCTCCGGTAAGACCCTGTTAACTTTCCGTCCCGGACTACTCGCCCTGCACGCCGGTCGCGCCATCATCCTCGCCCGCCGCTGCCCGTTCGGCCTCGATCGCCCGCCACTTCTCGACATTGCGATTGTGCTCTTCCAAGGTCTTGGCGAAAGCATGTCCACCCGAGCCATCGGCGACGAAGAACAGATCCTCGGTCTGCAAGGGATTCAGCGCAGCCTGAATCGACAGTCGCCCCGGATTGGCAATCGGCGTCGGCGGCAAGCCATTGATGACATAGGTATTGTACGGCGTCTCGCGGCGCAGTTCACTTTGGCGCAGCCCGCGGCCCAGCACGCCCTCGCCCTTGGTGATGCCATAGATGACAGTGGGGTCCGTCTGCAGCCGCATCCCTTGCCGCAACCGATTGACAAAGACGCTTGCGACATGCGGGCGCTCATCGGCGATGCCGGTCTCCTTCTCGACGATCGAGGCCATGATCATCGCCTCTTCCGGCGTGTCATAGGGCAGGCCCTCGGCGCGCAGCGGCCACAGCTCGGCCATCACCGCCGTCTGCTCCGCCTCCATCCGCGCGATCAGCGCCGCTCGGCCGCTGCCCTTGTCAACATCATAGCTGTCCGGGGCAAGCGCGCCCTCGGCCGGAACGGTCGCCACGGTCCCGTCCAGGAAATCGGCCCGCTTCAGCGCATCGACCACCTGCCAGCTGGTCACGCCCTCGGCCAGGGTCACGCGATAGCGCAGATCGGCATCCTCGCGCGCTTCCAGATACGCGGCAGGCAAAGCCTCGCTTGCCGGGTCGAATTTCGCCACTTCCACGAAACGGTTGGTGGCGGGGTCCAACTCGCGCAGGATCACATCCGCGCTCGCCACGCCGATGCGGAAATTCACCTCCTGCCCGCAGGTCGATTGCCCCCCCGCCGTCACGGCGGCCAGAACATCCGCCATCGAGGCCCCTTCCACGATCAGATAGGAGCCGAATTTCAGATCGCTCGCCTTGCCCGAATAATCCGCCCCGATGCGGAAGATGCGCGGATCGGTGATTGCCCCGCGCTCTGCCAGCTGCCGGCTCACCGCGGAAAGCGACGCGCCCCGGTCCACCTGCACGCAGATCGCCTGGGTCAGCGGTCCCGGTTTCTTGAACTCATTCCGGCCCCAGGCCACGAGCGCGGCTGCTGCCACCAGCAGAACGATGAACAGCGTCAGCGCATTCGAGGCGATGGATTTCCACATGGATCAGCCGACCCGGCCCAGCACGAGGCTCGCATTGGTTCCGCCAAAGCCAAAGCTGTTCGACAGCGCCACCTCGATCCTGCGCTGGACCGCCTTGTTCGGCGCCAGGTCAAGTTTCGGCGTCACGGCCGGATTGTCCAGGTTGATCGTGGGCGGTGCCACCTGGTCGCGGATCGCCAGGACGCAGAAGATCGCCTCCACCGCGCCCGCAGCCCCCAGCAGATGCCCGATCGAGGATTTGGTCGAGGACATGGTCGCCTTGGCCGCCGCGTCGCCCATCAGCCGCTCCACTGCGCCCAGCTCGATCGTGTCCGCCATGGTGCTCGTGCCATGGGCATTGATGTAATCCACCCGGTCCGGCGTCAGCCCGGCGCGCTTCAGCGCCGCTTCCATGCTGCGATAGCCGCCCTCGCCATCTTCCGACGGCGCGGTGATGTGATAGGCGTCGCCCGAGAGGCCATAGCCCAAAACCTCGGCATAGATCTTCGCGCCCCGCGCCTTGGCGTGCTCGTATTCCTCAAGCACCACAACGCCCGCGCCTTCGCCCATCACGAACCCGTCGCGATCGGCATCGTAGGGCCGGCTGGCCTTTTCGGGTTCATTCGCCCGCTTGGTCGACAACGCCTTGCAGGCGTTGAACCCGGCGATGCCGATCTCGCTGATCGGATTCTCGGCCCCGCCCGCCACCATGATATCGGCATCGCCGAAGATGATCAGCCGGGCCGCATCGCCAATGGCATGGGCGCCGGTCGAGCAGGCCGTGACGACCGAATGGTTCGGCCCCTTGAAGCCGAAGCGGATCGACACCTGGCCCGAGACCAGGTTGATCAGCGCGCCCGGAATGAAGAAGGGCGAGACCCGCTTCGGCCCCTTCTCCTCGATCAGCTTGGCGGTTTCGGCGATCGAGCCCAGGCCGCCGATGCCCGAGCCGATCATGACCCCGGTACGCAGCTTTTCCTCGGCCGAAAGATCCTCGATCCCGGCATCCTTCACCGCCTGCGCGGCGGCGGCCATGCCGTAGAGGATGAAATCATCGACCTTGCGGCGGTCCTTCGGCTCCATCCACTCATCGGGATTGAACGTGCCGTTCGTGCCATCGCCGAAGGGGATCTCGCAGGCATAGGTCGTGGTCACGTTCGAAGTGTCGAACCGCGTGATCGCGCCTGCGCCGGATTGCCCGGCGATCAGCCGCGACCAGGTTTCCTCGACCCCGCTTGCCAGCGGCGTGACCATCCCCAGTCCCGTGACGACAACCCTGCGCATCCTGCACCCCGTTTGGTTCTTCTAAGCGTCGAGGAGGTGATACACGCGCCCGCGCGCCCACGCAACACAAGGGGATGTAACCGGGCGCGGTCCCGCGCCCATACCTGCCCCATTCCGATTGATCGAAGGTCTGCGCCCGGTCTCAGCCGAGGATCGCCTTGACGTAATTCTGCGTCTCGTCAAAGGGTGGCACGCCGCCATGCTTCTCGACCGCGCCAGGCCCGGCATTATAGGCCGCCAGCGCCAGTTTCCAGCTGCCGAACTTGTCGTACATCATGCGCAGATAACGCGCGCCGCCTTCAAGGTTTTCATTCGGATCGTCGATGTCGACGCCCAGCTTCACCGCCGTGGCAGGCATCAGCTGTGCCAGGCCCGAAGCCCCTTTGTGACTGACCGCACCCGGATTCCAGCCGCTTTCCTGCTGAACCAGACGCAGGAAAAGGTCTTCCGGCACACCATGCTTGGCCGCCGCCGCCCGGGCAACCTCCAGATACTGACCCTTGTAATTGCCGCGATAGGTCGGGACCGTCTCGTCCGATTTCGTGGCCTTGCCCGCCTTGTATTCGGGCGTCAGCTTGACCGAGCCGGAATATTGCTTGGCCAGCTTGCCATCCAGCAGCGCGGTCTGCGACTTGAAGATCGTATTGCGCGACTTGGTGCCGCCGAACAGCGTCAACTGGTCGGCATCGGCAGGCGCAGCCGTCATCAGCGCCGCACCGGCCGCAAGAACAATCGAGAACCTGGGGCGCGTCATGCGGAGCGGCACTTTCTCTGGCGATTGGCAAAAGCAAGATCGGCAGAAGCCCCCGCCCCTGCGCTGCCGCACTATACGGAAAGCTGCCTGCTTTTCCAGCGGGGAATGACCGAAAACGGGCTTCCCTACCCCACCCGGATCGGCGACAGACCGCTCATCGCCCTCACGCGCCAGGCCCCGCCACCCGGATGGCAGCTTGGTTGCAGGGCTTCCCCCGCCCGTGTAAGCCTTTCGTTAACCACGCCGCGCGATGCTGCCAGCGGCATGAGACCAGACAGGGGGACAGATATGGCCGGATCGGTCAACAAGGTGATTCTCGTAGGCAATCTCGGCCGCGATCCCGAGGTGCGTAGCTTCCAGAACGGCGGCAAGGTGGTGAACCTGCGCATCGCCACATCGGAAACCTGGCGCGACCGCAGCTCGGGCGAACGCAAGGAGCGGACCGAATGGCATACCGTTGCGATTTATAACGAAAACCTTGCAAAAATCGCCGAACAATATCTGCGCAAAGGCTCGACCGTCTATATCGAGGGCGCGCTGGAAACCCGCAAATGGCAGGACCAGTCCGGGGCCGACCGCTATTCGACCGAGGTCGTGCTGCGCCAGTTCCGGGGCGAGCTGACGCTTCTGGGCGGCCGCGGCGAAGGCGGCGGCGGTGCCGGGGGCGGCGGCTATGACGACCGCGGCGGATACGACGATTACGGCAGCGGCTCGGGCGGTGGCGCGGGCGGCAGTGGCGGCAGCCGGGGCGGCTATGGTGGCGGTTCGGGCGGTGGCCAGGGCGGTGGCGGTGGCCGGTCCTCCGACATGGATGACGAGATTCCGTTCTAGGGCAGGCTGAACCAGGGCTTCAAGATACAACGAAGCGAGCCCGAACATGGCCGCAGGACGCGCGTACGCGGTCGATCTGCTGAAATTGGCGATGGCGCTTCTGGTCGTGGGCATCCACGCCAATCCCTTCGCCGATCTCGGCCGCACCGCCATTCTTCTGACCGGCGAGGGGTTCTATCGCCTCGCCGTTCCGGTCTTTCTGGTCTTCAACGGCTATTTCCTGCACGCGGCCATCGTCTCTGGGCGCAGCTGGCGGGTGGTGCGCCATGTGCTGGCGCTCTACCTGATCTGGATGGCACTTTACCTGCCGGTCTACTGGAAGCTCCTGATGGGGCTGGAGCCGTGGCGGCAAGGCCTCCTTCTTGCCCTGGGCTATTGGCATCTGTGGTATCTGATGGGACTGGCCATCGCGGCAGCGCTCCTTGTCGCGCTGCGCCAGATCTCTGACCGAGCGCTTTTCGCTCTGGCCGGTTTGACCTGGGCCATCGGAGCGGCCATCCCCTATCTGCGGGCGCTTGACCTCATCAGCATCCCCGACGTCTTCGCCGATCCGCTTTCGCCCAACCGCAACGCGCTGTTCCTCTGCCTGCCCTATGCGGCTCTGGGTCTCCTCATGGCCCGGCAGGACTGGCCCGCGAAGGTCTCGAACCGCGCGGCCGGGGTGGCAGCCCTTGTCGGCATTGCGGCGGTCGTGACGGAATCCCTCCTCCTCGCGCGCCTGCCGCAAAGCGTTTCGCATGACACACTGGCCAGCCTGGCCCTCGCGGCCCCCGCCCTGGCGCTCTGGGCGCTCACGGCGCCTGGCGCGGCGCAGACCCGCCTGACCGCCGATCTCGCCAATGGGCTTTACTTCCTGCATGTCGGCTTCGTGGCGCTTCTCTTCCGCCATACCGACCTGTCAAATCCGGTGGTCTGGCTTCTCGCCGTCGCCGGATCGGTCGTGGTGACCCTTGTTCTTCGCCGCACAGGCCTTGCGCGTCACCTGCTTTAGGTCCGCATCTGGACCTTGGCCGTACATTCCCTATATAATCGGTCAACTACCCACCGCATTGCCGCAGGATCCGAACCCATGGACAGCCAGGTCGAAGGCGCGCCGCTCATCCGGCCCTCCACCACGGACCACCCGCTTTACGACCAGGTGGTCGAGGCCTGCCGCACCGTGTTCGACCCGGAAATCCCGGTGAATATCTATGACCTCGGCCTTGTCTACACGATCGAGATCAGCCCCGAGAATGACGTCGACATCACCATGACCCTGACCGCGCCGGGCTGCCCCGTGGCGGGCGAGATGCCGGGCTGGGTCTCGGATGCCGTGGAACCCATCGCCGGGGTGAAACAGGTCGATGTCCATATGAGCTTCGATCCGCCCTGGGGCATGGACATGATGTCCGACGAGGCGCGGCTGGAACTTGGGTTCATGTAGGGCCGAATCGACCCCTTACGCAAACGTTCTGGCTTGCATATTCGAAAAGCAAACATTTTTCCTTGCATCACAAAGACGCAAGGGAAATACTTTGCACATGACGCAGACCGTAGCCATTCTGACCGGCGATCTGATCGGCTCGACCTCCGCCCCGCCCGCGGCGATCGAGGCTTCGATGACCATCATACGCAGCTGCGCCACGCAAATCGGCCCCCGCACCGATTTCACCCGCTATCGCGGCGACGGCTGGCAAATACGCCTGCTTCAGCCTGCGGATTTTCTCTGGGCGAGCCTGCTGATCCTGTCCCGTTTGCGGGCCGATGACGCCGCCCTTGGCAGCCGCATCGCCATCGGAATCGGCGAGGAATATCCGACGGATGCGCGCGACCTCTCCACCGCCATGGGTCCCGCCTTCACTGCCTCGGGCCATGCGCTTGACGCGATGCCGCAGGGGCGGCTTCTCGCCATGGCGGGCGAAGGGGTCGACAGGTTCCGCCAGCTTGCCCTGACCGTCGCCTCAGAACTGGTCGCCCGTTGGTCGCGCAGCCAGGCCGAAGCCATCGCCCTGAAGCTCGATCCCGCGACGCCCGCCGACGAACGCCTTTCGAACGAGGCCATCGCCCGCCAACTGGGCATCACCCGACAGGCCGTGGATGCCCGCCTGAAGGCTGCGGATTACCCTCTGCTGGATGAGACCATGGCGGCGTTCTTCGCGGCCTACCTCCCGGAAGAGACCCGCCTTGGCTGAGACCCTCGCCGCCCTCCTTCTCGCCCATGTCCTTGCCGATTTCGTGTTTCAGACCGGCTGGATGGTCGCGAACAAGCACCGCTGGCAGGGGCTGGCGGCCCATGGTGCGATCATCCTGGCGACCGCCATCGCCACGACCGGGCTTTTCGCTCTCTCACTGGTTTGGCTCGCGGCGCTCCATGCCGCCATCGACCTTGGCAAGACCCGGGTGCGCGAGGGCCTGACCGCCTATCTCGCCGATCAGGCGCTGCATCTCGTCACGCTTTGCTGCCTCGCCTACTGGCAGCCCCAGCTTTTCGCCAGCGGCCTCTGGGCCAACCTGTCCCTGCTGCCGCCGCTGATGGCGCTTGTCGCCGGCGGCATCCTGGCCACCCGCGCGGGCGGATTTGCCGTGGGCTTCCTGATGGCGCCCCTGGCCAAGCGCCTGCCCGCGACCGTCACCGCAGAAAGCCTGCCCGGTGCCGGTCGGTTGATCGGGTTGATGGAGCGCGGCCTGATCTTCGCCTTCCTCGTCTTGCGCCAGCCCGAAGGTGTGGGTCTTCTGATCGCCGCCAAGTCGATCCTGCGTTTCGGCGCGGTGCGCGATGACCGGGCGCTGTCGGAATATGTCATCATTGGCACGCTCGCCTCGGTCGGCTGGGCGCTGATCGCGGGATATGCCACGCTTGCCTTGCTGACCTCTCTTCCCCCGCTTGGAATTCTGTCCACAAAGCCCTAAATTGGACGCAGAAGGAGAACACGCATGTTCGGCATTCCCGGCAAGGCCGCCATCACCCTGACGCCCACCGCCTCCAGGCACATCGCCCGGTTGATGACGCGCGACGGCAAACAGGGCCTGCGCATCGGCGTCAAGAAGGGCGGCTGCGCGGGAATGGAATACACAATGGACTATGTGTCCGAGGTGAACCCGCTGGACGAGGTGGTGGAACAGGATGGCGCCCGGGTGCTGATCGCGCCGATGGCGCAGATGTTCCTGATCGGCACCGAGATCGACTACGAAACCTCGCTGCTGGAATCGAAGTTCACCTTCCGCAATCCGAACGTGTCCGAAGCCTGCGGTTGCGGCGAGTCGATCAAGTTCAAGGACAGTCCGGCCGTCTGAGCGACCCGCGCCCCGTTTTCGCGCAAAAATCCGTTCCGTTGGCCGTCTTGCGGCCCAAAGCGTTGCCTCTGGCTGCCACGCCGGGCTAGTGTCGCCCCGACACCGAGGGGCAGGAGAACAGGATGCGCAAGCTTGCGGCAGGGAACTGGAAGATGAACGGCATGGCGGCGTCGCTGGCCGAAGTGAAGGCGCTGCTTGCCGCCCATCCCGATCCCGCCTGCGAGATGCTGCTCTGCCCCCCCGCCACGCTGATCGCCCAGGCCGCCTGGGCTACCAAGGGGTCTGCCCTGAAGCTTGGCGGTCAGGATTGCCACCCCAAGGCCTCGGGCGCGCATACCGGCGACATTGCCGCCGCCATGCTGGCCGATGCCGGGGCATCCTATGTCATTCTTGGCCATTCCGAGCGCCGCGCCGACCATGGCGAGACGGATGCGCTTGTCCTGTCCAAAGCCCAGGCCGCCTGGGCTGCCGGCCTGAGCGCGGTGATCTGCGTCGGCGAGACCGAGGCCGAGCGCGACGATGCCCGCACATTGGACGTGGTGGGCAGCCAGTTGGCCGGATCGGTGCCCGAAGGCGCCACGGGGGCCAATACCGTCATCGCCTATGAACCTGTCTGGGCCATTGGCACCGGCCGCACCCCCACCCTGGCCGAGATCGCCGAAGTCCATGCCTTCCTGCGCAACCGCCTGGCTGCCCGCTTTGGCGAGGAGGCCGCAGAGATGCGGCTGCTCTATGGCGGCTCGGTCAAGCCCTCGAACGCGGCCGAGATCTTCGCCATCGGCGATGTCGACGGGGCGCTGGTGGGCGGGGCCAGCCTGAAGGCCGCCGATTTCGGCGCGATCGTCGCGGCCCTCGCCGCGGCATAAGCCCGACACGATCTGTCGCGCCCGGGCCAGACCGGCGTACGCGGCCATGCGACCTGCTGGATATGTCGCTCAATCCCGCCGCCGCGCCGCTTCCTGTCGCCACGCCACCCCGCCTGGGTCCGGTCGGCGCCAATGTGATCTGCCTTCTGTCGATGCTGGTCTGGGCCGCGGGCCTGCCCGCCGCCGATCTGGTCATCCCGCATCTTCCGCCGCTGGTGCTGACCGCGCTGCGCTGCCTGCTGGCGGGCAGCGTCCTTGTCGCGCTCTGGATCGCGCTCGAGGGGCCGCGCGCCGTAATCTCGGCGCCCTGGCGGCGCGGCATGATGGTGGGCGGTGTGGCGATCGGCCTGGCTTCAGTCTTTATCGTCACCGCGCAGGCCGCCACCGATGCCGTCACCGTCGCCGTCGTTTCGGCCACGATGCCAGTGATCGGCATCACGCTGGAATGCCTGCTCGACGGGCGGAAATTCACCCTGCGGCTGGCCCTTGGCCTGCTGCTTTCGCTTGCCGGGGGCGTTATGGCCTTTGCCACCGGCCTGGGCGGGCTGTCGCTTGGCCTTGGCGCCGCCGCCGCGCTCGCCTCGGTCCTGGCCTATACCTGGGGCTCGCGCGCCACGGTGAAAAGCTTTCCCGAACTGACGCCGCTGGGCCGATCGGCTATTACCGTCATGGGAGCTGCGATCTGCGCCAGCGTCGCCGCCCTGCTTCATGCCGCGCTTGGCGCGCCCGCACCCGATTGGGCAGCGATGGGCTGGCGCGAAATCGGCGGGCTTCTCGGTTTTTCGGTCGGCTCTCTGGCGATCAGCCAGCTTCTCTGGATCATCGCCGTGGGCAGTCTTGGCATCGGCGCGGCTTCCATGCATATGAACGCCGTGCCATTCTACGTCATGCTGATCGTCTTCCTGATGAACGGTCCGTGGAACTGGGCGCAGACGGCCGGCGCGGCGGTCGTCGTCCTGGGGGTGATCATCGCCCAGAGCCGTCCGCGCGTCCCCCACGGACCCAAGAAATGACCCTGCCCATCCTGTCCCAAGACCCTGCCGATCCCGACTTCGTCCAGAACCCCTATCCGTTCTATGACCGCGCCCGCAAAACCGGGTCCTTCTTCCTGTGGAAAGAATACAATCTCGTCTGCAGCGGCAACTGGGCGGCCGTGAACGCGATCTTCCGCGACCGCCGCTTCGGCCGCGAGGCGCCGCCGGACTTCGCGCCCGCGATCCCGCCGCATTTGGCGCCCTTCTATGCGGTCGAGGCCCATTCCATGCTGGAACTGGAGCCGCCCCGCCACACGCGCCTGCGCAGCCTTGTCTTGCGCGCCTTCACCTCGCGCCGCATCGCGGGGCTGGCGCCCGAGATCGCGGCCCTGTCGCATGAGCTGATCGACGCCTTCCCCTCGGGCCCGTTCGACCTTCTTGCCGCTTTCGGCCAACCCCTGCCGGTGCGCATCATCGCGCGGTTGCTGGGCGTACCGGAAGAACGCGCACCCGATCTTCTTGCCTGGTCCAACGCCATGGTCACAATGTATCGCGCGGGGCGCAGCGCGGCGGATGAAGTGACCGCGGTGGCCGCGACCGAGGCTTTCGTGGCCTTCCTGCGCGACTATGTCGAGGCGCGCCGTGCCCGCCCCGCAGATGACCTGATCACCCATCTGATCGCCGCCGAGGCCGAAGGCGACAAGCTGTCGACCGACGAGCTGATCTCGACCTGCATTCTTCTGCTGAATGCGGGCCATGAGGCGACGGTGCACACCATCGGCAACGGGATGAAAACGCTCTTGTCGCGGCCCGATGCCGCCGCGCTGCTGATGCCCGAGAAGGTCGAGGCCACGGTCGAGGAAATCCTTCGCCACGACCCGCCTTTGCACATGTTCACCCGCTGGGCCTATGACGACATCGACGCCATGGGCCACCGCTTCAAGCGCGGTGACCAGGTCGGGCTTCTGCTGGGGGCGGCGAACCGCGACCCCGGCCAATGGGAGAAGCCCGGCGAATTCCAGCCTGACCGCCCGGTGAAACCCTCGTCCAGCTTTGGCGCGGGCCTGCATTTCTGCGTCGGCGCGCCGCTGGCCCGGCTGGAATTGCAGATCGCCTTGCCCATCCTGCTGCAACGCTGCCCGGATCTGCGCATGACCGAACCGCCGCGCTATGCCGATGTCTACCATTTCCACGGGCTGAAACGCCTCATGGTGGCGCGGTAAGGGGGGCTCTGCCCCCCGGCCTTCCCCGGAGTATTTCAGGCCAAAATGAAGGGGTGCCGGATCACAGCGGCAGGACGGTGGTCGACTTGATCTCTTCCATACTCAGCAGCGCCGTGACGTTGTAGATCCGCACTTCGGAAATGAGCGCCTGATAGAAGGTGTCATAGGCGCGCGCGTTCTTGACGCGCACTTTCAGGATATAGTCGATATCGCCGGCCAGCCGATGCGCTTCAAGCACTTCGGGCCGCTCTTTCAACGCCTTGAGAAAGCGGCGCTGCCAGTCCGCCTCATGTTCCGAAGTGCGGATCAGGACGAAGAAGCAGGCCTCAAGCCCCAGCGCCTCGGCATCGAGGATGGCGGTGGTGCGGGCGATCACGCCCTGCTCCTTCATCCGCCTGATGCGGTTCCAGACCGGGGTCTTCGACGAGCCCACCTTGCGGGCGATTTCGTCCAGCGATTGTTCCGCATCCTTCTGCAGTTCGGACAGGATTTTCCGGTCCAGATCGTCCAGCGCGGCTGCCATTCCCGAAATCCCCCTTGTGGCGGAACTCTGGTTCCCGCAGGCGAAAGTATCAGAACAATCATCCTTATCTGCAAGGGGGAATGGCGCAGATGCGGGAAAATGTCCTATATTCTGCACAAGCAAAGGGTCCCGGAAATGACAATCAGCCCCCCCATCCTTTTCGTCGGCGCCGGCCCGGGCGCGGCCGAGCATCTGACGCTGGGCGCGCTTGATGCGCTGCGGGCGGCCGATGTGGTGGTGCATGACCGGCTGGTCGGAGCCGAGGTTCTGGCGCTGATCCCCGAAGGCACGCGGCGTGTTGATGTCGGCAAGGAGGGCTTCGGCCCCTCGACGGCGCAGGCCGATATCCATGCCGTGCTGGTGGCTGAGGGCCTGGCGGGGCGCAGGGTCGTGCGCCTGAAGGGCGGCGATCCCGGCATTTTCGCCCGGCTGGACGAAGAGATCGAGGCGATCACCGCCGCCGGGTTGACCTTCCGCATCCTGCCGGGGCTGACCACGGCATCGGTCGCCGCCGCGGCCATCGGCCAGGGCCTGACCCAGCGCGGCCGCAACACCGGGCTGCGCATCGTCACCGGCCATGTGATGGAAGGTTTTGCCGAGCAGGACTGGAAGGCGCTGGCCCGCCCCGGCGAAGTGGCCGCGATCTATATGGCAAAGCGCGCCGCGCGTTTCCTTCAGGGCCGCCTTATGATGCATGGCGCGCGCCCCGAGACGCCGGTGACCATCGTGGAAAACGCCGGCCGTGCCGATCAATGTATCCGCGCGGCGACGCTGGCGAGCCTTGCCGCCTCTGCCGCCGCCGCGACCGGCCCCGCCATCCTTCTTCTCGGCCTCGCCCCGCGCGCGGCCATTGACGCCCTCTCCCAATTGTCCGAGGCCCAGGCATGAGCCGCCGCTACATTCCCAAAGTCATCACCGCCAACCGCCTGCGCGAAGGCGATGTCGTCTATCAGACCGTCGATGACCGCTGGTCGCCCTTTCACCACGAGGCCGAATTGATCGAGGACGAGGCCCATGCCCAGCTTCGGCTGCTGCATGCCTCGGCCCAGAAGCTGCAGGTTGTCGGCGCCTATCTGGCCGATGCCCGGCCCGGCCCGAACGGCCCGGAACCCACCCATTTCCGCGAGGAATTCCGCACCCGCGGCCCCTCGAACTATGCCCATGGCAAACAGGCGGACTATCGCAATGTATGACTATGCCGATTTTGACGAAGCCTTCGTCCGCGCCCGCGTCGCCCAGTTCAGCGATCAGGTGGAACGCCGCCTGGATGGCAGCCTGACCGAGGACGAGTTCCGCCCCCTGCGGCTGATGAACGGGCTCTATCTGCAGCTGCACGCCTATATGCTGCGGGTGGCGATCCCCTATGGCACGATCAATCCGCGCCAGATGCGGCAACTCGCCTATATCGCCGACACCTGGGACAAGGGCTATGGCCATTTCACCACCAGGCAGAACATCCAGTTCAACTGGCCGAAACTGCCCGATGTGCCCGCGATCCTGTCGGCGCTGGCCGATGTGGGGATGCATGCCATCCAGACCTCGGGCAATTGCGTGCGCAACGTGACGGCCGACCATTTCGCCGGTGCCGCCGCGGATGAGATCGAGGATCCGCGCCCCTATGCGGAGCTCTTGCGGCAATGGTCGACCGATCACCCGGAATTCCAGTTCTTGCCGCGCAAGTTCAAGATCGCCATCACCGGCGCGCCGAATGACCGCGCCGTGACCCGCGCCCATGACATCGGGCTGCGGATGGTGCGCAATGCGGCCGGAGAACCGGGCTTTGAAGTGCTGGTGGGCGGCGGGCTTGGCCGCACGCCGCTGATCGGCCAGGTCACCCGCGACTTCCTGCCGGTGGCCGATCTGCTGCCCTATGTCGAGGCGGTGCTCAGCGTCTACAACACGCTGGGCCGACGCGACAACAAGTACAAGGCGCGCATCAAGATCACCCTGCATGAGACCGGGAAAGAAGAGCTTTCCCGGATGATCGAGGAACGCTTTGCCGAGTTGCGCCCGCTGTTCGGCGGCAATGACCAGCGTCTTCTGGACGACATCCGCGCCGCCTTTGCGACGCCTGCCTTCCGCAATGCGCCCGACGGCGCCTATGACGATTTCTACAAGGCCGACCCCGCCTTCCGGTCCTGGGCCGACACCAATCTCGCCCCCCACCGCGCGCCGGGCTATGCCATCGTCACCATCAGCCTCAAGGCCCATGGCCAGACCCCAGGCGATGCCTCGTCCGACCAAATGCGGCTGATCGCTGATCTGGCCGAGCGCTTTGGCCATTCGGAAATCCGCATCAGCCACGAGCAGAACGTGATCCTGCCGCATGTCCACAAGTCGGACCTGCCGGCGCTGCATGCGGCGCTGTCGCAGGCCGCGCTTGCCACGGCGAATGTCGGCCTGATCTCCGACATCATCGCCTGCCCGGGCATGGATTACTGCGCGCTGGCCACGGCCCGGTCGATCCCGATCGCGACGCAGATCGCCGAGCGTTTCCAGGCACTGGATCTGGAGCATGAAGTCGGGCCGCTGAAGATCAAGATTTCCGGCTGCATCAATGCCTGCGGCCATCACCATGTCGGCCATATCGGCATCCTGGGTCTCGACCGCGCGGGGGTGGAGAATTACCAGATCACCCTGGGCGGCGACGGCACCGAGACCGCCGCCATCGGCGACAAGATGGGGCCGGGCTTTGCCTATGATCAGGTTGTGCCTGCCATCGAACGGCTGGTGCGCACCTATCTGGAAAAGCGCGATGGCGCGGGCGAGACCTTCCTGATGGCGGTGCGCCGTCTGGGGCTGGAGCCGTTCAAGGAAGCTCTCTATGGCGAAAGCGCGCGCGATGCCGCGTGATCTTCACCCCGGGCCGGTGGCCGATCGGGTGGCGGCGCTGAATGCGCGCTATCGCCACCATTCGGCCACGGCGGTTCTGGAGCATTCGCTTAAGGATGTCGATCTGGGCCGGGTGGCGCTGGTCTCGTCCTTCGGGGCGGAATCGGTGGTGCTGCTGCATCTCGTCTCCGTCATCGCGCCCGAGACGCCGGTGCTGTTCGTCGACACGCGGATGCTGTTCCAGGAGACGCTGGATTATCAGCGCCAGCTGGCCGAAAGCCTGCCCTTGTGCGACATCCGCACCATCCGCGCCAATCCGAAAAAGCTGGATTTCGAGGATCCCGACAATACCCTGCACCAGTTCAACACCGACAGCTGCTGCAACCTGCGAAAGGTCGAGCCGCTGGAGCGCGCCCTGGCAGGCTTTGACGGCTGGATCACCGGGCGCAAGAGGTTCCAGAATTCCGAACGCGGCACGCTCGACTTCTTCGAGAATGAGGGCGATTTCCGGATCAAGGTGAACCCGCTGGCCCATTGGGGCCGCGAGGATCTTGAGGAATATATCGTCAACAACCGCCTGCCCCGGCACCCGCTGGTCGCCAAGGGCTATCCGTCGATCGGCTGCGCCCCCTGCACCAGCCCGGTGAAACCCGGCGAGGATCCGCGCGCGGGACGCTGGCGCGGGCAGGACAAGACAGAATGCGGAATTCATTTCATCGACGGCAAGGCCGTAAGATTACCGAAGGAGAACGCGGCATGAGCGTTATCGTCACCGATACCGGCTTTGCACCGGCGCCCGCGCGCGACATTCCGGCGCTGGCCGACTGGACGCCCGGCGTCCCGGCGCTGGATCTGGCCCATACCGACGATCCCGCAGCGCTTGAAGGCCGTCTGGATGGTATAACCCTGATCCGCGTGGCCTTTCCGGCCTTCAACGACGGCCGTGCCTTCACCATCGGGCGACGGCTGCGCATGGTGGGCTATACCGGGCAGCTTCTGGCCATCGGTCCGGTGATCGCGGACCAGTATTCCATGCTGCGTCGGGTGGGCTTTGACGGGGCCGAGATCCCGGACGAGGTCGCCGCGCGCCAGCCGCAGGACCAGTGGCTCTTCCGCGCGAACTGGAAGGCGCATGACTATCAGGCCCGGCTGCGCGCCTGACGCATAGACCTGTCCCCGGAAATATTGTATGCGTGCAAATGAAATTTGCCGCAGGTAAACGGGCTGGCCTCAGGACCGGCCTCGGCCTAAGAAAGACCCGCCCGATGACGGAGCTTGCCCCGATGAATGCCCCTGCCGCCCCCGCCGAACGCCCCGCCAAGCCGCATCTTCCCGATGCCCAGACCGTCACCTCGGTCAAGCACTGGACCGACCGGCTGTTTTCCTTCCGCGTGACGCGCCCGGCGTCCCTGCGCTTCCGCTCGGGCGAATTCGTGATGATCGGGCTGATGGGCGACAATGGCAAACCGCTTCTGCGCGCCTATTCCATCGCCTCACCCGCCTGGGATGACGAACTGGAATTCTATTCGATCAAGGTGCCGGACGGGCCGCTGACCTCGAAGCTGCAACATATCCAGCCGGGCGACGAGATCATCCTGCGCCCCAAACCCGTCGGCACGCTTGTGCATGACGCGCTGCTGCCCGGGCGGCGGCTGTGGTTCCTGGCGACCGGCACCGGCTTTGCCCCATTCGCAAGCCTGTTGCGCGAACCCGAGACCTGGGAGAAATATGACCAGGTCATCATGATGCATACCTGCCGGGAAGTGGCCGAGCTGGAATATGGCCGCACGCTTGTGGAAAGCCTCAAGGACGATCCGCTGATTGGCGAGATGGTGGGCGACAAGCTGAAATACTACCCGACGACGACGCGCGAGCCGTCGCAATATATGGGCCGGATCACCGACAACCTGACCTCCGGCAAGGTCTTTGCCGATCTTGGCCTGCCGCTCATGGACCCCGAGGAAGACCGCGCCATGGTCTGCGGTTCCCTGGCGTTCAACCATGACGTCAAGAAGGTGCTGGAAGGCTTCGGCCTGCAAGAGGGCGCCAATTCCGAGCCGCTGGACTTTGTTGTCGAAAAGGCCTTCGTCGGCGACGGCATCTGAACCAAGGCTTTCCTACAAAGAAAAAGGCCGCAAGGACAAATCCTTGCGGCCTTTTCTTTGCCTATCGCGCGAGGATCACATCCCCAGCGCGGTCTTCACTTGCGCGATCGTGTCGGCCACCAGGGCCGGATTGGCCTTCGCCGCTTCGACCGCGGTCTTCAGCGTGGTCTTGGTGGCCGCGTCCAGGCTCGAACCGTCGATGACCGCGATCACCGCATCGGCGTTGAAATTGGCCGGATCAAGGGCGGCCGCCGGATCGGCGGCGGGCGCCGCGCTCGGCTCGGCCGTGGGGGCTGCCGTCGGTTCCGCCGTGGGCGCCGCAGTGGGCTCTGCGGTCGGGGCGGCGGTCGGCTCTGCCGTGGGTTCCGCGGTGGGAGCGGCCGTCGCTTCTGCGGTCGGTGCGGGGGTCGCTTCTGCGCTTGGTGCGGGCGTCGCTTCGGCTGCGGCCTTCTCGGCGGCGGCCTTCTCCTCCGCGGCCTTCTTGGCCGCTTCCTCAGCTGCCGCGGCCGCTTCCTGCGCCGGCTTGTAGCTGAACTGATAGTAGCCACCCGCCGCCAGGATGATGACGATGGCCCCGATGATCACGCTTTTGTTCATGTGTCATGCTCCCTATCCCGGCAGGAGGGCCGGATGACACAGCATATGGCATCTGCGGGGACGGTTGAAAAGACCGGAAGTCCAGATGCTTGCCGGGCAGAGCCAGCGCAGATTCCCCGATTTGGCCGCGATTCCCCAAGGAACGCGGGTTGAAAGGCCCGGACGGCGGCGATAGATTGCGCCGATCTTTGCAACGAATGAAGGACGACCGCCATAGGACGCAGACCTCACAACGCCCCGCCGCAACGCGAAACCGGGCCGCGCATCAATGACCGTATCCGCGCACCGGAAATCCGCCTGATCGGGGCAGACGGCGAAAACATCGGCGTGGTGACACCGGCGCGTGCCATGGCGCTGGCCGAAGAGGCGGGGCTAGATCTGGTCGAGATCAGCCCGAATGCCGAACCGCCGGTCTGCAAGATCATGGATTTCGGCAAATACAAGTACGAGACCCAGAAGCGCGAAGCCGAAGCGCGCAAGAAGCAGAAGATCATCGAGATCAAGGAAATCAAGTTCCGCCCCGGCACCGACACGCATGATTATGACGTGAAGATGCGCTCGGTCGTGAAGTTCCTTGAGGAAGGCGACAAGGTGAAGGTCACGCTGCGCTTCCGCGGCCGCGAAATGGCCCACCAGGAGCTTGGGCTTGAGCTTCTGAACCGTGTGGCCGCCGACGTGGCCGAGAAGGGCAAGATCGAGTCGATGCCCAAGCTCGAAGGCCGCCAGATGGTGATGATGGTCGCGCCGCGCTGACGGCACGCGACATGTTGACGACACGCAGGGGCCCTTCGGGGCCCCTTTTTGCTGCGCACCCGCCTTCATTCACAAAATAAGTTGAACGATGGCGTGATCCGCTGTAATTCACATGAATGGTTGAACGAATCCCCCCTTCTCCTGAGACCGATCCGCTGGGCGATGTCCTGCGGGCCGCCGCCGACCCGACCCGCCGGGCGATCCTGACCTATCTCGCCCAGCATGGCCCGGCGCGGGTGACCGAGATCGCCGCGCAATTCGCGCAAAGCCTGAACGCCATCTCGCGCCATATCATGGCGCTGGAAAAGGCGGGGCTGGTGCGGCGGCGCACGGTCTGGCGGACCCATATGATCGAGATCGACCTCGCGCCCCTGGCGAAGATGGATCAATGGTTTGCGGGGCTGCGTTCGATCTGGGCGCTTCGGCTTGAGGCGCTGTCCACCGCTTTGACACAGGAGTTTTCCGATGACCCAGATCGCGACCGCCGAACTGAGCCTGACGCTGGATCAGCTTCTTCCCGCCCCGCCCGGCCGCGTCTATGACGCCTGGCTCGACCCCGATTTCCTGGCCCGCTTCATGTCACCCTGCGAGGGCGGGTCAGTGCCGGAAGCCTCGGTCGACGCACGCGTGGGCGGCGCCTATCGCATCGTGATGAATGACGGGTCCAAGGACATTCCGCATCACGGCACCTATCTGGAACTGCAGCGCCCACACCGGCTGCGCTTCACGTGGCAATCGCCCCATTCGGTCGAGGGAAGCGTGGTGACGCTGACCCTGACGCCCGAGGGCGACGGCACGCGGCTGGTGCTGCGGCAGGACCGCTTTGCCAATGAAGGCGCGCGGGATGGCCATATCAAGGGCTGGACCTCTATCCTGGCCCAGCTTGTGCAGGCGCTTTAGTCCTGCGGCTCGCGCGGCTGCGGGCGGACGGGGCTTTCCTTCAACAGCCCCCCCACCCCCATGGCGGAAATCGCATCGCCATCCAGACGCAGCCCGCAGGCGATCCGCTCCAGCACCCAGTCAGCCCCGTTCAAGGCGGGGCTGCGCGCGCAGCCAGGCAGGCCGATCACCGGGCGCTCGTCCAGATGGCCAAGGAACAGCAGATTGCCGGGATCGACCGGCATGCCGAAACGCTCCACCACGCCCCCGGCCTGGCGGAGCCCTTCGGGCGCAGTGTCATGGGCGTCGGACGTTGCCGATCCGGTCAGGATCAGCAGCATCTCGCCCGGCAGGCCCTTCAAAGCCGTCGCGATCGCCGCTTCGTCATGCGCCACGCTGCGGCATTCGGCCAGCGACACGCCCAGGGCCTTGAGACGCGTTTCGATCGCGCGGCGCCCCTTGCGGATCAGCTTGTCGTCCATGCCGGGCACTTCGGTCAGCAGCAGCCCCGCAGTAGCAAGAGCCACGGGACGGATGCGGATCGCTTCGCGGGCAGCGGCGCAGGCCGAGCCCAGCGCGGAATCCGGCACGGCATAGGTGATGATCTTTACAGTGCCAACAAGCATCCCGGACTCGACCCGATGCAGGGGCGGCAGGGTTGCCAGCGTGATCGCCGGGTGGATCAGGTTCAGCGCATGGATCGCCGCCACATCCATTTCGACCACGCCGGGGCCGGTCGCGTTCAGGTTCACCCGCCCGGTGAAGGCGGCCGACGGCATCAGCCCCTGCCCCGCCGGATCGGGCACCAGCGCGCCGGCCAGCCGCGCGGCGGCCAAGTCTTCGGTGACGTCGCCGGGTTCCAGCCGGGCCACGACAACCTCGGGAATACCCGCCTCGCGAAGCGCTGCAATTTCCTTCGGCCCCAACACCTGCCCCTTGCGCAACCGGCCCTGCGGCAAATGTTCGGAATGGGCAAGGATCGCCCCCTCGGCCTGATCCAAAGGCACTGATCCGAAGCGCATCTCAGCCCTGCCGCAGCCGCTGGGTGATCTGCGCAAGAATCGAGACGGCAATTTCGGCCGGGGTCTTGGCGCCGATGTCGAGGCCGACCGGCGCATGGATGCGGGCGATCTCGTCCTCGGTAAAGCCTTCGGCACGCAGACGTTCCACCCGCTTGGCATGGGTGCGGGTCGACCCAAGGCAGCCGAGATAAAAGATCCGCGCGCGCAGTGCGAGGCGGATGGCCGGATCGTCCAGCTTGGCGTCATGGGTCAGTGTGACCACCGCCGTGCGCGCATCGGGGGCAAGGGCCGCCAGGGCCTCGTCCGGCCATTCCTCGACAATGGTCTCGCCGGGAAAGCGCGCCGCCGAACCAAAGGCCGCGCGCGGATCGATCAGGGTCGGGTCATACCCCGCCAGCCGCGCCATCGCGAGAAGCGGCTGGGCGATGTGAACCGCTCCCACCACGATCAGGCGCAGCGGCGGGTTGTGGATGGCGGTAAAGCGGCCGTCTTCCTCGATCCCTGAACGGTCGCTTCGAAAACGGGCATCCGCCGCCGCGTCCTGCCCGGGCTGCAGAATCTGCCGCGCCCAGGTGTCGAGGGTGATGCCATAGGCCAGCGCCTGCCGCTTGGCCCGCGCCGCGACCAGTTCGGCCAGCATCGCCTCGGGCAGCGCCTGCGCGCCCTGCCCCACGGGTTCGACCAGAACCCGGATCGTGCCGCCACAGGCCAGGCCCACCGCGAAGGCCGTGTCATCGCTGACGCCAAAGGTCAGAAGCCGGGGGCGGCCATCGGCCAGCGCCTCAAGCGCTTCGGTCACCACCGCGCCTTCGACGCAGCCGCCCGAGACCGAACCCATGATCTCGCCTTCACCGGAAATCGCCAGTTGCGAGCCGGCCTGGCGCGGGGCAGAGCCCCAGGTCTCGACCACCGTCGCCAGCGCCGCACCCTTGCCGGCGCGATGCCAGCCCAGCGCGATTTCGGGGATGCTGTCGTGATCGGCGGTCATGGCGGGTCTCCCTTGCCCGGAGAATATGGGCGTTTGGCCCCATGTTTCACAGTGTCAAAAGGTCGAAGACCCCGCGCCTTGGCGGTGCGGGGTCTTCGGGTCTCATGAGGTATCGATCTTTACAGATCGGCGGTGCGCATCAGGGGCGTGATCAGGCGCACATTTACGCGACGGTTCGCCCGCTCGTCACCCAGCGACTCGACCTTCAGCTCCGACTCACCATAGCCCTGCACGACCAGGTTTTCCGGCGGCACGTCGAAATATTCGGTCAGCGCCTTGGCCAGCGATTCCGCGCGGCGGTCGGACAGAAGCAGGTTCGACGAAGCCGAGCCCACGGCATCCGTATGGCCCTCGATCAGGAACACATGACGCGGGTTCTGCGCCAGGAGCTGCTGCATCAGGCGGCCCAGATCGGCCAGCTTCTTCGCCTCGGTGGTACGAATGACCGACGAGCCCGTGTCGAACGTGATCGAATCGACCTCGACCGTCGCTGCAAGCGCCCGCACTTCACGAATGTCGCGGATCTGGCGCAGGCTGAACTTGCGGCCGATATTCTCGGCATCCAGCGCGGCCAGTTCTGCCTTGAGCGCGGCATCGCTGTCCGAGGTCGAGATCGTCACCCGATCTTCGCGCGGGCGCGGCAGTTCGGAGATGATGATCGGCTCTTCCGGCGCCAGATCGTCGATCAGGATGCGCTCGATGCCCTGCCGGTCAAAGACCGAACGACGCAGCACGCGGCCGGAAGCGTCGCGCACGGTGACGACCTGGCTGCCATCCTCGCGCGTGACCACCGTGCGGGTCGAACCGTCGCGATAGGTTTCCGTCCGGGTCTGCACGCCGGGCTGGCGCAGGATGGCGTCATCGTCCTTGTAGACGGTGTAGCTGCCATCCGGGTTCTGCACGATCACGCGGTCGCCGGTGTTCTGGACAACCTCGCGCTGGTCCTTCTGACCCTGGTTGATCACCGCGCCAACGACAAGCGCGCCCAGAGCAAGCAGGCCGACCTTTTCCAGATCCGACAGCTTGTCCTTCTTCTTCTTACCATCCGCACTCGCCACCGCCACCGGGGCCGCGGTGAATTCCTCGGCCGAAGAGCGGGCGGTTTCGGCGGTCACGGTTTCTTCCTGCACCGAAACCGGGGCCGTGGCGCTGGCGTCGGTGGCAGCAGTGCCTTCCGCCGTGCTGCCATCTGCCGGGGCTGCTTCGGTGCCCGGAGCGGCAGCCGCGCCAGCGGCGGCAACAGCGGCGGCGGCGGCAAGGCCTTCGACGCTGGTGGCCGATTCACCCTGTTCCGAGGACGGGATCGCGAAGATCTCCGACAGAGTCTGGGCAGCCTCTTCCGAGACTTCCGGCACATCGACCGGTTCGGTCGGTGCGGTCGCTTCGGCCGTGGCTTCAGCCTCGGTCGAGACCTGGCCATCGACCGTGGCCTGACCGGCGGTATCGCCCGTCACTTCGCCCTCGACAGTGCCCTCGGTTGCGACATCGGCGCCTGGCACGGGTTCGACCTCGGTCGTGGCTTCCGGCACGGGCGTCGGTTCGGGGGCCTCGGCCGTGGTTTCGGCAGGGGCTTCGGGGGCCGGAGTGGCCTCGGGCTCCGCAGCCGGAGTTTCGGCGGTGGCTTCGGGCATCGGGGTCGGCTCGGGCGCGGCTTCGGGGGCCGGGGTGGCCTCGGCCTCGCTGGCCGCAGTCGCGGCATCCGCCGCCGCCTTGGCATCGGCTTCGGCCTGGGCCTGCGCCTCGGCATCCGCCTGGGCCTGGGCGTCGGCCTGTGCTTGCGCTTCAGCCTGGGCCTGAGCATCCGCGTCAGCCTGGGCCGCTGCATCGGCGGCCGCCTGGGCTTCTGCTTCCGCCTTGGCCTGGGCTTCCGCTTCGGCCTGTGCCGCCGCCTCGGCAGCCGCCTGGGCATCAGCCTCGGCCTTCGCCTGTGCCTCCGCTTCAGCCTGGGCCGCTGCATCGGCGGCCGCCTTGGCCGCGGCATCGGCCTCTTCCTGCGCCTTGGCGGCCGCTTCGGCCGCAGCCTGGGCCTCTGCCGCAGCCTGCGCGTCGGCTTCGGCCTTGGCGGCCGCTTCGGCCGCAGCCTGGGCCTCTGCCGCAGCCTGCGCGTCGGCTTCGGCCTTGGCGGCAGCTTCCGCCTCGGCCTGGGCCGCTGCCTCAGCATCGGCCTTTTCCTTCAGCTCTTTGGTGATCGCGTCAAGATCGCAGGGCACATCGGTCGTCGGCACGCAAAGCACAGCCCCATCCGGCCCAAGCACAGAACCGTCTTCGACAAGGGTCTGGGCGCTGGCGGGGAGGGTTGAGAAAGACGACAGCGCCATCGACAGGGCCGTCGTGCAGGTCAGAAGCTTGCGCATTCCATTTCCTTCGTTGCGGGGGCGGCGAGAGGGTGACGGGTCACCCGCCGACCGCCCGGCTGATTGCGTGTTTGCCGGACCGAAGATGGGCCGCGGGCGGTCGCTATGCGATATCAACGCCTAAACTTACAGCAGGTTCCAATCGGTTATCGCCTATCCGTGAGCGACGCGTGATCGCCGCCGTGATCGCGCAGCGCCGCCATCAGCCTTGCCTTGTCGCCGCTGTCGCCTGCCTGCGAGATCGCCTCTCCCAGCGCCTGCAGCGAGGCGATGGAGTGGCCCGCCCGGAAGCAGTCGACATGGGGCAGCATAGCGCGGATGCCGGCGGCTTTCGGCGCGAAACCCGTCCAGCGCAACAAGGGGTTGATCCAGATGAGGCGGCGGCAGGACAGATGCAGCCGCTCGATTTCCCGCGCCAGAAGCCCGGTATCGTCGCGATCCAGACCGTCGGTGATCAAAAGGACCACCGCCCCCTGCCCCAGCACACGGCGCGACCAGTCGCGATTGAAGGCATGCAGCGCCGCGCCAATTCTTGTGCCGCCCGACCAATCCTGGGCCTCGGCCCCGGCCGCCTTGAGCGCGGCATCGACGTCGCGCGCGCGCAGGTGGCGCGTGATATTGGTCAGCCGCGTGCCGAAGGTGAAGGCATGGACCCGCGCCCAGCCCTGGCCCTTGCGGTTGGCGACAGCATGAACGAAATGCAGCACCATCCGGCTGTAATCGGCCATCGAGCCGGAAATATCGCAGAGAACCACAAGGTTCGGCCAGCGCTCGCCCGGCGTTTTGCGCGCGATCTCGGTGATCTCGCCGCCCCGGCGCAGGCTTTGACGCAGGGTGCGGCGCAGATCGGGCAGCGCGCCTTGGGCGGCGGGACTTGCCCGGCGGGTGCGGAGGGGCGCGACCGGCAGCGACAGTTTGGCCAGCATCCGCTTGGCTTCGGCGATCTCGGCCCCCGACATCTGTTCGAAATCGAGCGTCCTGAGCCGTTCCTCGGCAGAGGCGGTGGCGGTGGCATCGACCTCGATCTGTTCGGGCGGTTCCTGCTCGGCCCCCGGCAGGTCGGGGCGCGGCGCATCGGCCAGAAGTGCCTCGGCGGCGCGTTTCTCGGCCGGGGCGGCGGGCTTTTCCTCCTGCACGCCGCGCACCTGGGGCAGCATGAGGTTCATCATATGCTCAAGATAGCGCGGATCGCGCCAGAACAGGCGGAAGGTCTGGGCGAAAAGCACCCGCTCCTCGGGGCGCGAGACGAAGATCGCCTGAAGCGTATGGAAGAAATCGTCCTGCCGGGTGAAGCCCGCCGCCGCGACGGCGCGGATCGCGTCCAGCACCCGGCCGGGGCCGACCGGCAGGCCTGCCCGGCGCAGGGCCCGGCCGAAATGGGCGATGTTCTCGGCCAGCTTGCCGTCTTCAGGAAGGGGAAGATCGCGGAAATCTACCATGGCGCTTGCGGATGTCCCGGGAGGTTCACACCCCCGGACCCCCTTGGGATAGTTTCAAAGAGAAGAAGGGGCGGGTCCCGGTCATGCCGGGGCGAGTTCCTTCTTCACCTCATCGAGCAGGCGCTTGGCCTCAGAGCCCTGAAGCTTCTGGATATCGTCCTGGTATTTCAGGATCGCGCCCAGCGTGTCGGCGATGACTTCGGGCGAAAGGGAGATGACATCGAGCGCGAGAAGGCATTTGGCCCAGTCGATGGTTTCGGCCACACCCGGCTTCTTGAACAGGTCTTCGCCGCGAAGTTTCTGAACGAAAGCAACGACTTCCCGACTCAGCGCCTCTTGTGCCTCGGGGGCGCGGGCATGGAGAATCTGCAACTCCCGCGCGAAACCCGGATAGTCGACCCAGTGGTAGAGGCAGCGGCGTTTCAGCGCGTCATGCACCTCGCGGGTGCGGTTCGAGGTCAGGATGACGATGGGCGGTTCGGGCGCGCGGATCGTGCCCAATTCAGGGATGGTGACCTGGAAATCCGACAGGGCCTCGAGCAGGAAGGCTTCAAAAGGTTCGTCGGTGCGGTCGATCTCGTCGATGAGAAGGACGGGCGCGCCGCCCGGCTGAGGGCGCATGGCTTCCAGAAGCGGGCGGGCGATCAGGTAATCTTCGGTAAAGAGTTCCGTCTGCAACTGGTCGCGGTCGGTGCCACCACCGGCTTCGGCGGTGCGGATCGCGATCATCTGGGCGGCGAAATTCCATTCGGCGACGGCAGTTGTGGCATCGAGCCCTTCGTAGCATTGCAGCCGGATCAGGCGGCGGCCGAGGGCGGCGGCGAGGGTCTTGGCGATTTCGGTCTTGCCGGTGCCGGCCTCGCCTTCCAGGAACAGCGGGCGACCAAGCTTGAGCGCGAGGAATACCACGGTCGCCAGCGCGCGCGAGGCGACATAGCCCTGACCCGATAGAAGCGTCTCGGTGGCGTCGATGGATTGCGGCAGGCTGGTCATCACGGGCTCCTCGGGCCGCGATGCTGCTGCGGCCATGCGCCGGGGTCAAGGCGGCAGATGCGCGCTTGCGACCAAGGTGTCATGCGGTCGTTTCCTGGGCGGCCTCTGCCGCCAGCCAGCGGCGAAAGGAGGTCAGAGGTGCGCGTTCGGGACGCGCCTCAGGCCAGACCAGCCAATAGGCATGAGCCGGGATCGGTCCGCCAAAGGCCGGGACAAGGCGGCCCGCCGCCAGATCTTCTTCGATCAGGAAGGTCGGCAGCAGGGCAAGGCCAAGGCCGTGGATCGCCGCCTGGGTCATGGTGGCATATTGGTCGAACAGCATGGCGGGCGGGCGCGGGCGGGCCGCGCCCTGCGTCGCAAGCCAGCGCGCCCAATCGCCACTGCGGCTTTCAAGTTGCATCAGCGGCAGGTCGAGAACCGCTTCGGCGCGGGCCAGGGGCTGCGGCACCAGCGCGGGCGTACCAACGGCAAGGATCGATTCGTCCATGAGTTTTAGATATGCCGCGCCGGGCCAATCCTGCCGCCCGTAATGGATGGCGGCGTCAAAGGGGCTTTGCGCGAAATCGAAGGGGCGCAGGCGGGTCGAGAGGTTCACCGTCACCTCGGGATGGGCGCGGGCGAAGCCGGCGAGGCGCGGGGCCAGCCAACGCATGCCGAAGGCCGGAAGGATGGCAAGGTTGAGCGTGCCGCCGCGCGGATTGGCCCGCAGGGCAAGCGAGGCGTCCGTCATTATTTTCAACGCCTTGCGTGCTTCTGCCACGAATTCCCGCGCGGCTTGCGTCAGGATCAGCCGGTTGCCTTCGCGCAGGATCAGGGCCACGCCCAACTGACCTTCCAGCACCTGCAGCTGTTTGGAGATCGCGCCCTGGGTCAGCGCCAATTCGGTGGCGGCGGCCGAAGCGGTGCCGAGACGGTCCAGCGCTTCGAGGGCAAGGAGCGAGGGTAGAGAGGGCAGATAGCGGCGCGGGATCATATGAGCTTTCCTCATAGTGATGTGACGCGGTTTCGATAGCCTTTCGCCCGGGGATGCGGCAAGTCTATCCTGAGAGTGACTGACATTCCCTGCCGGAGCGCGCGCCAATGACCGACCGTCCCAAGCTGAAATCCAAGGATGCCCCCGATCTGGGCCGTTTCGACTGGAGCGATCCGTTCCGGCTGGAGGACCAGCTGACGGAAGAAGAACGCATGCTGCGCGACGGTGCCCGCGCCTATGCGCAGGAAAAGCTGCAACCCCGCGTGATCACCGCCTTCCGCGAGGAAAAGACCGATCCGGCGATCTTTGCCGAGATGGGCGGGATGGGGCTGCTGGGCGTGACGATCCCCGAGGAATATGGCGGGCTGGGTGCCGGCTATGTGGCCTATGGGCTGGTGGCGCGCGAAGTGGAGCGGGTCGACAGCGGCTATCGCAGCATGATGTCGGTGCAATCCTCGCTGGTCATGTATCCGATCTATGCCTATGGCACGGAAGAACAACGGAAAAAATACCTGCCCAAGCTGGCCTCGGGCGAATGGATCGGCTGTTTCGGCCTGACCGAACCGGATGCCGGATCGGACCCAGCGGGGATGAAGACCGTCGCGAAGAAGACCTCGGGCGGCTATGTGCTGAACGGGTCCAAGATGTGGATCAGCAATGCGCCCATCGCCGATGTCTTCGTGGTCTGGGCCAAGTCCGAGGCGCATGGCGGCAAGATCAAGGGCTTCGTGCTGGACAAGGGCACCAAGGGCCTGTCGGCGCCCAAGGTGGGCGGCAAGATTTCGCTGCGCGCGTCGGTCACCGGCGAGATTGTCCTGGACAATGTGGAAGTGGGCGAAGAGGCGCTGCTGCCGCATGTCGAGGGGCTGAAGGGCCCGTTTGGCTGCCTGAATCGTGCCCGCTATGGCATTGCCTGGGGCGTGATGGGCGCTGCCGAGTTTTGCCTCGACGCGGCAAGGGCTTATGGCCTGGACCGCAAGCAGTTCGGCAAGCCGATCGCGCAGACGCAGCTGTTCCAGCTCAAGCTTGCCAATATGCTGACCGAGATCTCGCTGGGCCTGCAGGCCTGCCTGCGGGTGGGGCGGCTGATGGACGAGGCCAATGCCGCGCCCGAGATGGTGTCGCTGATCAAGCGCAACAATTGCGGCAAGGCGCTGGATATCGCCCGCTGGGCGCGCGACATGCATGGCGGCAACGGGATTTCCGAGGATTTCCAGGTGATCCGCCATATGGTGAACCTGGAGACGGTGAACACCTACGAGGGCACGCATGATGTTCATGCGTTGATCCTGGGCCGGGCGATCACCGGCTTGCAGGCTTTTTACTAAGCCAAGGGGCCGGGCCGGGCATGAGGAAAGCTCATGCCCCTGCCTGCCCGAGGGCGAAAACCGCCCCGCCCCCCTGTGTCTTCCGAACGTCTTCCGCAGGTCTTCCGAACGTCTTCCGCTTCGGAAGACCTTTCTCCTCCGCCACGTGCCATCGGCAAGGGATCAGGCGGCGTCCTCGTCCCCGTCGTCATCGGCGCCATAGCCGGGATCGCCGGGCTTGAGGGGGATGGGCGCCGCGCGCGGGTCGATGCCGTGTTTCTTCAACAGCTGGCCGAAGAGGCTGCGCGGCCGGGGGATGCCGCCCGGTTCGTGGCTGACGATGCGGCGACGCATCCGGCGGCCGTAGAAATGGATCGAGAGCGTCTCGCCGGTGATCATCTCCGAGGCGTCCCAGGCCGGGCGCAGGATCAGGCGGCGGTCCTTGAAGGCGACGGGATAAAGCGCCACGCGCGGCAGGGCGAAGCGCGCCTCGCCGGTCCGGTGCAGGAAGTGGGTGATCGCGTGCGGCCCCCAGACGCCCCAGGGCTGGTCGGCCGCGGAGACGGGGATTCCGGCGGCCAGCTTTTCGCGCAGATCGGCCTCGTATTCCGGGCCATACCAGGAGGGGATCGACCAGGCGTCGGAGGTGTGCTCGAGCAACAGGCGCAGGGTTTCGCTGTCGCGCGGCAGGCCGAGCACGCCGCCATTGATATGCTTCTTCGATTCCCAGCCGTAGAAATGCCCGTTGGGCGTGGTGAAGGGCTTCACGCAATAGGCATCGGTATCTGCCCAGATGGTGCGGTCGCATTTCGCAAGAAGGTGATAGCGGAAGACATCGGAATGCAGCGCGGGCGAGCCGGTCTTGGCATGTTTCAGATAGCCCTGCTGCGGCAGGATCTGATTGGCATCGGCCAGCTCGATCCCCGAAGGCACGTTCTGCACCGGCTCGTAGCTGTAAAGCGTCACATGCTGGCCGGCATGGGCGAAGGAGACGAGGCAGAGCTGTTCGAGAAAGCTGAGCGGCCCGCCGATCCAGAGCGCGGCAATGCGGTATTCGGGGGTCATGATCGGGTGCGGCCCTTCGGGCATTGTTTCCTTTTGCAGCACGATAGCGGGCGGATCTGGCAGCGCGAAGGGGAAATGCGCAGGAATCGGCGCGATTTTCGGCGGGTTTTGCGGGCTTGGATTGGCAAGATGCTGGGACGGCGGCGCGGTTGGTGCTAGGACAGGATCAGGGCGGCGGCAGATCGCCCGGTCGGACAGGGGGCGGGCCGGTGGCGGATCAGGGTGACAGGGAAGCAGGGTTCGGCGTCGACCGGGCGCCGTCCTTTGCCCTGGATGTGCCCGGTCTGCCGCGCTTCATCGACGGGCTTCTGTGCTGCGACGGGCGGCTGCGGCTGTTCTTTGGCGGCGGGGCGCAGTCTTCCGCGCTGCTGCCCGCCGGGATTGCGGAACTGCGCGAGATTTCCGGCGGGCTGATGGCGGTGCTGCCGGGGCGCGAAGGCGCGCTGCGGCTGGGACTGGCGGATGGCTCTGATGTGGTGGTGCCGGTGGCCAGTGCACAGGACGGGCTTTTCGTGGGCAAGCGGGTGCTCTTGCTGCTGCGGGTGGCCGAGACGCCGGGACAGATCGCCGAAAGCCTGAGCTGGCATGGGAAAATGGGGGCCGAGGCGGCGCTGGTGGTCAATCGCGCGCCAGAGGGGGATGGCTTTGCCGAAGCGCTGTGCGCGGCCTGCGCCGGGATCATGCCGCTGCGGCTGTTGCAGCTGACCTTGCCTTCGGGCAAGGCCGGGATCGGGCCGGAGACGCACCCGTTCCTTGCGCCCGATGCGCCGGGCAAGGACCGGATGGCGCCGCCCGAGCCGGATGAATGGCGATCGCCGCTGGACGAGGCGGTGCTTTATGAATGGATGAAATGGCGCTACCTGGCGCGGGCGCGGTCGGTTGTCAGTCTTGAAGCTTGCGATATCCTGCCCCCGCCTGATGGGCCAAGCGCGTTCGAGGCGGCGGAAACGGCGGGGACGGTGCTGCTGGCCGGGCGGCGGGCCTATCCCTGGCGGCTGCGGGCGGGACAGGCGGCGGGGTTCGGCGATCATGTCTGCCGCCCCTTCGACATGCGGCGGGGCAGCGCCCGCTGGGCCTGCGCGCCGGAAAAGCTGGGGCTGGAACAGACCTGGCGGCAGACCCGGATTTCCTTCGCCAATCCCCGGCAGGTGCTGCCCTTCTGGCGCTGCATGGCGCTGCGGGTTGCGGCGGCCGACGGCGCGCCTCTGGCCCCGAAGACCGCCCTGATCGAGGATGCGGGGCTTCTGGCTTTGGCCGAAGCCCTGGGCGCGCGGCCGGTGCGCCCCCCGGCCTCGGCCCGCAAAGCGGCCCCTGCCCCGGATTCTGGCCAGGCGCCCGCCACGCGACGGGTGGCGATCGTCACCACGATGAAGAATGAGGGGCCGTTCATCCTGGAATGGCTGGCCTATCACCGCGCCATCGGGGTGACGGATTTCCTGATCTACACCAATGATTGCAGCGACGGCACCGACACGATGCTGCAGATGCTGGCCGGCAAGGGCCTGTGCCAATGGCGTGAAAACCCGTTTCGCGACATGGACCTCAAGCCGCAGCATGCGGCGCTGCAAGCGGCGGAGAGTGAGGCGGTCTTGCAGGCGGCGGATTGGGCGATCTGCATGGATGTCGATGAATTCATCGACGTCAAGTTGGGCGACGGAACGCTGAAAGCGCTTTTCACGGCGATGGAGGCCGCCCTGCCCGGCGCCAACATGATCGCGCTGACCTGGCGACTGTTCGGCAATGGCGAGGTGCGGGATTATGAGGACCGCTTCCTGCTGGAGCAATTCACCCGCTGCGCGCCGGAACTGGTGCGCAAGCCGCATCAGGCCTGGGGCTTCAAGACGCTGTTCCGCACGCTGGAGATTTACAAGAAGCTGGGCGTGCACCGGCCCAAGGGGCTGAAGCCCGATCTTTGGGATCAGGTGCGCTGGCTGAACGGGTCGGGCCGCGAAATGCCGAAAGAGATGTTCCGCAATGGCTGGCGCTCGACGCTTGAGACCTATGGCTATGACTGGGTGCAGTTGAACCATTACGCGGTGCGCTCGGCAGAGAGCTTTCTGGTCAAGCGCGACCGCGGGCGGGTCAACCATGTCGACCGCGACCAGGGGCTGAATTACTGGTTCCGCATGAATCACAACGCGCAGGAGGACCGCTCGATCCAGCGGATGATCCCGGCCTTGCAGGCGGAATGGGACCGGCTGATGGCCGACCCCGAGATCGCCGCCGCGCATGCGTATTCGGTGCGCTGCCACAGGGCGAAGATCGCGGAACTGCGCGCGACCGAGACCTATCAGCGCTTCTATGAGGAACTGACCGGGCCGCGCATGGAAAGACTGTGCCGGATGCAGGCGCATTTCGGCTCGGCCGTGTTCAATGCCGGGCCGCAGGTGATTCCGGCGGATCTGCATGAGCGCGAGATCGCGCCGGATTTCTTCTTTACCGTACAGCATGAGGGCGAGGCGCAGCATTGACCATCGGGCGCGAATTTGCGGCGAATATCCGGGGGGCGGCGTGATGCGTTGTCTGGCGGTGACGGTGCTGCGCAACGAGGGCGCCTTCCTGCTGGAATGGCTGGCGCATCACCGCGCCTGCGGTTTTACCGATTTCCTTGTCTTTTCCAATGATTGCAACGACGGCACCGATCTGATGCTGGACCGGCTGCAAGAGATGGGCTGGCTGACCCATGTGCGCAATGACGGCCCGCATGAGGAAGGGCCGCAATGGGCCGCGCTGAAACATGCCGACCGCCATGCCCTGACCCGCGCCGCCGATTGGGTACTGGTGCTGGATATCGACGAGTTCGTGAACATCCATGCCGGGGACCGCACCGTCCCGGCGCTGATCGCGGCGGCGCCGCAGGCCACGGCCTTTCCGCTGACATGGCGGCTTTTCGGCAATGGCGGCGTGGTGGCACAGGCGGACCGCCCGGTGACCGAAACCTTCCTGCGCGCCGCGCCGCGTGTGCTGCACTGGCCCTGGCGGGCGATGCTGGTCAAGACGCTGTTCCGCAATGACGGGGCTTACGGCAAGCTGGGCGTCCATCGCCCGCGCGCGCCGGACCGGGCGCGGATGGCGGGGCAGCGCTGGATCGACGGTTCAGGCGCGGAATTGCCCGCGGCCTTTCATGCGGCGCGCATCTTCTCGGATCTGGGCGAAGATCACTATGCGCTGTGCCAGCTCAATCACTATGCGCTGGGGTCGATGGAAGGGTTTCTGGTCAAGGCCGACCGGGGCCGGGCCAATCGCGATTCCTCGGTCGCCGATCTGGGCTACTGGGTCGAGCGCAATTTCAGCGCCGAGGAGGACCGTTCGATCCTGGCGCTGGACAGTGCCGGGCTGCGCGCGGCGCTGCGGGCCGACAAGGTGCTGGGGCCGCTGCATGAGGCGGCCTTTGCCTGGCGGCGGGCGAAATTCGCCGAGCTGATGGTGCAGGAGCCGTGGCGGGCGTTTTTCGGCCGCCTGCTGATGGCCGCGCCCAGCCGCGTGCTGACGGCAGAGGCGGCGCGGCTGGTCTGGTCGCATGGCGTGGCGGCGCGGGAAAAGGCAAGGCGCGACGACCCCGCCGGGGCTTAAGGCAAGCGAAACAATTTTGCGCGATTGTCTGGGCGGCGATTGGCCGGACGCGGTGCAAATGGCTTGCCGTCAGCCTGCCGAGTTGCGAAAAGGGCAGCACGCCCTGCCTCGTCCGGACCTGCAAGCCCGAAAGCGTTTTTGATGGCCGATCTAGTGGAGAAAGACATCGAGACCCCCGACAGCTGGATGTCCGCCATGGAAGAGGTGGCCGAGGAGGATGGCTATCTCGAACGTCTGGGCAGCCGCCATTGGGCGTTTTTTGCCGAGACGGGCACCAGCCTTCTGGTGACATTCGAACGGGCCGAGGATCTGCGGGCGCGGGCGGGCAACATGCCCGCCGCCTGGTCGCTGTGTCAGCGCCATGGCTGGTCCCTGCTGACCATTCTGGCCGAGGGCGAGACATTCTGGCGCGACCGGGCGGTCTGGGGCTATTTCGACCGTCTGGTCGATGACGCGTTCTTCGACGATTTCGACCAGGTGCTGTTCCATGGCGCAGGCGCGGGCGGCTATGCGGCAGCGGCCTACGTGGTGGCGGCACCGGGCGCGCGGGCGCTTCTGGTCGCGCCGCGGGCGACGATGGACCCCGCCATGGTCGGCTGGGACCGGCGCGATCTTGCGGCGCGGCGGCTGGATTTCACCTCGCGCTATGGCTATGCGCCCGACATGACCGAAGGCGCGGCGCGGGTCTGGCTGGTGCATGACCCGTTGAACCGAAATGATGCCGCGCATGCCGCGCTGTTCCGCCGCCCCTGGACAACGGTGCTGAACGCGCATCGCACGGGCGAGGCGACGCAGGCCGCGCTGGCGGCGATGGGGATTCTCGATCCCCTGCTGCAGATCGCGATGGCCGGCATGCTGGATCGCAGCGGATATGCAAGGCTGTGGCGGGCGCGGCGCAGTTATCCAGCCTATCTGAAACAGATTCTTGCCGATGCCGCAGCAGCCAAGCGGCCGCGGCTTGAGGCGATGATCTGCCGCTCGGTCACGCGACGGATGAAGGCGCCGCGCTTCGCCCGGCGGCTGGCCGAGCTGACGGGCGGCTGAGGCGGCCTAGCGATAGGCCGCGACCATATCCTGCAAATCCTTGGTGCGGGATTCGGTCAGTCGCGCCATGCAGCCATAGACCAGAAGGGGTTCGGCCGAGCCGCCGCGCATGGCATAGCCTTCGGCGGCGCAGGCGGCATCGCGATAGGTGATCCAGGCGCGCTGCCCCTCGCGCAGTTTGTCGGCGCCGCCCTGAAGATTGGCCGGCAGATCCGCATCCCAGTTTTTCAGCAGCGCCATGGCTTCGGCATAGGCGTCGTTCAGCAGGGCATCCTGGGTCTGCCAATCGTCATAGGCGCAATCATTCATGCCCGCCTGAGTGGTGACATCATCGCAGACCGGGTCAAGGGCCTGGGCGGGCAAGGGCAGCAGAAGGGCGGCGGCAAGCGCGGCGAGGCGGGTTTTGGTCATGGGGGCTCCGGCATTGGGTCGCGTCCAGATTGCCCCGGATCTGGCGTCGGGGGAAAGGGCGGGCTGGCCTGACCTTGCATGCCCGCGCGGCGGCTTTTGCCTCTCGCCAATCGGAGCACTTTGCGCTAGGCGGGCGGCATGCAAGAGATCACGATCCGCCGCCCCGATGACTGGCACCTGCATCTGCGCGACGGCGCGATGCTTCAGGGTGTCCTGCCCGAAAGCGCGCGCCATTTCGCCCGCGCGATCATCATGCCGAATCTCGTGCCGCCGGTGGTGACGGGCGATCAGGCCGCCGCCTATCGCGACCGCATCCTGGCCGCCCTGCCCGAGGGCGCGGATTTCGAGCCCTTGATGACGCTCTATCTGACCGAGGACACGGATCCGGCGGATGTGGCGGCGGCGGCGGCTTCGGGTCTGGTCAAGGCGGTGAAGCTGTATCCGGCGGGTGCCACGACCAATTCGCATGGCGGGGTGCGCGATCTGGCCAAGGTGATGCCGGTCCTGGAGAAGATGGCCGAGATCGGCCTGCCCCTTTGCACCCATGGCGAGGTGGTGACGCCCGAAGTCGACATTTTCGACCGCGAGGCGGTGTTCATCGACACGGTGCTGGACCCGCTGCGCCGCCGCCTGCCAGGGTTGCGGGTGGTGATGGAGCATATCACCACCGAAGAAGGCGCGGATTATGCGGCTTCGGGCGGCGACACTCTGGCGGCGACGATCACCACGCATCACCTGATCATCAACCGCAACCATATTCTGGTCGGTGGCATCAAGCCGCATTACTATTGCCTGCCGGTCGCCAAGCGCGAAAAGCATCGGCTGGCGCTGCGCAAGGCCGCGACCTCTGGCAAGGGTTGCTATTTCCTTGGCACCGATTCCGCGCCGCATGTCGATGCGCTGAAGGAACATGCCTGCGGCTGCGCAGGCTGTTTCACCGCGACGAACACGATGCCCCTCTTGGCGCATGTCTTCGAGGAAGAGGGTGCGCTGGACCGGCTGGAGGCTTTCGCGTGCCTGAGCGGCCCCGCCTTCTACCGGCTGCCGGTGAACGAGGCCAGGCTGCGGCTGGTCAAGCGCGAGGTGGCCTATGGCTTCCCCGAGAAAATCTTTACCGAGGCCGGTCCGGTGACCGTCTTTGATCCCGGCTTTCCCGTGCATTGGCAGGTGGAGAGCTGAGTTCTGATTTTCTGCGAAAATCAGGTATTTGTGAGTTTTCCACCAGAATTCGGGCCAAACCGGAAAGGACGAAGATGATCCAAGCCAGCTTCCCGCCGAAGGAAGAGATTGCCCGGCTGACCGCCCGCGCCTTCCTGGAAATCGGCGCCGTGCATTTCAATGCGCGCGAGCCCTTTACCCTGGCGAGCGGCCTGCCCTCGCCGACCTATATCGACTGCCGCAAGCTGATCTCTTATCCGCGCATCCGGTCGATGCTGATGGATTTCCTGGCGGTCACGGTGCTGCGCGAAGCGGGGTTCGAGGCCTTCGACAATATCGCGGGCGGCGAGACTGCGGGCATTCCCTTTGCCGCGCTGGTGGCGGAACGGCTGGCCCTGCCGATGACCTATGTGCGCAAGAAGCCGAAAGGCTATGGCCGCAATGCAAGGATCGAAGGTGCGATGACCGAGGGGCAGCGGGTGCTTCTGGTCGAGGATCTGACCACGGATGGCGGTTCGAAACTTTCGTTCGTGGATGCGATCCGCGAGACCGGCGCGACCTGCGGCCATACGGCGGTGATCTTCTATTACGGCATTTTCGACGGCGTCGAGGCGCGGCTGGGCGAGCATGGCGTGAAGCTGATCCATCTCTGCACCTGGTGGGACATGCTGGCCGAGGCGCGGGCGCAAGGGTCGTTCGATGCCGAGACGCTGGACGGGGTCGAAGCCTTCCTCAAGGCGCCGCGCGCCTGGCAGGACGCGCGGAAACCCGCCTGAGCGGGTGCCGCCCTGGGGGCGACGCTGGGGACGCTTTGTGGGCAATCACGAGTCGCCGCGCTGCGGCTTGTGATCTTTACACCAGGCAGCCGCAATCGCTTGTGGCCGACTCGGGGCATTTCGCCTAAAATGAAGCTGTCCCCCGACTTACCCCCTGACTTATCAGCGGTTGTCGCGGCGGGCGGATCAGAGCATCACAGGACCCGAGGCGCGCGGATGAAAAGACGCGCCGGAGGGAAGTTAGGGGTCAAGGCATGAGCGAAGTCGCAACCCTGCGACCGGGCGTTCCGGCAGTCTCGGACGCATCGGCGACCGAGGCGCTGCCGCATAATATCGAGGCGGAACAACAGCTTCTGGGCGCGATCCTGGTCAATAACGACATCTATGACCGGGTGGCGGCGCTGATCAAGCCTGCGCATTTCTTCGACCCGGTCCATCAACGCATCTATGAGATCGCCGCCGCGCGCATCCAGAAGAACGCGCTGGCCTCGCCCGTCACGCTGAAAGCCTTCATGGAAGAGGATGCCGGGCTGAAGGAACTGGGCGGGCCGGCCTATCTGGTGCGGCTGGCCGGGGCGGCGATTTCCAGCTTCGCCGCGCGCGACTATGCCCAGATGATCTATGACCTCGCGGTGCGGCGGGAGCTGATCCAGTTGGGCCGCGACATCTCAGACCGGGCGGGCAAGGTCGATCTTGACAGTGAGCCGCGCGAGCAGATCACCGAAGCCGAGCAGCGGCTTTACAAGCTGGGCGAACAGGGCGTGGCCGAGCGCGGCTTCCAGTCCTTCCTCAAGGCCGTCACCGATGCGGTGAATGTGGCGAACGCCGCCTATCAGCGCGGCGGCGGGCTGGCCGGGATTTCGACCGGACTCGTGGATCTGGACAAGAAGCTGGGGGGCCTGCACGAAAGCGACCTCCTGATCCTGGCCGGGCGCCCCTCGATGGGCAAGACCTCGCTGGCGACGAACATCGCCTTCAACGTCGCCAAGGCCTATCGCCGTGGCCGCAAGCCCGACGGGTCGGAAGGCGCGGTCGAAGGCGGGGTGGTCGGGTTCTTCTCGCTGGAAATGAGCGCCGAGCAGTTGGCGGCGCGGATCCTGTCGGAAGCCTCGGAAGTGCCTTCGGAACAAATCCGGCGCGGCGACATGACCGAGACCGAGTTCCGCCGCTTCGTGGATGCGGCGAAGGATCTGGAAAGCTGCCCGCTATACATCGACGACACCCCCGCCCTGCCGATTTCGCAGGTTGCGGCGCGGGCGCGGCGCTTGAAGCGGACGCATGGTCTGGACGTGCTGATGATCGACTATCTTCAGCTTCTGAAGGGCTCGTCCAAATCGTCCGAGGCGAACCGGGTTCAGGAAGTCAGCGAGATTACCCAGGGCCTGAAGGCCATCGCCAAAGAGCTGAACATCCCGGTGATCGCCCTGTCGCAGCTGTCGCGCCAGGTCGAAAGCCGCGAGGACAAACGACCGCAACTGTCGGACCTGCGGGAATCGGGTTCGATCGAGCAGGATGCCGATGTGGTGATGTTCGTCTTCCGCGAGGAATATTACCGCGAGCGGGAAAAGCCCGCCGATCACGAGCTGGACAAGATGGCGGCCTGGCAGGAGATCATGGAGAAATGCCATGGCGTCGCCGAGGTCATCATCGGCAAGCAGCGCCATGGCCCGATCGGCACAGTGCCGCTGTCCTTCGAGGGCCGCTTCACGCGCTTCGGCAATCTTGCCCGCGAATGGCAGGGCGGCGGCGCGGAATACTGATCCCGGGCGCCTGCCGCTGCGGTGGGAGCCTCCGGCGGGGATATTTGAGGAACAGAAGAACGCCGCGAGGCAGAGGCCCCTGCCCCGAAGTCCCGGTGCGGTGCGGCATTGCTGCGGCGGTCTGGGGCCTACGGCCCGTAGACGGTCACTTCCGGCAATTCGGTCAGCGCGATGCCCAGCGCCTGATAGGCGGCAAGCGACATCAGCGCGCCGCCCGTGCCCGGGCGCAGCTCGACCGCAAGCGACTGGCCGTTGGAGGCGGTCACACGGCCCTTCGTCGGCGCGCTGACCAGCGCGGTCTGCACCCAGAGCCCCTGTTCGGCGGGCGATCCCAGCGCCACCACGGCCTTGCCGAGCGCGCGTTCGCCGCCTTGCGCGGGCGCGGCGAGGGCGGCGGACTTTTCGGCCGCGCTGGTCTGGTCAAGCGCCGCGACGGATTGTCCCGCCCCCATGCCTTCAAGCGAGGTGGTCTCGACCGGGGCCGCGAATTCGGTGGCGAGATCGCCGGGCGGGGCCTTGTCTTCCCCCTTGCCCAGCGATTTCAGGGCCTCGCAGCCCGGCAGGGCGGCAAGGAGCACGAGGAGGGGGGCGATGCGTGTGATCATGGCCAAGACGATAGTCGCAAGGCCCCTGCCCCGCAACCACGGGCTTTCCTCTTGTGGCAGCGCCCCGCCGGGCCTACTTTCCTTGCCATGACCCGCGCCCCGCTCATCGACCCCTTCGCCCGCGCCATTTCCTATCTGCGGGTCTCGGTCACCGACCGCTGCGATTTCCGCTGCACTTATTGCATGGCGGAACACATGACCTTCCTGCCCAAGGCCGAGCTGCTGACGCTTGAGGAGCTGGACCGGCTGTGTTCCAACTTCGTGCGGCTGGGGGTCGAGAAGTTGCGCATCACCGGGGGCGAACCCTTGGTGCGCAAGGGGATTATGACCTTCTTCGAAGCCATGGCGCGACATTTGCAAAGCGGCGCGCTGAAGGAACTGACGCTGACGACGAATGGCAGCCAGCTTGCCAAATACGCCCAGCCGCTTGTCGATCTGGGCGTGCGGCGGATCAATGTCTCGCTCGACACGCTGGATGCGAAGAAATTTGCCGAGATCACGCGCTGGGGCCGGCTCCCGCAGGTGCTGGACGGGATCGCGGCGGCCAAGGCGGCTGGGCTGCGGGTCAAGATCAATGCCGTGGCGCTGAAAGGCTTCAACGAGGATGAGCTGATCCCGCTGACCGAATGGTGCGCGCGCGAGGGCCATGATCTGACCTGGATCGAGGTCATGCCGATGGGCGAGATCGAACCGGGGCGGCTGGACCAATACTGGTCGCTCAAGGATCTGCGGGCGCGGCTGGCGCAATGCTACACGCTGGAAGACCTGGCCGAGCGGACGGGCGGGCCGGCACGCTATGTGCGGCTGGAGGAGACCGGGCAGAAGATCGGCTTCATCACGCCCTTGACCCATAATTTCTGCGAAAGCTGCAACCGGGTGCGGCTGACCTGCACGGGCGAGCTGTATATGTGCCTCGGGCAGGAAGACATGGCTGATCTGCGCGCACCGCTGCGCGCGCATCCGGGCGACGATGCGCCGCTGGAAGCCGCGATCCGCGCCGCCATCGCGCGCAAGCCCAAGGGCCATGACTTCGACTATTCCCGGCAGGTGATCCGCGGCCAGATGACCCGGCACATGAGCCATACCGGCGGCTGAACGGCCTTCGCCGCCGCCCGGCGCGGGGGCCGCGACATGTTGGCGGTTGTCAGACGGGTCAGCATTCCTTAACCGCTGGGGGCCACCCTTCGGGTGCGCCAATGAAACCGCCAAGCCGCCTTGGCGATACCTGACAGGCCTTGATGACCGACAGACCCGAACCGACCCGCTCTGCCCGCGACTGGCTTTCCACCCTTGCCCGCTACCGTGAACCCTCGACCGGGCGCAGCCTGTTCGAGCTGGCGGCGACCGTGACGCCCTTTCTGGCGCTCTGGGCGCTGGCCTGGATGGCGCTCTCGGTCAGCCCCTGGCTCGCGCTGGCGCTGGCCATTCTGAACGGGGCCTTTCTGGTACGGATTTTCATCATCCAGCATGATTGCGGCCATGGCAGTTTCCTGCGCAACCGCAAGGCGCAGGACTGGCTCGGTCGCGTCCTCGGGGTGCTGACGCTGACGCCCTATGCGGTGTGGCGGCGGTCGCATTCGATCCACCATGCCCATGCCGGCAATCTGGACCAGCGCGGCATCGGCGATGTGCTGACGCTGACGATCGAGGAATACCGTGCGCGATCGCCGCTGGGGCGGCTGGCCTATCGGCTCTATCGCCATCCCCTTGTCCTGTTCGTGCTGGGTCCGAGCTATCTGTTCATCCTGCAGAACCGCCTGCCCTATGGGCTGATGCGGGCGGGCTGGCGCTACTGGACCTCGGCCATGGGCACCAATGCGATGATCGCCATCGCGCTGGGGCTGATCGTCTGGTTCGGCGGGTTTCTTCCGGTGCTCCTGATCTTTCTGCCGACCTCGGTGATCGCGGCGACGATCGGGGTCTGGCTGTTCTATGTGCAGCATCAGTTCGAAGAGACGCATTGGGCCAAGGGCGAGGACTGGCAATTGCATGATGCGGCGCTGGAGGGCAGTTCGCATTACGTCCTGCCGCAACCCCTGCGCTGGCTGACCGGGAATATCGGCATCCACCATGTTCACCACCTCTATTCGCGCATCCCGTTCTACCGGCTGCCGGAAGTGCTGCGCGAACATCGCAGCCTGGCCGAGGCGCAGCGCCTGACCATCCGCGAAAGCATCGCGCAGGCGCGGCTGCATCTGTGGGACGAGGCGCAGGGGCGGCTTCTGTCCTTTGCCGAGGCGCGGCAGAAATATGGGGTGACGTAAGCGGCCGGAGAGCGGCGGGGCAAACGAACACGCACCGCCGCCTTTCCGACTATTCCGCCTCGTTGGCCGGTTTGGCGTTCAACTGGCCATACATCTGCGGGCCGATGTCATCCATCAGGGCAAGCTGGGTCTCGAGGAAGTCGATATGGCCTTCCTCATCCGTCAGCAGCTCGTCGAACAAGGCGCGGCTGACATAGTCGCCCACCTTGTCGCAATGCTGGCGCGCCTCGATATAGAGGGTGCGCGCGTCATGTTCGCCCGCAAGATCGGCCTCAAGCGTCTCGCGCAGGTTTTGCCCGATGCGCAGGCTGTCCAGCTTTTGCAGGTTGGGATGGCCCTCAAGGAAGATGATCCGCGCGATCAGCTTGTCGGCGTGATGCATTTCCTCGATCGATTCGGCGCGGCTTTTGGCGGCGATGCGGCCATAGCCCCAATCCTCCTGCAGCCGGAAATGCAGCCAGTACTGGCTGACCGCCGTCAGCTCAGAGCGCAAGGCCGCGTTCAGAAATTCGATGACTTTCGGGTCGCCCTTCATGCTGCCCTTCCTTTGTCCTGCGAAGCATCGGGATCGGCTGGGGCGCATCCGCGATGCTGCCCGTGGCTACCGCAAAACTCGCACAGCCGCGCATCGTGTCAAGGAAAAGGGGCAGGCATCCGCCACAATCGGCGCGCTTGCCAAGGGCACGGTAGACCTTGCCGGGGGTGATGATCGTCGCAGGGTCGGCGGCGCGCATCCAGGTGACCGCCGCCGTGATGTCGCGGTCCGAGATGGCCATGCAGTGGCAGACGATCATCAGAAGCCCCCTATTTCGTCAGGATCAGCTTGCCCTGACGGGTGATCCGCAAGGTATAGACCTGCCCGTCGAGCAGGATTTTCGCGAGACTTCCGCCTTCGGTCAGGACCCGCGCCTCATGCACGGGCGAGGCATCGGCGCTCAGCCAGGGGGTCAGCATCGGCTCGGGGCGCATGTTCATTTCTGCCCCCCCGCCGGCAGGGCCGGCATCTGGCTGCGCTCGATCAGCGCTTCGATCAGCGACAGCGGGAAGGCCCCCGCCGAAGGTGTCAGATCCATCAGCATCTCGGCCAGCGGATGGCTCCGCCCGGCCCTTTCGATCTTGGTCATTGCCGCTCTCCATCGGGTCCTGGTCTTACGCGTTCGGGCCTTGCTTGACCGGGACGGACATGGCTGGGCGGTTCGGTCAATTCCTGACCGATTGACTTGGATTTGTCAATCCCGAGTAAAAGACTTTGGATTAAAGGATGCGGGACATACGGGGTGTCAGGCGCCCCAGGTGCGCTCCAGATGGGCAAGCCAGTTGTCGAAGGCGATCTTGCGGATCAGCGCCTCGCCGAAGCCGTGATCGCGCATGGCCTGGATCAGATTCGGCAGGCCCGCGACATCGGTGATGCCCTGCGGCACTGTCGCCCCGTCGAAATCCGATCCCAGCGCCACGCCGTCCTCGCCCAGACGCGCCAGGAGATGGTCGAGATGGCGCATCACCGGCTCCCAGCCCATCTCGGCCGAATCGCGGCCATCCTCGCGCAGGAAGACAGTGGCGAAGTTCAGGCCGACGAGGCCGCCGGTCTCGGCAATGGCGTCAAGCTGCCAGTCGGTGAGGTTGCGGGTCGACGGGGTGACGGCCCAGGCGTTGGAATGGGTGGCGGTCAGCGGCGCGTCGGAGAGCTGCATCACGTCTCGGAAGCCCTTGGCGTTCATGTGGCTGAGGTCGAGCATGATCTTCAGCGCGTTGCATGCGCGGACCAGTGCCTCGCCTTCGGCCGTCAGGCCGTCGCCGGTGTCGGGGTCACCGGGAAAGCGGAAGGGCACGCCATGGCCGAAAATGGTCGGGCGGCTCCAGACCGGGCCAAGCGAGCGCAGGCCCATGGCATGGAAAACATGCAGCGCATCCAGATCGGGGCCGATCGCCTCGGCCCCTTCCATATGCAGCACGCCCGCAACGGCGCCGTCGGCCGCGGCCCGGCGGATCTCGGCGGCGGTGGTGCAGGCGCGGAAGGCGCCTTGGCTGGCCCGCGCCATCCAGTGGAACAACCCGGCCTGCCCCAGGGCGCAGGGCTGCGCCGCCGCGGCCTCGATCAAGGCGGGCAAGGGCAGGTCATAGGGCGGGTTGTCCATCATGTGCATGTAATCGGGCGCATCGCCCTCATGCGGCGAGGGGATGTAGATGGCGAAAAGCCCACCCGCGAAGCCGCCCGCCTTCATGCGGGGCAGGTCAAGATGGCCTTTGCCCTCGCCGGTCAGGAAGATCTCGTCGCGTCGGGCAGCATCCTGCCAGAGCCGCAGGAGAAGATCGTTATGCCCGTCGAAGACCTGAACCATGCTCATGAAACGCCCCTTTTGCTGGTTGCCGCCATTCCTGACAGGCCCGGCGGCAGAGGCAAGACGGAATGCGCCGGCATAGGGTGATCAGGGCGCGATCAGGGGCCGGGCCAGAGACCGATCAGGGGTTCATGCAGGTGGAACGCCGCCGCCCAGATCAGCAGCGCCACGGCGAGGCGGCGCCAGGGCGGGCGAAAGCGCGGGCGCCAGCGGCCGGACAGAAGGGCCGCGCCGGGGATCAGCGCGGTATGGGCGGCAAGGCGCGGCCAGTCGCGGCCGAGGCTGCGCCGCGACCGGCGCTCCATCAGGGCGATGCCGCTGAGCGTCAGGGCCAGCATCGCGCCGAACAGGATCACATGGGCAAGATCGCCATTGGCGACAAGATGGGCGCTGGCCCAAAACGCCATGGCCCAAAGAAGCGGCTGGCGCGTCAGGCCCGCGATGCCGGGATGGGCCGGATCGAAGCCCTGTTTCCTGCCTTCGAAGGCAAAGGGGTTCGCGGCGGCGACGGCGCAGCTTCCCAGCAGGAAAACGGCGGGCATGGTCAGGTTCACGAGCCAGCGCATCCAGCCCTGCTGGTCCCAGAGCGGCACAAAAGGCGCGCGGCCCGCCGCCGCGATCACCCAGGCGAACAGCGCCAGCGACAGAACCGAATAGGCCAGGCCATAGGCCCGCCGTCCGAAACGCGCGATCAGGCGATCCTTGATCCCCAGCAGCGCCGGCAGGCGGTGCGACACCAAAAACAGCGCCAGCGCAAACCCGAATTCCAGCCAGTCCATCCTGCCCCTCCCCTGCATGTCCTGCCTGCCCCAGACTGCGCCGGACGGCAAGCCAAGGGCTGGCGCTGTGGCTTGGCCTGTGATCATCTGCCGCGACAGCACAGGCAGACCATGTCCCCCGATACCGCATCCGAAGCATTCTCCGACATCCTTTCGCACCCGCCGCCCCGCCTGTCGCAGACAGAGATTCTTGGGCATCTGGCACGGCATTGGGGGCTGGAGGGCGATCTCACCGCGCTGACCGCCGAGCGCGACCTGAACCACCGGCTCGACGGGCCGCAGGGGCGGTTCACTGTGAAGCTGGCCAATCCGGCCGAGCCGATGGCGCTGACGGCCTTTCAAAGCAAGGCCCTGATGCATGTGGCCAAGGCCGATCCCGACCTGCCGGTCCCGCGCGTGGTGCCGACGGCGACGGGCGATCTCTGGGTCGATCTGCCCCAGGGGCGGCTGCGGCTGATGAGCTGGCTGGAGGGCAAGCCGCAGGCGCAGACCCCGTTTTCGGCCCCGCAGGCGCGGGCCATCGGGGCGCTGCTGGCGCGCTTGACGCTGGCCTTGGCCGATTATGACGGCGCCGGGGCCGATCCTGTGATCCTGTGGGACATCCAGCGCCTGCCGCGCCTTGCGGCGATGCTGCCCGATCTGCCCGATCGCGGGTTTGCGGCCTGGGCCGGGGATTTCATCGAGAGATTCGAGGCGCAGGTCGCGCCGCAGCTTGCGCTTTTGCCCCGGCAGGTCTGCCACAGCGATTTCAACCGCCACAATATCCTGACCGCGGCGGACGACCCCGACCGCATCACCGGCGTCATCGACTTTGGCGACATGGTGCGCACGCCGCGCATCTGCGATCTGGCGGTGGCCGCGGCCTATCAGCTTGATCCCGCCGACCCTCTGGGCGGCCCCTGTGCGCTGATCCAGGGCTATGCGGCGCGGATCGCCTTGTCCGGGACCGAAGTTGCGCTGCTGCCCGAGCTGATCGCCGCGCGGATGGTGACGAGCCTCGTGATCTCGGGCTGGCGCGCGGCGCGCTATCCGTCGAATGCCGAATACATCCTGCGCAATTCCGCCAATGCCAGGGCGGGGCTTGCCGCTTTCGAAAACCTGGGCCGCGACGCGCTGGCCCATGCCCTGACCCTTGCCGCCAGACCGGAGGAATGATGACTGACCGCCCCGTCCAGATGGTGAATGCCTTTGTCCCCGGCACCGCCCTGCCGCCCGAGGAAGCCGCGCTGGTCGAACGCCGGGCGCGGCTGCTGGGTCCGGCCTATCGGCTGTTCTACGAACGCCCGCTGCATCTGGTGCGCGGCGCGGGGGTCTGGCTCTACGATGCGGCGGGACGGGCCTATCTGGACTGTTACAACAACGTGGCCTCGGTGGGCCATGCCCATCCCCGTGTGGTGCAGGCCATGGCCGGGCAGGCCGCGGTGCTGGCCACCCATACCCGCTATCTGCATGACACGGTCCTGACCTATGCCGAGCGGCTGCTGGCGCATTTCCCGGCTGAACTTTCCAATGTCATGTTTACCTGCACCGGGTCCGAGGCCAATGACCTGGCCTATCGCATCGCCCGTGCGGCGACCGGCGGGACCGGGGTGATCGTCACCGACAATGCCTATCACGGCGTGACGCTGGCCACGGCGCAGATGTCGATGTCGATCGGCCCGGCGGTGGCACCCGGCCCCGAGGTCTTCGCCATCCCCGCCCCCTCGCCCGCCAATTACCCGCAGGGCGTGGCGCAGGGCTTTGCCGCAGCCGTCACCGCCGCCTGCGCACGGATGCGGGACAGGGGCATCAAGCCCGCGCTTCTGATCCTCGATACCGTGTTTTCCTCGGACGGGCTGTGGCTTGATCCGCCGGGTTTCCTGGCGGCGGCGGCAGCGGCGATCCGGGCCGAGGGCGGGCTTTTCCTGGCCGATGAGGTCCAGCCGGGATTTGGCCGGACGGGCGGGCAGATGTGGGGTTTCCAGCGCCATGGCGTGCTGCCCGACATGGTGTCCCTGGGCAAGCCGATGGGCAATGGCTATCCGGTGGCGGGGCTGGTGATCCAGCCGCAGGTCGTTGCGGAATTCGGTGTGCAGGCGCGCTATTTCAACACCTTCGGCGGCAATGCCGTGGCGGCGGCAACGGCGCTGGCGGTGCTGACGGTGATCGAGGAGGAAGGCCTGCGGCAGAATGCGGCGGCGACGGGCCAGATCTTCCGCGACGGGCTGGAGGCCATGGCGCGCGCCGATGACCGGCTGGGCGAGGTGCGCGGCGCGGGTCTGTTCCTTGCGGTCGACATCTTGCGCGACGGCGCGCCCTCGGCACCGGAGGCGGCGCGGATCGTCAACGGGCTGCGCGATCGCGGCGCGCTGATCTCGGCCACCGGCCCACAGGGCCATGTGCTGAAGATCCGCCCGCCGCTGCCCTTCCAGCCCGACCATGCCGGGATCTTCCTGCAGGCCCTGCGCGAGACGCTGGCGGCGTAAGGGGGCGCTGCCCCCTCGGGCCTGCGGCCCGCACCCCCGGGATATTTCCGAACAGAAGAAAGACCTGCGGCCCTGCCTTCGTCAGCCTGGGCCGCATTCAGCCCAGCGCGTAGCCCGCGCCGCGCACGGTGCGCACGGGATCTTCGCCGCCGAATTGCATCAGGCTCTTGCGCAGGCGGCCGACATGGACATCGACGGTGCGGGTATCGACATAGATGTCGCGGCCCCAGACCCGGTCGAGAAGCTGCTCGCGGCTCCAGACCCGGCCCGGCTTTTCCATCAGCGTGGTCAGCAGGCGGAACTCGGTGGGGCCAAGGCGCAGCACCTTGTCCGAGCGGTAGACGCGATGGGTTTCGGGATCGAGACGGATATCGTCGAATTCCAGCACCACCCCGGCGGTCGAGGGCCGCACGCGGCGCAACTGGGCGCGGGTGCGGGCCATGAGTTCAAGGACCGAATAGGGCTTGATGACATAGTCATCGGCACCGGTTTCCAACCCGCGGATGCGGTCGACCTCTTCGGCGCGGGCCGAAAGCATGATGATCGGGATCGCCCGCGTCTCGGGCCGCATCTTCAGCCGCCGGCAGACCTCGATCCCCGAGAGCTTCGGCATCATCCAGTCAAGGATGATGATGTCGGGCGCTTCCTCGTCCACCAGCATCAGCGCGTCCTCGCCATTGTCGGCAGAGACGACGCGGAACCCTTCGGCGTCGAGATTATAGGACAGAACCTCGCGCTGCGCGGGTTCGTCCTCGACCAGTAGCACGGTCGGTCTGCTGTCCTGAGCCATTGGCTGACTTCCCCTTCCCTGCCCGATCAGTCGGTCGCCGTGCCGACGCTGTCGAGCTTCGGCCGTTCGTCGACGGGCATCTTGCCGTCGACCAGGTAGATCACCTGTTCGGCGATGGCGGTGGCGTGGTCGCCGACGCGCTCGATGTTCTTGGCGATGAAATGCAGATGCATGCAGGCCGAGATCGTGCGCGGGTCTTCCAGCATATAGGTCAGGAACTGGCGGAAGAGCCCGTTATACATCTGGTCGACTTCCTGGTCGCGGCGGCGGACCTCGGCCGCCTTCTGGGCATCGCGGGCGATATAGGCGTCAAGCGCGTCGGACAGTTGCGAAACCACGGCCTTGGCCATGCGGCGCACCGCGCCCGGCGCGCCATTCACCGGCGACATCTGCATCAGGACCAGGCTGCGCTTGGCCAGGTTCTTGGCATAGTCGCCCGAGCGTTCCAGCGCCGAGGCCATGCGCATCACCGTGAGGACGGTGCGCAGGTCGGTGGCATTGGGCGCCCGCAGCGCGATGATCCGGGCGCAATCGGTCTGGATCAGCTCTTCCATCTCGTCGATGGCCTTGTCGGCGGCGCGGACCTTTTCGGCCAGCGCCTCGTCGCGGCGCTCGAGCGCCTCGGCGGCGTCGAGAAGCGCCTTCTCGACCAGGCCGCCCATCTTCATCACCTGCGCCTGAACCCCTTCGAGGTCGCGGTCGAAGGCGGACACGATATGCTGTTCCATCAACTGTCTCCCGTCAGCCGATCCGGCCGGAAATATAGGCTTCGGTCCGCGGGTCATGCGGATTGGTGAAGATCTGGGTCGTGTCGCCATATTCCACGAGGTTGCCCAGGTGGAAGAAGGCGGTCTTCTGGCTGACGCGCCCGGCCTGCTGCATCGAATGGGTCACGATCACCACCGAGAAATTGGTGCGCAGCTCGTCGATCAGCTCTTCCACCTGGGCGGTGGCGATCGGGTCAAGCGCCGAGCAGGGTTCGTCCATGAGCAGGACTTCGGGCGAGGTCGCCACGGCACGGGCGATGCAGAGGCGCTGCTGCTGTCCGCCCGACAAGCCGGTGCCGGGCGCGTGGAGACGGTCTTTCACCTCGTTCCACAGCGCGGCTTTCCTCAGCGAGCTTTCGACCACCTCGTCCAGTTCCGCCTTGTTGCGGGTCAGACCGTGGATGCGCGGGCCATAGGCGACATTGTCATAGATCGACTTCGGGAAGGGGTTGGGCTTCTGGAACACCATGCCGACCTTGGCGCGAAGCTGCACGGGATCGACGCGAGGATCCCGGATATCCTCGCCCTCCAGCAGGATCTTGCCCTCGACGCGGCAGATCGGGATGGTGTCGTTCATCCGGTTCAGCGTGCGCAGGAAGGTGGATTTCCCGCAGCCCGACGGCCCGATGAAGGCGGTCACGGCCTTGTCGAGGATCTCGACCGAGACATCCTTGATGGCGTGGTTCTCGCCATAATAGACCTGCACATCCTTGGCCGAGATTTTCGATTGGTTCATGTCCACGGAAGCGTCCGTCATTCGCATGTCGTTCATGTTCATATCCGTTTGTTCCTGTGTGACCTACCAGCGGCGTTCGAATTTGCGACGCAGGAGGATGGCGGCCACGTTCATGACCAGGAGGAAGACGAGAAGCACAATGATCGCGCCATTCGAGCGTTCGATGAAGGCGGGGTCCGAGCGCGAGGCCCAGGAATAGACCTGCACCGGCAGCGCGGTGGCCGGATCGCCGAAGCCCTCGATCGGCGCGCCCGGGTAGTTGTCGACGAAAGCCACCATGCCGATCAGAAGCAGCGGCGCGGTTTCGCCAAGGGCCGAGGCCAGGCCAAGGATGGCGCCGGTCAGGATGCCGGGCATGGCAAGCGGCAGGACATGGTGGAACACGGTCTGCATCCGCGACGCACCGATGCCCAGGGCCGCGTCGCGGATCGAGGGCGGCACCGCCTTAATGGCCGAGCGGGTGGCGATGATGATCGTGGGCAGGGTCATCAGCGAGATCACCAGCGCGCCGACCAGCGCGGAGGATTGCGGGAACTCCATGAAGTTGATGAAGACCGAAAGACCCAGAATGCCGAACACGATCGAGGGCACGGCGGCGAGGTTCGAGATATTCACCTCGATCAGGTCGGTCCAGCGGTTCTTGGGCGCGAATTCCTCAAGATAGATGCTGGCCGCGACGCCGACCGGCACGCACATCACAGCGACCAGAAGCATCATGTACAGCGAGCCCACGAGCGCCACGCCCAGACCCGCCGCCTCGGGCCGCTGGTCCGAGGCATCGGGCAGCGTGAGGAATTGCAGGTTGAATTTCTTCGCCAGCATGCCGGCGGCGATCAGCCGGTCGGCAAGCTCGAGCTGTTCCGGGGTGACATTGCCGTCGCGCTTCGCGGTGATCTTGGTGACGCGGCCCTTCATGTAGCCGTCGATGCGGCCACCGGCCAGGACGGTCACGTCGATGGTCTGGCCCAGAAGCGCGGGATCCGCCAGGACGCGGGCGCGCAAATCGCCGGCTGCATCCTTGGAAATCATCGCGACGACGTCCTTTTCCGGCATGTCGGCAGTGTCGATCCCCTTGGCAGCCAGCGCGGCCACGAAGGATTTGCCCAGAACCTTGCCATATCCGATGGTGGTGACCTTGGTCATCTCGTCGCGGTTGCCATTGCCCTTGGGGTCAAGCACGGCGGCGTCCAGCGTGACAGGAAAGCTGAGCTTGGCCTGCACGAAGGCCGAGCTGCCGTCGCGCAAGATGATGAAAAGCATCAGCGCCAGGATCGAGAGGCTGAGCGCGATGGCGACAAGCCCGTAGAGACGGAACCGTCTTTCCACCGCGTTGCGGCGCTTCATCTCGGGCGAGGCGGTCAGGATGGACCGCTTCGTGACCGTGCGCAGGGGGGCTGCGCCTGCTGACGAAAGATCGGTCATTCGTATTGCTCCCGGTATTTGCGCACGATCCACAGCGCCAGGATGTTCAGCGCTAGCGTGATGACGAAAAGGGTGATGCCAAGAGCGAAGGCCACCAGCGTCTCGGGGCTGGCGAAATCGGTGTCGCCGGTCAGCTGGCCCACGATCTTCACCGTCATCGTTGTCATGGCCTCGAAGGGATTGAGGCTGAGCTTGGCGGCGGCGCCTGCGCCCATGGTCACGATCATGGTTTCGCCGATGGCGCGCGAGGCGGCCATAAGCACCGCGCCCATGATGCCCGGCAGCGCGGCGGGCAGGATCACCTGCTTGATGGTTTCGGCGCGGGTGGCACCGATGCCGTAGCTGCCATCGCGCAGCGATTGCGGCACCGAGTTGATGATGTCATCTGACAGGGAGGAGATGAAAGGAATGTTCAGGATCCCGATCACGATCCCCGCCGTCATCACCGAAGAGCCGGAATTTCCAAGACCCAGGGGCTGGGCGAAGTAATCGCGCAGGAAGGGGCCGACGGTGACAAGCGCGAAAAGGCCGAAGACCACGGTCGGGATGCCGGCAATGACCTCGATCAGCGGCTTGATCCAGGCGCGGACGCGCTTTGAGGCATATTCGGCCAGGTAGATCGCGGCGAAAAGACCCAGTGGCACCGCGACGATCATCGAAATGACGGTGATGTACAGCGTGCCCCACAGGAGCGGCAGGAAGCCAAGCTCCGAGCCGCCGCGGAAGTTCGGGCTCCAGGTCAGGCCGAAGAAGAACTCGCTGAGCGGATACTGCCGGAAGAAGTTCACGCTTTCCGAGAAGAGCGACCAGACGATCCCGACCGTGGTCAGGATGGCGATGGTCGAGGCCAGCATCAGCAGGCCCATCAGCGCCGCTTCCACCCGGTTGCGAGCCCAGAAATCGGGCTTGGTCCAGGCGAGCGCCAGGCCAAGGCCGATCACGCCCGCTCCGATCACGATCACGGCGCGCCAGAAGGAGACGGTCTTGGTGATCTCGCGATATTCCTGCGCGGCGGCGAGGACATCCTTGTTGACATCCGAGCCCAGCGCGACGCCGACCGAGGCCAGCTTGCCGCGCACATCGGTGAATTCGGTCCGCAGCATGGCCGCTTCCTGCTCGGTCATCTTGCCGCCCGCGACGGCGGCATCCAGCCCCCCGGCCAGGCGGCGCACATCGGCCATGGTCAGCTCCAGCGCGGCCGGGTCACTGACCATCGCCGCAGGCAGCGTATCGGTCACGTCGCGCTGCACGAGGATCGGCTGCACGATGACCCAGAGGATCAGAAGAAGCATGGCCGGGATCAGCGCCATCAGCGCGGCGTGCCAGCCGTAATAGCCCGGCAGCGAATGCAGGAGCCTGGGGTTGCGCCCGGACAGCAGCAGCGCGCGCTGCCGCCCCAGGACGAAGCCTGCAGCCGAAAGGGCCAGCAGTACAAGAATGACAAGGAGGACCGTCATGGCACCATCCGCTTTCGGGGTTTCAGGAGCCCGATTCCCGGGCCCGTCCGTTCTGCGGTGGTTCTGCTGCGGTTCTGTAACTCTTGTGTGACAATTCTATAAAAATCGGGCGGCAGCGCGCCGGCGTCACTGCCGCGCCAGAAGCGCGTCGATCTCGGCCCGGGACGGCATCGAGGGCGCGGTGCCGGGCCTGGTGACGCTGATCCCGGCGGTGGCGCAGCCGAAGCGGACCGCCTCCACCACGTCACGGCCTTCCGACAGGGCGACGGCGAAGCCGCCGTTGAAGGCATCGCCCGCGCCCGTGGTTTCCACCACCGGCCCGGCGCTGATCACCGGCACATGGACTGAACGGGTCTTGTCGCGGTACAGCGCACCATTGCTGCCCAGGGTGATGATCACCGCGCCGACGCCGCGCGCCAGAAGCGCATCCGCCGCCGCTTCGGCCTCGGCCAGGGTGGTGACCGGCAGGCCGGTCAGACCCTCGGCCTCGGATTCATTGGGGGTCAGGTAGTCGCACAGCGCCAGGAGCGCATCATCCAGCGCCGCCGCCGGGGCTGGGTTGAGGATCGTCGTCACCCCGGCCGCGCGCGCGATCTTCAGCCCGGCCCGCGCCGCTTCGATCGGCTGTTCCAGCTGGGTGACAAAGACCGAGGCGCCGCGGATCAGATCGGCCCGCTCCTCCAGATCCTGCGCCGAGATCCGCGCGGCAGCGCCGGGCGAGACGATGATGGCATTGTTGCCGGTGGCCTCTTCCAGAAAGATGAAAGCGGCCCCGGTATAGCTTTCGCCATCTTCGCTCACTTCGGGCCGCACCCCCGCCTTTTCCCAGGTCGAACGCGCGATGGCAGCGAAATCGTCCTTGCCCAGACGGGTGATGAAATGGGTCCGCCCCCCCGCCATGGCGGCGGCGACCGACTGGTTCGAGCCCTTGCCACCCGGCCCCAGCACGAAGCTGCGCCCAAGGATGGTCTCGCCCATCTTCGGCATGCGCTCGGCGCGATAGGCGGTGTCGGCGACGAAGATGCCGAGGATCACGATGGGTTTGGTCATGTTGGTCTTTCCTGTCAGGCTTCGGGCGGGATCACGCCCTTGCGGAACATGAAACAGCCGTAGAAGCGACGCTCGCCGGTCTGGATCACCGCATAGGCCTGTCGCGCCATGTCGTAAAAGGCAAATCGCTCGATCGAGACCATCCTGCGCGGCTTGCCCTCGGCGCGGTCGATCGCGGCCTGCACCTCGGCCTGCACCGGCGGCACCTCCTCCGGCGCGCCCACCACTTCCATGCGCCCCGCGAAATCCTCGACGAACGTGTCCAGCGGCAGCACCGAAAGGATGGCCTCCACCGCTTCGGCGCAGGTCAGGTTCTCCATGCGCAGAAGCTTTCTCGTCACCGTGGCCCGCGCCACGGAATCCGAGGGGAAATTGGTATCCGCCACGATCAGCACATCGCCATGGCCCATGGCGCGCAGGCAGGCCAGAACCTCGGCATTCAGCCGGTTGTCTATTCCCTTGAGCATCAGAAACCCCCTCCCTGCCCCTTCATCCTGGTCGAAATCCTGCGGGTCCGGGGGCAGAGCCCCCGGGGTCAGCCCCTAGAGCCGCACTCCCGAACCCTTGTCGAAGAGATGCACCTTGCCCGCTTCCGGCGCCAGGGCAAGCGTGTCGCCGGGGCGGAACGCCACGCGGTCGCGGAACAGCGCGACCACTTCTGCCCCGCCGTCCTCGGGGCGCAGGATGACATGGGTTTCCGAACCCGTGGGCTCAACCACGGCCACTTTGCCCGACAGGCCCGGCCCGACGGCCAGATGTTCGGGGCGGATGCCATAGATCACCTCGCGCCCGGCGGCGAGCTTGACCGCGGGCGGCACCGGCAGCAGGGCACCGCCGGCGACGCGGACGCCCCCTGCCTCAGCCACACCGGGCAGCATGTTCATCGCCGGACTGCCGATAAAGCTGGCGACGAAGGTGTTGGCGGGGCGGTCATAGAGGTCCAAGGGCGCACCGACCTGCTCGATCCTGCCGCCCTGCATGACAACGATCTTGTCGGCCATGGTCATGGCCTCGATCTGGTCATGGGTCACATAAACGGTGGTGGTCTTCAGCCGCTGGTGCAGCTCGCGGATCTCGGCCCGCATCTGCACGCGCAGCTTGGCATCCAGATTCGACAGCGGCTCGTCGAACAGAAACACCTGCGGGTCGCGCACTATGGCGCGGCCCATGGCGACGCGCTGGCGCTGGCCGCCCGACATGGCGCGGGGATAGCGGTCGAGATAGGGCGTCAGGCCCAGGATCTCGGCCGCCCGCGCCACCCGTGCGTCGATCTGGCCCTTGGCCATGCCGCGCATCTTCAGCGGAAAGCCCATATTGGCCGCCACGGTCTTGTGCGGGTAAAGCGCGTAGCTCTGGAACACCATGGCGATGTCGCGTTCCGAGGGCGGCAGGTTGTTCACCCGGCGCGGTCCGATCATCACGTCGCCTGCCGACACTTCCTCAAGCCCGGCGATCATGCGCAGCAGCGTGGATTTCCCGCAGCCCGAAGGCCCGACCAGAACGACGAATTCGCCATCGGCAATGTCGAGATCCAGACCATGAATGACCTGTAGCCCGCCATACATCTTGCGCAGCGCGCGGATCGTCACTTCGGCCATATGATCCCTGCCCCCCATCCCTTGCCCCGACTGTAAGCCAGCGGCGAAAGCCCTGTCCAGCCCGGCTGAACATACTAACATGTTAGATGCTTGACAGATATGCCGCGCCCCTGCGAAGCTGCGTTCAAGGACAGGGGACAGATGGGGAGGGGAGGCCCCGCATGCCGCTGGTTGCCGGGCTTCGGCGCATGGATCGCCGCCCCCCGGCCCCCGCCCTGCCAGACCCAGACACGTCAACCACAACAGACCCGCCAGCCGCATCCGGCCAGGACGGGGGCCAATGGGAGGAAGTTGAAGTGAAAGTCGAACTCTACCGCTATGCCGCAAGCCTGAGCCGCCGCCGCTTCCTGAAAGGCGCGACGGCGCTGGGGGCTTTGGCCGCCGTGCCGCTGTCCGCCAACCGCGCGCTGGCGCAAGACGATATCCGCGCCCAGATCCTGGCCATTCCGGGCGTTGGCGCGGGCAGCCCGACGGATGCCGACTGGCAGAAGGTGGGTGAATTGTGCCTGGCCGCCACCAAGGCGAATGTGGCCGAGGGCGAATTCGCGGGGGTCGAGCTGACCTTCATGGGGCTCAACAACCAGAACCTGCACAACCTGCTGTTCCGCGGCTTCCTGAAGCCGTGGGAGACCTATACCGGCGCAAAGATCAACTGGATCGACCTGGCGCAAGCCGATTACAACGCGCGCCTGCAGCAGTCGATCGCGACCGGCACGGTCGATTTCGACATCATCGAAATGGGCGCGCCTTTCGAGGGCGACACGGCGGGCCGCGGCCTGCTGGACGAGATGCCCGACTGGGTGGCAACACAGATCGACGATACCGACCTTGTGGGCTATCTGCAGCCGCCGGTCGGCACCTGGGATGGCAAGAAATACCGCGTCACCATCGACGGCGACTGCCACACCTTCAGCTATCGCAAGGATTACTTCGGCGAGGGCGCGATCGGCGGGGCCGAGGTGCCGAAGACCTGGCAGCAGGTGAACGAAGTCTCCAAGGCGCTGAAGGGCCAGACCGACCCGCTGACCGGCCTGCCCGCCTATGGCTATCTTGACCCGCTGAAAGGCTGGGGCGGCTTCGGCTTCTACTTCGTGGCCAACCGGGCGACATCCTATGTCAAGATGCCAGACAACCGCGCCTGGCTGTTCGAGCCGGACACGATGAAGCCCATGGTCAACAACCCGGGCTGGGTGCAGGCCTTCCAGGACGTGATGGACCTGATCGCCGCCGGCGTCTACCCGCCCGACCAGATCAATGCCGACCCCGGCACCACCGCCTTCAGCCAGTTCCTGGCCGGCACCGGCTCGATGCTGATGTGGTGGGGCGATGTCGGATCCTCGGCCCGCACCTCGGACACGTCGGTCGTGGGCGATGTGGTCGGCTTCGGCATCAACCCCGGCTCGGACCGGCGCTACAACCACACCGCCGCCGCCTGGGAAGAGACCGCGAACGAGGCACCGCTGATGGCCTATATCGGCTGGGGCGTCTATGTGACCAGCCGCGTCTCGGGCGACGAGAAGAAGCGCAAGGCGGCCTGGTCGGCGGCAGCGCATCTGGGCGGCAAGGACCTGTCGCTGTGGACGGCGGCCTACCCGTCGGGCTTCCAGCCCTATCGCAACAGCCACTTCCAGTACGACGAATGGGAAGCGGCGGGCTATGACCGCGCCTTCATCGAGGATTATCTCGGCTCGAATCTCGACAGCTACAACCACCCCAATGCCGCGATCGAGCCGCGGATTCCGGGCATCTTCCAATATTACTCGGTGGCCGAGGACGAATTGGCCAAGGGCTATGCCGGGCAGTACAAATCGGCACAGGAGACGGCAGATGCCATCGCCGCCGCCTGGGAGAAGATCACCGATCAGATCGGCCGCGACAGCCAGATCAAGCTGTATAAGGCCAGCCTGGGGATGTGACCTCCGATCCCTGGCAGGCCGGAAGGGCGCGTCTCGGCGCGCCCTTTCCTATTGCATCGGTGGCAAGAGGCCCAGCAGCGACTGATGCGCCGCCGCCCCGGCCCGATTGCCTTCGGCCAAGGAAACCGGCGCGCCGTAAAAGGGCCGGGTGATGTCACCCGCGGCGAACAGACCGGGAATGCTGGTGCGTTGCAGCATGTCCACCTTGAGGTGACGGCCGAAGGGGCCCTCGTCCAGCGCAGCGCCAAGTTCCGCCGCGAAAGGTACGGAAAGCTCGGGCCGCGTCGTCAGATACAGAACCGCACGCGGCACGCGCCGCCCGCCTTCCAGAACGACGGCGCGCAGCGCCCCGCCCGGCGCCTCGACCGCGACCACGGGCTCAGGCTCCACTGCGATGCCACGGGCGGCCAGCATCTGCGCCACCTCCGGCGCAAGGTCCTGACCGTTGGCGAAAAGCACCATGTCGGCGGTCAGGTCGGTGACGATCTGGGCAATATGCAGGACGCCCGGATGGGTCAGCAGCACAGCGGTCGGAAGGTCGGCCGCCTCGAATCCATGGCAATAGGGACATTGCAGAACCGAATGGCCCCAGCCTTCGGCCAGTCCCGGCAGGTCGGGCAGGATGTCGCGCATGCCATGGGCCAGGATCACCCGCTTGGCCTGCCACACCCTACCCTCCGCATCGGTCAGGGCAAACGCCCCCTCGCCTCCCGTGATCCCCGTGACTGCAAGATCGACGACCTGCACCGTGGGATAGCGCGCCAGATCGGCCCGTCCCGCCGCTACGATTTCGGCCGGGGCGCGATGGTCCAGCCCGATTACGCCATGGCCGTGGCTTGCAAAGCGGTTGCGGGTCAGACCGGTATCAAAGACCACCGCCCGGCGCCGCGCCCGCCCCAGCATGAGGGCCGCGCTCAGCCCCGCGAAACTGCCGCCCACCACTGCCACATCGCAGCTGTTTTCCATCGTCGCACCCCAATCATACTGTTATAATATATCATTTATGAGCGCGCAGCAGAAAAGGCAAGCGCGCGAAGGATTTCCCTAGATAGGCTGAAGCGCGGTTGCTAACATGTTAGTCATGAGCGAAGGCGACCTTCTCCATGTCGTGACCAACGACAATATTTCCCCAGCCCGGCGGATGCTGGGCCAGGGGTTGATCTGGGGCTCGGCGGCGCTGCTGGCCGGGCTTGGCTGCGCGCAGATGCTCCAGGCCCTGGGCCAGCACGATTTCGGTTTCCAGAACTGGCGGCCCACGCTTTACGCCTACGTCCTGTGGTCGGTTTGCCTCTGCGCCGGTCAGGTGCTGATCCATGGCGAGCGCGGCAAGCGCACGCTCTTCGTGCTGCCCGCGGCGCTGTTCGTGGTCTCGCTGACGGTGTTCCCGCTTCTCTTCGGGCTGATGATCGCCTTTTCCAACTGGAACCTGTCGTCGCCCACGGGCCGCGTCTTCAACGGCACCGACAACCTGGTGCAGATGTGGCACGACCCGTTCTACTGGAACGCCCTTGGCAACATGGTCTGGTATCTGCTGGCGATCCTTGTCGAATATGCCATCGCCTTCGGCCTTGCCCTGCTGCTTGCGGGGCAGATCCGCGCGCGCAAGTTCTTTCGCGTCGCCTTCCTGCTGCCCCTGATGCTCTCGCCCGTCGCGGTGTCCTGGATGATCGGCAAGTCGATGCTGGAACCGCGCTTCGGCCCCCTTGCCCGGCTTGCCCGCGCCCTGGGATGGGAGAATCCGGCCTTTTTCGAGACCGCCTGGATGGCCAAGGCAACGATCATGATCCTCGACGCCTGGACCTTCATCCCCTTCATGATGATCATGCTTCTGGCGGGTTTGCAGGCGATCCCCAAAGAATTGCAGGAAGCGTCGCGCGTGGACGGCGCGACCGGGTGGAAAAGTTTCTGGGAGGTCACCTTCCCGCTGATGCTGCCGGTTTCGATCACCGCCGTGATGATCCGCATCATCTTCAAGCTGAAGCTCGCCGATATCGTGATCAACATCACCAGCGGCGGCCCCGGGGGCGCGACCGATACGGTCACCAGCTTCATCTTCCGGGAATATCGCGAGCGCTCGAATGTCGGTTACGGCACGATGCTGGCCATGGTCTATCTGGTGATCATCGTGATCCTGATGACCGTCTTGATGAAACTTGCCGACCGTTGGATGAGGCCGCGCCTGTGACCGGAACCGACACGACCCAGATCTTCAAGGATGCCGAGGCTGATCGCGGCTATCGGATCAAATGGTGGGCCAGCCGCAGCGCGATTTATGGCGCGCTGATCCTCTGGGCGGTGATCTGCCTCTTCCCGATCTACTGGACCGCCACTACGAGCTTCAAGATGGCGCCGGATGTGATGAAGGGGAACATGGTTCCCTATGTCGATTTCGCGCCGAAATGGAAAGGCTGGGAATCGATCGGCCTGTCGCCCAAGACCATCGGTCAGGAAAGCACGGTGCGGGCCGAGTTCCTCAAGCGGTTCTGGAATTCCGCCATCGTGTCGCTGACCTCCTCGGCGCTGGCCGTGGCTCTGGGCAGCCTTGCCGCCTATGGCCTGTCGCGGTTTTCCTACCGCTTCGGCTTCATGAAGAATTCGGATATCTCCTTCTTCTTCCTCTCGCAGCTGATCCTGCCGCCGGTCGTGCTGGCGCTGCCCTTCTTGGTGCTTTACCGCGAGCTTGCGCTTCATGACACGCGGATCGGGTTGATCCTGCTTTATACGCTGTCGGTCCTGCCCATCGTCATCTGGATCATGAAGGACCAGTTCGCCACCATCCCGACCGAGCTGGAAGAGGCGGCCCTGGTCGACGGCCTGTCGATCTGGGGGGCCTTCCTGACCATCATCCTGCCCATCGCGCTCCCTGGCATGGTCGCGGCCTTCATCCTGTCGCTGGTGCTGACCTGGAACGAATATTTCTTCGCGGCGCTGCTGACCTCGACCCATGCCAATACCTTACCCGTGATGGTCGCCAGCCAGACCGGCAGTCAGGGCATTTCCTGGTGGAGCATGGCGGCGCTGAGTTTCGCCGCGATCCTGCCGCTGATCGTGATCGGCGTGGCGCTGGAGCGCTATATCATCAAGGGCATGGCGGCCGGTGCGGTGAAATAAGTCGGCCCGCGGCCCCCGCGGAAAGGGCGGCGGCCCTGGCGGGTATATTTGCAGCCAAAGTGATGGGGCAGGCCTAAAGCTCGGCGGAGATGTCCCGCGTCTGCGTGTAAAGCCTTTTCCACAAGGGATATTGCCGGTCATAGGCCGGGACCCTTTCCGCCTCGACCCGCCGCGCGACCGGGTTCCAGGTTGCGATATCAGCGGGCCTGGCGGCGCCGATGGCAAGGGCGGCCAGGAAGGCATCGCCGTAGCTGGCCCCGATCGAGCGGGCGCAGAGCTCTTGCGGCAGGGCCGCAAAGTCCGAGGTCGCCTGCAACCACACCGCGTTTTGCACCCCACCACCCACGGCGCGCAGGCGGTCCGGCACGGCGTCAAGCTCTTGGTAGCAGTCCAGGATCTGCGCCGTGCCGGCCGCGATGCCCTCAAGCACGGCGCGATAGAGATCACCGCGCGTATGAGTCAGGTTCAGGCCGAAAAAGGCGCCTTTCGCCGCAGGATCATGCAGCGGCGTGCGCTCGCCCGAAAAATGCGGCAGGCACAGAAGGCCCTTCGCCCCCTTGGGGCTGGTCGCCGCCTCGGCGGCAAGGATGCCGAAATCCGCGCCGGGCGCCAGCGTGTCGCGGAACCAATGGGTCAGGGTGCCGCTTGTCGCCAGCCCCGCCATCGAGCCATGCATGCCCGGAAACAGCCAGGGCGCATACCACAGCCGCGCGTCGCGCAGCGGCCGGTCGGTGACCATGATGGTGAAGATGGTCGAGCCATACATCACCATCATCTCGCCGGGGCTGGCCACGCCGACCGAGACCGCCTCGGCCGCCGCGTCGATCGTGCCGCAGGTGACGGGGATGCCCGCAGGCAGGCCGGTGGCGGCGGCGGCTTCGGCGGTGACGTGGCCCGCGATCTCGGTCGACCACATCAGGCGCGGCAGCCGATCCAGCGGCAGGATATCGACCAGCGCATCGGTCCAGCCCTGCTGTCGTACATCGTAAAGCGGCGCGAAATTGGCGGCGGTGTAGTGGTCGATCACATAGGCGCCGGTCAGCTTCCAGACCAGATAACTTGTCGAAGTCAGCACCATGGCGGTTTTTTCGAAGATCTCGGGCGAAGTGTCCCGCAGCCAGAGGATCTTTGGCCCCACGGCCTGAGAGGTCAGCGCATTGCCGCAGCTTGCGAAGATGCGCGCCTCGCCGATCTCGGCATTCAGCCGCGCAATCTGCGCGATGGCGCGGGTGTCGACACCGTACAAGACACCATTCGTCAAGGGCGCGCCGGTGGCATCGACCGGCAACATGCAGGGACCGATGGCGGAACAGGCGATGGCGGCGATCTCTTCTGCCCTGATGTCAGGAGTGGTAAGCAACGCGTTGGTGATGCTGACGAAATCGCCCCACCAATCTTCCTCTGCCCGGTGTTCCGCCCAGCCGGGCTGCGGCACCAGCATCTTGTGCGGATGGCGGGCCTCGGCGCGGATCGCACCGGTCTCATCGACCAGCACACCCTTGGATTCGAAGGTTCCGATATCAAGGCCAAGGAACAGCGTCATGCGCCACGCTCCAGCTTCAGGTCGGGCCCTATGGCATCCAGCACCGCGCCCAAGAGGACGACAAGTCCTGATATGTCTTCAGGATCAACCACTTCCAGAGCGGAATGCGTGTAGCGCATCGGGAAACCGACATCGAGGCAGGCCACACCCTGCGCGCCCAGGAACTGGACATAGGACAGGTCGGTCAGCGCGCCGGTATGGGCGCTGCGCTGCAAGGGCAGCCCGGCGCCCTGCGCCGCGTCCTCGACCAGCCGGACCAGGGCGGGATGCGGGATCACGCCATTCAGCGTGCCGCGCCCGTGAAAGGAATAGAGCGAGATGCCGGGACCGCCGCCCAGCGTCACCTCGCCGCGCGCCGCCATATCCGGTGTGTCGCAGGCCAGCAGCAGGTCGATCTGCAGGGCGATATCGGGTGCGGCCGCCTGGGCCGCGGGCAGGACGCCGCGCAGGTTGTATTCCTCTTGCACCGACCAGACCAGCGTCAGGGGCGGGCCGGATTTGCCCTGCCGCGCCGCCGCCAGCGCCAGAAGCGCCGCACAGCCCGCCCGGTCATCAACCGAGGTGCCTGCGATACGGCCCTGCGCCAGATCCAGCACGCGGGGGGCGTAGCACACCGGACAACCGATCTGAACTCCGGCGGCCAAGGCCTGGTCACGGCTTGAGAATCCGGCATCGACGTAAAGCTCTGCATAGGGCAGGACGCGGTATTTCTCCTCGGGCGTGGTGGCGTGATGCGACTTGTTGGCGATCACGGCGGGCAGGTCGCCCTGCGCGGTGCACAGAACCACCGCCTGCGCCGCCAGCGCGCGTTCCGGCACGCCGCCCAGCCGCTCCAGCCGGATCAGCCCGTCGGCCTCGATCTTGCGCACCACAAAGCCCAACTGGTCCATATGCGTGAAGATCATCACCCGCGGCAGGGCCGGATCGCCGGGCAGATCGCAGGACAGATTACCCAGCCGGTCCGACCGATGCGCCAGGCCCAGCCGGTCCAGATGGGCAGCGATGGCCGCCGCGACCCGATCTTCATGGCCCGAGAGCCCGGGGATCAACATCAGCTCCTTCAGAATATCGCGGATCATCGGGCGCTTCCCGCAGCTTCCTTCGAAGGAGTTTGCGAATTTCTTCCAATAACCTTGCCCATCACCGCCCCCGCACCGCGCGCACCCGCTCCATGAAATCCTTGGCCCGGTCGGGATCGACCGCCGCCCAGGTATCGCCGCCCACCTTCAGGGCCGAGCCGACGATGCAGCCATCCGCCACGCGCAGCACATCGGCCACGGTCGCGTGCTTCACGCCGGTATTGGCCAGCACCGGCACCTGCGGCAGCGCGGCTTTCACCGCCTCAAGATCGCGCATCTCCGCCGCCTCGCCGGTGATGGCGCCCGAGACCAGAACCGCATCCGGGACCGAGGAAAACACCGCAGACCGTGCCCGGTCCGCCAGAGGACGTGGATCAAGAGATCCCGCGAACTCGGCGGAAACATTGTACAATGTCGCCACACCGGAAATACCCAGCCGCGCCTGATAGCGTCGCGCCGCGCCCGCATCGGGTGCCCAGACGCCCATATCACTGGCATAGGTGCCGGTGAAAATCTCGCGCACGAAAGCGGCGCCCGTCGCCACGGCCAACGCCATGGTCGACATCGGATCCCATAGCACATTCACCCCGAAAGGCACGGTGATCTCGTCGCGTAACCGGCCGATCACCGCCGCCATCGTGGCGGTCGACGCGATATCGACCTTCAGTTCATAGGGCCGGTCATTTTCGTTGCCGAACATCACCGCATCAACGCCTGCCGCTTGAAGGGCACGCAGATCGGCCCTTGCGCCCGCGACGATGCCCTCCACCCCGGCTTTGGCATCATACAGCGGTGTGCCAGGCATCGCGCCAAGATGCACCATGGCAATAACAGGCTTACCCGTCCCGAAAACGGCCTTGAAACGCGACATGTGATCCTCCCTGCTTCGACCACGCTAACGCGAAAGGGATTGGCCGGGAAGGGCTTGCACACTAGCATGTCAGCGACAGGGAGGCCGCGATGCTGGCAACAAGACTATGGGACCGCCATGGCACGGGCGGGCTGCGCTTCACCGAGCTGGGTTTCGGCTCGGCCCCGATCGGCAACCTGTTCCGCGCGGTCTCGGAAAGCGAGGCGCGCGAGACGCTGGATGCTGCCTGGGCGGGCGGCGTGCGGCATTATGATACGGCGCCGCTTTACGGCCTGGGCCTGGCCGAGACGCGGCTGAACCCGTTCCTGCGCGGCAAGAACCGCAGCTCATATGTCCTGTCGTCAAAGGTCGGGCGCATCCTGCATGCGGTGCCGCCGGGCCAGGGTGATGGTGCCGGGAAATGGTTCGAGGTGCCCTCGCGGCGCGAGGAATATGATTACGGCCATGACGCCGTGCTGCGCAGCGTCGAGTTCAGCCTTGAACGGCTGGGGCTGGACCGCATCGACATCCTCTATGCCCATGATCTCGACCTTTTCAACCATGGCACGCCGCAGGCGCTGCAAGCGCGGCTCGACCAGTTCATGGCCGGCGGCTACCGCGCGCTGCTGCGCCTGCGTGACGAAGGCGTGATCGCGGGCTTCGGCGCCGGGATCAACGACTGGCAGCCGGGTCTGTGGCTGCTGGAGCGCGGCGATTTCGATCTTTTCCTGCTGGCCGGACGGTACACGCTGCTGGAACAAGAGAGCCTGCCCTTCATGGCGCTTGCCGCAAGCCGGGGCGTGGGTGTGGTGATCGGCGGGCCCTATAATTCCGGCATATTGGCACGCGGGCCGCATCCGGGGGCGACCTGGAATTACGGCCCGGCGCCGGAATGGGTGCTGGAGCGTGCGGCCCGCTTGCAGGCGCTCTGCACCGCCCATGGCACAAGGCTGATCGACGCCGCCTTCCGCTTTCCCCTGCTGCACCCCGCCGTGGTCAGTGTGATTCCGGGCGGACAAAGCCCGGCTGAGATGGCAGGCAATCTGCGCGCCGCGACGGCAGAGATCCCCGGGGATCTCTGGCGGGCCTTGCGCGACGAGGGGCTGATCGCGCCGGAGGCGCCGATCGGCTAATCCGCCAGTGCCCGCACCCGCGCCTCGGTGATCGTTTCGCGCCCCTCAGGCCCTGCCGCGACATGCAGCGCCGCTGCGGCCTGGCCAAAGCGGCTGGCGGCCTCAAGCCCGACGCCGCGCGCCCATTCCGCCGCCAGCGCGCCCACATACATGTCGCCCGCGCCATGGGTCGAGACGACCCGGGTCGGGAAGGCCGGTTGCACGAAGGACAAGGCCGCCACGCCGTCACCCCCCAGGGTCACGATCACCTCCTTCGGCCCCAGCTTGGCCAAAGCCTGCGCCGCAGCGCGCGGGCTGTGGGTTCCGCCCAGGAGCGCCGCCGCCTCGCCCCGGTTCACCACCAGAAGGTCGCACAGCGCCAGCAGCTCGGGCGACAGCGCACGCGCTGGGGCGGCATTTAGGATCACCCGCGCGCCCGCCCCTGCCGCCCGCCGCGCCAGCGCAAGGTTTGCCCCCTCGGGGATCTCGTTCTGCAAGACCAGCACCGACAGCCCTGCGGGGAACGTCACCTGCGCCGGATCGAAGACCAAATTTGCCGCCGAAACGATCACCGCGCCATACGTCCCCTGCGGGTCAAGGATGGCGACAGACATGCCCGAGGCGCAGGGCACAGCCTGCACCGGCGCGTGATCCACCCCTGCCGCTTGCAGGGTCGCGCGCAGCACGGACGCGGCAGCATCCATGCCCACCGCACCCGCCATGATGACCCGCGCGCCCATCCGGGCCGCCGCCACCGCCTGATTGCCGCCCTTGCCGCCGAAAGCCTGCGTCACGCTGCTGCCCGTCACCGTCTCGTCCGGCGCGGGCAGATGCGGCGCCGCGACGATCGTATCCAGATGCAGCGAGCCCGCGACAAGGACGACCGGCCTAGCCATAGAGCGTCCCCGTGACGATCCGGCTGACCGCCGCCGCATCCTGCCGGGCCTGCGCCTCGGCCAGAGCGGCATCTTGGGCCAATCGCGCCGCCACCGCGCGCAGCCTCTCGGTCAGGCGGATGTTCTCGCGCGCCTCGTCCACTGGGTTCAGGCCGGAATGGTCGGGGAAAGTGTCGAAATAGATCACCCCGTCATAGCCGCCGCGCATCAGCGCCACGAAAAGCTCGACCGTCTGCACCGGATGCACCGCGCCCGCCATCAACCCGTCATCGCGCTTGCCATAGCCATCATTAAGATGGACCCCCAGGATGCGGCTGTGACGCAGCGCCATTTCGGCCGCCTGCGCGGGCATCTCTCCGGCATAAAGCACATGGGCGAAGTCCAGCGTCACCCCCAGATTGCGCCGGTCCAGATCGCGCAGCGCCAGAAGCGTGCTGGCCATATCGGGCATCAGAGCGAAGGCGCGCGGCTCGTTGGGCTTGTATTCGATTGCGATGTCCATCGCGGGCAGGTGGTCGGCCAGTTCGGCCAGGGCCGTCAGCGTCAGATCCCAGAGCCGGGCGTAGTCGACCTGAAATGCGTAGTCGAACCCGTCCTGCCCCATCCACAGCGTCATCACCTGCCCGCCCATCGCGGCACAGGCGTCGATGCCCTGTTTGGTCTGGTCGATGGCGGCGCGGCGCACCCTTGCCTCGGGATGGGTGAAGGCCCCCAGCCGGAAGCCGGGATCAGTGTAATAGCGCATGGCCAGCCCGTTCAGCGCCATGCCCTGATCGGCCAGCAGCCGCGACAGGCTTTCCGGGCTTTGCCCGTCGAAATGGTCGGGATAATTCAGGTCGGCCGCATCCAGCCCGCCCACCTGCCCCGCCGCCGCCAGCATCTGCGCAATCCCGCCGCCCCGCGTCTTGAAGGCGTTCAGCCTGGTGGCATAGCGGGGGCGGTTGAGCAATGTCATGGCAGGATCATCCCCAGCTGGTCATTTCCCCGGACGGAAAAGATCGGGCCGGTCGCGCTCCAGCGGTTCCAGATAGCGCAGAAGCTGCGACAGATGCAGCTTCACCGCCGCCCGCGCCGCCGCCGGATCGCGCGATTCCAGGGCTGCAAGGATCGCCCGATGCTCCTCCAGCGTCGCCTCGACCCGGCCGGGCACCGGCAGGATCAGCTGCCGCGCCCGGTTCACATGCAGCCAGGCAGTTTCCGACACCTGCGCCAGCTTGCGAAAGCCGGTGAAGGACAAAAGCAGCTCGTGCATCGCCGCATCAGACTGATAGAAGCCGGGGATATCGCCATCCCGAACCAAGGCCGCCTGGACCGTCAGATTGCGGCGCAGAAGCTGCAACTGCTCTTCCGTCACGGTGTCCGCCACCCGTTCGATCGCGGCCAGCTCGATCGCCTCGCGCAGAAAGACGCCCTCGCGGATCTCCTCCATCGAGAACCGCGCGACGAAAGTGCCCGCCTGCGGCACCACATCCACCAGCCCCTCGGCCGCCAGCCGCGCCACTGCATCCGAAACCGGGCTGCGGCTGACGCCCAGAGCCTCGCAGATCTCGGGCTTGCGCAGGATTTCTCCGGGTCCATAGACCAAGGACAGGATCGCCTGGCGGAGGCATTGATAGACCCGTTGCCCCAAAGAGCCGACAAACCTGTCCAGCGGCATCAGGGCGCGCTGCGGTTCCACTTGAGAAGCGGGAGACATCGGCTGTAACATGCTAACATGTTAGGCGAACGCAGTCGCCTGTCAAGAAAGGGGACAAGATGGCCGAGGGGATCATCCGGCTCAACGCCGCGGATAATGTGGTCATAGCACTTTCCGATCTTGCGGCGGGCAGCCGGCCAGCCGGGCTGGATGGCCCTTTGGTGCAGCCCATACCAAGGGGGCACAAGATTGCAACCCATGCACTGGCCAAGGGCGAGAATGTCATCCGCTATGGCCAGATCATCGGCCAGGCGACGGCGGAAATCCCGGCCTTCGCCCATATTCACAGCCACAATCTGGGCATGGCGCCGCATAGCGACGATTATGCCATCGGCGCCGATCTGCGCCCGGTCACGCCGCTGCCGCCGCGCATCTTCCAGGGCTATCATCGTGCCGACGGCACGGTCGGCACCCGCAACTATCTGGGCATCCTCACCTCGGTGAACTGCTCCGGCTCGGTCGCGCGCTTCATCGCCGAGGCGGCCGAGCGCGACCCCTATCTGTCCGCCCTGCCCGGACTGGATGGCATCGTCCCCATCGTCCACCAGACCGGCTGTGGCATGTCCGGCTCGAACGAGGGCTACCAGACCCTGATGCGCACGTTGAAGGGCTATGCCCGTAACCCGAATTTCGGCGGCATTCTTCTGGTCGGCCTGGGATGCGAGGTCATGCAGGTGCCAGACCTTGTCGGTCAGGGCCGCCTGCGCCCTGATGGCAATTTCCGCTACATGACGATCCAGGGCGAAGGCGGCACGCGGGCCACCATCGACCGCGCGCTTGGCGTCTTGCGCGAAATGGCGCAGGTCGCGGCCCGGGCGCGGCGGGCGCCCGTCCCGGTCTCGCATCTCATGATCGGCATGCAATGCGGCGGCTCTGACGGTTATTCCGGCATCACGGCGAACCCCGCCCTCGGCCATGCCTCGGACCTGCTGGTCGCGATGGGTGGCACGACGATCCTGTCGGAAACCCCGGAAATCTACGGCGCCGAACATCTGCTGACCCGCCGCGCGGTCAGCCGCGAGGTGGGCGAAAAGCTGCTGGACCGGATCCGGTGGTGGGAGGATTACACCACCCGCAACGAGGGCGAGATGGACAACAATCCCAGCCCCGGCAACAAGCGCGGCGGGCTGACGACGATCCTTGAGAAATCCCTGGGCGCGGTCGCCAAGGGCGGCACGGCGCCGCTGTCCGGCGTCTACAAATTCGCCGAACCGATCACCACGCCCGGCTTCACCTATATGGACAGCCCCGGCTACGACCCCTGCTCGGTCACCGGCCAGATCGCCAGTGGCGCGACGATGATCGTCTTCACCACCGGGCGCGGCTCGGTTTCCGGCTACAAGCCCAGCCCCTGCATCAAGCTTGCCACCAATTCCGAGATGTATGGCCGCATGAAAGAGGACATGGATATCAATTGCGGCGATATCCTTGACGGCACCAGCATCGAGGAAAAGGGCCGCGAGATCCTTGAGAAAATCATTGCGGTCGCCTCGGGCGAGCGGACATTGTCGGAACAGCTCGGCTTTGGCGGGGCGGAATTCGTGCCCTGGCAGATCGGAGCCGTGATGTGAGCGCATCGGAAGACCATTACCCGCCCCGGATGATCGCCATGCTCGAGGCGGTCTGGGGGATTGGCTTCCTGTCGCCCGGCGGCAAGGCCGAGGTGGCCCGCGTGCTGGAAGGCCATGACCTGCGCGGCAAATCGGTGCTGGATATCGGCTGTGGCGCGGGCGGCATAGATCTGGCGCTGGTGCAGGATCATGGCGCAGGCTTCGTCACCGGGCTGGATGTGGAAGACCCGGTCCTGTCGCGCGCCCGGGCGCTGGTGCAGGCTGCCGGGCTGACCGCACGGATCGGTCTGGTGAAAGCCGCGCCCGGTCCGCTGCCCTTTCCGCCCGGAACCTTCGATGTGGTCTTTTCCAAAGATTCCATCGTCCATATCCCCGACAAGCACGCCCTGATGGCCGAGGTCGCCCGGGTGCTGAAGCCCGGTGGCTGGTTGCTGGCCTCGGATTGGCTGATCGGCACGGAAGAGATTTCGCCCCAGATGGCCGCCTATATCGCCGCCGAGGGGCTGGATTTCGGCATGGCGACGCCCGCCCGCTACCGGCAGGCCTTCGAGGCCAATGGCTTCACCGACATCACGATCACCTCGCGCAATGCCTGGTATCGCGACGAGGCGCGGCGCGAGGTCGCGCGGATGCAGGGCGCGACGGGGGCCGAGGCGGCAAAGATCGTCGGGCCGGATTTCGTCGCCCAGAATATCGCGATCTGGCAGCGGATGATCCCGGTTCTCGACACGGGCGAACATTGCCCCACCCATCTCGCAGCGCGCAAACCATGATCCCCTATGCCTGGCCCGATGCCGACCGCGACTATGCGAACGGCGCCTTCATCTCCGGCGCCGAAGCGGTTCCGCTCCGCTGGCAGTCCGAAGCCGCCGCGTTCCGCGCCGCCCTTGGCCGGCGCGCGCGGCTCGACCTGCCCTATGGCCCGGCCCCGCGCCAGAGGCTCGACCTATTCGTGCCGGAGGGCACATCGCAGGGCACGCTGGTCTTTGTCCATGGCGGCTATTGGATGGCCTTCGCGCCGGCCGATTTCTCGCATCTCGCCGCCGGTGCGCTGGCGCGCGGCTGGGCCGTCGCCCTGCCCGGCTATACTTTGGCCCCCGCGGCCCGCATCGCGGACATGACGCAGGAGATCGCCAGGGCCATCCGCCATGTCGCGACGCTGTCGCCCGGCCCGATCCATGTCACCGGGCACAGCGCGGGCGGGCACCTTGCCGCCCGGATGGGCTGCGCCGATTTAGATCTGCCCGTCGCCCGCGTCGTGCCGATCTCGCCCCTGTCCGAGCTTGGGCCGCTGATCGCCACCCGGATGAACGAGACCCTGCGGATCGATGCGCAGGAGGCGGCCAGCGAAAGCCCTGCCCGCCTGACCCTGCGCCCTGGCACCAGCGCCCATGTCTGGGTCGGCGCGCAGGAAAGGCCTGCCTTTCTCTGGCAGGCCCGCACGCTGTCGGAAGAATGGTCCTGCCCCTGGACCGCCGCGCCGGACCGGCACCATTTCGACGTGATCGACGCGCTGGCCGATCCCGGTTCAGACCTGGTCAGCACGCTCCTCGCGCGCTGACCCCTTCGTCTTGGTCGAAAGTCTCCACGGAGGCCCGGGGGTGTGCCCCCGGGCGCTCGCGCGATCACGCCGCCCCGGTGATCTCGGCCATGGCTTCGGCCCGCCGCGCCTCGGCCTCACGCGCCGCCTCGATCCGGGCGCGCCTGCGCCGTGCGATTTCGTACCAGACCGCCAGCACCAGTGTGATGCAGATCAGCAGGAAGGCCAGCGCGTTGATCGTGGGGGTGATCCCCGCCCGCACTTTCGAGAAGACATAGACGGTCAGCGTGTCCTTGCCGCCGCGGGTGAACTGGGTGACGTTGAAATTCTCGATCGACTGGAAGAAGGCCACCGCCGCCCCGGCCCCGATCGCCGGGTAAAGATGCGGCAGCAGGATGCGGCGCATCACCTGGGCATGGCTCGCGCCAAGATCCAGCGCCGCCTCTTCCAACCCGCCATCGAAACTTTGCAGCCGCGCCAGAACCAGCAGCATCACCATGGCGGCGATATAGCTGACCTGGCCCAGCACGCTCAGATGCAGGCCTGGTATGAAGGGGAACATCCTGTCATCCGCCCCGAAGATCAGCCCGCCCAGTTTGGTCCACATCAAGAGCGTCGAGATGCCGATCACCACGCCCGGGATCAGGATGGTCGAGATCATCATGCCATACAGCGCCGTGCGCAGCCGCCCCGAGATCGAGTTGATCAGGATGGCTGAAGCGGTGCCGACGATCACCGACAGGACCGCGACGGCCACAGCCACGACCAGCGTGTTGCCAAAGGCGATCAGCATCCGCTCATCGGCCCAAAGCTCGGCAAACCAGCGCCAGGTGAAGCCGCGCCAGGGCACGATCGAGGGCAGCTTGCTGTCATTGAACGCCGCCCCCGACATCACCGCCAGCGGCGCCAGCAGGTAGATCAGGAAGAGGAAGGTATAAAGATGGGCAAGCCCCAATCTGAACTTGTGCATGTGCCCGCCCCTATTTCGCGATGTCCGACAGCTTCACCTTGAAGACCCACATGGCCAGCGAGACGAAGACGGTGCAGAGGATGAGGAGAAGCAGCGCATAGGCCGAGGCGGTGTTCCAGTCCAGCGCGTCCTTGAACCACTGGTCGATGGTCTGGGTGAACCATTGCGACGTGGTGGACCCCAGGATCGAGGGCACCAGAAGCGAACCGGCCGACAGCATGAACACCATGACCGATCCGCTGGCGATGCCGGGCTTGGCATGGGGCATCACGATCTTGAGGTGGATCTTCCACCAGGGTGCGCCCAGGTCTTCCGCCGCCTCGATCTGGTTGGTGTCCAAGGACTGGATCGCGTTGTAGATCGGGAACAGCATGAACAGGACATAGGTATAGACCAGGCCGATGATCACGCCATTATAGTCGACGATCCAGCGCACCGGCTTGTCGATCACGCCCATGAACAGGAACAGCGAGTTCAACGGCCCCTTCAGCGCCAGGATGATCCACCAGGCAAAGGCGCGCAGCACTTCGGACACCCAGAGCGGGATGAACAGAAGCAGCAGAAGCGTCGGCAGGGTCTTGGGGTTGACGATCTTGGCCATGTAATAGGCCAGCGGATAGGCCAGGCAGAAGCACAGCACCGTCACCAGGATTGAGTACAGGATCGTCAGCGAGAAGGTCAGCACATGGACCGGAATGTTGAAGGTGAAGCCCAGAAGCGTCACCTGCGTGTCTCCGTTGAAGACCTTCAGGAAGTTGTTGAAGGAATAGACATCCTTCGGCCCGCCGATCTCGGTCACCGGCAGATAGGGCCGGAAGCTTTGTTCGAACAGCGTGATGTTGGGAACGATCACCAGCATCAACAGCCAGAAGGCGACGAGGAGGCAGATCGTCAGCGTCAGCCCCATGCCATAGCGGCGCAGCATGTCCTGCATGGCGTCAGCCCCGCACGTTGGCGTCGGGCAAAAGCGCCGCCCGTTCCGCCGCGAAACCCGCGTGAAGCTGCGTACCGATCTGCGGCACCGTCGCGGCGCCATCATTGCGGATCTCGGCCACCACGCTCTTGCCGGTCTCGGTCTCGCTCAGGACCGAGATGAAGGCCCCTTCAAAGGACACTTCGGTCACCGTCACCGGCACCGAGTTCTCGGTCCCCGGCGCGGTCGTCAGCACGGTGTGTTCGGGACGGACATAAAGCTTCACCGGCTTGCCCACCGCCTCGGGGGCGATGCGGGCGCGGAAGCGGCCCTCGGGCGTGTCGAAGCCGGCAAAGCCATCGGCCACCGGGCCGGGCGTGCCCTCGAATATGTTGTTCTCGCCCACGAAGCTCGCGACGAAGCCGTTGACCGGATTGTTGTAGATCTCGCGCGGGTCGGCGATCTGCTGGATGCGGCCTTGGGACATGACGCCCACCCGGTCCGACATGGCCAGCGCCTCGCCCTGGTCATGGGTGATGTAGATGAAGGTCACGCCGGTCCGCTTCTGGATGGCGCGCAATTCCGCCCGCATATGCTGGCGCAGCTTGAGATCAAGCGCCGACAGCGGCTCGTCCAGCAGCATCACGCTCGGCTCCACCGCCAGGGCGCGGGCGATGGCGACGCGCTGCTTCTGGCCGCCGGACAACTGGCTGACCATCTTGTCGGCAGCCCCGGGCAGATCGACCAGCCGCAGCAGTTCCTCGGCCTTGGCCCGCCGCGCCGCCTTGTCGACGCCGCGCACCTCAAGCCCGAACGAGATGTTCTCCCAGATCGGCATCAGCGGGAACAGCGCCAGGTTCTGGAAGATCAGCGCGGTGGGGCGCTGGTTCGGGCGTTTGCCCTTCACATCCTGCCCACCGATTCGGATTACCCCGCCCGTCGGCTCGATAAAGCCCGAGATCATGCGCAGGATCGTGGTTTTGCCGCAGCCCGACGGGCCAAGGAAGGAAAAGAATTCGCCCGGCTTGATGGCGACATTCGCATTGTCCACGGCCCGGAAGGTTCCGAAATCGCAGCAGACATTATCGAGTTCAATTGCGGCGCTCATCGCGCGGTGTCTCCCCGTCGTCTGGTCATGATTGACGCTTTTTTTGGCAGGCTATGCCGAGTGTTCCGGCGACCGCAATGGCTTTCACGGCACTTGTCCACTCGGGGCCGACGTGACTGCCCAGAATAAGGGCACGCCGGGCCAAAGGCCCGGCGCTTTCTCAACCTCAGGGCGCAAGGCGCCTCTCGGGTTGCCGCTTAGGCTGCCTTGTACTTGTCGGCATATTCGCCGCGCTTGGCGACGAATTCAGCGGTCTGCTCAGGCCACCACCACAGCGATTTCAGCGCGGTCTCGTCGAAGGTGCCAGCGTAATAGGCCGCGATATCGGCATCCATCAATTCAGGCGCGCCCTTGGCGACCGGGTTCGCCTTGAAAGCGGTCGCCCAGTCGGCCGCCGCCTGGGGCGTGGCGACGAACTTGGCCAGTTCGGCGGCCGCATCGGCGTTCTTGGCGTTCTTCAGGACCGAGAAGCCCTGATTCCAGGCGAAGGCGCCTTCGACCGGGGCGATGTATTTGAAGCCGTCATTGCGGACGTTGAAGCCGGTCGAATCCCAGCACAGGCCGATGGTGCCGCCATTGGCCTGGAAGCCCGCGACCGCCTCGTTCTCGCCCGACCACCACTGGATCACGTTGCCCTTGGCCTTGATCGCCTCGGCCAGCGCGATGTCCCACAGCTCGGTCATCACCGCCATGTCCTTGTAGCCTTCGCGCCAGGGCTTCGGCAGCTTTCCGGTGGCCTCAAGCCAGCGGCCCATCGCGGCCAGGGTCGAATGCGGACGCAGCACGGCCTGGTTGTCGGCGCTGAACAGATCGCCCAGCGAGGCGGGCGAGGACAGCTTGGCATCGGCTTCCGACGCGACCAAGGCTTCGGTGCCCCAGACCGAGGGAACGATCATCAGGGCGCCATCCAGGCGCGACATCTCGCCTGCTTCGCCGTCGGCCAGGCCCGGCAGATAGGCGGCGAGATCCAGCTTCGATTCATCCCAGGCTTGCAGCAGGCCATTGGCATTGTAGCTGCCCCAGCGGTCGATCGTGGTCTCGATCATGTCGATGCCGCCGGTCTCCATGGCGATCTTCGATTCGGCATACATGGTCTCGTGATCGGGAACTTCCTTGAAGTTCACCTTGATGCCGGTCGCGGCGGTGAAGGCCGGCAGGATCTTCTCGACCAGTTCGGGATATCCGGCCCAGCCGATGAAATTCAGTTCGCCCGAAGAGGCAAGCGCCGCGCGCGAGACGATCGCGGGGGCGGCAAGCAGCGTGGCAGAGCCCGCCAGAAAGCGGCGGCGATTCAGGGTGGTCATCATTTCGGTTTCTCCTTCCAGGCGCGAGGGGCGCGCGTGCCGCGCCCTTCTGCCAAGCCTGTGTAACCGGCATGTGTCGGGGAAGTGAACAAAAAACAGGCGGCGGGAGAATCCCGCCGCCCTTTCGCGCACCGGGGCGGACCCCGGGCGCCATTCCCTGCACCGGATCAGGCCGCCTTGTACTTGTCGGCGTATTCGGTGCGCTTGGCGATGAAATCGGCCGACTGTTCCGGCCACCACCACAGCTTCGCCAGCGCCTCGTCATTGAAGGTGCCGTTGTAATATTCCGAAACCGCCGGGTCCATGAACTCGCCCGAGCCCTTGCCGACCGGGTTGGCCGAGAAGGCGGTCGCCCACATGGCAGACCCTTCGCCGGTCGAGATCCACTTGGCGAATTCATGCGCCTGGTCGACGTTCTTGGCGTTCTTCATCAGGACAAAGCCCTGGTGCCAGGCGAAGGCGCCCTCGACCGGAGCGATGTACTTGTAGCCGTCCTGGCGCAGGTTGTAGCCGGTCGAATCCCAGCACAGGCCCACGGTCGCGCCATTGGCGGTGAAGCCGGCATTGGCCTCGTTCTCGCCCGACCACCACTGCACCACATTGCCCTTGGCCTTGATCGCCTCGGCCAGCGCGATGTCCCACAGCTCGGTCATCGCGGCCATGTCGGAATAGCCATCCATCCACGGGCGCGGCAGCTTGCCGGTCGCGTCCAGCCAGCGGCCCATCGCGGCCAGCGCCGAATGCGGCCGCAACACGGCCTGGTTGTCGGGGCTGAACAGATCGCCCAGCGAGGGCGGCGAGGACAGCTTGGCATCTGCCTCGTTGACCACAAGGGATTCGGTGCCCCAGACCGAGGGGATATACATCAGCTTGTCGCCATCGCGCGACCGCTCGCCCGCCGAGCCGTCGGCCAGACCGGGCAGATAATTGTCCATGGCCAGCTTGGCCGGATCCCACGGGCCGAGAAGCCCGTTCGAGTTCCAGCCACCCCAACGGTCGATCGTCGGCTCGATCATGTCGATGCCGCCCGCTTCCAGGGCGACCTTGGCCGCGCCGAACATCGTGTCCTGATCGGGCAGTTCCGAGAAGTTCATCTTGATGCCGGTGGCGGCCTCGAAGGCCGGAAACACCTTTTCGGCGAACAGCGGATAGCCCGCCCAGCCGGTGAAGTTCAGCTCGCCCGAGGACGCAAGCGCCTTGGACGAGATGATCGCAGGCGCGGCCAAAATGCCGGCACCGGCCGCCGAAGCCTTGAGGAAGCGGCGGCGGTTGAGATTGGAAGTCATGGTCAAGGTCGTTCTCCCTGGTTGACACATGTCGGCGTCCATTGGGACGCGCAGGTCTGTCATGGCGGGTGGATCCCGCCTGTTATGCGTTTTTTGGCTTGCCCCGTCTCCGGTCCACAGGACGGAGACCAGCCCCGCCATGCAGCCCCCGGAGGCGGGCGCCTGCGGCGTCAGATTGAGACGGCGCCCCCCGACCTGTCAATTGATCCCGCATGGCCCAGACCGCCCGGATGCAACAATTCCGCGCGACTTTGCGCGCATCGGTCGGAGGATGCGGGTCAAGAACAACCCAGGGGAGAATCACGCCCCGGCAATATGCACCTCAGTGCCCCATTCCGCACATTTCCGCGCCAGATCGGGCTGAAGCGCGCGGTCGGTGAAGACGGCCGTGATCTCCGACAACGAGGCAAGGCGCGCCGGGGCCGAGCGGTCGAACTTGGAATGGTCGGTGACCAGGAAACTCTTGCGCGCCCGGCCAAGGATCGCTTTCGAAACCCGCACTTCCGCCAGATCGAAGTCCAGAAGATCGCCATCCGCGTCGATCGCCGAAGTGCCGATCACGGCGATATCGACCTTGAACTGCGCGAAGAACTGCGTCGTCAGCTCGCCCACCAGCCCGCCATCCTGCCGGCGCAGCGCACCGCCCGCCACCACGACCTCGCAGGCCGGATTGGCCACCAGGATATTGGCGACATTCATGTTGTTGGTGATGACGGTGATGTTCTGGTGATTCAACAGTGCCCGCGCCACCGCCTCGGTCGTGGTGCCGATGTTGAGGATCAGGCTGGAATTGTCGGGGATCGCCGCCGCACAGGCGCGCGCAATGGCGGCTTTTGCATCCTCGTTCATCCGGCGGCGGCTTTCCCACGCGATATTGGCCACGCCCATCCGCGCCACCGCCCCGCCATGGACGCGGTCGAGATGCCCCGCTTCGGACAATTCGGCCAGATCGCGGCGGATCGTCTGCAAGGTCACATCGAAGCGCTGGGCCAGATCTTCCACGATCACCCTGCCCTCGCTGCGTGCGATTTCGAGAATCTCGCCCTGCCGGAAACTCAGCGCCATTGCACCCTCGTCGTCGCGTATTCCCGCGTTTTCGCACCTTTCGCGCCTTCTGTCACCCGTGCCGTGCGGCATTCACAGCTTCGTTTTCGCGCGGATTTTCGCTGCGCGCGCGAAGACATCGCCAACAACCCTTTGATTGCACGGCTGACACCAGTTTCTGCGCGCGCAAAGTTTCGCTTGACTGGTAAAACGAAAAAAAACGAAAATGAACCTGTTGACAGCGCGGCCCGCGATGCCGCAGCCTTGGCCATGAACAGGAGACCCGACGTGCCAGCCAGCGACAGACCGGAAACGGTCGATCTCTTCATCATCGGCGGAGGCATCAACGGCTGCGGCATCGCCCGCGACGCCGCCGGACGCGGGCTTTCCGTGACGCTGGCCGAGCAGGGCGATCTGGCACAGGGCACCTCCTCCGCCTCGACCAAGCTGTTCCACGGCGGGCTGCGCTATCTGGAATATTTCGAGTTCCGCCTTGTCCGCGAGGCGCTGGAGGAACGCGAGACGCTTCTCGCCGCCATGCCGCATATCTCCTGGCCGATGCGCTTTGTCCTGCCGCTTTCGCCCGAGATGCGCTTTGACACCGACACGCCCACGGCCCGACTTCTGGGTTGGACCATGCCCTGGCTGCGCGGGCGCCGCCCCGACTGGCTGATCCGGCTGGGCCTTTTCCTTTACGACACGATGGGCGGGCGAAAGATCCTGCCCGCCACCCGCACGCTCGACCTGAAACGCGATCCCGCGGGCGGCCCGCTGCAACCGCGTTTCGCGAAAGCCTATGAATATTCCGATTGCTGGGTGCAGGATTCGCGCCTTGTCGTTCTGAATGCCCGTGATGCCGCCCGGCGCGGCGCGCAGATCCTGACCCGCACTCGCGTGACCGAGGCTCGGCGCGACGGCGCGCTGTGGAAGATCACCACGCGTGGCCCCGACGGCCCGCAGACGCACAGTGCCCGCGCTCTGGTCAATGCCGGCGGGCCCTGGGTCGAGGATGTGATCCGCAACGTCGCCCGCATCAACTCGACCGAGGGCGTGCGGCTGGTGCGCGGCAGCCATATCGTGACGAAGAAGCTCTACGATCACGACCGCTGCTATTTCTTCCAGGGCTCGGACGGCCGGATCATCTTCGCCATCCCCTATGAGCAGGACTTCACCCTGATCGGCACCACCGACAAGGACCATCACGGCGCCCCGTCCGAGGCGCGCTGCACCGATGAGGAACGCGACTATCTCTGCCGCTTCGCCAGCGAGTATTTCGTCCGGCCCGTCACCCCGGCCGATGTGGTCTGGACCTATTCCGGGGTGCGCCCGCTCTATAATGACGGGGCGAAATCGGCCACGGCGGCGACGCGCGACTATGTGCTGTCGCTGGATTCGCCCCAATCCGGGGCGGCCGCACCGCTCTTGAATGTTTTCGGCGGAAAGATCACCACCTACCGCCGCCTCGCCGAAAGCGCGCTGTCGAAACTTGGCCCGCATTTCCCCGGTCTGAAACCCGCCTGGACCGCGCGCGCTGCCCTGCCGGGTGGCGATTTCCCAACCGATGGCGTGGCCGCGCTGATCGAGGCGCTTCTGGTGAAATATCCCTTCCTAACAAAGCCTTGGGCCACGCGCCTGATCCGCGCCTATGGCGGCGAGGCGGTACAGGTTCTGGGCGATGCCAAATCGCTTCAGGACCTTGGCCGCGATTTCGGCGGCACGCTGACCGAGGCGGAGGTGCGCTGGCTTGTGGCGCAGGAATGGGCGCAAAGCGCCGAGGATATCGTCTGGCGCCGGACCCGGCTGGGCCTGCACCTGAGCGCTGAACAGATCGAAGCGTTGCAGGCCCATCTGGCCGCAGCACACCCGGCCCGCGCCCCCGAACGCGCCGCCGGATAAGGAGAGGCATATGACGCTGGAATTGCAGGGGATCGGCAAGGTGGTGTCAGGGCGGGTGCATATCCACCCCACGACCCTGAGCCTCCAATCCGGTTCCATGAACGTGCTGCTTGGCCCCACGCTGTCGGGCAAAACCTCGCTCATGCGGCTGATGGCGGGGCTGGACAAGCCAAGCTCGGGCCGCCTGATCCATGATGGGCGCGACGTGACGGGCATCCGCGTGCAGGATCGTGGCGTCGCCATGGTCTACCAGCAGTTCATCAACTATCCCGGACTGACCGTCTACGAGAACATCGCCTCTCCCCTGCGCCTTCTGGGCCGCCCCAAGGCCGAGATCGACCGCGCCGTCCGTGGCACCGCCGAGATGCTGCGCCTGACACCGATGCTGGCGCGCAAACCCCTGGAACTGTCCGGCGGCCAGCAACAGCGCTGCGCCCTGGCCCGCGCGCTGGTCAAGGGCGCGAAACTGGTGTTGCTGGACGAGCCGCTGGCCAATCTCGACTATAAGCTGCGCGAGGAATTGCGGATCGAAATTCCAAGGATCTTCGAGGCTTCGGGCGCGATCTTCGTCTATGCCACGACCGAGCCGGAAGAGGCGCTTCTTCTGGGTGGCAATACCGCCACTCTGTGGGAGGGCCGCGTCACCCAGTTCGGCCCCACCGCAGAGGTCTATCGCAACCCCGCCGACGCCACCACCGCGCGCGTCTTCAGCGATCCGCCGATGAACTTCGTCTCGGTCTTCAAGCAGGGCGCCCGGCTCAACTTCGGCGACCGCGCCAATGCCCCCGCCACCGGCGCCATGGCCGCCCTGCCGGATGGCCGCTACACCGCCGGTTTCCGCGCCAATCACATCGCGATCAACCGGCCCTCGGGCGATGCGGTGGAATTCACCTGCACTCTGGGCGTGACCGAGATCACCGGCTCGGAAACCTTCCTGCATGTCAGCCATGGCTCCGAAGCACATTGGGACCGCTGGGTCGGCCTTGTCCCCGGCGTCCATGCCCTGCCCCCTGGACAAGAGGTGAAGGTCTATCTCGACCCCGCCCATGTCTATCTTTTCGATGCCGAGGGCCGTCTCGCCGCCCCCGCCCCCTACGCGAAAGCCGCCTGACATGGCCCGGATCACGCTGGAAAACCTGGCCCACAGCTACCTGCCCCACCCCAAGGGAGAGCAGGATTTCGCGCTCAAAGAGCTGAACCATGTCTGGCAGGATGGCGGCGCCTATGCCCTTCTGGGCGCCTCGGGCTGCGGAAAGACCACGCTGCTGAACATCATCTCTGGCCTCGTCCACCCTTCGCAGGGCCGCGTCCTCTTCAACGACCGCGACGTGACCCGCGCCGACACCGCCCAGCGCAACATCGCCCAGGTCTTCCAGTTCCCGGTCGTCTACGACACGATGACCGTGCGCGACAACCTCGCCTTCCCGCTGCGCAATCGCGGCATGGACGCCGCCTATATCGCCCGGCGCGTCGACCAGATCGCCAGGATGATCGGGATGGAGGCGATGCTCGCGCGCAAGGCCCAAGGGCTGACCGCCGATGCCAAGCAGAAGATCAGCCTGGGCCGCGGCATGGTGCGCGAGGATGTCAACGCCATCCTCTTCGATGAACCGCTGACCGTCATCGACCCCCATATGAAATGGGAATTGCGCACCCAGCTCAAGCAGCTGCACCGCCAGTTCGGCCATACGATGATCTATGTCACCCATGACCAGACCGAGGCGCTGACCTTCGCCGACAAGGTCGTGGTCATGCATGACGGCCGCGTCGTGCAGATGGGCACGCCGGAAGAGCTGTTCGAAACCCCCGCGCATACCTTCGTCGGCTATTTCATCGGCTCGCCGGGGATGAATCTGTTTCCCGCCAGCGTGCAGGGCCGCTGCGCCCGGCTGGGCGAGGCGGCGCTTGACTTGGGCGCCGATTACGGCACGCCGCAGGGCCGCGTCCAGATCGGCATCCGGCCCGAATACACCCAGATCTCGGACCAGGGCCTGCCCGTCACCGTGACCCGTATCGAAGATGTCGGACGCCACCGCATCCTGCGCGGCGCGCTGATGGGCCATCCGGTCAACGCCATCCTGCACGAAGGCGAAAGCCTGCCGCCCGAACCGCGCCTGAGTTTCGCCCCGGGCCGGATCAACGTTTATGCCGATGATTGGCGCCAAAGCGCAAAAGGGGCCGCCTGATGGAAAAGACCCAGAACAACAAGGCCTGGTTCCTGGTCCTGCCGGTGCTGGCGCTGGTGGCCTTTTCCGCCGTGATCCCGCTGATGACCGTGGTCAATTATTCGGTCAACGACACGTTCGGGAACAACGAATTCTTCTGGGCGGGCATCGAATGGTTCGACGAGATGATCCATTCCGACCGTCTGCACGAGGCGCTGGGCCGTCAGATCCTGTTCTCGATGATCATCCTGGCGATCGAAGTGCCGCTGGGCATCTTCATTGCGCTCAACATGCCGAAAAAGGGCTTCTGGGCCAGCTTCTGTCTGGTCCTGATGGCGCTACCCCTGCTGATCCCCTTCAACGTCGTCGGCACGATCTGGCAGATCTTCGGACGCGTGGATATCGGCCTTCTCGGCCATACGCTGGCGGCGCTTGGCGTCGATTACAACTATGTGCGCGACACGGTGGATGCCTGGTTCACCGTCGTGATCATGGATGTCTGGCACTGGACCTCGCTGGTGGCGCTTCTCTGCTATGCCGGGCTGCAATCCATCGCCCAAGCCTATTATCAGGCCGCCAAGATCGACCAGGCCAGCCGCTGGAAGGTCTTCCGCTATATCGAGCTGCCCAAGATGAAGGGCGTGCTGCTGATCGCGATCCTGCTGCGCTTCATGGACAGTTTCATGATCTATACCGAGCCTTTCGTCGTGACGGGCGGCGGCCCTGGCAACTCGACCACCTTCCTGTCGATCGACCTCGCCAAGATGGCGACCGGCCAGTTCGACCTCGGCCCTGCCGCCGCCTTCTCGATCATGTACTTCCTGGTGATCCTGCTGATCTCCTGGGTCTTCTACACGGTGATGACCAATATGGACCGCGCCGACACGCAGGGGGGCAAGTGATGCGCCGCCCGCTGAAAACCTATATCCCCGCCGTCGTGATGACGCTGTATCTGCTGTTCCTGCTGGTGCCGATCTACTGGCTGGTGAACATGTCGCTGAAGACCAATACCGAGATCACCAGCACCTTCACGCTGATCCCGCAGAACCCGACGCTGCAGAATTTCCGCACCATTCTGACCGATCCGGCCTGGTATATGGGCTATGTCAACTCGCTGATCTATGTGGTGATGAACACGGTGATCTCGATTACCGTCGCCCTGCCCGCCGCCTATGCCTTCTCGCGCTACTCGTTCATGGGCGACAAGCACCTGTTCTTCTGGCTCCTGACCAACCGCATGGCGCCCCCGGCGGTGTTCGCCCTGCCCTTCTTCCAGCTTTATTCCGCCTTCGGGCTGATCGACACCCATATCGCCGTGGCGCTGGCGCATTGCCTGTTCAACGTGCCCTTGGCGGTGTGGATCCTGGAAGGTTTCATGCGCGGCGTGCCCAAGGAAATCGACGAGACCGCCTATATCGACGGCTATTCCTTCCCGCGCTTCTTCATCCGCATCTTCATGCCGCTGATCGCCAGCGGGATCGGCGTCGCCGCCTTTTTCTGCTTCATGTTCTCCTGGGTGGAGCTGCTCTTGTCGCGCACGCTGACCACCACTGACGCCAAGCCCATCGCCGCCGTGATGACCCGCACGGTTTCCGCCTCGGGCATGGACTGGGGCGTGCTGGCGGCCGCAGGCGTGCTGACCATCGTTCCGGGCGCGCTCGTCATCTATTTCGTCCGCAACTACATCGCCAAGGGCTTTGCCCTGGGAAGGGTGTGACCATGACCAGAACCCGCTGGACCCCGATCACCCTGTCCCTTGCCGCGCTGATGGCCGCGCTTCTTCTGGCGCTCATCTGGGCCGTGCCGGTCAAGGACGGCGCGAAGGACTGGACCGCCCCCCTCATCCCGGGCGGCTGGATGGCCTGGACCTTCCCCATCGCGCTGTTCTTCTGGGTGATCGCCAGCCTCTTGATCACCATGACGCTGCTGGCGATCCGCTTTCCTGAAACGCCGCGCATCGGCATCCTGCGCATCGAGACGACGCGCGGCGACCGGCTGTTCATCACCCTTCTGGGCTCGGCCTTCATCCATCTGGCCTGGCTCTTTGTCTTCGGCACCCTGGGCTGGGCGCCGATGCTTGTCTGCCTCGTCTACGCCGCCCTCGTCTTCTGGCGGGTCTAGCGGGGATACACCCCTTCGGGCGGCGGGGAAGAGGAGCCCCGCCCCCCGCGCGAAAGCAACCAAATCAAACGGGAGGAAGTTCGAATGAGACTACGCGCAACCGCAACCGCCATGGCGCTCGCGCTGATGGCCACGGGGATGCCGGCTTGGGCCGACATGGAGGCCGCCAAGGCCTTCCTCGATGCCCAGATCGGCGACATGTCCACGCTCTCGCGCGCCGATCAGGAAGCCGAGATGCAATGGTTCATCGACGCGGCCAAGCCCTATGCCGGCATGGAGATCAAGGTCGTCTCGGAAACCATCGACACCCATGTCTATGAATCGCAGGTGCTGGCGCCCGCCTTCACCGCCATCACCGGCATCAAGATCACCCATGACCTGATCGGCGAAGGCGATGTGGTGGAAAAGCTGCAGACCCAGATGCAGACCGGCGAGAATATCTATGACGCCTATGTCAATGACTCCGACCTGATCGGCACCCATTGGCGCTATCAGCAGGCCCGCAACCTGACCGACTGGATGGCGGGCGAAGGCAAGGACGTTACCTCACCCACGCTCGACCTGGCCGATTTCATCGGCACGTCCTTCACCACCGCGCCGGACGGCAAGCTGTACCAGCTGCCCGACCAGCAATTCGCCAACCTCTACTGGTTCCGCTACGACTGGTTCACGGACCCCAAGACCATGGAGGATTTCAAGGCCAAATACGGCTATGACCTGGGCGTGCCGGTCAACTGGTCGGCCTATGAGGATATCGCCGAATTCTTCACCGGCCGCGACATGTCCTACATGGGCGGGCCCGCCACCGGCGTCTATGGCAACATGGATTACGGCAAGAAGGACCCGAGCCTTGGCTGGCGCTACACCGATGCCTGGATGTCCATGGCCGGCATGGGCGACAAGGGCGAACCGAACGGCCTTCCGGTCGACGAATGGGGCGTCCGCGTCGATGAAAATTCGCGTCCCGTTGGCTCCTGCGTCGCGCGCGGCGGGGCCACCAACGATGCGGCGGCGGTCTATGCCGTGACCAAGGCCATCGAGTGGCTGCAGAAATACACCCCGCCGGAAGCCCAGGGCATGACCTTCGGCGAGGCCGGGCCGGTCCCGGCCCAGGGCAATATCGCGCAGCAGATGTTCTGGTACACCGCCTTCACCGCCGCCTCGGTCGCCCCTGGCACGCCGGTGATGAACGAGGATGGCACGCCCAAATGGCGCATGGCCCCCTCGCCCCACGGCGCCTACTGGTCCGAGGGCACCAAGATCGGCTATCAGGACGTGGGCTCCTGGACGCTGATGAAATCGACCCCGGTGGATCGGGCGCAGGCGGCCTGGCTCTATGCCCAGTTCGTCACCTCGAAGACCGTCGATGTGAAGAAGTCTGATGTCGGCCTGACCTTCATCCGCCAATCCACCATCGACAGCCCCCACTTCACCGAACGCGCGCCCAAGCTGGGCGGTCTGATCGAGTTCTACCGCTCGCCCGCCCGCACCCAGTGGTCGCCCACCGGCACCAACATCCCGGATTATCCGAAGATGGCCCAGCTGTGGTGGCAGAACATCGGCGACGCGATGTCGGGCGCCAAGACCCCGCAAGAGGCGCTGGATTCGCTCTGCGCCGATCAGGAGAAGGTGCTGGAACGCCTGGAACGCGCCGGCGTGCAGGGCGATATCGGCCCGAAACTGAACGAGGAAAAGGATCCGCAAGAATGGCTTGACGCCCCCGGCTCGCCGGTCGCCAAGCTGGACAATGAGGATCCGACGCCGGAAACCATCAGCTATGACGAGCTGATCAAGTCCTGGCAGAAGTAAGTCCTGCCAGATCCTGAAACGGGGCCCTTCGGGGCCCCGTTTTTCTGGGTCTATTCCGCCGCGACCCGGCCCCGCCCTGTCGGCGTGGCGCCATAGACATCGCGAAAAGCGCGCGCGAAATGCGACCGCGAGGCATAGCCCGCCGCCTCTGCCGCCGCCAGACTGCCCGACCCTTCGGCCAAGGCCGCCCGCGCCGCCTCCATCCGCACCTCGCGCAACAGCGCCCGGAAGGCCGTGCCCTCTGCCGCCAGCCGCCGCCGCAATGTCGGCCCCGAAATCCCGAACACCTCTGCCACGCCCTCGACCGACCACGGGTCAGCCGGGGCCGAGCGCATCAGCCAGCGCGCATCTTCCGCCAGGGTCTGCTCGAACAATGGCCGGGCCTGCGGCACCGGGCGCAAGAGCATCAGGATTTCGGCCACCCGCAAGTCGCGGATCGTCTCGAACCCCTCGGCCTCTGACAGGTGCTGCGCCGCATGGCCCAGCGCCTCGACCAGATCGCGGCTCAAGGCCACGCGCAGATCGGCCCGTGGCGCGGCGCGTTCCGCCGGGCTGAGGCGCGGCACCGACTGCGGCAGACCATCCACTTCCAGCAGCAGCGATTCATACAGCCCCAGACTGTCATCCGGCACGTTCACGAAATGCGCCCGCAAGCCGCGCGGCAGCACAAAGACCGACCCGGTCGGCATGGTCAGGCAGCGCGCCCCGATCCAGATCTCCTTCGATCCGCGCAGCACCACCACCAGCGCGGGTTTTTCCACCAGCACCGATTTCAGCGTTTCGCGATGCTTGCAGCCATAGGTAAAGGCATTGCGGGCGCGCGGCGTGAAGCCGCCCTTGCGCGCGGGCCGCACCCGGCGCATCCGCTCCAGCAGATCGGCGCGCAACAGCGCCTCGTCTTGGGGGAAGTGAGAGGTCATGGCCCAACATAGCCTGCCCCGGCCGGAAAACCATCCTTGACCTGAGCGTTTCGGGCTCATGGTCGAACGTCTCCGGCGCAGGCCGCGCCATCCGCCATCGCATAACCGGGGCCTCGAAACCCCGGAGACCAAGATGAAACCCTTCTTCCTTCTCGCCCTTCTCGCCTCGCCCGCCGCTGCGGCGGAGGTCGAGCTGTGGCGGCTCGACTGCGGCACAATCCAGGTCAATGACCTGAACGCCTTCTCCGACACCATGGCCTATTCCGGCCAGTCGAAGACGCTGACCGACAGTTGCTACCTGATCCGCCACGATGCGGATTATCTTCTGTGGGACACCGGCCTGCCTGCCGCCCTGCTCGGCGCGCCGCAGGACCCTACCGCCGCCATGGCCCCCACTCTGGCCCGCGATCTGCCGGATCAACTGGCCGAAATTGGCGTGGCGCCGGACCAGATCACCCATGTCGGCATCAGCCACTATCATTTCGACCATACCGGGCAGGCCGCAACCTTCGCCAAGGCGACGCTTGTGATCGGCGCCGCCGATTTCGCCGCCCTCTCGGCCGATCCCCTGCCGCCCTTCGCCGATCCCGCGCCGCTTGCGCCCTGGCTCAAGGATGGCGGCGCGGTGACACAAGTGTCAGGCGATCTGGACCTCTTCGGCGATGGCAGCGTGATGGTCCTGTCGATGCCTGGCCACACCCCCGGCGAGACCGCCCTTCTGGTCCGTCTGGCCGAAACCGGGCCGGTCCTCCTGTCGGGCGACGTGGTCCATTTCGCCGAACAGATCGCCCATCGTGGCGTGCCCGGCTTCAACTGGGACCGGGCCGAGACGCTGGCCTCGATGGAGCGGCTCGAAGCGCTGACCAAGAACCTGAAGGCTGTTCTGGTGATCCAGCACGACCCGGCGGATACCGCCAAGCTGCCCGCCTTCCCCGCTTCGGCAAAGTAGGCGCGCAAGCCTTTGTGAAACATGGGTTTTAGGCAAGACCTCAGCCGCCGAAACCGTTGACTTTCACCCCCTCCCCGGCCAGACTTCCACTGCTCCGGGGAGGGGGAAAAATGCCGCATATTCTGGCCATTGACCAAGGCACCACATCCAGCCGCGCCATCCTTTTCGACGCGGCCCTGCGCCCCGTTGCCACCGCGCAAGAGGAATTCCCACAGCATTACCCGCAGCCCGGCTGGGTCCAGCACGACCCCTCCGATCTCTGGGCCTCGACCGCCGCCACCGCCCGCGCGGTGATCGAGAAATCGGGCATCCCGGTCGCTGACATCGCCGCCATCGGCATCACCAACCAGCGCGAGACCACGCTGCTGTGGGACCGCGCCACCGGCCAGCCGCTTGCCCCCGCCATCGTCTGGCAAGACCGCCGCACGGCCGATATCTGCGCCGCGCTGAAAGAGGCTGGGCATGAGAAGATGGTTTCTGCCCGCACCGGCCTGCTTCTGGACCCCTATTTCTCGGGCACCAAGCTGAAATGGCTGCTGGACACCGTGCCCGGCGCCCGGGCACGCGCGGCCCGGGGCGAACTCGCCTTCGGCACGGTCGACAGCTGGCTGATCTGGAACCTGACCGGCGGCCGCGTCCACGCGACCGATGCCACCAACGCCGCCCGCACGCTTCTGTTCAACATCGCCACCCAGAACTGGGATAGCGAAATCTGCGCCCTGCTCGACATTCCCATGTCGCTCCTGCCCGAAGTGCAGGATTGCGCCGCCCCCTTCGGCATGACCCGCCCCGACCTCTTCGGCCGCGAAATCCCGATCCTCGGTGTCGCGGGCGACCAGCAAGCCGCCACCATCGGCCAGGCCTGCTTCACGCCCGGCATGATGAAATCGACCTATGGCACCGGCTGCTTCGCGCTGCTGAACACCGGCGCCGATCTTGTGCCGTCGCAGAACCGGCTTCTCTCGACCGTTGCTTACCGGCTGAAGGGCCAGACCACCTATGCGCTGGAAGGCTCGATCTTCATCGCAGGCGCCGTGGTGCAATGGCTGCGCGACGGGCTCAAGATCATCCGCGAGGCGCGCGAGACCAAGGCCCTGGCCGAAGCCGCGGATGAGGCGCAGGGCGTCGTCCTTGTCCCCGCCTTCACCGGCCTTGGCGCGCCCTATTGGCGGCCCGATTGCCGTGGCGCGGTCTTTGGCCTGACCCGCAATTCCGGCCCGGCCGAACTGGCCCGCGCCGCGCTGGAATCCGTGGGCTACCAGACCCGCGACCTCCTCGACGCCATGCGCGCCGACTGGTCCGCCGCCAGTGACAGCACGCTGCGCGTCGATGGCGGCATGGTTGCCAGCGATTGGGCGATGCAGTTCCTGTCGAACATCATCGGCGCGCCGGTGGACCGCCCGGTGGTGACGGAGACCACCGCCCTTGGCGCGGCCTTCCTGGCCGCCATGCAGGCGGGGCTGACCGATACCGAAACCTTCGCGGCCAGCTGGGCGCTTGACCGGCGCTTCACGCCGCAGATGGATGCCGCCACCCGCGATGCCAAACTGGCCCGCTGGGACCGCGCCGTCGCCGCGACGATGGCCTTCTAGGCCAAATGCAAAGGGGCGGCCGAAGCCGCCCCTTCCGATCCCTTTGCCGAAGGATCGCCTATTCGATCATCGGCAGCAGCGCGTCGACCGACTTCTTGGCATCGCCATAGAACATCCGCGTATTGTCCTTGTAGAACAGCGGGTTCTCGATCCCCGAATAGCCGGTGCCCTGGCCGCGCTTCGACACGAAAACCTGCTTCGCCTTCCAGACTTCCAGAACCGGCATCCCGGCGATCGGCGAATTCGGGTCTTCCTGCGCCGCCGGGTTCACGATGTCATTCGACCCGATGACGATGACCACATCCGTATTCGGGAAGTCCTCGTTGATCTCGTCCATTTCCAGAACGATGTCATAGGGCACCTTGGCCTCGGCCAAAAGCACGTTCATGTGGCCCGGCAGACGGCCCGCCACCGGGTGGATGGCGAAACGCACCTCCTTGCCCTTGGCGCGCAGCTTGCGGGTCAGTTCCGACACCGATTGCTGGGCCTGCGCCACCGCCATGCCATAGCCCGGCACGATGATCACGCTGTCCGCATCGTTCAGCGCCGCCGCCACGCCATCGGCGTCGATGGCGATCTGCTCGCCCGTCACTTCCATCGCCGGGCCGGTGGTGCCGCCGAAGCCGCCCAGAATGACCGAGACGAAGGACCGGTTCATCGCCTTGCACATGATGTAGCTCAGGATCGCGCCCGAAGAACCGACCAGCGCGCCGGTGACGATCAGCAGATCGTTCGACAGCGAAAAGCCGATCGCCGCTGCCGCCCAGCCGGAATAGCTGTTCAGCATCGACACCACGACCGGCATGTCGGCGCCGCCGATGCCCATGATCAGGTGATAGCCGATGAACAGGGCCGCCAGCGTCATCACCAGAAGCGCCACGGTCGAGCCGCTTTGCAGATAGACGACCAGCAGGATCAGCGAGATCAGCGCGGCCGAGGCGTTCAAGATATGCCCGCCCGGCAGCTTCTTGGCCTTGCCATCCACCTTGCCGGCCAGCTTGCCGAAGGCAATGACCGAGCCGGTGAAGGTCACCGCCCCGATGAAGACGCCGAGGAAGGTCTCGACCCGCAGGATCGCGATTTCCACCGGGGTCTTGTGCGCCACCACGGCGGCAAAGCCGGTCAGCGCCGCCTTGGCCTCTTCGCTCATCCCGACGATGCGCGCGGCCTCGATATGGGTGTTGAAGCCGATGAAGACGGCGGCCAGGCCGACCAGCGAATGCATCGCCGCCACAAGCTGCGGCATCTCGGTCATCTGCACCCGGGTCGCCACGACCCAGCCTGCCGCGCCGCCGCCCGCGATCAGCAGGACCGACAGCCACCACAGGCCCGACCCCGGCCCTGCCAGCGTCGCCGCCACGGCCAAAGCCATGCCGACAATGCCATACCAGACCGCGCGCTTGGCGCTTTCCTGGCCCGACAGGCCGCCCAGCGAGAGGATGAACAGAACTGCGGCAACGACATAGGCCGCAGTGGTGAATCCGATTTCCATATTCATGCCCCCCGCTTCACGACTTCTGGAACATGGCGAGCATGCGCCGGGTCACGAGGAAGCCACCAAAGATGTTCACCCCCGCCATCAGCACCGACAGCGCCGCCAGCAGCACCACGAGCCACGAGCCCGAGCCGATCTGCAGCAGCGCGCCCAGGATGATGATCGAGGAAATCGCATTGGTGATCGCCATCAGCGGCGTGTGCAGGCTGTGCGAGACGTTCCAGATCACCTGGAAGCCCACGAAGCACGAAAGCACGAAGACGATGAAATGCGACATGAAGCTCGCCGGCGCATAAAGCCCGGCCAGCAGCAGCAATCCGCCGCCAATGGCCAGAAGGCCAACCTGGCTGCGGGTCTGCGCCTTGAACGCGGCCACTTCATTGGCGCGCTTTTCTTCCGGCGTCAGTTCCTTGGCCTTCTCCTTCGGCTTCTGCACCGCGATGGCCGCGATCTTCGGCGGCGGCGGCGGCCAGGTGACCTCGCCGCCATGCGCCACGGTCGCGCCGCGGATCACGTCATCGCCCATGTTATGGTCGATGACGCCATCCTTCTTCGGCGTCAGGTCGGTCAGCATATGGCGGATATTGGTCGCATACAGCGTCGAGGCCTGCGTCGCCATCCGGCTGGGGAAGTCGGTATAGCCGACGATGGTCACGCCATTGTCGGTCACGATCTTCTGGTCCGGCACGGTCAGGTCGCAATTGCCGCCGCGTTCCGCCGCAAGGTCGACGATGACCGAGCCGCGCTTCATCATCGCGACCATATCGGCGGTCCACAGTTTCGGCGCAGGGCGGCCGGGGATCAGCGCGGTGGTGATGACAATGTCCATCTCCGGCGCCAGCTCGCGGAACTTCTTCAGCTGCGCCTCGCGGAATTCAGGGCTGGAGGGCGCCGCATAACCGCCCGTCGCCGCGCCGTCGGTCTGGGCTTCCGAGAAGTCCAGATAGACGAATTCGGCGCCCATCGATTCGATCTGTTCGGCCACTTCGGGCCGCACGTCGAAAGCATAGGTGATCGCGCCAAGGCTGGTCGAGGTGCCGATGGCGGCAAGACCCGCCACGCCCGCGCCGACGACCAGAACCTTGGCCGGGGGCACCTTGCCCGCCGCCGTCACCTGGCCCGTGAAGAAGCGGCCGAAATTGTTGCCGGCCTCGATCACCGCGCGATAGCCCGCGATATTGGCCATCGACGACAGCGCGTCCATCTTCTGGGCGCGGCTGATGCGCGGCACCATGTCCATGGCGACGACCGTCGCGCCCTGTTCGGCAAGCTGCTTCATCAGCGCTTCGTTCTGGGCGGGCCAGAAGAAGGAAATCAGCGTCTGGCCCTTGCGCAAGAGCCGGGCCTCATCGGCATCCGGTCCGCGTACCTTGACGATCACATCCGCCGCCGCCGCGACCGCGGCCGCATCCGGCAATACCTCGACCCCCGCCGCCTGATAGGCTGCATCGGTGAACCCGGCTTTCAGCCCAGCCCCGGACTGCACAATGCAGTCATGTCCCAGTTTTTTAAGCTGAATGGCCGAATCGGGCGTCATCGCCACCCGGTTCTCGCCCTCGAAGCTTTCGCTTATCGCGCCGATCTTCAATGCACTCTCCCCCGTGTGGCAGGCCTCGATGCGTCCCTTAGCATCGCGAAACAATATTTCAATGCCCGATTGGCGTATTTGCGACTCTTGTTGCAGCAGAAGCGGCCATGTGCGTCCTAATGCCGCCCGAACCAGCGCCCGACACGCCCGGCCCAAAGCCCGTATTCCGCCCCGAATCCCTCGATCAGCCGCGCCTCCTCGCCCGCGATGAAACGGCGCTGGATCACCCGCATGAAGACCCAGACCAGCGGCAGCGCATAGGCCGCGTGAAAGCCCAGACAGGCCCCGGCGATCACCAGCGCATCGCCCAGATAGATCGGGTTGCGGCTGAAGCCGAAGACCCCGCCCGTCACCAAGGACGAGGGCGCGCGGCGCGGGATCACCGTTGTGCGCGCCCGCGCCATCTGCGCCACGGCCGCCGCCATCAGCGCGATCCCCGCCAGGGCCAGGCCAAGACCCAGCGCCGCCCCCGCCGCCCCCAGCCCCCGCCAGGGCAAGGCCCAGCCCGCCAGCGCCGCCAGCAGAACCATCGCCAGCGTCCAGACCGGCGGCCAATCCAGCGCCTTGCCCAGCCTTTCCATCGCCCCGCCCTCCGCGTGTCGCTGCGTCACGCTGGTCCTCTTTGCGCCTCACCGCAACCCACCTCCGCCTTCCCGCTTGGCTTCCGCGCGCCGCCCGGCCACAAAGGCGGCAAGGGAGACCCGATCATGACCACCGATTTCACCGCCACCCGCGCGCTGTTCGACCTGCCCCGGGGCATCACCTATCTTGACGGCAATTCTCTGGGCCCGCTGCCCCGCGCCGCCGCCGCCCGCGTGGCGCAGACCATCACCGGCGAATGGGGCGAGATGCTGATCCGCGGCTGGAACAGCGCGGGCTGGATGGAGATGCCCAGCCGCATCGGCAACCGCATCGGCAGGCTGATCGGGGCCGAACCCTATAGCGTGGTCATGGGCGACACGCTGTCGATCAAGGTCTACCAGGCCCTTGCCTCGGCGCTCGAGATGACCGGTCGCAAGACCATCCTCTCCGACAGCGGCAATTTCCCCTCCGACCTCTACATGGCCCAGGGCCTGTGCCAGAGCCTTGGCCCCGACTATCACCTGAAGGTTGTCGAGCCCGAGCAAGTCGAGGCCGCCATCGATAACCATCTTGGCGTCCTGATGCTGACCGAAGTCGATTACCGCACCGGCCGCCGCCATGACATGGCCCGGCTGATCTCCCGCGCCCATGCCGCGGGCGCGCTGGTGGTCTGGGATCTGGCCCATTCCGCCGGGGCCTTCCCGGTGCATCTGGCCCGCGACGGCGCCGATTTCGCCGTGGGATGCAGCTACAAATACCTCAATTCCGGCCCCGGCGGCCCGGCCTTCATTTATGTCGCCCCGCGCCATCAGGACCGCGCCCGCCCCGCCCTGTCGGGCTGGCTGGGTCACGAAGCCCCTTTCGCCTTCGATCGCGACTATCGCCCCGGCGCCGGGGTCGAGCGGATGCGCGTCGGCACGCCGCCCATCCTGCAACTCGCGGCCCTCGACGCCGCCCTGGATGTATGGGACCAGGTCGATCTCGACGATCTGCGCTTCCGCAGCCTGATCCTTCAGGACCGCTTCATCCAAAGGGTCGAAGCCAGCTGCCCCGAGCTGACCCTCGCCACCCCCCGCGACACCACACAGCGCGGCAGCCAGGTCTCCTTCCACCACCCGCAGGGCTATGCGGTGATGCAGGCCCTGATCGCCGAGGGCGTGATCGGCGATTTCCGCGCCCCCGACATCCTGCGCTTCGGCATCACCCCGCTTTATATCGGCGAGGCCGAGATCGACCATGCCGCCGAGGTTCTGGCCCGCATCCTGCATGGCAGGCTCTGGGACCGCGCAGAATTCAAGACCCGCGCCCGCGTGACCTGAGCATGTCCACCGGCGCCGGGCGCTGGTGGCCGCGAACCCGCCCCGCTTTGGCATCTTTTCGCCGGAAAGATCGCGGTTCCGTGGCAATTTCGCCCGGAAAAGCGCATTATCACGCGCCTGTCATTTGCACCCCGCCGCAGCAGTTTGACGCATCCAAGGCGACAGGCTAAATTCGCCGCGATTTTGTCCCCGGAAACCCGTCGTTTCCGGCAAGGAAACAAGTGAGTCTCAGCACATGCGCCTTCCCGGCATCCTGTCCCGTGCCCCTACCCTGAAATCCGCCTCCGCCGCCCTGCTTTCCGCGCTCCTGCTTTCGGCCTGTGTCGAAGGCGGCATGGGCGCCGCCCCCGGCACGCCCGCCCAGGCGCCGGTCGTGACGGATGAGACCATCTATGCCGCGCGGTCGGACGGCCAATTTACCGTGCCCGCCCTGCCCGTCGCCGAGATCCCCGAACCCTACCGCCGCCAGGTCGTCGAATATCCGAACGAACAGGTGCCGGGCACGATCATCATCGATCCCTCGAAGCGCCTGCTCTACTATGTCTTGGACAAGAAAAAGGCGATCCGCTACGGCATTGCCGTCGGCGCCGAGGGTTTTGGCTGGTCGGGCGAATCCGTCGTCGCCAACAAGCGGACCTGGCCGACCTGGACCCCACCCAAGGAGATGATCGAGCGCAAGCCGCATCTCAAGCAATATGAAAAAGGCCAGCCCGGCGGCCCGACCAACCCGCTTGGGTCGCGCGCCATCTACCTCACTTCGGGCGGCGTCGATTACGGCTATCGCATCCATGGCACGCCGGAATGGAAGTCAATCGGGCGCAATGCCTCGTCGGGCTGCTTCCGCATGATCAACCAGGACGTGATGGACCTCTATGACCGGGTCCAGGGGGGCGAGAAGGTGATCGTGCTGACCTCGAAAGGCGAAATACCCAAGGGCCTGTCGATCCCGAAACCGCCGGCCCCGAAAAAGAAGGAAGCGCCGGTGGTGACGCCGGTCGTCGCCCCGCCGCTGGCCGTGCTGACCCCGCCGACCATCGCAGGCGGCCCGGGCACCGGATTGGCGACCCCGACGGTCGAACCCGCCGCGGCCCCCGCCGCCGACACCCCGCCTGCGGCCCCGGCCCCGGCGGCCGATCCTGCCCCGGCTGCTGAACCAGCCGCCCCGGCTGCCGCGCCCGAAGCGCCCGCCGCCTGCCCGGTTCCGCTGGTGAACGGTGCCTGCCCCCAGGGCTAGGGCAGCTTGCCCCGCAAAGAAGAAGGGCGGCATCCGGGCAAGGATGCGGCCCTTTCTCATTGCCGGACCGCCCGCCCTATTTCAGCCAGGTCTCATAGTCGCTGACCAAGAGATGGGTCGGCGCCACATCTTCCTCGATCTCGGCAAAACGCCCGATCGGCTCGCGAAAGATATTGTCGGTCAGGTCGTCATTGACGGTTGAGACCTCGCCGATAAGAACATCACCGCCCTCGCCCCAGAAGGCATGCCAGTCGCCCGGCATCAGCGTGACCGATTCCCCCGGCGCCAGCTTCAGCTTCTGGCCCGGGCCATAGGGGGTGGCGATGCCGTCGCAATGCACCATCCCGCCCTTGTCCTCGGCAAAGCGGCCCTGATCGTCGCTGCCGTAAAGCTCGATCACCAGCGTCGCGCCGCCCCGGTTGATGATGTCTTCGGCCTTGATGACATGGGTATGCATCGGCGACAGCTGATCCTGACGGCTGATGAGCAGCTTCTCGGCATAGCACATCCCGCCGCCGCGCTGCAGATCGGCCAATTGCCCGTTGCGCAGGGTGAAGAGGAACAGCCCCATCTCGTCGAACCGGCCCTGGCCGTAATCGGTGATGTCCCAACCGCAGCGCCCCTCGATCACGCGGGCGGCCGCGTCGCGCCGGGCGCGGAACTGATCCGGCGTCCAGGCTGCGAAGGGTGGCAGGACAAAGCCGTAGCGGCGGACCATCTCATCCGCCGCCGCCATGATCTCGTTGATGCGCGAGCGCTTCATCGCCCTGGTCTCCCCATGCTTCCTCGCCCCGACCATAGCGCCGCGAAAGCGTGGAACCAAGCGTTGCCAAAGGCGCCGCAAGCTGGCTAGCCTGCGGTCACGGCAAGACAAAGCGGAAGACGTTCGGAAGACGTTTGGAAGACCTTCGAAAGACGTCGAATTTCAGGTAAAAACAGCATGTTGACCACGATCCTGATCGCCCTGATCGCAGCCCTTCACCTCTATATCCTCGTCCTTGAAATGGCGCTCTGGACAACGCCGCGCGGCCGCCGCGCCTTCGGCACCACGCCGGAATTCGCCCAGGCCACCCGCGTCCTGGCCGCCAATCAGGGGCTCTATAACGGCTTTCTCGCCGCAGGCCTTGTCTGGGCGCTGATCGAGGGCCCTTTGGCCGCTGGCCAGGCCCCCGCCGTCTTCTTCCTGACCTGCATCCTGATCGCCGGTATCTATGGCGGCCTTACCGCCAGCCGCCGGATTTTCGCGATCCAAGCCGCCCCCGCCGCCTTCGCGCTGGCCGCGCTCGTGGCAGGGGTCTAGGCCCTATTCCGCCGCCTGCATCGCCGGGCGCCGCCCCGCCGCCCAGTCGGCAGCGGCGCGGCCAAAGGCCTCGAACAGCGGGCGAGAAACCGGGTCCTCGCCCGCGCGCCACTCGGGATGCCATTGAACCGAAAGGGTAAATCCGGGCGCATCCTTGACATAGATCGCCTCGGGCGTGCCGTCCTCGGCGGAACCGTCGATCACGATCCTCGCCCCCGCGCGCGAGATGCCCTGGCCATGCAGCGTATTGGTCATCACCGCATCGGCCCCCATCAGCCGCGCGAAAACGCCGCCCGGGGTGAAGGAGACACGGTGGCGCAGGGCGAAGACTTCCTCCGCCGTGCCATCGGGCGGCATGCGGTGGTTCATGCGCCCCGGCAGCTCGCGGATTTCCGGGTGCAGCGCGCCCCCCATGGCGACATTCACTTCCTGAAAGCCCCGGCAGATGCCCAGGAACGGCTGGCCCCGCTCGACGCAGGCCCGCACCAGGGGCAGCGTGATCGCATCCCGCCCGCGGTCGAAGGCGCCATGGGCCGGGGTCTCGTCCTCGCCATATTCGCTCGGATGCACATTCGGCCGCCCGCCCGTCAGCAGGAAGCCGTCGCACAATTCCATCAGCTCGGCCACCGAGACAAAGCGCGGATCCGACGGAACAATCAGCGGCAGACATCCCGCCACATCGGCAACGGCGGCACTGTTCATCTGCCCCGCGGCGTGAACCTCGTACCGGTCATTGATCGAATGCGCATTGCCGATGATCCCCACGACGGGCCGACGGCTGGGAAGGCAGGACATGCCCTATTCCCCGAATTGTGACAGATGCTTGCTACACTAATGCCGCAGGCCCGGCTTGAGAAGGCCCGCTGCCGCACAGTCGCCCGCCATCGTTGCACACTGCCCGCAAGATGGGCGGAACGGCCGGGCATGACCAGCCTTCCAGCGGCACAGCCAAGGGCTTTTGGCGAAGTTTCGGGCCATCCGATCGGCCCATCGCCTTTGGCCACCGCCCTGCCGATCCCTGCAACAGCGGTGCTCGCGGCAAATTCCCCGGTGACGCGGCGCGGGGCTTGTGCTTCCTTTGCCCTGAGAAGAGGGGGGCTGCGATGCATGTGCTGATCATCGGTGCGGCGGGAATGATCGGCCGCAAGCTGACTGCCGCCATAGCGCGCGGCGGCCTGCCGGTCAGCCGCCTGACCCTGTCCGACATGGTCGATCCGCCCGCTCCGCCCGGGCTGCCGGTACGCAAGATCGTGCTGCCCTTCACCGACCGGCAGGCGCCGCAGCTTCTGCTGGCCGACCGGCCCGCAGTCATCTTCCACCTTGCCGCTGTCGTCTCGGCCGAGGCGGAGGCGGATTTCGACAAGGGCTATGCCGTCAATCTCGATGCGACGCGGGCGCTTCTGGAGGGAATACGGCGGATGGCGGGTTATCGGCCGCGGCTGGTCTTCGCCTCGTCTCTGGCGGTCTTCGGCCCGCCCTTTCCCCAGCTTGTTCCCGATGATTTCGCGCCGAACCCGGCCTCGAGCTATGGCATCCAGAAGCTTATGATCGAGGCACTGGTCAATGACTATTCGCGCCGCGGGTTCATCGACGGCGTCTCGCTGCGCCTGCCGACGATCTGCATCCGGCCTGGCGCCGCCAATCGCGCCGCATCGGGATTTTTCTCGGCCATCCTGCGTGAACCTCTGGCCGGGTATCCGGCCAACTTGCCGGTCGATGAGGGGTTCCGCCACTACTTTGCCAGCCCGCGCAGTGCCGTCGATGCTTTCCTGCGGGCCGCGCTGTTGGAGACGGGCAGCCTGGGCCAGAACCGGGCGCTGACCCTGCCCGGCCTTTCGGCCACGGTGCATGACCTGCTGGCCGCGTTGCGCGACCGGCAGGGGGCACGGGCGCTGTCGCTGGTCACGCGCCATGCCGATCCGGCCATTGCCACCATCGTGGAAAGCTGGCCCGGAAACTATGCCGCCAGCCGCGCGCGCGCCCTGGGCTTTACCGCCGAGACCAAGGCGAGCCAGTTGATCGATGCCTATCTTGAGGATGACGCGCCCTTCTTGCGCAAGTAGCCCTCTGCAATCGCGCGCATCCGCGCCCCACTCATCGCCGGACCATGGCCGCCGATCACCAGTGCGCAATCCAGCCGCGCCAGCCGCTGCATGGTGGCGATATAATCGGGCACCGAAGCCCCCGGCAGATCGTCGAGCAATTCATCATCATAGATCGCATCTCCCGACAGAAGCAGCCCCGCAACCTCGTCGAACAGCCCGATGCCGCCGGGAGAATGGCCCGGCAGGTGCAGCACAGTGAACAGCCGGCCGCCCAGATCGATCCGGTCGCCCTCGGCCAGCGCGCCGGTCAGCGGTGCCGGTTGCAGCGCCCAGTCTTCGATCCGCCAGCCGGGCATGGGTGGCGTGGCAACAAGGTCCGGCCATGCGCGGAACTCACCGGCGAAGGTCTCGAAACCCGGAAGGCCCGCAAAACCCGCCGCCTCGGCCGCAGGGCCAAGCCGCTCCGGGAATTCATGAAAGCCGCCGATATGGTCGACATGGGCATGGCTTGCCACCGCCACCACCGGCGCGCCGGACAAGGGCAAAGCGGGCCGAAGAGGCACGAGGCCGCAGCCGAAATCGAATTGCAAATCGCGATCCCGTCCGCGCAGGGTCACCATCGCGGCGCGGAACATCGGATCAACGGCAGGCTCGTCTGTCCGCCAGAGACCGGGGGCGAGTTCGATGCTGTGAAACCACATTTCATCCTCTGCATGCCGCATGTCGGTTTCAGGACGGCACGCGAACCTGCCGCCCCTTAGGGTTTGTCCCCATGACCCAAGCCCGCACCCCGCCCCGGCCGCTTCTTGGCATCGGCCTGATGCTTCTGGCCATGGCCATCCTGCCCTTCATCGACGTGCTCGCCAAGAAGCTTGGCCAGGCCGGACTGCCCATCGCGATGGTCGTCTGGGCGCGGGCGGTGTTCGGGGCGCTGACGGTCCTGCCCTTCGCGCTTCGGGCAGAAGGCGCGCGCATTTTGCGCCCTGCCCGGCCTTTGCACCACCTTCTGCGCGCTTGCCTTCTGTCGGCCGCGACCTTCCTGTTCTTCTTCTCGCTCAAGACCCTGCCCATTGCCGACGCCCTGGCGATCTTCTTCGTCAATCCCCTGGTGGTGACGCTGCTCTCGGCCGTGCTCCTGGGCGAAACGGTCGGCCCGCGCCGCTGGACCGCCGTGGCGATCGGTTTTATCGGTACGCTGATCATCATCCGCCCCGGCATGATCGAGCCCAATCCCGGCACCCTCTACGCGTTTGGCGCGGGCGTTGCCCTGGGCTGCTATTTCGTGATGACCCGGCACATCGCCGGTCAGAGAAATGCCATGGTGCTGACTTTCCAGACCAATGCCATGGCGGCCGGGCTGATGAGCCTAAGCCTGCCCTTCCTCTGGCACGTGCCCCTGCCCGAGCAATGGCTGATGCTGATCGGCCTTGGCGTGGTCGCGACGCTGGGCCATGTGCTGATCACCCTGGCCTATGAGCGGGCCGAAGCCTCGCTGCTGGCGCCCCTGGCCTTTTCCGAGATCATCATGGCCACGGTTCTTGGCTGGTGGTTCTTCGGCGATCTGCCCGACCGCTGGACCTGCCTGGGTGTCGCGGTGCTGATCGGATCGGCACTGTATATCTCGCTGCGCGAAAGACAGCTTGGCAGGAAAGGCCGACTTGCGGTCGGTCCAGAAACCGCAGATTGATCGGCCTTCAAACCGTTGTGCAGTTTTATCAAAATGATCGAAGCCGCCCCGCTGGATGAGACCAGCTCCTGCCCGGAAAAGGACCAGCGCCCGGCGCGCCTCTCCGATATCCTGTCTGCGCTGGCCCAAGACGAAAGCCGCGAGCGCATTGCCATCGCCGACATGCTGGAGACGATGCGCGGCCGCGCTTTTGGCGCGTTGCTGATGATCTTCGCCTTCCCGAACATCCTGCCCTCGCCGCCCGGGCTTGCCGGGATTCTGGGCCTGCCGCTGATGTTCCTGTCGGCGCAGATGATGCTGGGGATGCAGCCCTGGCTGCCCGCATTCATCGCCCGCCGCTCGATGCCGCGCAGCGCCTTTGCCGCGATGGTCACGCGGATCAATCCCTGGCTCGCGCGGGCCGAGCGCCTGCTGAAGTCGCGCTTGCGCAGCCTGGCCTCACCCCTGGCGCAGCGGGGGATCGGGGCGATCTGCCTGATCCTGGCCATCGCCCTGGCCCTGCCCATCCCCTTCGCCAATCTTGCCCCCGCGCTGGCGATCTGCCTGATCGGCCTGGGCGTGCTCGAGCGGGACGGGCTGTGGATCGTGATCGGCATCGTGGCCGCGGCAGGCGCGCTGCTCTATGTCGTGGGCCTGGGCTATGCGCTGGTCAAATCGGTGATCTTCCTGATCGGCAACGCCTTCTGAAGCCTCAGCCTTGCGCCACCCGCGCCGCCGCCGCCGCGATACCGCCCGGCCCATGCGGGATTTTCAGCGCCAGGATCCCCGCCTCCATCACTGCCAGCGCGCCCAGCGTCATATGGGCGTTCACATGGCCCATATGCGCGACGCGCAGGAAACCGTCGCCTGCCGGATCGTCGGGCGTGGACATGCCAAGGCCGATGCCCAGGGTGACGCCCGCCTCGGCCTCGCACCAGTCGCGCAGCTGCGTGGCATGGGGCGCGCCCAGCCGCGCGGCGGTGACCGAGCGGCCCCGAAACGCCGGATCGCGCACATTCATCGCGATGGCAGGGTTGCCCGCGCCCCAGGCGTCAAAGGCGGCCCAGACCGCCCCCGCCAGAACCTCGTGCCGGCGCCAGACATTCTCCAGCCCCTCTTCGTGCAGGATCATGTCCAGCGCCTCGCGCAGGCCGTAAAGATGCGCGGTGGGCGCGGTGCCGAACCAGTATTGCCAGAACTCCTCGCCCTGCGCCCGCGGCCCCCAGCGCCAATAGGGCGTGACAAGGTCGGTCTCGCCACAGCGCGACCGCGCTTTGTCCGAGAACCAGACGAAGGACATGCCCGGCGGCACCATCAGCCCCTTCTGGCAGGCGGCGACGGTGACATCGACGCCCCAGTCATCCATGTGGTATTCGTCGCAGCCCAGCGAGGCGATGCAATCGACGACCAGAAGTGCATCATGGCCCGCCGCATCCATCGCCGCGCGCAGCGCCGCGATGTCGTTGCGGACGGAACTGGCCGTATCCACCTGCGTCACCAACACCGCCTTGATCTTCCGCTCGCGGTCAGCCCGCAGGGCGGTTTCCAGACGCGCCGGATCGGCAGGGTCGGCGCGGCCGAAATCCAGCATTTCGACGTCGATCCCCATGCCCCGCGCATGGTTCGCCCAGCCATGGCCAAAATGTCCCGAGGCCAGCACCAGTGCCGTTTCGCCCTTTGAGAAGATGTTCGCATTCGCCGCCTCCCAGGCGGCATGGCCATTGCCGATATAGGGGGCGACGTGATGCGCGGTGCCCGCGACCCTGCGCAGATCGGGGATCATGCCCGCGACCATCTCCACCAGCGCGCCGCCATAGATGTTGGGGCTGCCCCGATGCATCGCCCGTTGCACCCGATCGGGGATGACCGATGGTCCGGGGATGGCGCGGTAGGGCTGGCCATTGGCAAGCGACATGTCTGGCTCCTGATCTGTCGACCCAGCATGGCTAGACTCGTGCCGGTGCAAGGTCAACGCCACCCCGCCATCCGGCGGCCTCGTGGCTTGAGCGCGCCGCCGCGCTGCGCTATCCCGCATGAGGCAGACAAAGGAACCGGCGTGACCTCCCCATCCGAAACCACGCCCAGTCCGCGCCTTTTCCGGCGCTACTGGCGACAGTTCCTGCGCCCGCGCGCCGGGCTGATCGCGCTGACCTTCGGCACGTCGGTGCTGGAAGGCTCGACTCTGGGCCTGCTGTCCTGGATGCTGAAACCGCTGTTCGATCAGGTCTTCGCCGCGCAATCCACGCAGGCGCTGGTCTGGGTCGGCACCGGCATCCTGGCGCTGTTCCTGATCCGGGCCGCCACCTCGATCCTGAACCGCTGGCTGATGGCCAAGATCAACCAGGGCACAGCGGCCGAGATGCAGAAGACCCTGCTCGATCACCTGCTGACGCTCGATGGCGCCTTCTTCCAGAAGAACCCGCCCGGCACGCTGATCGAGCGGGTGCAGGGCGACACCACCGCCGCGCAGGGCGCCGTGCTGACCGTCGTGGGCGGGATCGGGCGCGATGCGGTGTCGCTGATCGGGCTTTTTGCCGTGGCCCTGTCGATCGACATGACCTGGACGCTGGCCGCCCTGATCGGCGCGCCGCTTCTCATGCTGCCCGCGCTGGGGTTGCAACGCTATATCCGCCGCAAGGTGCGGCACATGCGCCAGCAATCCGGCCTGCGCGCCACGCGGCTGGACGAGATCTTCCACGGCATCCAGCAGGTCAAGCTGACCCGGACCGAAGCCTACCAATCGGGTCGCTTCGCCCGCATCGTCGACACGATCCAGCGGGCAGAGGTGAAATCGACCCTGGGCCGCGCCGCCATGCCCGCCCTGGTGGATGTGGTGACCGGCATCGGCTTCTTCGCCGTCCTTCTGCTGGGCGGGCGCGAGGTCGTGGCCGGAACCCGCACCACGGGCGAGTTCATGTCCTTCTTCACCGCCATGGCGCTGACCTTTCAGCCGATCCGGCGGCTGGGAGAACTTGCGGGCATGTGGCAGGTCGCCGGCGCGTCGCTAGAACGCATCTTCGCGCTGCTTGACACCACCAGCACCAGCAGGCGCCCGGCCAAGAGCGCCGCCCGGCCCGCAACCCTGCCACCCGCCATCGCCTTCGAGAGCGTTCATTTCGGCTACGACGCCGAACATCCCGTGCTCAACGGCCTAAGCTTCACTGCGGCGGCGGGCAAGGTCACGGCACTGGTCGGGGCTTCCGGCGCGGGGAAATCCACCGTCTTCCATCTGCTCACCGGCCTGGCCGAGCCGGACCGTGGGCGTATCCTGATCGGCGGGGCCGATGCGGCGCAGATGACGCTGTCGGAGCAACGCCGCCTCTTTGCCGCGGTGTCGCAGGAGACCGGGCTTTTCGACGAGACGCTGCGCGAGAACCTGATCCTCGGTCGGGACGGCATAGCCGAAAGCCAGCTTGGCCAGGCCATCGCGGATGCGAATGTGGCCGAGTTCCTGTCGCGCCTGCCCGCCGGGCTGGACACGGGCGCCGGTCCGCGCGGATCGGCCTTGTCGGGCGGCCAGCGCCAGCGGGTCGCCATCGCCCGCGCGCTTCTGGCCGATGCGCCGGTCCTGCTTTTGGACGAGGCGACAAGCGCGCTGGACGCCGCCTCCGAGACGGCGGTGACCGAGGCGCTGGCCCGCGCGCAGGAAGGCCGCACGACGTTGGTGATCGCCCATCGCCTTGCCACGGTGCGCGATGCCGACAAGATCGTGGTGATGGACCAGGGCCGCGTCGTCGAGGAAGGGCGCCACGGCGAGCTTTTGGCCCGGGGCGGTCTTTATGCCCGACTGCACGCGTTGCAGTTTCGGGCCTGAGGCCCCTTTTCCCCGCCGCCAAAACCCCTAGCTTGGAGGCGAAGGAGCCAAGCAATGACCGATCAATCCCGCACGATCTGGACGCTGTCCGGCACAGAGGTTCTGCCCTTCCTGCAGGGGCTGGTAACAAATGACGTGCTGCCTCTGGCGCGCGGACCGGGCGCGGTCTGGGCCTCGCTGCTGACGCCGCAGGGCAAGTACCTGGCCGATTTCTTCGTGATCCACCGCCCGGACGCGCACGAGGGCGAGATCCTGATCGACATTCCCGCCGCGCTTGCGCCCGCCACGCTGCGCCGCCTGACGATGTACCGGCTGCGCGCCGATGTGCAGATCGGGGAAAGCGCGCTTCACGTGTCGCGCGGGCTGGACGCGCCGCCGCAGGGGGCCTTGCCCGACCCGCGCGATCCCGCCCTTGGCTGGCGGTTGTATTCAGAAACGCCGCTCCCCGCGCCCGAAGTCGATTGGGACGCGCTGCGCGTGGCGCATCTGGTGCCGGAATATCCGCAGGAGCTGGTGCCCGATGACAGCTATATCCTCGAGATGGGCTTCGAGCGCCTGCACGGCGTCGATTTCCGCAAGGGCTGCTATGTCGGGCAGGAAGTGACCGCGCGGATGAAGCACAAGACCGAACTGCGCAAGGGGCTGGCTCAGGTCGCGGTTGGAGGAGCGGCCTCGCCCGGCGCAGCGATCACCCTGCCCGATGGGCGCGAGGCAGGGCGGCTGGGCACCGTAGCGGGCGACAGGGCGCTGGCTTGGCTGCGGATGGACCGGGCCGAGGGGCCGCTTCTGGCCGGCGATGCCAATCTGCGTCTGCTGGCGCGTTGAAGCCTTAGGCAACGCACGGTTGCGGCCGGGGCCTCTGCGCGAAAATGCCGCTGGGTCATTTTGGAAAAGGCAAGGGGGAATGTCGCAAATGGACGTAATTCACCGATTTGACGGTTGAACGATGGCGGCGAAGCCCTAGATATTGGAGATCGTTCGCGCAGTACCAGACTAGATACGGTAGGAAATTCGCCGACCAATGCACTGAAAGCATGGCAGTCATGCAAAAGTCGAATTCCCGAATCGTGATCAAATCGTTACAAGCGCAGGACGCGATGAAAGACAAGACCACGCAGGAAGACCAGTGATGCTCGACACGATCGACAGCACGGCATTCAATTTCGAACAGGGCCAGCGCGCGCGCAAGCTTTTTGCCGCCGTCGTGCTTGCGGCTCTGGACGATGCGATTGCCGATGACAAGAAATACGGCAATGGACCGGATCAGATCGCCCGTTGGGCCCGTTCGCGCGATGGGCGCGAGGTTCTGTCCTGCGCCGGTATCGACCCCAATGAGCGGGTGGTGAAGGGTCTGATGGAATTCGTTTCCAAGGGCATCCGCACCAGCGTTGCGCTGAGCCGGGAAGAATCCGAGCGCCGTGCCGCCTATGAGGCCGACCAGGCCGAAGCCGCCTGATCCTCTGGCCCGGCGCGATATCTGCGCAGGGCTGCCAAGTTGCCGACAAGCGCGCCTCAGGGCGCGCTTTGTCTTTGTTGTTGGCCGCAGATTCGGCCGCGCTCTCCCGCCAATGCCCAGGGGCCGCGCCCAAATGCGCGGTGCCGCCGAGCAAGTCGGCATCCATGGGACCTATTCGAATTCCCGCGCTGTCAGTGCGCGGTTGACCTCCACCCGCACCAGCTTGCGCACATTGCGGGTGATGCGCTCGCCCAGAGTTCCGGCAAGCTCCTCGCGGATGATCTCGCGGACGATGTCGCGCAGCATTTCCTCGTCAACGCCCGGCGCGTCGGCATCGAACAGACCCTTATCAGGCGCAGAGGGGCGCGACGCGGCAAATCCAGCAGCAGGGTCTGGCGCAGCGGAGGCGGTCTCTGCCGCCGCCTGTGGCGGCTCAGGCGCGCTGTCGGCGGGCTGGCCCGGATTTACGTCCTGCGGTGGTTCGGAGACGCCGAAACGCGGACGGGCCGCGAACCTTACCGGAGCGGTATCCGGCCAGTCCTCTTCATCCTCGACCCAGGCGACCTGCGGAACCGTCTCGGCCGTCCAATGGCCGCGTCGGAAGGCCCCGGTCAGCGTCGACGGCTCTAGTTCAGGATCTTCCTCCAGTTGGTCGTCCGTGGCCGTTCCGGGCGCAGCCCAGATATCGTCCTCGTCCCCAACCGGGGTCTGGGCTGAATCCGTCTCCTCAGCGGCCGCAGGCGGTGTGTTGTCTTCCGTCGAAGACATGTGCGCTGATACCAAGGGATCTTGCATGTGGGGGGCCGTTGGCCCCGCATCGGAAGCGGCCTGCGCAGTGGCATCTTCCGCATTGACCACCCGCAACGCGGCGGTCAGCACCAGCCGTCCCGCCGCCTCAGCCGCCGGGGCCGGGCGCGAGTCGGACCTGGCATCTTCCGCAGGGGCGACGCCGGTCTGGCGCATGGCGGGGCGCAGATCCTCGGACACGAGGCGGCGGATAGAGGACAGGACATCCTCGATCTCATGCGAGCTCAACGGTTCCGACATTCTGTTCTGCCTGCTGAAGGTATCGGTCTTTTGCCAAGCAGCTTAACGGGAACCGCCCGACCATACAAGAAATTGGCGCTGCGGCGTTAAGGTTTCCCTAACGCCAGCAGCGCCTTGCCGAAGCAGCCCGCGATCTGACGGGCTTATTTGCCGATCTTGCTGAGGATCTCGTCCAGCTTCTTGCCGCGCGACGAAGTTGCCGGGGCTGACTTGACCGCGTCAAAATAGGCTTCGGGGTCGAAGGTGGGAATGCCCAGCTTCAGATGCTCGGCCGTTAGCAGACCCATGGCCGCCAGGATACGATAGACCGCGACATAGCGGTTGGCCTCGGCCTGAAGCCGCGAGGCACGGGCGTCCAGCAGTTCCTGCTCGGCATCCAGCACATCCAGCGTTGTGCGCGCGCCCAGCGTCGCCTCTTCGCGCACCCCATCAAATGCCGCCTGAGCGGCACGGATCTGGCGATCCGAGGCCTCGATCGAGGCCACGAAGACCGCAAGATTGGCCCAGGCATTGCCCAGATTCTGCTCCACGGTCACGACCGTCTGCATCAGCCCCGCACGCGACGCGTCCTTGTTGGCCAATGCCTTGCGATAGAGGGCCGAGAAGCGACCGCCGGCATAGATCGTCTGGCTCATCTGAAGGCCCAATTGGGCCGACAGCGAGTCGCCATCCGCGGCCGAGCCGTCGCGGGTGGAGGCTGTGACATCAAGTCCCAGACCGATCGTGGGCTTCATATTCGCATCGGCCAGCGCGACCTGTCCGTCGGCGGCCTTGACCAGATGCTGGCCCTGAAGGATCGAGGGATGGGTGCGCACGGCGACGCTGCGCGCCTCTTCCAGAGTCTTGCCGATCTTCGGGCTTCTGGGCAGCGCGGCCAGATTGCCGGGGTAATGGCCGGTCGCGGCCTTGTAGCTTTCGCGCGCGATCATGAGGTCGCCTTCAGCGGCGGCCAGATTGGCACGGGCCGCAGCCAGGCGGGCCTCGGCGATCGAGACATCGGTCTTGGTGATCTCGCCCACGTCGAACCGGTCCTGCGCCGCGCGCAACTCCTGGGTGATCAGCCGCACGTTCGACTGGCGCAGCGCCACGATCTCGGCGGCGAGCTTCACGTCGACATAGGCCTGAACGGCGGCGAGCAGCACGCTCTGTTCGACCTGGACCAGCGCCTGGCGCGTGGCCAGAACGGATTCCTTGGCGATCAGGATCGTAGCCTCGCGGCGACCGAAATCGTAAAGCGTCAGATCGGCCGAGATTCCGAGCGAGGCGCTGAGCACATCGGTATTGGTCGTGACCCCCAGCGTATCCGCCCGCGTCCAGGTGGTGCCCGCCGACAGGACATAGCTGATGACCGGCCGCAGCGCCGAGACGGCGACCGCAAAATCCTCATCCGCGGCGCGCAGAACCGCTTCGTTCTGATCCAGCAGATGCGAGTTCTTATAGGCCGAAATCAGGGCATCCGTCAGGGTCTCGGCCCTTGCCGGCAAGCCTGCCAGCGAAATCGCCAGCCCGACCGCCATTCCGCGCAACCACTTTGCCATCCGCTCTGCCCTTTTCGTGACTGGCGGGCCCTTTCCGGCGGACCGCGCCTTGACCTTTTCCCGCAGGCCCGCCGACGGCCCCCGCAGCCCTAGAGCACGAAGCCCTGCCGCTTTCCAAAGCCCGGAAGAACCGGCGCCGCAGCATTGAACGCAAAGCGCCAGGAAATCCGTCCATCAATCTTGTGGCCGATGCGCACCGTGCCCAAAGCTCCATCCAGGAAGACGGCGGCGATCCGGCCGCCATCCTTAAGCTGTCCCGCAATCGCGTCGGGCAGGGTCTCGACCCCGCCTTCGACCAGGATGACGTCATAGGGGCCATGCTTGGCCGCGCCACCCGCCAGGGGCGCCCTCACCACCACGGCAGTATCGACACCCTCTTCCGACAAGACGCGCTGCGCCTCGGCGGCCAGTGTCTCGTCCTCCTCGACCGCGACCACCGTCTCGGCCAGGCGCGCCATCACCGCCGCCGCATAGCCAAGCCCACAGCCCAGATCGAGCACCAGCTCATCCGGCTGGATGTCCAGCGCATCCAGCATCTTGGCAAGCGTGCGCGCATCCAGCAGCACGCGGCCCGGCGCGATCTCGACATTCGCGCCCACATAAGCCGCCTCGCGCTTGTCGCGCGGCACATAGACCTCGCGCGGGACATGCAGCATCGCCTCGATGATCGGGAACTTGGTCACGTCCGAGGGGCGGACCTGTGTATCTACCATCATCATGCGGCGGGAAGCGAATTCGCTCATTCCGAACCTTCCGGTTTACATCGCGTGTTTCGAATATCTGACACAGGCTCCGCGGCGCGGCAACCTGTCCTTGCGCCCCTTTTTGCCCGAGCCGCGCGGATTTGGCCAGAGCTTGCCTTGCACAGCCGCCACGACCGCTGTGCGCAAACCGCAACCTGTCACGCGGAAGCCGCATCCTGCCCACGAGCCCGGTTGGCGCGAAGGATGGCCGCCAGAGGTTAAGGTCAGGTCAAGCATCGCCATTTGCAAGCGCCCGGCCGATCCGCGATATGCCCTCGGCGATACGCGCGGGCGGGATCGAGGTATAGGCCAGACGGTAGTGCCGCCGGTCGGGCCTGGCCGGGTCGAAGAAGCTGTGGCCCGGCTCGATCAGCACGCCCTCGGTCCTCAGATGCCGCGCCAGGCGCCCGGTATCGACGCCCTCGGGTGCAGCCATCCAGAAGCAAGACCCGCCAAACCCGCCCTGCCCCGCCACGGTCAGCCCCGCCTCGCGGATCGCCTCGTCCATGACCTGCCGCCGCCGCCGGAAGGCCAGCCGCATCCGGTTGATCATGGCGTCGTAATGCCCCTCGGCCAGGAAATAGGCGACCGTGCGCTGCACATGGCCGGGCGGGTGCTTCAGCACCATGGACCGCAGCGCCCGTGCCTCGGCGATGAAGCCCGGGGGGCCGACCAGATAGCCAAGCCGCATTCCTGGGAAGATGGATTTCGAGAAAGAGCCCGCGTAGATCACCCGCCCCGCCTTGTCGAGCGACTTGAGCGCAGGCGAAACCGGCTTGAGGAAGGACATCTCGAATTCATAATCGTCCTCGACAATGACGAAATCCTCGCGGCTCGCCGCCTCCAACAGCGCCAGGCGGCGGTCCAGCGGCATCGTGGCATTGGTCGGGCACTGGTGGCTGGGCGTGGCAAAGACCACATCGCAGCGCGGCAACACGGGCGGCAGACCGCCTTCATCGACATCGACGGACAGGACCTCGGCGCCCGAGACCTCCAGGATCCGGCGCAGGCCCGGATAGGCCGGGTTCTCGACCAGCGCGCGACGGCCGACACCCAAGAGAACCTGCGACGCGATCCACAGCGCATTCTGCGCGCCCAGCGTCAACAGAACCTCGTCCGCACCGGCGGCGATGCCCCGGCGCGGCAGGATCACCCGCAACACCTGCTCGATCAGCACCGGATCGTCGCGTTCGTAGTAATCCGAAGTCAGCGCCGCGAAATCGCGGCGTCCCAGCGCCCGCAGCGCGCAGGCCCGCCAGTTCTGGTGATCGAAAAGCGTCGGATCGGTCTGGCCATAGATGAAGGGCCAGGGATAGCGGTCCCAGTCGACCGGTCGGTCGACCAGCGTCATGGCACCGGAAAAGCGCCCGCCCGAGAGAGAGCGATAGTCCACCTCCTCGGCAGGCCGTGCCGAAGCCGGGAATTCCGGCGCCCGCGGCGCATTGTCCGAGACGTAATAGCCCGACCGGCCCCGCGCGCTGAGATAGTCGGAGGAGACCAGATCGCCATAGGCCAGCGTCACGGTGATGCGGCTGATGCCCAGATGCTCGGCCAGGCCGCGCGATGAGGGCATCTTCTCGCCCGGGCGGAAGCGGCCGGCCAGGATGCCCTCGGTCACCATGGTGCGGATCCGGCTTTGCAACGTGCCTGCTCCGCCCGCCGCCAGAAAGAACGCCTCGACCGGAATCGCCATAGCTTGAACTGGCCTCATTGATCCAGAAATCTGGCGCTACAAGGCGGCGGGGACCCGCTTTTGTCAAGGCCGCGCCCGGAGTGCCGTTACCCCAACGCCTTGGTGAAGAGGATCCATTCCGATGCCCCGACCTGCCAGTCGCCCTTGACCACCGCGCGCCGCGCCTGCTCGGCATAGCCCTGGCCGCAATACAGCCGCAGCGCATCGCCATGGGTATCGGCGGCGATCAGGCTGATCTGGCGAAAGCCCCCCGCCCGGGCGACCTCTTCCGCCTTGGCCAGAAGCGCCCGGCCGAGGCCGCGGCCGCGATGGTCCTCATAGGTCGCAAGCACATTGAGATACCACGATCCCGGCGCCAGCGCCTCGAGTTCCAGCAGCGGCACGAAGATCGGCGGGGTGTCGGGGTCGATCGCGGCGGGTTCGGGATCGGCGGGATAGCCCAGAAGGCAGGCCGCGACCGCGCCCTGATCCTCGGCCAGCCAGGCGTTGCGGTAAGAGAAATTGCCGCTTTCCCGCGCCGCGCGTTCCATGCCCCAGGCCCAGGGATCCCCCTCGGGTCCAACCGATTTCTTCCAGAAATGCAGCGGCAGGTCGTCCGCCGCCATGTTGATGAACCGCGCCAGATGCGCCGCATCTGTTGCTTCTGCCTGCCTGATCCTCATCCCGTCCCGCCTGTGCTTCCCGTCGCCTGCGAGGTTCCGCAGCCGCGGCGGAAGTGCAAGAGGCAAAGCGCAGACGGCTTGTCACCCCGGCGGCAAGCCCCTACCAAATGGCCCGGACAGACAGAAAAGGACAAAGCCATGAGCGACACGATCTTCCGCTTCCCCGCGCCCGGGGCCGATGCGATCACCACCGACCTTGCCGGCTGGGTCAAGACCGAAGGCCACCCGACCATGCGCTACTGGGTGCAGCACAGCTCGGCCGATGGCAGCGTGATCAGCGGCACCTGGGAGGCGACGCCCGGCACCTGGCACGCGACCTACCAGTCTTACGAATTCGTGCATCTGATCGAGGGCGAGATCATCATCACCCCCGATGGAGGCGCGCCAGTCACGGTGCGGCCGGGCGATGCCTTCGCGGTGGAACCCACCTTCAAGGGCACCTGGCAAGTGACGAAGCCGGTCCGCAAGCATTTCTGCATCAAGCTGAAATAACGCCCCAGACCGGGGCAGGCCGCCGCCGCCCCGGCCCGCAGGATAAAAAGGTCTGGACAGGCCAGGCCCCCGCGCCGAGCATGGCACGACCGGAGGCCCGCCATGCATCCAGACCTCGCATTCCTGCGCCAGACGATCGAGCTGGCCGCTGCATCCCGCGCGGCCGGCAACCATCCCTTCGGCGCGCTGCTTGCCGGGCGGGACGGCGCGGTGCTGCTGGTCTCGGGAAACACCTATGCCCAGGATCGCGGTTGCGGCCATGCCGAGGCCAATGTCGCACGCGCGGCCGCCCGGCGTTACGCGCCCGATTTCCTGGAAAGCTGCACGCTTTTCACCTCGGTCGAACCCTGCTGCATGTGCGCCGGGGCCTGCTATTGGGCCGGGATCGGCACGGTGGTCTACGGCTTGACCGAAAAGCGCCTGGCCGAACTGACCGGCGACAACCCGGAAAACCTGACGCTCGATCTATCCTGCCATAAGGTCTTCGCCGCCGGACGCCGCAGGGTCAGCGTGCGCGGCCCCTACCCAGAGCTGGAAGCCGAGATCATCGTAGGCCACAAGGACTTCTGGTAAGCCCTTCATCTTGGCGCAAATACTCGCCACCGGAGGCGTCCCGAGCCGGTCGGCGGGAGGCCAGAGGCGCGTGAAAAGACTTGCGGCCCGGCCTTCTTCAGGCCGGGCCGCACCATCGGATCACTTCCGCGAAGATCAGCCGAAGACCTTGGTCAGCGCCTTGTCGATGGCGCCGGTGATGGCATCGATGTCATCCGCGGTGGCGATCAGCGCGGGCGATAGGCAAAGCGTGTTGTTCAGCCCGGGCAGCGAGCGGTTGGTCATGCCGATGATCACGCCCTGCGCATTGCAATCGGCCACCACGGCGGCGACCTTCTTCTCGTCCATCGGCTCCTTGGTCTGGCGGTCGGCGACCAGCTCGGCGCCGCAGAACAGCCCCGCCCCGCGCACATCCCCGATGACCTTGTGCTTCTCCATCAGCGCCCGCAGGTTGTCGACCGTCCGCTTGCCCATGCGCTTGGTGTTTTCGAGAAGGTTCTCGTCCTCGATGATGCGCATGTTCTCCAGGGCCGCGGCCGGGCCGGAGGTGCAGCCGCCAAAGGTGGAAATATCGCGGAAATAGCTCATCGGATCGGCGGCATCGGCCTTGAACATGTCGAAGACCGCTTCCGTCGTCACGGTGCAGGAAATCGCCGCATAGCCCGAGGCAACGCCCTTGGCCATCGTCACGAAATCGGGCTTGATGCCGTAGTTCTGGTAGCCGAACCATTCGCCGGTGCGGCCGACGCCGCAGACCACTTCATCGATGTGCAGCAGGATGTCGTATTTCTTGCAGATCTCCTGCACCCGCTCCCAATAGCCCTTCGGCGGCACGATCACGCCGCCGCCCGCCGTCACCGGCTCCAGCACGATGGCGCCCACAGTGTCGGGGCCTTCGCGCAGGATCACCTCTTCAATCGCATCGGCCGCGCGCTCGCCGTAGTTTTCCACATCCCATTGCTTGCGGTATTCCAGGCAATGCGGAACCATGACGAAACCGTCCGGGTAAGGCCCGTATTGCATCGCGCGCTCGGCCTGTCCGCTGGTCGCCAGGGCGCCGATGGTGGTGCCGTGATAGTCGCGCTCGCGGTAGAGGATCTTGCCCTTCTTGCCGCCATGCACGCGGTGCGACAGCTGGCGCACCATCTTGTAGACCTTCTCGTTCGCTTCCGAACCCGAATTGGAATAATAGACCCGGCTCATCCCCGGCATCTTCGAGATCAGCTTTTCCGCAAACAACGCGCCGGGAATCGATCCGCCCACGCCCGCGAAATAGTTCATCTTGATCAGCTGGTCGCGCACGACATTGGCGATCGACTCGCGGCCATAGCCCACGTTCACCGTCCAGACCGCGCCCGAGACCGCGTCGATATATTCCTTGCCGCGCGCATCCCAGACCCGCAGCCCCTTGCCCTCGACGATCACGCGCGGGTCCACGGTCTCAAATTGCTTGTGCTGTACCAGATGATGCCAGACATGGGCGCGGTCAGCCTCGACCACGCGATCCATGTCGTTCATTCCGCTCATGCCTTCCATGGCACACCCTTTCGGTCAGAGAATTCGCCACGCGCAGTATGAGCCAAATCCGGGCCCATCATTAGGACCAGACCACGCGGCGCGGTAAGGCCAGACGACGGGGGCAGACCTACTTGCCGTAAAATTCCCGATACCAGGCCACGAAGCGCCGCATCCCCTCGCGCAGATCGGTTTTCGGCGCATAGCCGGTCAGTGATTTCAGAAGCGCAGCATCGGCCCAGGTCGCGGGCACGTCGCCCATCTGCATCGGCAGATAGTTGCGGATCGCCTTCTTGCCCAGCACATCCTCGATCGCTTCGACGAAATCGAGCAACTTGACCTTTTCGGAATTGCCGATGTTGACGATGCGGAAGGGCGCGTCCTTTGACAGGCTGTCGCCCTCGGACACGGCCTCGCCCGGTGCGGGCCGCACCGGCACCGCGTCGATCAGCAGGCGGATGCCCTCGACCAGATCGTCGACGCAGGTGAAGTCGCGCCACATCTCGCCATTGTTGTAGATGTCGATGGGCCGGTCGTTCAGGATCGCGTCGACGAATTTGAAATAGGCCAGGTCGGGCCGCCCCCAGGTGCCGTAGACGGTGAAGAAGCGGAACATTGTGGTCGGGATGTTCCACAGATGGGCATAGGCATGGCCCATGGATTCCGTGGCCTTCTTGGTCGCGGCATAGATCGTCAGCTGACCGTCGGCCTTGTCGGTCTCGCGAAACGGCATCGCCTCGTTCGCGCCGTAGATCGACGAGGTCGAGGCCATCAGCAGGTGCTGCACGCCCAGCCGCCGCGCCGCCTCGATCACGTTGAAAGTGCCCACGACATTCGCGCTGACATAGGAGCGCGGGTTTTCAAGACTGTAGCGCACGCCTGCCTGGGCGGCGAGATGGATGATGACATCGGGGACGAAGGCGTCGATGGCGGCGTCCAGCGCCTGCACATCCTCAAGCATCGCCTCGGTCGCGGCAAAACCCGGTGTCTGCAGAAGCATCGCATGGCGGCGGCGCTTGAGCGTGACATCGTAATAATCGGTCATGCCGTCATACCCGGTGACCTGCCAGCCATGCGCCAGCAAAAGCCGCGCAAGGTGGAAGCCGATGAAACCGGCAGTTCCGGTGATGAAGGCCTTGCGCATCGCTCGACTGCCCCTTGCCGCGTCTTTTGGCGGCAAGACTGCGCGGGCGGCGGGCGGGCGTCAACCCGTGCGGCCCTGCAAGGCCCGGTGCGAAGAGGTTGAGGGAAATTGCGATCCTGTCCAGACCGCGCACAACGATTCCTTAAGTCTCGTCCCGGTATCCATGGCGAACCGCCCCGGCCGCGTGCCGGGTGTCCATCCCAAGCCATGGGGGCCGCCGCCGTATGCCCAGCACCATCGAATTCGAGCTTCCCGAACGCCTGTCCGTGACGGGCGAGAATGCGCTTCTGCCCTTTCTGCGACAGAACCCCGATGCGCCCCTCGCGATCTCGGCCTTGCGCCTGCGCAAGCTCGACACGCCACTCGTCCAGCTTCTTCTGGCCGCCGCCGCAGATCGCCGCACCCGTGGCGTGGACTTCCGGCTGATCCGTCTGTCGCCCGACCAGGCCGCGCAACTGGCCGCGCTGGGGGTGACGCCAGCCCATCTCCACACCGAGGTGCAGCCATGACGATCCGGGTGCTCGCCATCGACGATTCGCGTACGATCCGCAACCTCGTCCGCAAGGCGATGGAGGATGCGGGTTTCGACTGCACCACTGCCGATGACGGGGTGGACGGGGTCGAACGCTTTGCCGAGGTCGATCCCGATGTGGTGATCACCGATATCAACATGCCGCGCCTGGACGGGTTCGGCGTCATCGACGCGATCCGCGGCGGCGAGACCAACCGCACCGTGCCGATCCTCGTGCTGACGACCGAAAGCGCCGACGAGCTCAAGGCGCGTGCCCGTCGCGCCGGGGCAACCGGCTGGATCGTCAAACCATTCGAGGACACGGCCATCGTCTCGGTGGTGCGCCGCGTCACCGGCGCGCGCGGCTAGGAGGCTGACATGGCATCGATGAATTCCATCCGCGACACTTTCTTCGAGGAATGCGAGGAACTGCTCGAGGCGCTGGCCGAGGGCCTACAACTGATGGAGGCGGACGAGCATGATGCCGAGACGGTGAATGCCGTCTTCCGCGCCGTGCATTCCATCAAGGGCGGCGCCGGGGCCTTCGCGCTCAATGCCCTGGTCGCCTTTGCCCATCGTTTTGAAACCGTGCTTGATGCGCTGCGCTCGGACAAGATCGAGCTAACCCCCGAAGTGATGCACACGCTCCTGCGCTCGGCCGATCATCTCGCCGATCAGGTCGAATCCGCGCGCGAAGAGCGCGAGGTCGATGCCGAGGCGACCGAGGGTTTCCTGACCAATCTCGCCGCCTGCCTGGGCGAAGTCGAAGCCCCGCCCGCCCCCGGTGCGGCAGGGGATGAGGATCCCTGTTTCGGCTTTGACGCTGTGACGCTGGATTTCGACCCGATCGACCTGCCGCCCCCCGACACATTTGCCACCGAAGCGCCCGCCGAGGGCGAAACCGAGTACAAGATCACGTTCCATCCCATGGCCGGGCTTTACGCCAATGGCCACGACCCTGCGCTGATCTTCGCGACACTGGCTGATCTTGGCCGCTTGCACGTGACGCTCGATGTCGGGGGACTGCCGTCCTGGGACGCGTTCGACCCTGCGGGCAGCTATCTGGGCTGGACCCTGCACCTGCGCAGCAGCGAACCCGAAACCGTTCTGCACGAGGCGTTCGAATTCGTCGAGGGTCTCTGCGCGCTGGAAATCGGCCCAGCCCCGGCCCGGATGGACGCCCCGGATACGCCGCCGGCGGTCGAGGCGGCCCCTGAGCCCATGCCTGGAAATCTGGCTGACGACCCGGTCGCCCCCGCAGCCAGCGAGAGCCTGACCGAAGCCGGTCCGCTGGATGCGGCGCCTTTGGCCGCGCCGCCCGCTCTTCTATCCGGCACCAAGGGCCGCAGGGAGCAGCGCCCCAGCGACGACGAAGGAGGTTCCGGTGGCCCGAAGCCCACCTTGCGCGTCGATCTCGAAAGGGTCGACCGGCTGATCAATGCCGTGGGCGAGCTGATCATCAACCAGGCGATGATCGAACAGTCGATCCTTGACCTCTCGCTGCCGACCGATGCCGAGGTCATCACGCATGTCGAGGATTACCGGCTCCTCGCGCGCGACATCCAGGAAGCGGTGATGGCGATCCGCGCCCAGCCGGTGAAACCGCTCTTCCAACGCATGTCCCGCATCGTGCGCGAAGCGGCCGAGGCCACGGGCAAGATGGCCCGTCTGGTCACGCTGGGCGAGGCGACCGAAGTCGACAAGACCGTGATCGAGCGCCTGGCCGACCCCTTGACCCATATGATCCGCAACGCGGTGGATCATGGGCTGGAAGGGCGCGAGGCGCGCCTTGCCGCAGGCAAGGATCCCGAGGGCACGATCCGGCTTCAGGCGGCGCATCGCTCGGGCTCGGTCATCATCACCGTGCGCGACGATGGCGCCGGGCTGAACCGCGCCCGCATCCGCGAGAAGGCCGTGGGCAAAAGCCTGGTGTCCTCCGATGCGGAACTGACCGATGGCGAGATCGACAATCTTCTCTTCCTGCCGGGCTTCTCTACAGCCGAGAAGATTTCGAATCTCTCCGGGCGCGGGGTCGGTCTTGACGTCGTCAAGAATGCCGTGACCGCCCTTGGTGGGCGCGTGGCGATCACCTCGCAACCCGGCGAGGGAACTGAGTTCATCATCTCGCTTCCGCTGACCCTCGCCGTGATGGACGGTATGGTCATTTCGGTCGCGGGCCAGACCATGGTGATCCCGATCGCCTCGGTGATCGAGACCATCCGGCCCGGCCCAGGCGATCTGCATCACATGGGCACATCGGAAAAGCTGCTGTCGATCCGCGGCCGTTTCCTGCCGATGATCGATGTGGCGCAATGCCTGGGCTTCCCGCAACGCGACAGCGACGAACCGCCGCTCCTGTTGCTCGTCGAGACCGAAAGCCAGACGCAATGCGCCCTGATCGTCGATGCGGTTCACGATCAGCGCCAGGTCGTGATCAAGGGGCTGGAATCGAATTACGGTTCGATCCCCGGCGTTTCCGCCGCGACCGTTCTGGGCGATGGCCAGATCGCCCTGATCCTCGACTCCGAGGCACTGACCTCCAACCGCATGTTGAACGGCCACGTGCCGATCCGCAGCTTCGCGCCCCCGCCCGGCGCCCCTTCAGGAGCAGCCCATGTCTGACGCCGATACCAGAATCGATGCTGAATTCGTCACCTTCCAGGCAGGAGGACAAAGCTTCTCGCTCGACATTTCGCATGTGCGCGAGATCCGCCGCTGGAGCGCGGTGACGCCACTGCCGCACGCGCCAAAAGAAGTGCTGGGGGTGATGAACCTGCGCGGCTCGGTCATCCCGATCTACGATCTGTCGGCGCGGTTCGGCCTGGGCAACACGCCCGAAAACCCGCGCAATGTCGTGGTGGTCGCCATGATCGACAATCAGACCGTCGGGCTTTTGGTCGAGGCCGTGTCCGAGATCCTGTCGGTCGCCCGGTCGCAGATCCAGGATACGCCGGACATAAGGTCGGAATCCACCAAGCTCTCGATCACCGGCGTCATTCCGATCGAAGAGGGCATGACCCGGGTGATCGACCTTGCCGCAGTGATCCAGAGCAAGGGAAGGCAGGCGGCATGACCGCGGCTTCCCTGCCACACGCGGCCGCACCCTTGTCAACCGGCGCAGCGGCGGAGCCGCGCGGCTATCGGGCCGACATCGCCTTTACCCATGCCGATTTCACCCGCATCGCCGCCTTTGCCCACCGCGAATACGGGCTGCACCTTCAGGAGTCGAAGAAGGACCTGGTCTATTCGCGGTTGGTCAAGCGGTTGCGCAAGGCCGGCTGCCCGGATTTCGCGACCTATTGCAACCAGCTTGAAGGCGATGGCGGCGCGGCGGAGCGGGTCGAGCTGATCTCGGCGCTGACCACCAATGTCACCCACTTTTTCCGCGAAGAGCATCATTTCACCCTGCTTTCGGACCTGGTTCTGAAACCCCAGGCCGACAGGTTGCGCGCGGGCCAACGGATGCGCATCTGGTCGGCCGGCTGCTCGGCCGGGCAGGAGCCCTATTCAATCGCGGCCACTGTACTTGAGCTGCTGCCCGAAGCGACGCGGATGAACATCCGCATCCTCGCCACCGATATCGACCCGGCGATCCTCGCCCGCGCCCGCGCGGCGAACTACCCTGCCGAAGAAGCCAAGGGCGTGCCAGACCGGCTGCGCGCACAGATGTTCGACCGCGCAGCCGAGACTTCGGCGCAGGTTCAGGTCCAGGCCCGGATCCGCGGCCTTGTTCATTTCGCGGAACTCAACCTGATGGCGGATTGGCCGGTTCATGGCCCTTTCGACGCGATCTTCTGCCGCAATGTCGCGATCTATTTCGACAAGCCGACCCAGGCCCGGCTCTGGCAACGCTATGCGGCGCTGCTTGCGCCCGGGGGGCTGCTTTGCATCGGGCATTCCGAACGCCTGTCAGGCCCCGCCACGGCGCAGCTCGACAGCGTGGGCATCACCGCCTACCGCCGCAATGCCAGCCCGGCCGGCGCGCTCGGCCCGCCGGGCCCCGATGTCCCGACCGTTCCCTGACCGCCCTCCCCCGGCCCGATCACGAAAGGCACCCTGCCATGAGCCTCAAAGATTCCCTTCGCGTCCTTGTCGTCGACGACATGTCCGTCAGCCGCGCCCTGATCTCGCAATCGCTCGAGGAGATCGGCATCAAGCATGTCGCCACCGAATCCGATAGCAAGACCGCACTGGGCAAGCTGGCCGCCAACCCGGTGCATCTGGTAATCTCGGACATGAACATGCCCGGACTGTCGGGCCTCGACCTGCTGGGGGCGCTGCGCCAGAACAAGACGACGCAGCGCATTGGCTTTATCCTGATCACCGGCACGCCCTCGCCCGAGGTGATGCAGCGCGGCCAGCAGCTTGGCCTGAACAATCTGATCCGCAAGCCCTTCACCACCGCGACCGTCAAGGCCAGCATCGAACGCGTGGTGGGCCCCCTGTGACCATCCCCGCGCCCGCGACCATGGCCGAGGTGATCGCCCGCACCGCCGAGGAGGTGGCGCGCTGCCGCGCCATCGTCCAGCGGATCGAGGACACGGTCCACCGCCTGGTTGAAAGCGGGCGCCTGCGCGGTGCCGGATTGCCGCTGGCCGAAGTGCAGTCGATCGACCTTCTGGACCAGCGGCTTGACGATCTGTCCCGCTGGCTTTCGGCCATCGCGCCGCTGACCGGTGCCACGCCGCTGCCGCAGCCCGCGCTCGACGCGCTCGCCGCGCTCAGGCTCGAAGAATTGCGCCATGCCCTGGGCGGCCGCGCGCGCGCCCATGATCCAGGGGCCGGCTTGACCGAACTTTTCTGAACGCGGGTCCAACCGGGCCGCGGGTATCCTCTTTAACCGCTTCTTCGTGCCTGATCCGGATACTGCCCACCAGACCTGCCGTTCCGCCCGTATCCTGCCAAAGGACGCCCGCCAGATGAGAAAGCTCGCTCTGCCGATCCGGTGGAAAGTCCCGCTCGCGGTGATCGGTCTTTGCCTTCTGGTCGAACTGGTCAGCCAGGGCCTGTCATATCTTGCCGTGAAGGAGCTGACGATCGAAAGGGCGCGGGGCGACCTGATCGCTTCCTCGAAGTGGCGGGCCGACCGAATCAACCAATGGCTTGAAACCGTCGAGGCGGGCGCCGTCTCCACCGCCGCAAACCCGACCGTGGTCAGGGCGATATCGGATCTCGGCGCCGCGCTGGCCGATCTTGGCGCCGATCCCCTGGCCCGCCTGCGCGACAGGTTTCTGGCCAACCGTGCCGCGCAGCGCGGCAGCGCGGATCAGGACGCGCTGCAAGGCCCCTATCCGTCCCGCCATGCCCAGCTGGACCCCTATCTCCGCACCCTGGCGGAAAAATCAGGCTATTATGACATCTTCCTGATCACGCCGGATGGCGACGTGCTCTATACCGTTGCCAAAGAAGATGATTTCGGCACGAACCTCGCCCATGGCGCCTATGCCGCGACCGAGTTGGGCCGCATCTTTGCCAAGGCTTTGACCCTGCCCGCCGGGTCCAGCACGATTTCGGACTTCCAGCCCTATGCCCCGTCGAAGGGGGAACCGGCGATGTTCGTCGCCTCCCCGGCCTTTGATGGCTCTGGCACGCTGGTGGGTGTGCTTGCAATCCAGGTTCCGATCGAGCCGCTGCTGCAGACATTGGGACTGGAGGAAGGGCTGGGCGCGACCGGCGAAGCCTATGTTCTTGGCCCTGACGGACGCAGCCGCAGCTCGTCACGGCAAGCAGGATTGTTCGAGGTGAACGCGGCCTTGCCCGCCGCAGAACGCCTGGACGCCGCCCCGCCCGGGCAATTGCTTGACGATGTGGTCACCGTCACCGGCGAGCGGGGCCTGACGATCGTTCAGACCCTTGCCGCAAGCGAGGCCGGATGGCGCCTGGTGATGGATCGCAGTTGGCAGGATATCGACGCGACGCTTGCCGCCTTTCGTCTCCGCTCGGCCGTGACCGATCTGGTGCTGGTTGTGCTGATCGCCCTTGCGGGGCTGGCCCTTGCGCGTTCGGTCACCCGGCCCATCGCCCGGCTGTCGGCAGCCCTGACCCGGGTGGGCGCAGGCGATCTGGCCAGCGAAGTGCCCGAGACCCAGCGCCGCGACGAGATGGGAGGGATGGCCTCGACGCTGGAAGGCTTGCGCCACAAGCTGGCCCTGGCGGCCGAGGCCGAAGCGGCGGCCCTGCGGATGCGGGAAGAGCAAGATGGCGTGGTCATGGCCTTGGGCGCAGGCTTGCGCGCGCTGTCCGCGGGCGATCTGACGGCCAGCATCGCCCAGGGTTTTCCCGAAGGGCTTGATGCCTTGCGCCACGATTTCAACGCGGCGCTCGCGCAGATGGCGCTGGCCTTTTCGGGGGTCGCGCAATCCTCGACCAAGATCGGCGATGCAGCGGAACGGCTGGGCCAGTCAGCCTCGGACCTGTCCCGGCGCACCGAGACCCAGGCTGCCACGCTGGAGCAGGCGGTCGCTGCGCTGGACCAGATGACGGGCAGCGTCCGCGCCACGGCGGCGGCGGCGCGCAATGTCGAAGACATCGTCACCCAGGCGCGGGGCGAGGCTGAGAAATCGGCCGATATCGTGCGCAGGGCCGTACAGGCCATGCAGGAAATCGAAGGATCTTCGGGCCAGATCACCCAGATCATCGGCGTAATCGATGACATCGCCTTCCAGACCAACCTTCTGGCACTGAATGCGGGCGTCGAGGCCGCACGGGCGGGCGAAGCGGGCAAGGGTTTCGCTGTAGTCGCCTCGGAAGTGCGGGCGCTCGCGCAGCGCTCATCGCAGGCGGCGCGCGAGATCAAGGCCCTGATCGCCACATCCTCGCAGCAGGTGGAAAGCGGCGTCGCCCAGGTCGGGCTGACGGGCGACACGCTGTCGCGCATCGTGATGCGGGTTCAGGAGATCGCAAAGCTGATCTCCGAGATCGCTGCTGCCGCCTCGGAACAATCGACCGGGCTGAACGAGATCAATACCGGCATGACGCAGCTGGACGGGGTTACCCAGCAGAATGCCGGAATGGTCAGCCAGGCCGAGGAGGCCTGCCGCGCCATGTCGCGCGAGGCGGTCTCTTTGCAGACCCTGATCGCCCGCTTCCAGCCTGGCGGTGGCGCGGCCTCACCTCTTCCAACACCCGCGCCGCTTGCCGCCGCCGCAGATGCGCCGTTCGCCCCTGCAGTTCTGGCGGATCCCGCCCAGCGCGCACCGGAGAGGCCGCAGCCGCAGGTACCGGCCCCTGCGCGCCCGCTCCCGGCGGCTGCGGTGGGCGATTGGGAGGATTTTTGACATGCATATCCGGCCCGCCCGGGCGCCACCCGCGCGCTTCTGCCTGACGGTGCCCGCAGCCGCGGCTTTCCCGGCCAGATCCGTTCACTGCCCCCTTCCCCTGTCGCGGAGACCGCAATGCCCGCGTTACGCGTGATCATCGCCACGTCCAGCCCCCTGGCGCAATCGCGCCTCGCCCGCGATCTCGCCGCATTGCCCGATATCGATCTCTGCGGACAGGCGACCGATCTGTCCGCGGTCTATATGCTTGCCGAGCAACGGGAACCGGATATCGCGCTAATCGGCCGTGACATGCTGAACCATCCCGACTTTGAAGGCATACTGTCCCTGTTCGGCATGATCGGCACCGCCTGTATCGAGATCGCGACCGGGCCGGGAGCCGCTGCGGGCGATGCCGCCATCCTGCCGGGGACGGCGCCCGCGGCCCTGCGCGCACGCCTGCACGCCGTCCAGGCCGCGGCAATGCCGCGCCGCCTTCCGGCGGTCACGCCAGCAGACAGCGGAACAGCCAGGGCGTTCCGGCCCGACAGCGTGATCCTGATCGGCGCCTCGACCGGGGGCATTGACGCGCTGCTGCAGATCCTTTCCGCCCTGCCGCCGGATTGTCCGCCCACGGCCATTGTCCAGCACACCGGCGCGGCCTTTTCCGACAGCCTGATCCGGCTTTTCGTGCGCTGCGCCAAGGCGCGCGTGCTGCCTGCACAGGATGGGATCGCCCTGTCGCCCGGCACCATCGTGGTCGGCGCTGGCTGTCGGGGCCATCTGCAACTCGCGCCCGGCACACCGCTTCAAACCCGCGTCCTGCCCGGCACGGCGGTCTCGGGCCATATACCCTCGGTCGATGTGCTGTTTCAATCGGCGCTGCCGGTCGCCCCGCGCATCGTCGCCGCGCTTTTGACCGGGATGGGGCGCGACGGCGCGCAGGGCCTGCTTGAGCTGCGCCGAGCCGGGGCCCGCACCCTCGCCCAGGATGAGGCGAGTTCGGTGGTCTATGGGATGCCGCGCGCCGCGGCCGATCTGGGCGCCGCCGAACAGATCGTGGCCCTGCCGCAGATGGCAGGCGCAATCCTGGCCCATTGCACGGAACAGCGGATGGAGGCTGCCCGCAAATGAACCACACAGCGCCCCAACCCACGGTGCAGGTCGTCCAGGGCGAATTCCGCATCACCCGCAACCCCGAGGAAATGCTGTCCACCGTGCTCGGCTCATGCGTCGCCGCCTGCCTTTGGGATCAAGGCGCAGCCATCGGGGGCATGAACCATTTCCTTCTGGCCCAGTCGCAACCCGGCGCGGCGGCCGGAGATATCCGCTATGGCGTCCATGCCATGGAAATGCTGATCAACGCGCTCTTGCGCGGCGGCGCGCGGCGCGACCAGCTGCAGGCCAAATTGTTCGGCGGTGCCAAGATCGCCACCAATCTGCGCGATATCGGCGCGTCGAATGCCAGTTTCGCCCGCCAGTTCCTGCGCGACGAAGGCATTCCCTGCATCGCCGAAAGCCTGGGCGGCACGCAGGCTCGCCGGATCACCTTTCACCCGGTCAGCGGGCGCGCGCGCCAGTTGCTGATCCCCGGCAGCCAGGTTCAGGAAACCCCGCCGCCGCCCCGCCCGCTGCGCCCGGCACCTCAGGCGGCCGCTGGTATCGAACTGTTCTGACCGCGGCGCGCCGGGACCGAATGCTATCCAACGAGAGGCGGTTTTTCATGGGCCAGAAGGCCGGCCAGCGCCGGATTGTTAGCAATCAGATGGTCCAGCGACACCTCGTCCAGCGCGGCGTAGAAAGCGTCAAGCGCACGGCACAGCGCACCACGCAGGCGACAGGCGGCGGTCAGCGGACAGGTATTGTCGTCACGCGACATGCATTCGGCCAAGGGAACGTCGGCCTCGATCAGCCGCAACACTTCGCCCACGCGCACCGCACCCGGCGCCTGCGCCAGCACGATACCGCCGCCGCGCCCGCGTTGCGTGTTGAGGTAGCCCGCAAGCGCAAGCTGGCTGACCACCTGCGAGACATGGTTGACCGAGGCATTGCAGGCCCGGGCCACATCGACGGCGCGGATCACCCCCGGGGCATTCACCGCCGCCTGCATCAGGATGCGCATGGCAAGATTGGCTCGGACCGTCAGGCGCATTCGTTGCGAGGCTCCGCAGGGCTGGAGACGAAATCATAAACCGGCAGCGCGGCAGCGGATTTGATCCAGATCAGTCCCGCCGGTCGGCCCCGGCCAGCAAAAGCGCGAGTTCCGCGACATTGCGCGCCCAGCTTGGCAAGAACGCGGCCGCGATGCACCTCGACCGTACGCATGGCGATGCCCAGCCCGGCGGCGATTTGCTTGTTCAATAGACCCTGAAGCATCAGGCGCATCACCTCATCCTCGCGCGCGGACAGGCCAGACAGGCGCGCGGCGAGGGCCTCGTGCTCGGCAGCACCCGCGCGTTCAGCGGCATGGCGGTCCATCGCCGCGATGGCAAGATCGACGATCTGGTTGTCGTTGAAGGGCTTTTCGACAAAATCGAAGGCCCCGGCCTTAAGCGTGCGCACCGCCACCGGCACATCGGCATGGCCGGTCAGGAAGATCACCGGCGCGGTCAGGCCCATCGCCCGCAGCCGCTCAAAGACTTAGGGGCCGGAGAGACACGCCATGCGCACATCCAGGATCACGCAGGCGCAGTCCTCGACCGGCATCGCCTCGAGAAAGGTCTCGCGCGAGGGCCAGCCCTGTGTCGCGATCCCGCGCGAGGCAAGAAGGAAGGCAAGCGCGTCTCGCACCGCCTCATCATCATCGACAATGTGGATCATTGCCTGCGCCTCCCCCGCAAGAGCCCGAATTTTCGTCGAAAATTCGCTCATTCCGCCGCCATCCGATCGTCGCCCGCCGCAGGCAGAACCACTTCGAACACCGTGCCTCCGCCGGGCGCGGGCCGATGGGTCAGCTGGCCGCGATGCAATTCGATGATCGAGCGGCAGATGTTCAACCCCATCCCCATGCCCTGCGCCTTGGACGAAGCGAAGGGATCGTAGAGCCACGCGGCCATATCCGCCTCGACGCCCTGACCACGATCTTCGATCTCGATCACCGCCGCGCCCTCGCGATCGGTCAGGCGCAGGGTCAGCGCATCGCCGCTTCGCGTGCCGGCCATGGCCTCCATGCCGTTGCGGATCAGGTTGACCAGAACCTGCTCGATCAGAATGCGGTCGGCCTCGACCTCGGGCGCCGCCGCCAGCGCAAGCTCGATCCGCACCCGATGTTCGCGCGCATCAGCCGCAAGAAACCCCGCCGTGCCCTGAATGACCTCGTCCAGCGCCAGCCGGGTGAATTTTGGCTCGCGCTTCCGGGCCAGGTCCTGGATGCGGCGGATGATCTGGCTTGCCCGCCCGGCCTGGAGCGACAGTTTTTCGACCACCGGAGTCAGCGCTGCCTCGGTTCCCTCGCCGCGTTCGAGCAGGTTGCGCGTGCCGGCCGCATAGCTGGCAATTGCGGCAAGGGGTTGATTCAATTCATGTGCCAGGGTCGAAGCCATCTCGCCCAGCGTCACCAGCCGCCCGGTGCGCGCCACCGCCTCGTCCTGCGCGCGGGCAAGGCGCGCGGCGCGTTTGGCATCGCTGATGTCGACCAGGCTGCCCATTCAGCCGCGATGCTGCCCGCGGGCGTCGATCAGCGGGGCTTCATAAACCTGGACGTCGATCTCGCTGCCATCGGCGCGGCGGAAGCGGGTCTCGAAGGTCCGGCTCTGCGCGCCGCCTTCGGCCAACGCCTTTTGCTGCGCCAGCGTTTCTTCCAGTCGTTCGGGCGCCCAGTACGGCATCGGCGGCGCCTGGCCCAGAAGCGCGGCGGCAGGCCAGCCGACCAGGCGGCAGAAGGCCGCATTCACATAAAGGACGCCGCCGTCATGGTCCTTGGCGCGCAGACCTACGGTCAGGCTTTCCTCCATCGAGCGCCGAAAGGCCATTTCGCCGAAGATCCTGGCGCTGCTGCTGATCACCGGGATGCCGGTCTCGATCGCGCTGGGTCTGACTGTCTTTACCTTCCTGTTCACCCTGTCCGACGTGCCGTTGGATGCCATCGCGCTGAAACTGTTCATCGGCATCGAGAAGTTCGAGATCATGGCGATCCCGTTCTTCATCCTGGCCGGGAACTTCCTGACCCATGGCGGCGGGGTACGGCGGATGATCCGCTTCGCCTCCTCCATGGTCGGGCATTGGTATGGCGGGCTTGGCCTTGCCGCCGTCTTGTCCTGCGCCTTGTTCGCCGCGATTTCGGGCTCTTCGCCCGCCACGGTGATGGCGGTGGGCTCGATCCTGATCCCAGCCATGGTCAAGCAGGGCTATCCACCGCAATTCGGTGTGGGTACCGTGGCCACGGCGGGCGGCCTGGGCATCCTGATCCCGCCCTCGATCGTCATGGTCATGTATGCCGTCGCGACCTCGGGCATGGTCGTGCAGGGGCCGGATGGCGCGCCGGTGATGTCGGCCTCGATCGGCGATCTGTTCATCGCGGGCGTGGTGCCGGGGCTGATGCTGGCGATGATGCTGGGCTCGACCACGATGTTCTGCGCCTGGAAGCATGACTATCCGCGCCAGCCCCGCGCGCCCTTTGCCGAGCGCTGGAAAGCCTTCCGCGACAGCGTCTGGGGCCTGTTGCTGATCGTGATCATCATGGGCGGCATCTATGGCGGCATCTTCACGCCGACCGAGGCCGCCGCCGTCAGCGCCGTCTATGCCTTTGTCATCGCCGTCTGGGTCTACAAGGACATCAGGCTGCGCGATGTGCCGCGGGTGCTGCTGACCTCGGCGGCGATGTCGGCGATGCTGCTCTACATCATCCCCAATGCCGTGATGTTCGCCTTCATCCTGACCTCGGAGCAGATTCCGCAGGCGCTGTCGGAATGGATCGTGTCGCTGGGCCTGGGCAAGGTCGGGTTCCTGCTGGTCGTCAACCTGCTCTTGCTGATGATCGGCATGGTGATGGAGCCTTCGGCCATCGTTCTGATCATGGCGCCGATCCTGTATCCGGTGGCGATGGCGCTGGGGGTCGATCCGGTGCATTTCGGGATCATGCTGGTCGTCAACATGGAGATCGGTCTCTGTACGCCGCCGGTTGGCTTGAACCTCTATGTCGCCTCGTCGCTGTCGCGGCTGGGGCTGACCGAGGTGACGGTGGCGACCTGGCCCTGGCTGATGACGGCGCTGATCTTCCTGATGCTGATCACCTATATCCCGGAGATCACGCTGTTCCTGCCAAGGCTGCTGGGCATGTAAGGCCCGGGCGGGGGCCGGTCTTGGCGGACCGGCCTCCGGCTTTCACGCCCCGGCGGAGGAGCCGGGCAAGCAAGACCCGCAGGCGCGCCCGGACGATCTGCCCCGGGCTTTGGGCGCTGTCGCGCCGGGCCTGCGCCAGGGTGCGGCGATGGGCGGCCTCGCGCCCCTCGGCGGTGTCCTCGGCGGCCACGCGGCGCATGGCACGCAGAAGATCGGGATTCGGCATCTGTAACATCTGACCCTCCTGTTGCTGCTGGACCCACTGGTGTTTTGCCACAAAACGGCGCAGGCTGCCGCTCAGGTCTTTTTCGAACCTGAAAGCCAGGGTTTCAGATGATCCCCTTTGACTGGCGCAGCCTTCCGCCCCTGCCCGCGCTGCGCGCCTTTGAGGCGGCGGCGCGGCTGGGCAGTTTTTCGGCGGCGGCGCGGGTGCTGAACGTGACTCATCCGGCGGTGGCGCAGCAGGTGCGGGCGCTGGAGAAGCATCTGGGCGTGCGGCTGGTGGCCGAGGCGGCGCGGCGCTTGCGGCTGACGGAAGAAGGCATGCGCCTGGCTGCGGCGCTGAACGCGGGCTTCGCGGGCATGGCCGAAGCGCTGGACCGCGCCCGGCTGGCCGACCGCGGCCGCGGCCTGCGCATCACCACGACGCCCGGCTTCGCGCAGAGCGTGCTCTTGCCGATCCTGGCGGGCTTCTGGGCGGAACATCCCGACATCCCGGTCTCGCTGGTGCCCGACAGCCGCAATGCCGACCTGATCCGTGACGGCTTTGACTTGGCCATCCGCGCGGGCAGCCCGCCCTGGCCGGGGACCGAGGCGGAGATGCTGTGCCGCACCGGCATGGTCGTGGTCGGCACGCCCGAGCTGATCGCCCGCGATGCCAATCCGGCCGCAATGCCCTGGATCCTGAATGACGGCGACCGGCTCGAGGCTGGCTGGCTTGCGACGCGCGGGCTGGATCCGGCGCGGCTGACCCGGGTCTTCATCGAGAATTCCATGCTGGCCAGCGCCGCCGCCCTGCGCGGCCTGGGTCTGCTGTTCGCGACCGAGATCATCATGCGCGACGACATCGCCTCGGGCGCGCTTGTCACCTTGCCGGGCTGGGACCTGCCCGAAGTCACCTATTGGGCGGTGACCCCGCAAGGCGAGACCCGCGCCCCGGTCGCGGCCTTCGTCACCTGGCTGAAACGCAAACTCTGAAAGGACCGGACATGCCGAAGATCGAGATCCGACCGCTGACCGCCTCGGACGCGGCCGATTGGCGCCGCCTCTGGACCGGCTATCTGGCCTATTACGAGACACAGGTGCCGGAAGCGGTCTATCAGACCACATTCGCCCGCCTCCTGGGCGACGACCCGCAGGATTTCCAGGGCCGTCTCGCCCTGGTCGACGGACAGCCGCTTGGTCTTGTGCATTTCCTCTTCCACCGCCATTGCTGGAAGATCGAGAATGTCTGCTACCTGCAGGACCTCTATGTCGACCCGCAGGCGCGCGGCACCGGCCTTGGCCGCCGGCTGATCGAGGCGGTCTATGCCGAGGCCGATGCCAATGGCACCCCGGCGGTCTATTGGCTGACCCAGGACTTCAACGCCACCGCCCGCCAGCTTTACGACCGCATCGCCAAGGTGACCCCTTTCATCCGCTACAGCCGCTGAGGGAAGCGGGCCCCGGGTCACCCCGCAGTGACCCGCCGCCCCCGAGACGCGCGGGCGCTGCCGCCGGACCGGACCCCGTCGCCCTGCGCAGCGCCCGCGACCCCCTTGCAGCCCCCCACCCTTTCCGCTATCTCCCCCCTACCCTTTCAGCGGCGGGTTGGCGGAGAGGTTACGCAGCGGATTGCAAATCCGTGAAGACCGGTTCGATTCCGGTACCCGCCTCCACTATCCCTGCAGATCAGTGACTTGGATACCGGCTGTTGCATCGCGCGGCAGTGGGTCAGGGCGCCCTGCGATGCCAGGGGCTACGGGCGCGGCGCTGGCCCGTTGTGCGGGGCGACCGTGCATGGCTGCCAGGGCCGCGCGGTGCTCCATCTGCGGCGCGACGGCGGTGAGGCCGGGCGAATCCGCCACCTAGGCAGGTTAGGAGACACTGACCAGGCTGGTGGCGGTCTCGATGCCGGTTTCGCTGAGCCACATGATCCCGGCCTGCTGGACATCGATTTTCAGCAGATATTCCCCAGGCTTGCCGGGCGCGCGCACCAGAAGGGTCAGATCCAGCCTCTCGCCGGGCGGCACGGGCCGCTCGAAGCCCTGCTGGCCATCCAGCCACTGGACCAGGCTGCCATCGGTCTTGAACCAGTGATTCCCGACCGAAATGCCGCTCTGGATGCTGGGCGGCCAGGCGAAATCAGAGCTGTTTCGCAGCGTGACCGGCACCTCCTGCAAGCTTCCGGCCGCGATCTCAAGCCGGGGCGGAACCGAAAGTTCGGCGCGCAGCGACCAGTCGGCAAAGGATCCCGGGAAGGCCTCCGCCGCCTCGTCCATCCGGCGGCGCACCGCCGCGCTGAGCAGCGCGAGGATCCTGCCGCTGAACATTTCCCCATGCTGCGATGGCAGGGTATCGATGGTGCAATTGGGCAGGTTGGCACGCAGGAGAGTGTCGGGATCGTGGAACCGGCTGAAAGGGTTGGTCTTGTCGTATCGGCCGACGATCAGGGCCGTGCGTCCGGCATAGGGCGTCAGGATCATGGGATTGAGTTCGACCAGCAAGGAAACCGGGCGCCCCGAGGCCGTGATGAGCTGCGCCATCTTCTGGGCCAGCAGCGCGCCCTGGCAGTTGCCACCGATGAAGACCGGCCCCGGCAGACCGAGGGAGTGCAGTTCCTGCACGCAGACCATCGCCATATGCAGGTGGTTTTCGGCACTGGTCGACAGGATCATATGGCCCGATCGCATGCCATAGAGCGGCTGATCCGGCCCCAGCGCGCGCGCGAAGGCGGCGAACTCTCCATGGCCCTGAAAACACCAGATGAGCGGTGGCCGCGACCCGCCAAGATTGGTGCCATAGATCAGACCGTTCTCGCTGACCACCTCGCCCTTCCACCAGGGACGGCTGACGCCCGCCACCGCGTTGCGGATACGGTCAAACAGGGCCATGTCGATCCATGCCGATGCGCGTGGCGGCGCTGCCGGCGCGTCAGGCCGGTTGCTGTCGGGATAGTCGCTCATCGCCGCCGCAGCCAGCCGTTGAAGTTGAAGGTGGCATTATAGCCGAAGCGGTCGCAGATCGCGCCGTCGATCTCGTAATCCTGCGATCGCCTGGCCAGGAAGGCGTCGATCGCAAGCGACGGCGGGGAAAGGTCGGAGGCGGCAGCGGAGAGGTCGCCCTCGGCGCGAAAGGCGCCATCCTCGACGATCACATAATCACCCGGCGCCAGAAGCGGATCGAAATAGTTCAGAACCGCGGTACAGGTTGCCTCGTCATGGGCGGAATCCTCGATGACCAGCAAAGGATGCCCAAGACGCCGGATTTCCTCGGGCGGCAGAACCTTTGCCAGATCCAGCGCATCGCCGACCCGCGCGTCGATGGCTGGGTGGCGGCTGGGCGCCCGGGGCAGCAGATCCACGCTGATCACCCGGGCGTCCAGATTCAGGGCCGCCATCGTATCGGCCAGCCATTCGGTGCGCCCGCCCTCGAGACTGCCGATCTCGATCACCGCTGCCGGTTTCAGATCGCCGATCAGCGCCAGATAATTGGCCATGTCCAACGGGTTGAGCAGCATCGAGCGGCCCTTGTAGCGATAGCCCATGCTGCCCTTCAGCAAATCGACCAGCACGCTATCGGGCAAGGCGCTGGCATAGCTGCGCGCGGCGCTGCCGGCCCTTGGGCCTGCGCCTACGGGCGCCAGAATGGGCCGGTCGGCGTCAATCCGTTCCAGCTCGGCGATCTTGCACAGGCTGCGCAGGCGGGGGCTGATCTCGAGCGATGCCAGCACTGCCTCAAGCGCATCGGCCTGTTCAAGACGGGCGCGGGGGACGATCACTGCGAGGCCGTGCAGCAGCGGCAGCCAGAGCACGCGGAATTCGCCGCCGCGCCGGGCGAGGAAATCCTCGATCGCGGTGCGCACGCCATTGCGGGCGCCGCCCTCCTGAGGGGCATGGAAGTGATTGGCATTGTAGCCGCCGGGCGTCAGGCCGCGCTCTTGGGGCAGAAGCCCGCCCATGCGACAGTCACGGCGGTATTCAGCGGGAATGCGGTCGGGGCTGTAATAGAGATCGCGGCGGCCATAGGGCCATTCGACATCGTGGCAGAGGCTGACGGGCGCCCGCGCATCGACCGGGCCTGCGGCGCCATAAATCGCTTCAAGTTCATGATAGACGGTGTACCAGTTGTGATCGCCGTCGATCAGCACGGCATCGGCCGGCAGCAGATCGGCCAAAACCTCCAGACTGGGGCGGCGATGGTGGCACAGGCTCTCGCCGAAACGGTCGCAGAGGGGCGCGAGATCGAAACCGGGTTCGGGATCGACAATCTCGAGCCGCGCGCCGTTGGCTTTCGCCCATCCAGCCAGAAGGCGGGTGTTGCGGCCCGTACCCGCCCCGATCTCGATCACGCGCCGGGCCTTCACGGCGTCGAGGACGGGTTTGACGACGCTTGGCCAGAATTGAAACACGAATTCCATCTCCGGTAAGGGGTTACGACTTGCGCCAGAAGGCGCCGGTCCAGTCGATCATGCTGAGAGGGGCTGTGATGCCGCGCGCCGACCGGAAGGTGTCGACCGCCTTGGCGCATTTGCCCAGCCCGCCGTAATCGTCGATCACGATGAAGCCACCCGGCGAGACACGGTCGTAGAGCGCCTCGAGCGCCTGCATCGTGGAACTGTAGAGATCACCATCCAGCCGGAGCAGGGCCAGAGTCTCGACCGCGCAGCCCGCCAGCGTATCGGCGAAGAAGCCGGGCAGGAAGCGCACCCTGGCGTCGAGCAGACCGAATTCGGCAAAGGCCCGTTCCACCCGCTCCTGCGCGACGGCCAGCGCGGGATAATTGCCGCGCGACAGATCGAGGCCCTCGTCCTCGGGCTGCGACGGCGGCGGCAGGCCGGCAAAGGAATCGGCAAGCCAGACATTGCGCCCCGTCTCGCCGCTCAGATCGAGGGTGGCTTTCATCAGCAGGCAGGCGCCCCCCCGCCAGACGCCGCATTCCATGAGATCGCCCGGCACCCCTTCGGCAAGCGCGGTGGTCACGCACCATTGAAGATGGTCCAGCCGCTTGCGCCCGATCATCGTATGGCCAAGGGGCGGCCCGGACCGGGCGGTCAGGGTGTCGATGCCCAGCGCGCGGACCCGGCGTTTCTCGGCCAGTGGCTGCGCCAGCGCGCCGGGCACGTCATAAAGCGTCTCGGTCCAGAAGGCGGACGGGATTTCCGTCATGCCGCGCACCGAATCGAGCGCGACTTCGGTCTCCAGCCCGGTCTCGTTCAGCAGCACCGCCTTCAGCAGATCGAGATAGCGCTCTGACGCCCCGGGCGCCGCGTTCAGCACGGTCGCCGTGTGGCGTGGCGCGGCATGGCCCGCCGCGAGCTGGCGCTGATAGCTTTCCGCCGCCTCGCGCGAGACGGGGCCGAAATAGCTGCGTTCCGCATCGACCACGCGGATCCGTCCGCGCAGCCGGTAATATTCCTTTGCGGCCTGCTTGTGGATTTCGATCGAGGCGCTGCCGGCATTGGTATGCGTGCCGCCATGGATCTGATGAAACACCCCTTCCCCCAGCACGACCACCTGGCGCGTCCCGGGCGCCTCCAAGGCCCGCCACAGCAGATCGGCATTTGCCGCCCCGCCGCCGGGGCTTTCGAAAGCGGGGTCAAAGCCACCGAGGTCCTGCCAGAGCCCCCGATGCATGAACAGAAGATTGCTTTCGTTCAGCGGCCCGAACCATCCGCGCACGATATTCTCGGCAAAGGGTGCAATATCGAAAAGGCGATAGCCGTGCTTCTGCCAGTCGATGCCGTCCAGCAGCCGGTCTTCCCATGCCGCATCATAGCCCTGCTGCATCGTGATCCATTGGGGGCCCGGGCCAAGCTGATAGGACAGGGTCGTGACAACCGCCTCAGGGTCGACCCGCGCCGCGCGCCTGCATGCGTCCAGCAGGCCGGGGCTTGCCATCCGCGCACCGTCGATATTGACCCCCACGAGCGGCGCTTTCGCGAGGCTCAGCCCGTGATTGATGGCCCGCACCGGCGAGGGGCTGGGATCCGCAAAGGAATGGATGCGCAGATTGAGGCCCAGATCGGCGAAATCCTCGGCTTGGGGCGGGATGCGCGAGCCATTGTCGATCACGATCACTTCATATTCGGTCGCCGCGATCCCCTTCTGGTAGCCCGGGGACAGGCTGTAAAGCGTGCGCGGCAATTCCCGCGTCATCTCGTGGCTGACCACGATCAGGCTGAGCTCGGGACCGGTGGATTTCATTCGACAATGCCGTTGGCGCGCAGATCGGCAAGAAGCTCGTCGATCGTGGCATTGCGCAGGACCAGCGTCGCGTCGATCTGCGTTGCAAAATGCTCTTCCATCGCGCCGGCCATGACCACCGCATCGACGGAATCCAGTCCGAGATTGTTGAAGCGCGAAGCGCCATGGATTTCGGCCGGGTCGATCCCCAGCAGAGATGCAAGAAATTCGGTGATCCACGCCCGGATCGCGTCTGCCTTCAGCATAAGTTCCTCGTTGTCGGATGATGTCGGACGCGCATGAGGATCAGACCGCAACGGGAAGGCTGCTCATGCGCCTTTGATTGTGGTGGGGCAGCCAGGCGGGCCGTTCGATGCCAAGGACGGGACGCGGCCCCCCGAGAAGCGCGCGCATGGCCGCTTCGGCCTCCATCCGCGCGACCCAGGCGCCCAGGCAGTGATGCAGACCGGCCCCGAAGGACTGCACCGGCAGACCGGCACGTCCCGGCAGAAACCGGTCGGGTTCGGGATAGGCCTGCGGGTCGCGATTGGCGGCGGCGATCATCAGGGCAAGCTGCTGACCGGCCTTGATCTGGCAATCGGCGACAAGCTGATCCGCAGCGGCACGCCGCCGCACCTGCTGGATCGGCGGCTCCAGGCGCAACGCCTCGTTCACCGCGCCGGGAACAAGGCCAGGATCGGCTGCCACCCTGTCATATTGCCCATCCTCGTGCAGCAGAAGCCAGAGACCATTGCCGATCAAGGCCGATGTCGTCTCGAAGCCAGCCAGGAAGACAAAGCTGGCCAGAGCGGCAAGCCGGGCGTCATCCAACGGCTGATCCGCCGTGTCGTTGCGCGCGACAAGAAGGCAAAGCCCGTCTTCCGCCGGTCTGCGGCGGCATTGGGCGATCCGGTCGCGCAGGAAGCGGTGCGCCTCTTCCAGCCGGAGATTTGCCGAATTGTAGTCGCGGATCGAACATCCCCGGTTGAGAACGACCGGCACGCCGGCCAGCGTGGTGCCCAGCCAAAGCGCCTCGTCCTCGGCAAGACCCAGAAGCCAGCCCATGAACAGCTGCGGCAGGGGACCGGCAAAGTCGCGCATCAGATCCATACCGCCGTCCCGGGCCAGGGGGGCAATCAGGCGCTGCGCTATCCGATCGACGGCATCGGCGCAGCTTGCCTGCGAGCGGACGGCCATAAGGCGCGCGACCAGCGAGCGCAGTGGCGCATGCGCAGGCGGATTGCGGAAGAACAGGGCCATGTCGAGCAGGCGCAGCAGGTCCTCGGGGTCTTGCGCCAGGGCGCGCGACACTTTCCTTACATAGTCGCCAAGATCCAGGGCAAGCAGATCGGGGCTGGTGAAGGCCGCGCTCACCTCGGCGCGGCGCAGCAGGATCCAGGCCTGCTCCCCTTCGGACCAGAAGACCGGAGCCTGGGCGCGCAGCGCGGCATAGACCGGATAAGGGTCATCCCGCAGGATCGGCGCCAGACTGTTGAACGCGGCCAGATCAAGCATCGGAGCGGCCCAGAGAGGCGCTGAATGGCGCGAGGCCGGGGCGTTCAGCCGGGGTCCTGGCGCCTTGCGGAGCGGCAGGGCGGATCTGCGGCTTGTCCTGCGCCAAGATGGCCAGATCCCCGGCCAGATAGGCGGCACGGCAGGCGCCGCGGCGGATCTTGTTGCTGGTGGTGCGCGGCAGGGTTCCAGGCCGCAGCAGCAGCACTTCCGCCGGTCGCAGGCCGAAGCCATCGCAGATCGCCGCCGACACCGCCTGGGCGGCAAGGCCCAGCGTGGGATCGGCCATATGACCCCGCTTCACTTCCTGAAGGAGCACAAGCGCCTCGCTTCCGTCAACATCAACGGCAAAGGCGGCTGCGGCGGGCGAAAGGGCCGGATGGGCACGGGTCGCGGCGGCCTCGATATCCTCGGGGTGGTGCTTGACGCCCCGGACGATGACCACCTCTTTCAACCGCCCGACAACCACGAGATCACGACCACGCAGGGCGCCAAGATCGCCGGTGCGCAGGAAGGCCGTGCCCTCGGGATCGCCGGAGAGCCGGGCCTGGAAGGTCGCCTGGGACTGCTGCGGTTTGCGCCAATAGCCCGCCCCGACATGCGGACCCGAGACCCAGATTTCGCCCACCTCGCCTTCGGGCAGCCGACGGCAGGTTTCGGGATCGACGATCGCCAGGACCTGCCCCGCAGCGCCCGCGCCGCAGATCACCCGTTCGGCCCGGTCGCCCTCGCCCGGCGCAGCGGCGGCGCTGGCGCAGGCAAGCCCGGTTCCCGCTGGCCCGCCGGAGACGAAAAGCGTGGTCTCGGCCATGCCATAGCAGGGAAACAACGCGCCGGGATCGAAGCCGGTGCTGCCCAGGCTGCTGGCGAAGCGGCGCAGATCGTCGGCCCGAACCGGCTCGGCGCCGCAAAAGGCAACGCGCCAGGAACGCAGGTCCAGACCCGCCAGTTGATCCGGTCGGATGCGGTCGGCGCAGAGGGCGAAGGCGAAATTCGGCCCGCCGCTCGTGGTGCCGCCATAGCGTGAGATGGCCTGCAACCAGCGCAAGGGCCGCTGGATGAAATCCATCGGCGCCATCAGCACGGCAAGAGCCCCGAGGTAGAGCGGTTGCAGAAGCCCCCCCACCAGACCCATGTCGTGAAACAGGGGCAGCCATGAGACCATCCGCGTCTCGGCGTCGTGACCAAAACCGATCCGGATCATCTCCATATTGGCCATCAGATTGCCATGGGTCACGATCACGCCGCGCGGATCGGCCGTCGATCCCGATGTGTATTGCAGGAAGGCCGCGTCCGCTGCGGTCAGCGGCAGCGGCAGCCAGTCTTCCGCCCTAGCCTCGGGCGCGATCCGATCCGTGACGATCCAGGGGATATCGCGCTGATCCGCCGGAAAGCTGTCGCGGATCATTGGCTCGTCTGCCAGGGCGGCGCAGGTGAGGATCACGCAGGGTGCGGCATCTGCCGCGATGGCGGCGATGCGCGGGGCCGAGCGCGCGGGCGTGATGAAAGGGGTCGGGACCGCGATCGCCCCGGCATAGAGACAGGCGCAGAAGCCGATGACGAAGGGCAGCCCCGCCGGATAGATCAGGAGGACGGTCTTGCCCCGTGCCCCCAGGTCCGCCAGTCGGGCACCCAAGCTGCGGGCCTGAAGGTCAAGGTCGCGATAGGTCAGACAGGTCCCCTCGCCCTCGCCCCGCTCGAGAAATCGCAGGGCGATCTTGTCCTGCCGCGTCTGCACATGATGCTGCAGCACCTCGACCAGACTGGCATGTCGGTCAAGGCGCGGGTCCACCGCAAGGCGTTCCGGCAGATCGCTGTTCACTTCGCCCGAACCTTCTGCTGGAACAGCGTCACGGCTTCGGCTGCCGGGCTTGCCTGCTTGTCCCCGCCCATCTCGCATCGGTTGCAGATCGGCATTCCGGCGCGGCGCGTGGTCAGCGCATCCAGGAACGCGGCCCGCATGGGCCCGGCATAAAGGTCGCTGTAGAGAGACTGGCCAAGATTGCCGAGGAAGGCCGCACCAGGATGGAAGCAGCAAGGCACGATGTAGCCGCGATGGTCGATATACAGGTTGTCCGGGTCCAAGGCGATAGCGCAGCCACCTTCGCCCATGACGACCGTGTCGCGGCGCTTGTCCAGAAGACTGTCGGGCAGTTGGATCCAGCCCCGGAACTCGGGACGGACCCCGAAGGGTTTCAGCACCTCATGCCAGCGCAGCGCATCGGCAGGATCCTCGATAACGCAGCGCGCTTGCCGCTTCAGACCGGGGTATCTGGCCGCCAGATCCCTGGAAAACGCCAGAAAGGACATGAGCCGCGACCATTTGGCCGGCGGGCGCAGCGCCTCGTATTTCGCCGGGGTGCCATCGCCATCACAGCTGATCGTCAGCAGATTGACGGCGCCCATGGCCACCATCGCCTCAAGACGCTCCTCGGCATGGCACTGAGCATTGGTCGAGATTTCGCGCCAGCGGATATCGGTGGGACAGTCAAGGACGATCCACCCCAGTTCCTCAAGACGCGGATGCAGCAGCGGTTCGCCATAATTAAAGTAGCGCAGCAGGCTGATCTTCTGCACGTCGATATTGGCAAGACAGCGCTGGAAAAGATCCGGCGCAATAAACTCGGGTCGGGGATCGAGGGTCGAATTCGGACAGCCGACGCAGCGCAATTGACAGCCGCCGACCACGTCGAATTGCACCAATGCAAGCCGTCGCCGCAGGGCGGCGCGATCTGCCTGGACTGGCAAAGGAACGGACATGGGAGACAGCACTTTTCAGAAGGGCGCAGCTGGGAACAGTCGGAAAAAGACGCAAGCGGGTGGAATACTAAGCCGGGTCGCCATGATATTGAAAACTTGTAAGAAAATTCCGGCGATCTGACTGTTTCTATCGCAAAGCTCGACTGCAACTGCGACAGGGGCGATCCGAACCGTCAGAGCGAAACTGATTTCCCCAGCGGCAAGAAAGCACTGCCGCGAGAGTGGGTCAAGCGGTCATTCAGCTTCCAGAGTCTCGGCAAATCGCACCGCAAAAAATACACAGGGGTCTTGCCCGGCTGCTTGCTTTCGCGCCGTTGGACCGTGCCAAGCGCGACGGGCGAAGGGGCCATAAAAAAGGCCGGCTCCCTGCGGAACCGGCCCCTGTTTCGTAGCGGAACGGCTTTAGGCCTTCCAGCCCGCCTCGGCCAGCCAATGCCCGCCGCGCCCGACCAGCACCGCGACCGGGGCGGCCAGCAACAGACCCAGCACGACCGGCGCGAGCCACAGGCTCAGGAGGCCCGCCTCAATGCCCAGCAGCAGGGCCAGGCCAAGCGCGGTTTCCAGCCCGTGCAGCTTGATCGCGCGGCGGATCGACAGAGCGCCCTTTTCATGCGGCATCCACCCCGCGTCAAAGCCGGTACAGGCGCGGGCGATGATCATGACATGCTGGACCAGCATGACCGGGGCGACCAGCGTGGCCACGACGAATTCGATCACAGCTGTCGCGGCAAAGCGCAGCCGGTTGCCGCGCGGCACACCGACGCGGATCATGTGATCGACCAGCCCGATCAGGCGCGGGGCAAGCAGAAGCGCCACGACGCCCAGCGCCAGAAGCGGGCCGCCGCCGCCGGTGACGACGCCAAGGCAGAGGATCGCCAGCCAGAGCGCCGAGCCGAGATAGGCCATGGCACCCGACAGCAGATGGAAACGCGACACCCAATGCAGGCCAGGCACGGTCAGCAGGCGGACATGTTGCAGATTGCCCTGGCACCAGCGCGCATCGCGGCGGATATGGCCCGCCAGCGTCTCGGGCGCCTCTTCATGGCTGTCGGCGGCCTCGGGCATGATCCGCACGCCCCAGCCCGCGCGGCGCAACAGCGCGGCCTCGACGAAGTCATGGCTCTGGATCACCCCACCCAACGGGCGCGGGCCCGACAGATGCGGCAGACCGGCCGAAGCGGCAAAGGCCCGGACGCGAACCATGGCATTATGGCCCATGAAATTGCCTTCCGAGCCGGTCCAATGGGCATAGCCCCGGCCCAGCGGCCCGCCATAGACGCGGTTCGCGAAGCTTTGCAGCCGCTGCCAGACCGTTTCCCCCGGCACGACCATGATCGAGGATTGCACCAGCCCGCAGCCCGGATCGGTGACCAGTGCATCGGCCATGGCCAGCACGGTTTCCGCCCCCATGACGCTGTCGGCATCCAGGATCAGCGCCGCATCAAAGGCCGCGCCCTGGCGGATCATCCAGTCGCGGATATTGCCCTGCTTATAATCGATGTTGCGGGCGCGGTGGCGATACTGGATCGCGCCCTCGCCCCGACCCTTCGAGAAGCGGGCGGCGATGGCGGCCTCGTCCAGAACCTTGCGCGCGTCGCGCGTGTCGGAGAGGACGTGCAGGCTGAAGCGATGGGCATGGCCGGGCATGTTCAGCCGGTCCAGAAGCCCCGCTGCGCGGCCGATGACCTCGGCGGCATCCTCGCCATAAAGCGGCACGAGGATCGCCACCCGCAAGCCTGGCACCGCCGAATTGGGGCGCGGCGGCACCCGGCGGAAGGCCCCGATCAGCGCGGTGACAGTGGATTGCGCCAGCCAGAACACCGCTATGCCCGAAAGCACCGCCAGGACCACGCCCTCGGCCCCCTCGCCCGCCAGCGCCTGCGATTGCGCATAGGCGAAGCCCACGGCCACGGCCAATGGCACCAGCATCACCGCCAGCCGCGCGAAGCGGCTGTGGCGGGGCGTCACGCCGGGCGCCGCCGGATCGCGGAAATGCCAGTCAAGCGGCTGGTCCGGCATGGCCAGCGGTTGCGGCAGGGGCGGCGCCGCCCGAAAACCCCGAAGCGGACGCAAGGCAAGTGTCATCTCGGCACCCAACGGTAAAGCCAGACCTCCCCTACGCGCGCTCCTCCGCGCCACAATTCGGCCCGCAGCTCCGTCGACACATCGTCGGGCAGAACCAGGGTTGCCGCGATCCGGACGCCTCCCGTCACCGGATTGGGCTTGACCTGCACATGGCGCAATTCGCCCGCCGAAGCGGTGACGCGCGCTTCCAGCATCGAGGGGTCATCCCCGAGCGCCGGATGTTCTTCGAAATCCACCGTGAAGATGCGGCCTTCCTCGAAGACGCGCTCTCCGGTGCGCGTGGCAAGGATGCGGGCCACTTCGCCCTCGACCGGCGGTGCGCCCTCGCCCCAGTAGAGACGATAGGAAAACCGCGTCTCGGCCCCGGCCGCGATCGGCGCATCGGGGCGCCAGAAGCAGACGATATTGTCGTAGATTTCCTTGTCGGCGGCGATCTCGACCAGCATCACCCGGCCCGCGCCCCAGTCTTCCAGCGGCTCGACCCAAAGCGAGGGGCGCTGTTCGTAATGCGCCTCGAAATCGCCGTAGCTGCCCGGATCGCGCGCGCGCTGCATCAGCCCGAAGCCGCGCGGATTGGTGTCCGAGAACGAGCTGACCTCCACCCCTTCGACGGGGTTGGCCAGGGGCCGCCACAGATGCTCGCCCGCGCCATTGGCTACCAGAAGACCGTCGCTGTCATGCACGCCTTCGCGGAAATCGTCGAAACGCAGCCGGTTCAGGTCGTTGAACAGGAACATCGAGGTCTGGGCTGCCAGCCCCACCTCGTCCAGCGCCACGCGCGGGAACAGCACCGCCTCGACCACCATCTCGGTATTGGCGCCTTCGGTGATGCGGAACGTATAGGCGCCGGTCAGCGAGGGACCATCCAAGAGCGCATGAACCACCACCTCGGCGGCACCCGCTGCGGGGCGTTCGATCCAGAAGCTGCGGAACATCGGGAATTCCTCGGCCCCGGTGGTCGAGGCCGTGCGCAGCGCGATGCCGCGGGCCGAAAGGCCATAGACCTGGCCCCGGCCGACGGCGCGGAAATAGCTCGCGCCCTGCCAGACCGCGAATTCCTGGTACTGGCCCGGTTCCTCGGCCTGATGGGTCAGCCGGAAGCCGGCATAGCCGGTTCCCGCCTCGGGCAGCGCGGGGAAACGGTCGGTCGTCGCGAAAAGCCGCAACTCGAAGACCAGCGGGCGCGACTGGCCGCCCTCCACCGCGTTGATCTGGACTTCGGCGGTCTGATACAGGCTCGCCACGAACATTTCCGCCGCCACCGGGCTGTCGGTGCCGCGATAGAGCGCGTTCAGGCTTTCGAACCAGATCTCGCGGGTCTGATCATAGGTCAGGTTGCGCCAGTCCTGAGAAATCTCGGGCGGCGTGGCATAGGGGCTGGCGGCAAGGCTGCGTGCGGCCTCGATCACGGTCTCGCGGCTGAAGGGTGTGGGTTCGCCCAGCGTCACGCCATACGTCGGCGCCTCGCCCGCCGTGGCCGGAGCCGCTGCGCCTTCCGCGCCGCCTTCCGTCTGTGCCCAGAGCGCAGCCGGGGCCGTGGCCATGGCCAGGACCGCCCCCAGAACGCCGCGCCGCGTCGGATCGAAACCGCCGCTCATGCCTTCACCTCAGTTCCCTTCGACGCGGAAAGGGCCGCATCCCGCCCGCTGCCATGCAGCATCAATATAGCACCTGCGGCATCGGTTCCCGCGCTGTGACGCTGCGCCGCAGCCTTCCAGGGCGATGCCTTGATCCAGCCCAGGCCCCAGGCCGTGGCATAGATCACCAGAAGTCCGATCAGATTGATCGCCACCGTCGCGGCAAAGCTGAACTCGTAAAGCCGCAGGAAAGCGCCGAGCACGCGCGTCAGCACCATCGACACCGCAAAGACGCCCAGCGACTGCGTGCCGATCAGCGACACAATGGCCGTGACCCGCGCCATGCCCGCCCGCGCGGTCAGGTTGGCGCCCTTCGGCCCGGCCAGGACATAGCCCAGATAGGCCAGCGCCAGGAAATGCACATAGCGCAGCAGGCCGAAATGGGTCTTGTCATAGAGGATCACCCAGTCGCGCCGCCAATCCTGGACCGCCGGAAGCCAGCCGATCGTCTTGTACCAGGCGAAGGGCACGGTCAGCACGACGACGGCGATGGCGATCCAGACCAGCTCGCGCTTGACGGCGGGTGCAGGCAACCAGCCCGAAGCCAGCGCGAAGCCCGTGAAGAAGACAAGCTGCCAGGCGAAGGGGTTGAAGAACCAGGCCCGGGTCGAGCCATTGGCGAACCACCACTCCGCCGGAATCTCCAGCCAGCCTGCCTGGGCCGTGACCCACAGGGTCAGACTGCACAGGATCGCCAGACGCACATCGATGCGCGCGATCAGGATCATCGCCGGGATCATGGCAAGGATCGCGATGTACATCGGCAGAACGTCGAAGAAATTCGGTACATAGGTCAGGGTCATCAGGCCGATGAAATTCGGCCCGGTGTTGCGCAGGAAAGGATAGAGGTTCAGCGCCCCCACCTCGTCGCGCGGGAACCAGCCGGACTGGTTCAGCAGCAGCATGGCCAGAAGGCCCACGAAGAAGATACCCAGATGCACCCAATAGACCTGCCAGATCCGATGGATCACCCGCACCGTCCCCAGCCAGAATCCGGCCCGAGTGAAGAGGACACCGAAGGCCAGCGCCGAGGCAATGCCCGAGCAAAAGACGAAGATCTCGGTCGCGTCGGAAAAGCCGAAGCGCGACGGTGTCCACAGCGTCCAGGGATTGTCGGTGATATGGTTGATCAGAATGATGATCATGGCCAGGCCGCGGAAGAAATCCAGCCGCAGGTCCCGCACCTTGCGCGGAGGCCGGTCCGATGCCGCCCCGCCCGCCACACCCTTCGCCCCGCCCGCCCCTTGCGGGTGATGATCCACGCCCGTCACGTCGCGCCCCACACGAACAAGGCCCGCGCACCAAGGCTTCCCTCCTGGGGTCCCCTGGCACCGGGCCATCTCGCCGTCGTCACAGATTCCGCGCCGCGGCTTTCGCACCCGCAGCATCCTTCTGCCGGCTCCGCATACTCTGGCGCCGCGAGTCGTTCAATGGCGATTCGTTTTAAAACATGACGTTGCATGGCTGAGTTGCATCCCGTTAGCATCTTTCCGCCGATCTGCCCGAAAACCAGCCGCTGCCCGATCCCGCGCGCCCCGGCGCAAGCGGCATCGCAGTCGCGGCATCGGTTGCGGCAGGACCTGCGGCATGGCCGGTCGCGCGTCAACGCGACAGGGTGGACGCCGGCTCCACACCGCCGACGGGATCGGGCGCGATGGGCGGGATTGGGCGGATTGCCGCCCGAAACCCGCCGCACCGCCGCGGGAACCGCCCTGGTTGCCAGCAAGGCCGTTCAGACTGAGGCGGTGCAGCTCAGGTCAGGGCGGGCCGCGACAACGGAAAATGGGTTGAGATGCTATCTCACCCATTGACCTCCCGCGCGGGAGACCCTGCCCGACTACAGGCCGGGGCGCAGGTTCAGGCCCAGTCCAGCACCACTTTGCCCGACAGGCCCGAGCGCATCGCGGCAAAGCCGGTCTCGAAATCGCTGGCCGGGAAGCGATGGGTGACCACCCGGCTGATATCCAGGCCGTTTTCCAGCATGGCGATCATCTTGTACCAGGTCTCAAAAATCTCGCGACCATAGACGCCCTTGATGGTCAGGGCCTTGAACACGATCTTCGACCAGTCGACCGCCGTGCGCCCGGGCGGGATGCCCAGCATCGCGATCCGCCCGCCCATGACCATGCTGTCGACCATCTGCTCGAAGCCCGCGGCATTTCCCGACATTTCCATGCCGACATCGAAGCCCTGCACAAGCTTGAGCCGCGCCATGACGGCGCGCAGATCCTCGCTCGCCACATTCACCGGCACGATATCCGCCACCTGTCCCGCCAGCGCCAGCCGCGCCGGATTGACATCGGTGATCACCACATGCCGCGCGCCGACATGCCGCGCGACAGCGCCCGCCATGATGCCGATCGGCCCGGCGCCGGTAATCAGCACATCCTCGCCCACCAGATCGAAGGACAGCGCCGTGTGCACCGCATTGCCCAGGGGATCGAGGATCGCCCCGATCTCATCGGGGATCGTGTCGGGCAGCGGCACCACGTTGAAGGCGGGCAGGCGCAGATATTCGGCGAATGCGCCCGGCTCGTTCACGCCGATGCCCCGCGTCTCGGGGTCGAGATGGAACTTGCCCGAGCGCGATTGCCGTGAATGCTTGCCGATCAGATGCCCCTCGCCCGAACAGCGTTGCCCCACCGCCAGATCGGTGACATCGCGTCCGATCTCGACGATCTCGCCCGCAAACTCATGCCCCGTCACCAACCCCACCGGGACGGTGCGACGCGCCCAGTCGTCCCAATTCCAGATATGGACATCGGTGCCGCAGATCCCGGTCTTCTTCACCTTGATCAGCACGTCATCCGGGCCAATTTCCGGCACGGGCCGGTCTTCCAGCCACAGCCCCTCGGCCTCTTTCGCCTTGACCAGAGCCTTCATCACAGCACCCCCACCGCTTTGCCCGCCTCGGCAAAGGCCGACAGCGCGAAATCAAGATCCTCGCGCGTCAGTCGCGCATTCATCTGCGTCCTGATACGGGCCTGCCCCTTGGGCACGACCGGAAAGAAGAAGCCCGCAACATGCACGCCGCGCTCGCCCAGCGCCGCGGCCATGTTCTGCGCCAGAACCGCATCGCCCAGCATCACCGGCACGATCGGGTGCTCGCCGGGCAGCAAGCTGAACCCGGCCGCCTCCAGCCCTGCCCGCCAATAGGCCGCATTGTCGAAGAGCTGCGCCCGCAGGTCATCGGCACCCTCGACAATGTCCAGCGCCGCCAGCCCGGCGCCCACCACTGCCGGCGGCAGGGCGTTCGAGAACAGATAGGGCCGCCCGCGCTGGCGCAGAAGGTCGATCACCAGCTTCGGCCCCGCCACATAGCCGCCCAGAGCGCCGCCCAGCGCCTTGCCCAGAGTGCCGGTCAGGATATCGACCTGCACCCCGGCGCGGGACGGCGTGCCCCTGCCCTGCGCGCCGACGAAGCCCGTGGCATGGCAGTCATCGACCATGACCAGCGCGCCATATTCATCCGCCAGCCGCCGCACGTCGGCCAATGGCGCGAAATAGCCGTCCATCGAAAAGACACCATCCGTCGCGACAAGCACATGCCGCGCGCCCTCGGCCCGGGCCTGTTTCAACTGCGCCTCAAGATCGGCCATGTCGCCATTGGCGTAGCGATAGCGCCGCGCTTTCGACAGGCGGATGCCGTCGATGATCGAGGCATGGTTCAGGCTGTCCGAGATCACGGCATCTTCCGGCCCAAGGAGCGGTTCGAACACCGCGCCATTGGCGTCGAAACAGGCAGCGAAGAGGATCGAATCCTCCATCCCCAGAAATTGCGCCAGCCGCGCCTCAAGCACGCGGTGCATCTCATGCGTGCCGCAGATGAAGCGGACCGAGGCCATGCCATAGCCCGCTGCCTCCATCGCCGTCCCCGCCGCCGCAACAAGGCGCGGGTCATCGGCGAGGCCAAGATAATTGTTGGCGCAGAGGTTCAGCATCCGCCGGTTGCCCATGCGCACCCAGGCGCCCTGTGCGCCCTCGATCGCGCGCTCGGTCTTCCACAGGCCTTCGGCGCGGATGCCTTCAAGCATGCCGCCCAGATGATCCAGAAACGCCGTCTTGCCAAAATCCGCCATCACAGAACCTCCTCCGCTTTCCCGGACAGATGCCGCAGCGCCTCGATCAAGTCAATATAGCGGATGAATCTCCGTAAAACCGGACACCCCCTCATCTTGGTCGAAATACTCCGCTGGGGATCCGGGGGCGAAGCGTCCCCGGGCTCTCAGCTGCCCTGCACGATCAGGATAGCACGCGCCGCGCCGCCTTCGGCGGCAATTTCATGTGCCCGGTCGGCGGGATAGCGCGCCACGTCGCCCGGCCCAAGGGCTTCCGCCTGCTCGCCCGAGATCACACGCACCTGCCCCTCGATCACCGTCAGATGCTCGCGGCATCCGGGGCCGTGCGGGTCCGAGGCCAGCCGGGCGCCGGGCGCGAAATCCAGCTCATAAACCTCGTTCTCGCCTACCGCCTCGGCGGGGGAAAGGATGCGGGTGCGCACGCCGCCAAGGTCGATCACTGGGGCGGCGGCGGCACGGATCACCTCGATGCCGGGCCGGGCCCGACCTTCCATCAGCCCGGCAAAATCCAGTTGTAGCGCTTGCGTCAGGTTCCACAGCGTCGCCACGGTGGGTGAGCTTTCGCCGCGTTCGATCTGGCTGACCATGCTGCGCGAGACGCCGGACAGCTTGGCCACCGCGTCCAGAGACAGGCCACGCGCCTTGCGGGCGGCGCGGAGCGATTGGGCAAGGCGGTCATGGATGTCGAGAGTGCCGGTCATGAGCCGACTTGACGCCTGCGAGGGGTCGAGGTCAAGCGCCGCCGCTCAGGTGCCGCAATAGGTGACATAGGCGCCGAAACCCTGCGGGGCGGGCAACATATAGGCCTCGTTCGGCGTGAAAGGCGCGCGGATCGCGGCCAGCAGTGCCTCGAACGGCGCCATGTCGCCCGCCGTCGCCGCCGCCAGCGCCTCTTCGACCCGATGGTTGCGCGGGATCACCGCCGGGTTCGCCGCCTGCATCCGCTCTGCCGCATCCGGGGCAAGCCTGCCCCGCCAGCGCTGCAACCAGTCTGCCATGGCGGTGAAATCGTCGAAGAGCGGGCGCAGGCGGCTGTCATCGCCCCCGGCCGCCCCGGCAAGACGGTAGAAGGTCAGCGTCCAGTCGGCCCCCGCCATCGCCGACAGAAGCTCATCGACCAGGGCATCGTCCGCAGCATCTTCGCCCCGCAGCCCCAGCTTCCCCCGCATGACCTGAACGAAAGCCGCGCGATAAGCCCCGGCGATCGCGCCCAGCCGCGCATTGGCCAGGTCGACCGCGCGGTCGGCATCGAGATCGAAAAGACCCAACAGCGTCTCGGCAAGGCGGGCCAGATTCCAGGCCAGGATCAACGGCTGGTTGGCATAGGCATAGCGCCCCTGCCGGTCGATCGAGGAAAACACCGTACCCGGCGCGTAGCCTTCCATGAAGGCGCAGGGGCCATAGTCGATGGTCTCGCCCGAGATGGCCATATTGTCGGTGTTCATCACCCCGTGAACGAAGCCCAGCCCCATCCATTGCGCGATCAGCCGCACCTGCCTTGCGGTGACGGCATCGAAGAAGGCGAGATAGGGATTGGGGGCCGCCGCAAGTTCGGGGTCATGGCGGGCGATGGCATAGTCGGCCAATGCCTTCACCCGCGCCGCATCGCCCCGCGCGGCATGGAACTGAAAGCTGCCGACGCGGATATGGCTGGCCGCAACCCGCGCCAGCACGGCACCTGGCAAAGCCCCGTCCTCGCGCTGCACCCGTTCTCCGGTCGTCGCGACCGCCAGAGATCGGGTGGTCGGCACGCCCAGCGCGGCCATGGCCTCGGAGATCAGGTATTCGCGCAGCATCGGCCCCAGCGCCGCCTTGCCATCGCCGCCACGCGAAAAGGGTGTCCGGCCCGACCCTTTCAATTGCAGATCCCAGCGACGGCCGTCGGGCGAAAGAAACTCGCCCAGCAGATGCGCGCGGCCATCGCCCAGCGAGGGCGAGAAGCCGCCGAACTGGTGCCCTGCATAGGCCAGCGCGGCAGGATCGGCATCCGACGGCAGAGTCGCCCCCGAGAACCATCCCGCGCCCTCGGCCCGCAACAGCGCCGGATCGAGACCCAGTTCCAGCGCCAGAGGCAGGTTCAGCGCCACAAGCTGCGGTGCTGGTGCCGGATCGGGGGGCAGACGCAGAAAGCTGCCTTGCAGCTCGCGCAGCCAGGAATTGTCGAAGCGGAAGGTCATGATCGCCCCTTTCCCCCTCGATATGGCCGGGTCCTGGCACCGCGGCAAGGACAGAGGCATGCAGGGACCGCAGTGCGACGGTCGCGCATTCACCACATTTCGGCCATGCCAACCGCCGACCTTGTCGTTTCGGTAAACACGGAGTTTCCAATATAGCGAACTATAAGTGTTGCTACGCAGTCATTAGAAATGCGAATGGTTAAGAATGTGTTAATTCTGTGTCGAAAACAGGACGCAAATGATGACCCGAGTCTTGGCAGTTCTCCTTGCGCTGGCCGCCCCCGCCTCTGCCACTCCGTGGGATATCCCGGACGGCAATGGCGGCTGGAAGCCAAACCCGGATTGCACCGGTTCCTGCCGCGAGACCGGCATTCCGGACAGCGAGACTAAGCCGTCGCCGTCGCCCTCGCCGCGCGATCCAGCCGATCAGGACAGGCTGCATGGCGCGACCGATGGGTCGATCTGCTATGGCTGGTGGAACGGCAAGCCGCAGATCTGGGTGCTGGGCACCCCGCCCAAAGGGGCTGTGCCCGTCGCGCTGTGCCATGAATTGCACCATCCGGTGGGGACGGCGTTTCCGCGCGATTGGCATGGCGAACTGAGGCAGGCCTGCGCCGCCGGTCAGGCGCCGCGCGAATGGTGCTCGAAGCTCAAGTGAGGTGAGGCCGCCGCGTTTTCTGGCAATTTGCGGATGCCAGAGATCGCCATGACCGGATCGGTCGCTCTGCTTGGCCTGGGCTGCGCCCCTCTTTGGCCCGCCCTGCTGCCGTTACCGACGCCGTGCCCACGCAACTTTCAGCCGTGACAGTGATCTGGGTGATGGGCCTGCAAATGGCCCGCAAAGCTTAAGTTGCACGAGCACTGGACGCTTCAGCTTTTGCAACACGCTGGTCGGGGGAGACGATTTGGCCTTCCGAGCTACGGCAGGCCCGAAAAACCCGAACTGCCCCTCTTCCGCATCGGCCAATGGCTTGGCGGAACCTCAGCCAGGCCGAAGATTTGGATGGCGAAGACAGTCGACGGCGTCCTCCACAATCCTGCGCAGGCGCTCTGCGGCCGGTACGATATCCGTCACCCCGCTGACTCCCTGCCCCGCATAGAGCGCCATCTCCTCGAGGCTTCCGGTGGTGTGCCGCATCGGTGAGTCAGTGCTGAAACGCAGAAGCGGCTGGCCGCTGTCATGGGCGATCACCTCGCGCGGCAGTTCGGCGGGGTCGTGCCCCATCAACCGCCCGGACAAACCTTCCGTGACGCTGTTGCCCAGAACCCTTACCGCTGCGCCCTTGGGCCAGTTCAGCACGAAGACATCGGTCAGCACTGTGTCGTCAGTGCCCGCCTGCACCACGCGCGCCTTGTGATAATCGTGCGCCCAGGATTCAGTTGTCGCCAGAAAGGCGGTGCCGCATTGCACCCCCTGCGCGCCCATCGTCAGCGCCGCCGCCAGCCCCCGGCCCGTTGTGATGCCGCCGGAGACCACCACCGGCACTTTGGCGCCGTCAAGCACCGCCTCGGCCAGCGCGAAAGCGCCGGTGCGACCGTGGACATGGCCGCCAGCCTCGATTCCCTGGGCGATGATCACATCGGCGCCCGCGTCTTCGGCCTGGCGCGCGGATGCCAGCGTCCCGACCTGGTGAAGCACGAGGCAGCCTTCTCGTTTGACCTGCTCTACCACCGCCGGGACCACATCCCAAAAGAACGTGAAGGCACGGACACCCAGGTCAAGACAGCGGGAAATCTGCGCCTGAAGCAGCAAGGGATCGGTGGCGGAGGGGATCACGTTGACCGCAAAGGGTTTGTCGGTCGCCGCGCGAAAGGCGCGAATCTCAGCCTCGATGAGTTCCGGGCTTTCGCGCACCATCCCGAGCATCGCGAAGCCGCCCGCTTGGGCGACCGCTACTGCCAGCTCCGCCCGAGCCACGCCCCCCATTCCCGCAAGAAGCACGGGCAGCTCACAGCCCAGAAGATCGCAAAGCGGAGTGCGGAGGTCGAACTTCCTATCCAGGGCATCCATAGGCATCACCCATTTTCAAACGAGGTTGCCGCAGGAAATCGCTTGGCACAACTGCAATATCTAGCTGTCCTTCTTGCGCTATGGTCGACCGCTGCGGCCACCCATTGGGATATTCCGAATGGCAACGACGGATGAAAGCCGAACCGAGCCGCCACCGGGTCGTGCTGGATGTGCGCCCCGCACTGCGCATGGTCGATCAAGCACGCGGCCGGAGTGATTGAGCGCTACGTCGCCCTGCCGCCCCAAATGGCGGATGGAATCGGCGAGAATCCAGCCCACCGCAGGGGCGCAACGGGAACGGTCCTGCGAACTGGATCGCAAACCGGGCATTTGGAAAACTGCTAAGTGATGGTCGGGGCGAGAAGATTCGAACTTCCGACCTACGGTACCCAAAACCGTCGCGCTACCAGACTGCGCTACGCCCCGACGCCCTGCCCCTTAGCCTGTCTCGGACCGAAGGGGAAGGTGCCAGGCCGCATCTGGCGCGCTTTGTCGGAAATTTCCTGCGCCGCGGCCGCGCAGGCCTTGGCGGTCAGTCGCAGGGCCAGGCGGCGGTGGCGGCGGGGATCGCGGGATGGCGCAGCTCCACCCCGGGCACGATGCCCAGCCGCGCCGCCAGCCCGCCATTGATTTCCAGCACGAAACGCACGCCAGCGCCGCCGTCGATCGGCGTTTCGTCCAGCGGCACCGCATTGGCATGAATGTGCGTCACGACGCCCCGATCATCGGCAAAGATCATGTCCAGCGGGATGAGCGTGTCCTTCATCCAGAAAGTCGCGCGGCGCGACGTCTCATAGACGAAGAACATCCCCCGGTCGGCGTCGAGCCTGTCACGCTGCATCAGACCCTGCGCACGTTCGGCGGCATCATCGGCCAGTTCGACCACGAAGCTCTGATGCAAACCTTCGCCGCGCAGATCCAGCCGCGCCGGCGAACAGTCGGCCGCGGCCGCTGCCACCTCGCCGCCCGCCAGAAAGGCAAGCAGCGCCGATGCCATGGCGGCCCGGACCGTCACCGTGCCGCCTCGACCTCGACCGGTGCGTCTTCCCGGGGCCGCAGCGCGGATTCCCAGCTTTGCACCTGCACCGCCATCCGGCCGCGCCGCCCCTCGATCACGCGCAACGCCACGGCTTCGCCCGAGACGAGATCGGCCAGACCCGAGACGCGCAGCACCTCGACATGAATGAACACGTCCTCGGGGCGACCGAAGACATTGGCAAAGCCAAAGCCCTTGCCCTTGTCGAACCATTTCACGCGGGCCGGCTCGAGAGGCAGCGCCCGCAGGTCTTCCGAGGACAACATTCCTGCGTCCTCGCCCAGCGGGAGCGTGATCCCTTCGGGCGGCTCAATCGTCAGGACTTCTACAGCCTGGACGCCGCGCTGCGTGGCCTGGATTCGAACCGTGATGCCGGCGCCATCGGCAACGGAACTTTGGCCGAAGTTGCGCAACACATTCGCGTGCAAAAGGATATCGGCGTTCGATGCCTCAGAAACGATGAAGCCAAAGCCTTTTGCCGGATCAAACCATTTTACCCGACCCTGCACCACCTGCACGGCCTTTTCTTCTTCTGTCATTTCAGAGGCTATCTCCCCAGATTAAGCCCGCCCCGTTGATGACGCTTAACTGGCCTTTGGTTCAAGAGGAAATCGTCACACCTGCAAAGAAATTGCAGAACCCTGCAACCATCAGGGGTTAAGGCGCGAAACTGCCCAACCTGACGTCGCGTCCGAGCGTGTCCAGCGAAAGCGGTCATGCAAGCGGAAGGCGCCGTCGGCCCAGAATTCGATCTCGACGGGCCGAATCCGATACCCGCCCCAGAAGGGCGGTCGACGCGGGGCCGTACCCTGCGCCAGCGTCACTTTCGCGACCTCGGCCATCAATGCCTCGCGCGACGACAGCGGCTGCGACTGTTTGCTGGCCCAGGCGCCCAGGCGCGACTTCAGGCTGCGGCTGGCGAAATACGCATCGGCCTGCGGTCCCTCCTCGCGGGTTACCATGCCCCTGACGCGGATCTGGCGGCGCAGCGATTTCCAGTGCAGCACGAAGGCGGCCATGCCGGCCTGCTCGATCTCCTCAGCCTTTTTCGAAGTGTAGTTGGTGTAGAAGACAAAGGCGCCGTCACCGCCCCCCGCGACCTCGATCTCTTTCAGCAAGACCATGCGGACATTGGGCAGTCCCGCTGCATCGACAGTGGCCAGCGCGATGGCATTGGGGTCGTTGATCTCGCTCTTCTCGGCCTCGGCCAGCCAGGCGGCGGCGATGGCAAAAGGGTCGTCGCCCGCGAAAATACCACTGCGGACCGCGGTCTCGCTGATGGTCGAACCTGTCGCTGCTCCCATGATCTGGCCTCCATTCGCGGCTGCCGCCGCGCCCTTGCGGCGCAGCACCTTTCCGCCTAAACACCGTCGTCAACGTGCCGTAAGGGAGGGTGAGGGACTGGGAATGTCAACCGGACTGATGGCAGGCAAACGTGGGCTCATCATGGGCCTTGCCAATGACAAGTCGATCGCCTGGGGCATTGCCCAGGCCGTGGCGGCGCAGGGGGCGGAACTGGCCTTCTCCTATCAGGGCGACGCTCTGAAGAAGCGGGTCGAACCCTTGGCCGCAAGCCTTGGATCGCCGCGGCTTTTCGAATGCGACGTCTCGTCGGAAGAAAGCCTGGATGCGCTGTTCGACTGGGTGAAGGCGGAATGGGGCGGGCTTGACTTCGTCGTCCATGCCATCGGCTTTTCCGACAAGAATGAATTGCGCGGCCGCTACGTGGAAACATCGCGCGCCAACTTTCTGATGTCCATGGACATTTCGGTCTATTCCTTTACCGCCGTCTGCCGCCGGGCCGGCGCGCTGATGGGGCCGGGTGGCAGCATGTTGACCCTGACCTATTACGGCGCCGAAAAGGTCATGCCGCATTATAACGTGATGGGTCTGTGCAAGGCCGCGCTGGAAGCCAGCGTCAAGTATCTCGCCGAGGATTTCGGCAAGGACGGCATCCGCGTCAACGCGATCAGCGCGGGACCGATCAAGACCCTGGCCGCCAGCGGCATCGGCGATTTCCGCTACATCTTGAAATGGAACGAGCTGAACTCGCCCCTGCGCCGCAACGTCACGCAGGAAGAGGTGGGCAAGGCCGCGCTGTTCCTGCTGTCGGACCTTGGTTCGGGCACCACGGGCGAGAACCTGCATGTCGATTGCGGCTATCATGTCGTGGGCATGAAGGCGATCGACGCGCCGGATATCGGCCTGCTGACCGGGCGCACCGAAGGCGGACATTGATGACGCCGGGGGCCTTCCTGGCCTTCGCGGGCCTTTCCCTCTTCGCCGCCGTCAGCCCCGGCCCGGCCGTCCTGATGGCGGCCCGTACCGGGCTGACCGAGGGCTTCCGTACCGGCGCGATGCTGGCGGCAGGGATCGGCGCGGGTGCGGTGGTCTGGGCCTCGGCCGCCATGTTCGGGCTGAACCTGGTCTTCGCCGTGGCGCCCTGGGCGCTTTGGGCGCTGAAACTTGGCGGCGGCGCCTATTTGCTATGGATGGCCTGGCACCTGTGGCGCGATGCGGCGAAACCGCTGGCCCAGGGCGTGGAACGGCCCCTGCCGCGCTCGCCCGGCTCGGCCTTTCGGCTCGGACTTTTCACCCAGCTCGCCAATCCCAAGCCCGCCGTGATGTTCTCGGCGATCTTCCTGGGCACCGTACCGCAGGGCACCGCGCCCTGGGTCTATGTCGCCCTGCTGGTGGTCGTCTTCCTGAACGAGACGGTCTGGAACACCATCGTCGCCCGCATCTTCTCGCTCGACCGCACCCGGGCCAAGTATATCAGCCTGAAAACCCTGATCGACCGCAGCTTCGGCGCCTGCCTTGCGCTGCTGGGGATCAAGATCGCCGCCACCTGAGGAGCAAGAGCCATGTCCTCCGACCGCCTGCCGCACGAGAAAGGGTTCCATGTCAGCTGGGACCAGATCCATCGCGATGCCCGCGCGCTGTCGTGGCGGCTGGATGGCAAAGGGCCGGATGCCGGGGCCTGGCGGGCCGTGGTTGCGATCACCCGTGGCGGGTTGGTGCCGGCGATGATCGTCGGGCGCGAGCTGGACATCCGGGTGATCGACACGATCAGCGTGAAATCCTACAACCACCAGTCGCGCACCGAAGCGCAGGTGATCAAGGCGCCGCAGGCCGATCTGATGGGCGACGGCACCGGCATCCTGGTGGTGGATGACCTTGTTGACAGTGGAAAGACCTTGGAACTGGTGCGCAAATTGTACCCTCGAGCGCATTTTGCCACTGTCTATGCCAAGCCGCATGGCAAGCCGCAGGTTGACACCTATGTGACCGAGGTGTCGCAGGACACCTGGATCTTCTTCCCCTGGGACATGGCGCTGCAATACGTCCAGCCCTATCGCGGCGCCGACTGACGCCCATGGCCGACCGGCCCCGCCTGCTGCACTGGCTGTTCGAGGCCGGGGCGACGATCAAGGCCGCATTGGGCGGGCTTGAGGCGCTGGCGGGTCTGGGCCTTCTTCTGACCCCGAATATCGCCTTTGTCCGCCTGGCAGGCTGGTTGAGCCGGTATGAGCTTGCCGAAGAGCCGCATGAGCGCCTCGCTAGCCTTGCACATCAGATCCTGCGCCCGCTGGCAAATGGATTTCCGCTGGCCGATCAGCATTTCTACGGCCTGTATCTCGCCTTTCATGGCGGGCTGAAACTGGGCTTCATGCTTTTGCTGATCGCACGCGTGACCTGGGCCTATCCTTTGGCCATGGTCGCGCTGGCCGGGTTCGCCGCCTATGAAACCTTCGAGGGCCTGCATACCGGCTCGCCCTTCCTTCTGGCGCTGGCCCTGTTTGACATGGTGATGATCCTCCTTGTCTGGCAGGAATATCGCAGCCTGCGCCGCCGCCCGGCCACCGCGCGCCCCGATCCCAAGGAGACCAAGCCATGTCCCTGCCCCTGAACCCCGCCTTCGCCGCGACCGAGCCGCCGCCGGTGATGGAGGCGCGGCGCTGGATCGCGGGCAAGACCTTCACGCCCGAGCGTCCGCTTCTGAATGTCAGCCAGGCCGCGCCGGTCGAAAGCCCACCGCTTGGCTTGCGCCAGGCGCTGGCCGAGGCGGCGCTGAACGATCCGCAGGCGCATCTCTACGGCCCCGTGCTGGGCCTGCCCGCGCTGCGCGCCGAAATCGCCGCGCAATTCTCGGCGGCCTATGGCGGCGCGATCGGGGCCGAGGAAGTGGCGATCACCCAGGGCTGCAATCAGGCCTTCTGTGCGATCATGGCCACGCTTGCCGGCGCCGGGGACGAGGTCATCCTCCCGACGCCCTGGTATTTCAACCATAAGATGTGGCTCGACATGCAGGGCGTCACGGCGGTGCCGCTCGAGACCGGCCTGACGCTGATCCCCGATGCCGCCACCGCCGAGGCGCTGATCACCGCAAAGACCCGCGCCATCGTGCTGGTCACGCCCAACAATCCGGGCGGCGTGGAATATCCCGCTGAAACCGTCGCCGCCTTCCGCGACCTGTGCCGGGCGCGCGGCCTAGCGCTGGTGCTGGACGAGACCTATCGCGATTTCGACAGCCGCCATTCGGTGGAACTGGGCGGCCGCCCGCATGAGCTGTTCGCCGATCCCGACTGGGCCGACACACTGGTCCAGCTTTATTCCTTCTCCAAGGCCTACCGGCTGACCGGGCACCGCGTCGGCTCCATCGTTGCCAGCGCCGAACGGCTGGCCGAAGTCGAGAAATTCCTCGACACCGTCGCCATCTGCCCCAGCCAGCTGGGCCAGATCGGCGCGCTGTGGGGGATGCGGAACCTGCGGCAATGGGTGGCGGGCGAAAGAGACGAGATCCTGGCCCGCCGCCGCGCGATGGAACAGGGCTTCGGCGCCCTCAAGGGCTGGAAGCTGCTGGGGTGCGGCGCCTATTTCGCTTGCGTGGAACACCCGTTCGACATGGGGTCGGACGTGCTGTGCAAAAGGCTGGTCGATGATTGCGCCATCCTCATGCTGCCCGGCACCATGTTCCACCCTGCGGGCAGCGCGGCGGGCAAGCGCCAGATCCGCATCGCATTCGCCAATGTCGACGCGGGGGGCATTGCCGAGATGTTCGCCCGCCTCGCCGCCTTCCGACCCTGAGACACAGGCGGTTGCCTTCGCGCCCTTGCCCCCCGCCGCCCTTGTCTCTAGACAGTTCCGAACCTTGCAGCCTTGCGGAAAGTGACCATGGCCAAGCCCGCCGAGACCGAAGAAAAGAAACCCCGCAAGCGCGGCACCACGGTGATGGGATGGCTGTTGCTGGCGATGCTCGTCGGCGGCCTGAGCGGCTTTGGCGTCACCAATTTCGGCGGCGGCGTCACCTCGGTCGGCTCGGTCGGCGGGGCGCAGATCAGCGTCAATGACTATGCCCGCGCCGTGCGGCAGGAAGCGGCGGCCTTCAGTCAGCAGATTGGCACGCAGATCGGGATTTCCGAGGCCATGGCCTTCGGCCTGGACAAGCAGGCATTGGCCAATCTGGTCACCCGCGCCGCGCTGGACAATGAGGCGCAGCGCGTCGGCATCTCGATCGGCGATGACAGCGTCGCGGCCGAAGTGATGAAGCAGCAGAGCTTCCAGGGCATGACCGGCAAGTTCGACCGCGACACCTATCGCATGGCGCTGCAACAGAATGGCTGGACCGAGCGCGAATATGAAAGTGCCGTGCGCGGCGACGTGGCACGTTCGCTTTTGCAGGGCGCGGTCTCGGGCGGATTCACCGCACCGCAATCCATGGTCGACGCCCTGTATCGCTACATCGCCGAACGCCGCGGCTTCTCGATGATCCGCCTGACCGAAGCCGATCTGGCGACGCCCCTGGCCGAGCCGACGGATGACGAGCTGAAGGCGCATTACGACGCGCATATAGACCGCTTCACCAAGCCGGAATCGAAGCGCATCGCCTATGCGCTTCTCTTGCCCGATATGATCGCGGCGGATCAGCCGGTCGATGAGACGGTGCTGAAAAAGATGTATGACGACCGGCTCGCCGAATTCGTCCAGCCGGAACGGCGCCTGGTCGAGCGTCTGGTCTATCCCGACGCGGCGGCGCGCGACGCGGCCGAGGCCGCGCTCAAGGATGGCAGCCAGACCTTCGAGCAACTGGTCGAAGCGCGTGGCCTGACCCTTGATGCGATCGACCTGGGCGATGTGTCCGAGGCCGATCTGGGCGCCGCCGGGGCTGCGGTCTTCGCAGGCCAGAATGGGGTTGTGGTGGCGGGCGACAGCAGCCTTGGCCCGGCGCTGTTCCGGGTGAATGGCGTTCTGGAAGGCCAGAACACCACTTTCGACGAAGCCAAGGAAGAACTGGCGGGTGAGATGAAGATGGATGCGGCACGCCGCGTCATCGCCGACAAGGTGGAACAGATCGACGATCTTCTGGCCGGCGGCGAGACGCTGGAAGACCTTGCCAAGGAAATGGGCATGGAATTCTCGACGCTCGACCATGTTCCGGGCCAGCAGGGTCCCGAGCCGGTCGAGGGCTATCAGGCCTTCCGCACCGCCGCCGAAGCGGTGAAGGACGGTGACTTCCCCGAGGCTATCGTGCTGGAGGACGGTGGGGTCGTGGCGCTGGAGTTCAAGGAAACCGTCCCCGCCGCCCCGATCCCCTTTGACGAGGCACGCGACACTGTTGCCGAGGATTGGCGCAAGGACGCGCTTGCCAAGGCGCTTTCCGCGCAGGCGATCGCCTTCAAGGCCGCAGCCGAAGGCGGCACGGCGCTGGGTGGACTGGGCATCGTCGACGTGACCCCCGAGATCGCCCGCGACGGCTTTGTCGAAGGCGCGCCCAAATCCTTGATCCCCGATGTCTTCACGATGCAGGAAGGCGATTTTAAGGTGATCGAGGACGGCGCATTTGTCGCGCTGCTGCGGCTGGACACGATCAAGCCCGCCGAAGAAACCGGCGATGCCGCGACGGCACTGAAAGCCTCGCTCGCCAGCCAGATCGAGCAGGCCCTCGCCAGCGATGCGATGCAGGGCTATGCTGGCGCGCTGCAGGATGCGGCCGGCATCCATCTGGACGACGCGGCCATCGCGGCCGTGAACTCGAGCCTGAAATGATGCTCGAGCCGTCTTTCGAGGTCTTCGAGGCCGCCTGGGCGCGGGGCGAGAACCAGCTTGTCTGGGCCCGTCTTGCCGCCGATCTGGACACGCCGGTCTCGCTCATGCTCAAGCTGGGCGAAGCACGGACCGACACGTTCATGCTGGAATCGGTGACCGGCGGCGAAGTGCGCGGGCGCTACTCGATCGTCGGCCTCAAGCCCGACCTGATCTGGCGCTGCCGGGGCGAGGCGTCGGAGATCAACCGTGAGGCCCGTTTCGATGCGGCGGCCTTCCAGCCGCAGAGCGGCCATCCGCTGGCCAATCTGCGCGCCCTGATCGCGGAAAGCCGGATCGACACGCCGGAAGGCCTGCCCGCCGTCTCGGCCGGGCTGTTCGGCTATCTCGGCTATGACATGATCCGCCTGGTCGAGCGCCTGCCCCATTGCCCACCCGATACGCTGGGCCTGCCCGATGCCGTCCTGATGCGCCCCTCGGTCGTGGCTGTGCTGGACGGGGTGAAGGGCGAGGTCACGCTGGTCGCGCCCGCCTGGGCCGCCTCGGGCCTTTCCGCCCGTGCCGCCTATGCCCAGGCGGCGGAACGGGTGATGGATGCGCTGCGCGATCTGGACCGCGCGCCTGCCGCTGCCAGCCGCGATCTGGGCGAGGCGGCCACGGTCGGTGCGCCCCGGTCGAATTTCAGCCATGAGGCCTATAAGGCGGCGGTCGAAACGGCCAAGGACTATATCCGCGCGGGCGATATCTTCCAGGTCGTGCCTTCGCAGCGCTGGTCCTTGGATTTCGCCCTGCCGCCCTTTGCGCTCTATCGCAGCCTGCGGCGCACCAACCCATCGCCCTTCATGTTCTTCTTCAATTTCGGCGGCTTCCAGGTCATCGGCGCCAGCCCGGAAATCCTGGTCCGTCTGCGCGACGGCGAAGTGACGGTGCGCCCCATCGCGGGCACCCGCAAGCGCGGCGCGACCCCGGAAGAGGACAAGGCGCTGGAGCTGGATCTTCTGTCCGACCAGAAGGAACTGGCCGAGCATCTGATGCTTCTCGACCTGGGCCGCAACGATGTGGGCCGGGTGGCCAAGATCGGCACGGTGCATCCGACCGAGAAATTCATCATCGAACGCTACAGCCATGTGATGCACATCGTCTCGAACGTCGTGGGCGAGATCCGCGAGGGCGAGGATGCGCTCTCGGCCCTGCTGGCGGGCCTGCCCGCGGGCACGGTCTCGGGCGCGCCGAAAGTGCGGGCGATGGAGATCATCGACGAGTTGGAGCCGGAAAAGCGCGGCGTCTATGGCGGCGGCGTCGGCTATTTCGCCGCCAATGGCGAGATGGATTTCTGCATCGCCCTGCGCACCGCCGTGCTGAAGGATCAGCAGCTTTACATCCAGGCGGGCGGCGGCGTGGTCTATGACAGCGATCCCGAAGCCGAGTATCAGGAGACGGTCAACAAATCCTTCGCGCTGCGCCGCGCCGCCGAGGATGCGGGCCTGTTCTTCGCGCGTGGGAACCGTTGAGGCGCCCGCTTCCGTCGCTGGGCACCATCCTCTCGGGAAGTCCGGGGGCCGCCGCGCTCCCGGAAGCCGCGCCTAAAGCGCCACGGAAAACTCGGCCTTGAGCCCGCCCAGCCGCGCGCTCTTGCCCAAGGTCAGCGCCCCGCCGTGGCCGCGCGCGATATCGGCGGCGATCGACAGACCCAGCCCCACCCCGCCGCCCCTGTTGGGGTCGCGCTCGGCCTCAAGCCGGGTAAAGGGGCGCAGCGCCTCCTCGCGGCGATCTTCGGCAATCCCCGGCCCGTCATCCTCGACCGCGAAGATCAACTGATGCGGCGTCACACGCAGGGCCAGTTCCGCCCGCGTGCCATGGCGCAGCGCATTGCCGATCAGGTTTTCCAGCGCCCGCCGCACGCTGTCGGACCGCAGCCGCACCGCCGGGACCTTGCCCTCGACCGGCAGAAGCGCCACTTCGCCGCCGCCGCGCCGCGCGGCCTCGACCACCTCGCCCGCCAGGGTCAGGGGTTCGACCTCCTCCGCCCCGGCCTCGATCGCATCGCCGCGCACGAAGGTCAGGAATTCGTCGACCAGCCGTTCCATCTGCGTCACATCCTCCTTCAGCCCCTTCACCTCGTCATCCTCGGGCAGGAAAGACAGGCCCAGCCGCATCCGCGTAAGCGGCGTGCGCAGATCGTGGCTGACCCCCGACAGCATCAGGGTGCGCTGCTCCATCTGGCGCTCGATCCGGTTGCGCATGTCAAGGAAGGCCCGGCCCGCCGCCCGCACCTCCAGCGCGCCCCGCGGCTTGAAGGCGATGCGCTCGCCCCGGCCAAAGGCCTCGGCGGCGCTGGCAAGCTGGCGGATCGGGCGCAACTGGCGGCGCAGGAAGTAATAGGCAATCACCGTCATCAGGACCGAGGCCAGGATCATGATCACCAGCAGCTGGTGCGGGTTCGAGGCCGAAAGCCGCTTGCGCGACAGATCGGCCTGAAGATCGCCGAAACGGGTGGCGAAGCGCAGATGCACGATGCGATCCGTCCCCGAGACATCGGCCCCGATCAGATCGGGCAGCGATTCGCGCAGGGTGCGGATGATCGCCCGGCCTGACACGTCATAGAAGGCGCGCGTCTCCGTGGTCGGCGCGTCTGCCCCGGCCGGCAAGGTCAGCGTCACCTGCAAGGGCCCGGCCACGGCCTGCGCGCGACGCAGCGCATCCTGCACGTGGCTGCCGGAATTGAACTCGGCCAGCACGAAGGCCAGATCCAGCGCGACGCCTCTTGTCATCTGCTCGGTCACGCCTTCGAAATGCCGCTGGATGAAGGCGGTGGACACGATCAGCTGGATCATGACGATCGGCAGGATCAGGATCAGCGCGGCGCGGCCATAGATGCCGCGGGGGATCAGCTCTTTGACGGTGAACATGGCGGCGAGGCTAAAGATGCGGGACGCGGATGGGAAGGGGCAGGACTTGGGCTCGGCAGGATCGGCCCTGCCCGGTCTGCGCCGCGTGCTGGCGGCAAATCCCTCACCCATGACCGGGCCCGGCACCACGACCTTTCTCCTGGGCGAAGGCGCGGTGACGGTGATCGACCCGGGGCCGGATGATCCCGATCATCTGACGGCGATCCTTGGCGCCTTGGCGCCGGGAGAGCATGTCGCGGCGATCCTTGTCACCCATCCGCATCGCGACCATTCCGCGCTTGTCCCGGCGCTGCAAGGCGCGACCCGCGCCCCCTCGCTGGGCTTTGGCCCGGCCGGCAGCGGGCGCAGCCCGCTCAGCGAAAGGCTGGCCGCCGCGGGGCTGACCGGCGGCGAAGGCGTGGACGCCGCCTTCACCCCGGACCGGCTGCTGGCCGACGGCGATGTGATCGACACGACCGCTGGCCCGCTGATCGCCCTGCACACGCCGGGGCATATGGGGGCGCATCTCGCCTTCGCCTGGGGCGATATCCTGTTCAGCGGCGACCATGTGATGGGCTGGGCGCCAAGCCTCGTGTCGCCGCCCGAGGGCGACATGGGCGCCTATATGACCTCACTGGCGCGGCTGGCGGCGCGCGACTGGCGGCTGATCCTGCCCGCCCATGGCGCGCCGATCGAGAACCCGGCCGCGAGGCTGGCCGAGCTGACCGCGCATCGCCTTGGCCGCGAGGCGCAGATCCTGGCGGCGCTGGCGGCGGGGCATCAGGACCTCGCGACGATCACGGCGGCCGCCTATGCCGGAACAGACCCCGCACTCCTGCCCGCCGCGAGCCGCAATGCCCTGGCGCATCTGATTGATCTTGCATCAAGAAACCTGGTCGGCGCTGATCCCCTGCCCCTGCCCGGCGCGCGCTTCCGTCTGCTCTGATCCGCGCGTTTCGACCATGTCACAAATCTGGTCTTTTGCCCCTTGCCGCCCCCAAACCCGCTTGCTATATGGCCCCGGTGTTCCGGCGTAGCTCAGCGGTAGAGCAGTTGACTGTTAATCAATTGGTCGTAGGTTCGATCCCTACCGCCGGAGCCAAAATCTCCTAGAGATTACAAAATGATAAAGGCCGCCGTCTGGGCGGCTTTTGTCGTATGGGCGTGGTCTGCAGCAGCCTCTCGCGCTTGACGGCTCTGCAACAGGAGTGCGCGATGCGGTGCCACGCCGCCCGCCCTGCGCCCATGGCGCAAGCGCCTTCCAGGATCACGCGCGCGAGCCCCACCTTGCGCCTGCGCCGAGGGAAGCACCGTCTCGCACCCTGTCCAACGGATCACAGGCGCCGCGGCACGCCATCGCAGCGCGCCCCACCCGACCGACAGGCTCGTCTTTCCGACCCGGCGCGAATCACTTGGCGCCTCAGCGGCGAATCTGGCGCCCGTCAGGGCGAAAATTCGTGAATTTTTGACTGAAGCGGCGAAACCGGACCGGCGGCGAGATGCCGCAATACTGACACGAATTCCCCCAACCGGCGCCAGACGCTGCCCCGCCTTCGCCACAATCAAGAAGAAGCACAGCCCTTGGTTGTTCCGCCGTCGCGCCAATAGCGGCAATTCCATGGCCGAAAATCGCGAATTTCTTCTTGATTTCAACCCCTTGCCAACGCCCAAATTCTGGTTAACAATTACCATAGTTTCAACAAGATCAGCGACTTAGCGAACAAACCTCATGGCCGCAGCCCGTTGCGGCCACGGCCCCCGCCTGTCGCCAAGCCTATCGAGTTCTCCCGCCGGGTGTTGCCCGCACATACAACCTAAAAGGGAAGATACGCCATGACCGACCTGACCCACAACTTTGAAATCGCCGGCAAAGAACTCACCGCGCGGGCATCGCAAGGCCGGATCGCGGCGATCAACGCCTGCCGTCAATTGCAGTGGCTGGTCGAGCTGCGCGAGGGCGAAAACACCGTCACCCTGGCCTTTGACGAAGCGCCGACGATGATCGATATCGCGATCCGCCGCCGTGCCCTGGGCCGCCCCGGCGCGATGGACATCCGCTCGATCTCGGTGGGGCGCAAGGCCTCGCGCCTCTTCGTGCTGATGCCCGGCATGCGCGTCGCCAGCGAACCGCAAGAGCATGCCGAGGTGCCGCCCGCGCTGGCCCGGGCCCGCGCCCGGATGGCCCGCGCGACGGGTGCCGTGGCCGCGCCGGCCGCCGACACGTCCGAGACCCACACCCCGCGCCTGACGCTGTTCCGCGTCCACTGACCTTTTGCTTCGGGCCGGATGCGTCCGGCCCCGCCCTGGCGCGCCGCGCTCCCTGGCCGCCGGGGCGTTCTGACGGCATAAGAGGGATCGCACCGCGCGCTCAAGCAACCGGCCCGCATATCCGCGCAAAGCGACATGCGTAAAGCCGGTGAGGGCGGCGAGACCCTGCCGCGCGTTGACAAGACCCTGTCGGGAAACGCCCAGCAGAGCGCGATCCGCAGGCTATCGTGCCACGTCATGTCCGCGCGCAGCCCTGCCCTTACCGGAATCTTCTGCCTGGTCACCGGGATCGCAGTCTTTTCCGTACAGGACCTGATCCTCAAGAAGCTCTCGGGCGATTACCCGCTGCATCAGGCCATGGTCCTGCGCAGCCTCACCGCGCTGCCCTTCCATCTCCTGATCGTCCGGGTCTTTGACGGCCGCTTCGGCACCATCCTGACCCCGGGCTGGCCCCTGATGATGCTGCGCGGCGGGCTGAATTTCTGCGCCTATACCGCTTATTACCTGGGTCTTGCCACGCTGCCCATGGCCACCACCGTGGCGCTGTTCTTCACCACGCCGCTTTTCATCACGCTCTCCGCAGCCCTTTTCCTGCGCGAACGGGTGCCGCCCGCCTCGGCGCTTGCCGTGGTCGCGGGTTTTACCGGCGTCCTTCTTGTGGTGCGGCCCGGCAATACGGGCTTTGACCTGGCCGCCCTGCTGCCGGTCCTGGGGGCTTGCGGCTATGCGCTTTGCATGGTCATGGCGCGCCCGATGGGACGGACGCAAAGCGCGGCCGCGCTCGCGTTCTGGAGCAACATCGCCTTTCTTCTCTGCGCGCTTGTCCTTTCGGCCGTCTATGGCAGCGGAGCATTTGCCCAGACCGGCCACCCCGCCATGGCCTTCCTCACCCGCGGCTGGGTCACGCCCAATGCGCAGGATCTTGCCCTCATGGCGTCCTGCGGCGTGATCGCCGCCATCGGCCTGACCCTGCTGACCCAGGCCTACCGCATCGCCCCCTCGGCCACGATCGCGCCTTTCGAATACAGTTTCATGTTCTGGGGCGTCCTGTGGGGCTGGCTGTTCTGGTCGGAACTGCCCGACCGCCTCGGCTGGCTCGGCATCGCCGTCATCATCGCGGCCGGCCTGATCGTGATCCGTCAGCCCGCCGTCCCGACCGCACCCCGCGAAGCGACAGGCTGAGCCGCATCCCCCTGTACGCCAACGGATGGGCCCCGACGGGGCCGACCAGGCAAGGCGCAAGATCCGAGTTGCGACGAGAGGGGGACATCGTCCCCGTGGCATCGCGATTGGGGACAGCAAAAAGGCCGCGCCCTGCGGCGCGGCCTTCCGATCCTTCGCCGAAGGATCGCTGTCGCTTACAGCTCGTCCAGCGCCTCGACGGCCTTCTGCAGGTCGTCCTTGCCGATTTCCTTCTCGGTCACCTTGGCCTGACCCACGATCAGATCGACCACCTTGTCCTCGAAGATCGGCGCGCGCAGCTGCTGCTGCACTTGCGGGTTCTTCTGCACGAACTCGAAATAGGCGCGCTCCTGGCCCGGATACTGACGCGCCGCCGACAGGACCGCCTGGGTCATCTCGGCATCGGTCACCGTCACTTCGGCCTTCTTGCCCACTTCGGCCAAGAGGAGGCCCAGGCGCACACGGCGCTCGGCCAGCTTCTTGTGCTCGTCGGTCGGCTCGACATGGCCATGGTTGTGGCCATGCTCTTCCGGATGCTCTTCATGCCACAGCTGATGCGCGATCTGCGCGGCTTCCGCCTCGACCAGCTTCGAGGGCAGGTCGAACTTCACCAGCCCGTCCAGCTGATCCAGCAGGCCGCGCTTCAGCACCGCGCGCGAGGCGCCGGCATATTCCGCTTCCAGCCGGCCCGAGACCTGGGTCTTCAGGGCAGCCAGATCCTCGGCGCCGAACTTCTTGGCCAGCTCGTCGTCGATCTCGGCCGCCTTCGGCTCTTTCACCGCCTTGACGGTGCAGGCGAAGATCGCGGCCTTGCCCGCCAGATGCTTGGCACCGTAATCGGCCGGGAAGTCCACCTTCACCTCGACCTCGTCGCCAACCTTGGCGCCGACAAGCTGGGCCTCGAAACCCGGGATGAACGAGCCCGAGCCCAGAACCAGCGGGTAATCCTCGGCCGAACCGCCCTCGAACAGCTCGCCATCGACCGAGCCCTTGAAGTCGATCGTGATCTGGTCGCCATCCTTGGCCTTCGACCCCTTCTTGCGGTCGTCGAAGCTCTTGGCATTGTCGGCGAGGTTCTTCAGCGCCTCGTCGACCGCCGCGTCATCGGCCTTCACGATCAGCTTTTCCAGCTTGATCTTGCCGGCGTCGAAATCCGGGATTTCGGGCAGGGTTTCATAGGACATCTCGACCACGACGTCGCTGCCCTCTTTCCACTCTTCGCCACCCACCATCTTGACGTCGGGCTGCAGGGCCGGACGGTCGCCGGTCGCCTCGAAATGGTCCTTCATGGCGGTGTCGACGGCATCCTGCATCGCATCGCCCAGGATACGCGGGCCGAACTGCTTTTTCAGGATGGCCAGCGGCACCTTGCCCTTGCGGAAGCCCTTGATCTCGACCTCGGGCTGCGCCTCGATCAGCTTTTCCTGGACTTTCGCGTCCAGCTCGGCTGCCGTCACCGTGATGGTGTAGCCGCGCTTGAGGCCGTCTTTCAGGGTCTCGGTGACCTGCATTCGTTTCTCTTCCTTCCCAACCGATCCTTGGTGCGGGTGAAGGGACTTGAACCCCCACGCCGTAAGGCGCCGGAACCTAAATCCGGTGCGTCTGCCAATTCCGCCACACCCGCATACCTACCCCCGGCACGCCCGACCGCCGCCCCCCTTGCAGGAAGTCGCCAGACCGGACCCCGGAAATTCCGCGCCCTTCTATTACAGGCCGCGCGCGGATGCGAGTCGGAAAATCTTGCCGCATTTCCGCCACAACCCAGCGACGAAACGGCCGGGCCTGCCCGGATATCTCCCTCGCAGGGGCACATTGCTGCCATAGTTGACGGAAAAAACATGAGGCAGAGTGCATGTCATGCAGCAGGAGGACCGTCATGGCCCAGCTGACCCTTGCGATATCCGATGTCGAGCTGCGGCGCGACGCGGCGCCCATCCAGGGCATCACGGCAGGCACCAATGTCCTGACGCTTGACGGCGAATTGCCCGTCCAGTTTCTCGCTCCCGGCGACCGCGTGATCACCCGCGCGGGCGCGCGCAAGCTCATCGACATCGAGGTCTCGCTTCTGCGCGGGGTCGAGATGGTGCGCATCTCCGCCTCGGCCCTTGGCCATGACAAACCCGAGGCCGACCTTTTCGTCGCCCCCAGCCAGCCGGTTTTCGTGCGCGACTGGCGGGCCCAGGCCCTGTTCGGCCGCGACAGCGCCATGGTCGAGGCACAGCGCCTGACCGATGGCGAATATATCCGCCGCGAGACCGTGGCCGAAGTCCGCCTCTTCACCCTGCGCTTCGCCAGCGAGGAAGTGGTCTATGCCGGCGGGCTGGAACTCGCCTGCAGCCCTGTCCCCGTGACCGCCTGACCAAAAATCCGTCGAAGAACGTCGCAGAATCCTTACAGGGATTTTGCGCCCCTCACAGCCCCAGCGCCCGGAACACTTTCGGCAATTCATCCGGCAGGTCTTCGGCGATCAGCCCCGGCCCGAAGCTGCGCGCGCATTCCACATGCAGCCAGGCCGCCGTGCAGGCCGCGTCAAAGGACGCAAAGCCCCGTGCCAAAAGCCCGGTGATGAACCCCGCCAGCACATCCCCCGACCCGGCCGTCGCCAACCAGGGCGCGGCGCGGTCGTAATGGGCCGAGTTGATCGCGCAGCGCCCCGAGGGGTCGGCGATCACCGTGTCGGGGCCTTTGTAAAGCACCACGCAGCCAGCACGGGCGGCAGCCTCGCGCGTGGCATCGACCTTGGAATAGGCGGGACCTTTCGTTGCGGGGGCCGCCAGTTTCTCTGCAATGTCGGGGAAGAGGCGGGCGAATTCCCCGGCATGAGGGGTAAGGACGCATCCGTCATGCAGCGCGGCGAAGAGGTCGGGGGTTCGCGACAGGATCGTCAGCGCATCGGCATCCAGCACAAGCCCCCGCACGCCGTAGGGTGCGTGCTCGGCACGCACCGCCCCAAGCGCCGCCGCGACCAACCCCGCCTCTCGCGCCCCCGTCCCCATCCCCGGCCCCAGGCACAGCGCATTGATCCGCGCATCCCCCAACACCTCGTCCAGCGCCGCCCCATCCGCCACGCCCCGCAGCATCACCGCATCCAAGCGAGCGGCGTTCTCGGCGATGGCCTCCGGCGGACACCCCACCGTCACCACCCCCGCCCCGATCCGAAGCGCCCCCCGCGCCGCCAACCGCGCCGCGCCGCCGCGACCGGAGGGGCCGGAGAGGATGAAGGCGTGGCCGTGGGAGTATTTGTGCCCGTTGCTCTTTGATAGTGCCCGAGTCTGCGTATCGGTTATCAGCCAAGTGGACTTACCGGCTGCCGCGTCGAACGACAAAGAAGTGAGGCCAATCTCTTTCACTACAACTCGCCCGCAGGCAGTTGGGCCCTCGGCGAGAACATGACCATTCTTTTTTCTGTGGAATGTCACCGTCAGGTTTGCCATCGGAGCATGGTCGAAAGGATTTTCCAGATCCGCGCCCAAGAACCTACCGCTATCGGCGCAGAGACCACTGGGAAGATCGGCTCCAACCACATGCGGGAAAGCATTGTCCCAATGGGACGCTGCCTGCCAGCTGTTCAGCTCCATTTGGACGCGGCTCAGGTCTAAGAATGGGCGAACGAGCCCTGTGCCGAACAGCGCATCAATTGCGATGCGCGTTCCAGGATGATCTTCGGCATAGCCGTCGATGGCTTCATCCGTCAGCGACTTCACCTCCCCCATCCCCAGCCACCGTTCATAGTTCACCCGCGCATCCGGCGGCAGCCGCTCCGGGTCGCCGTAGAGGAAGACCTCCACCTCCCAGCCCCAGCCCTTCAACAGCCGTGCCACGACAAACCCGTCGCCGCCATTGTTGCCCGGCCCGCACAGCACCACCGCCCGGTGCGAGGTCGCCTTCAGTTCCGGCCATTCCTCGAAAATCGCCTCGACCACGCCGCGCCCGGCGCGCTCCATCAGCTCAAGCCCGGTCACCTCGCCCGACGCTATCGCCGCCTGTTCGATGGCCCGCATCTGCGCTGCAGTCAGGAGTTCGGTCATAGAACCGGCACCTTTCGATTCAATTCTGCCCAATCTACAGGCGCAATGCACAATTTTTCACCACACGCCCGCATTTTCACCATCGCCGCGCCCCTGCACCTTCCTTGACACATTGTCCCGCCTCCGGGGAAGTGGTGTGACCAGCCCAAGGAACGGTCCGAAAGACGGGGGAGGCGGCCCATGAAGAAAATCGAAGCGATCATCAAGCCCTTCAAGCTCGACGAGGTGAAGGAAGCGCTTCAGGAAGCCGGCATCCAGGGTCTCTCGGTGACCGAGGTCAAGGGCTTCGGTCGCCAGAAGGGCCATACCGAACTGTATCGCGGCGCCGAATATGTCGTCGACTTCCTGCCCAAGGTGAAGATCGAGGTCGTGCTGACCGATGACATGGTCGAAGCCGCCATCGAGGCGATCACCAATGCCGCCCGCACCGACAAGATCGGCGACGGCAAGATCTTCGTCTCGCCCGTCGAACAGGCGATCCGCATCCGCACCGGCGAAACCGGCGACGACGCGGTCTAAGATTCGCCGCCTGTTCCGGGGGAATGCCAGTGGCGCACTCCCCCGGGCCAGCCGGCCCCGGCCACCCCGGGCGGCGCAAGCCCCCGACAGTGACAACCCCCAGCGAAAGGCAGTCAGATGAGCGCCGTAGACAAGGCTCTGAAACTGATCAAGGACGAGGAGGTCGAATATGTCGACATCCGCTTCACCGACCCCAAGGGCAAGCTCCAGCATGTGACGCTGGTCTCCGATCTGGTCGATGCCGACTTCTTCGAGGAAGGCTTCATGTTCGACGGCTCGTCGATCGCAGGCTGGAAGTCGATCGACCAGTCCGACATGAAGCTGATGCCCGATGCGGCCTCGGTCTATATCGACCCGTTCTACGCCGAGAAAACCCTCTGCGTGCATTGCAACGTGGTCGAGCCCGACACCGGCGAGGCCTATGCACGCTGCCCGCGCCAGACCGCGCTCAAGGCGGAAGCCTATCTGAAGTCCTCGGGCATCGGTGACAGCGCCTATTTCGGCCCCGAAGCGGAATTCTTCATCTTCGACGACGTGCGCTACAGCGTCTCGCCGAACAAGGTGTCCTATCAGCTCGACGCCGAAGACGCCGCCTGGAACACCGATGCGGCCTTCGAAGGCGGCAACCTCGCGCACCGCGCCGGCTACAAGGGCGGCTATTTCCCGGTCAACCCGATCGACACGGCGCAGGATCTGCGCGGTGAGATGCTGTCCACCATGAAGCGCATGGGCATCAAGGTCGACAAGCACCATCACGAGGTCGCCACCTGCCAGCACGAGCTTGGCATGATCTTCGGCGGTCTGGTCGAACAGGCCGACAACATCCAGAAGTACAAATATGTCATCCACAACGTCGCGGCCGCCTATGGCAAGACCGTGACCTTCATGCCCAAGCCCATCAAGGGCGACAACGGCTCGGGGATGCATGTCAACATGTCGATCTGGAAGGGCGGCAAGCCGCTGTTCGCCGGCGACAAATACGCCGATCTCAGCCAGGAGGCGCTGTATTTCATCGGCGGCATCCTCAAGCATGCCAAGGCGCTGAACGCGCTGACCAACCCGGCGACCAACAGCTACAAGCGCCTGATCCCCGGCTTCGAAGCCCCGGTGCTGCGCGCCTATTCGGCCCGCAACCGCTCGGGCTGCGTGCGGATCCCGTGGACGGAATCGCCCAAGGCCAAGCGTGTGGAAGCCCGCTTCCCCGATCCGGCCGCCAATCCCTACCTGGCCTTCGCCGCGCTGCTGATGGCCGGTCTCGACGGCATCAAGAACAAGATCGACCCCGGCCCGGCCTCGGACAAGGATCTTTACGATCTGCCGCCGGAAGAACTGGCCGCCATCCCCACCGTCTGCGGTTCGCTCCGCGAGGCGCTGGAAGAGCTGGAAAAGGACATGGACTTCCTGCTCGCGGGCGACGTGTTCACCAAAGACCAGCTCGAGGCCTATATCGGCCTGAAATGGGAAGAGGTCTACGCCTTCGAACACACGCCGCATCCGGTGGAATACCAGATGTATTACTCCTGCTAAGAGCGCGTCTCTTAAGCAGAACTTCAAAGGGCGGTCCTTCGGGGCCGCCCTTTTCCGTGACCGCCGCCGCGCTTGGGCCGCGGCAATCCGCGCGCAATTCCACGGCTCTGCCATGTTCCGGCCTCTCTCGCGCCGTTAACCGACCCAAGACTCGCCCCCATCGCCTTTCTCTGCCGCATTCTGCCGAACTTCCGAGAGACCGATGGCCAAGCAAACCTCCCGCCGCAGCCCCTCCGCCGATCCCGACCGTCCGGGCCGCACGCCGATCTGGTCCGAGGGCCGGCAGAACCCCCCTTTCGAGCCGCGCGCCTTCGCGCGGGCCAGCCTGATCTTGGGGCGCGAGGCGCTGGCGGGCCTGTTCGGCCGCTGCGCCCTCTCCGCCGGAACGGCGGGCGATGCCGTCGCTTCCGGGCGCTGGCGCGTGCCCGAGGCGCGGCTCGGACGGACCGGGCGCTACCTGCCGCATCACCAGACCGTCGCCGCAACCATTCGCGGCGCGGGGGGCATCCTGTCGCGCTCCTCCCACCTGCTCGGCCCGGCCCAGGAACCCACCGCGCCCGCCACGCTTTTCACCCCAGCCAGCCCGGCCCGGCGCCCGGCGCCGGTCCTGACGGTTGTCCCGGCCGCCCCGGATGCCGAGGCCGCGCCCTTGGCCCACGATCCGGTCGACGGCGCCGCGCCGCCGGGACAGCGCGACAGCTCGCTCGCCGCCATCCGCCTGATCATGGGCGGCAAACCTGACACGGCCGCCGCGCCCCGGCGCGCTGCCGCCCGCCGCATCCGCCCCGCCGCGCCGCCGCCCGCGCAGGACATGCTGGGCCTGGGCGAAGCGTCCGAACCGCCTGCCGCCGCGCCGGTGGCGCCGCCCCGGCATGGCAGCCTCCGTCGCCTGATGGCCGAAGCTACCGCCCGTGCGCTTGCCTATGGCATCCTTGTCATGGCCCTGCCCTGGGGCGCGCTGCGCGCGGGCATCGCCCATCTCGACGGCGTCGACCTGCGCAAGCTCGACCGCTAATCCAGCCGCCGCGCCAGCGCCGCAAGATCGCGCGCCAGCCGCGCCTCGAACCGCGCCAGCCGATCTGGCGCGACCGTCTCGGCCTGGTAGAGCGCGCGCCAGACAAGCTGCGCCTGCGGCGCGCAGGGTGCCACGATGCCGCGTTTCAACACCCGCCGCAGCGGCCGCCGCATGGCCAGCCAGTCCCAGAACCCCGGCGCGCCCAGCGTCGTCACCGCCAGGACCGCGCGCAATCCGGTCAGCCGCGCCTCCATCTTGCGCAAATCCGGTACGGGCGCATAGGCGACGCCCGGCGCCCAGACCCGGTCGAACCAGCCCTTCAGCGCTGCCGGAAAGCCGAACCACCAGGTCGGAAAGACCAGCACCAGCACCTCCGCCGCCGCCAGCTCGGCCATCTCGGCCCGCGCCGCCCCGGGCACGCCCTGCCGATAGAGCGCCATCTCCTCGGCCGTCAGCCTCGGGTCAAACCCCTCGGCACAGAGATCGCGCAGCGCCACCTGCCAGCCCTGCCCCCGCGCCAGGTCCTCCAGGCGCAAGGCCAGATGCCGACCCAGGCTGTCCGCCCCCGGATGCGCCAGCACGATCAGACAGCGCCGCCCGCCGCTCATGGCCGCCTCATGGCGCCCGCGGGTGCTGCGCCTCGTGCAGCGCCTGCAATTCGTCCGCCGACAATGTGTCCGACTGCACCACATAAGTGTGAATCGTGAACACCACGGCCCGCGTCCGCGGCAGCCGCAACAGGCATTGCCGCTCGCAGCGCACGAAGACATGCGCCACCGGCCGCGGCCGCCTCTGCCCCTCCAGCCGCGGCTGGAACAGCTCGGGGTCGTCATAAGTCAGGTAATTCATCCGCCACAGCGCCTGCTCGGGCCGGATCGCGTCGAACAGCCGCTGCACCCGCCGCGCGATGCCGCCATCATAGGGCGGCACCGGCTCGTGGATCGAGATCAGCGCCCGGCCCAGCTTCTGGCTCAGCGTCCAGCTTGCCGGAAAGCACAGGATCGCCCCGGTCAGGCGATGCTCCTCGCCCGCCTGCTCAAGGATACACAGATCCTCCTGCACCAGCCGCCCCAGCACCAGCAGGGGTGCCGCCCGGTCCAGCGCCACCTCCACCCCGTCGGGTCGCTGCACCGATCCCGCGCCGACCCGATAGCCCGGAACCCCCGCCAGCCGCGCGAGCACCAGATCGTACAGCTCTTCCGCTGCCGCCTGCCCCTCGGGCAACAGCCCATGCACCAGATCGCGCTTCCCGGCGATCAGCCCGTCGCGCAGCGCCATCTGGCCGGCGAAAGCCTCATCCACCCGCAACCAGTCATCGCCCTCGACGGGCAATATCCCCGGCAGGCGCGCGGTGCGCGGGTCCATCCAGGGCAGGAACGGCAGGCGGGACTGAAAGACGGCGTTTTCCATGCCGCCACCCTAAAGTGCGCCATGAAAAAGGAAAATCCCCCTCATTCTGGCCCAGATCCTCCGGCGGTCCGGGGGCAGAGCGCCCGGGCGGCCCCGCGCCCGGCCCGAAGATTTCGCAAGACGCCGCGCCCGGCCCGAAGATTTCGCAAGACGCCGCGCCCGATCCGGTGCATCCTTGTCCCAGGGGGCGCGACACCGGCGCCCCCGCACCGGCGGCCGGGCAGACGCGGGCCGCCAGGCCCGGTCTTCGTGGTCCGGCCCCCGCGCCCCGCCCCATCGGCCGCCCAGGGCCCATGGGAGGGAAGACATGAGCACCACCGACAGGACCGCAACCGGCACCCGATGCGCCGCGCTGGCGGGCGCGCATGGCAGCGGCAAGACCACGCTTTTCGAAGCGATGCTGCATACCTGCGGCGCCACCGACCGGCGCGGCACCGCCAAGGATCGCACCACCGTGGGCGACAGCACGGCCGAGGCCCGCGCCCGCGGCATCTCGACCGAGCTTTCCGTCGCCGCCTGCCGCTATATGGACCAGGACTGGGCGCTGATCGACTGTCCCGGTTCGGTCGAGCTTCTTTCCGACAGCCGCGCCGCGATGATGGTCGCCGATTTGGTGATCGTCGTGGCCGACCCGTTTCCCGAACGCGCCGTCGCCGTCTCGGCCCTGCTGCGCTTTCTTGATGACCGCGCCATCCCGCATGTGATCTTCATCAACCGCATGGACGCGCCCGAGGCTCGGGTCCGCGCCACGCTGCACGCCTTGCAGGCCATCTCCGACCGCCCGCTCGCCCTGCGCGAAATTCCCCTGCGCGATGCGGCGGGCCATGTGACCGGCCTCGTCGATCTGGTTTCGGAACGGGCCTGGCGCTGGAATGCGACCCAACCCGCCGACCTGATTCCGCTGCCCGAGGCGCTGAAGGGCGATGAAGACAGCGCCCGCGCCGCGCTGCTGGAGGCGCTGGCCGATTTCGACGATGCCATTCTGGAACAGGTGCTGACCGACATCACCCCGCCGCCGGACCAGATCTATGCCTCGCTGTCGCGCGATCTGGCGCAGGATCTGGTCGTTCCCGTCTTCTTCGGTGCGGCCGAACACGAAAACGGCGTCCGCCGGCTGTGGAAGGCGCTGCGCCATGACTGCCCCTTCCCGGCCCAGACCGCCGCCCGCCTTGGCCTGCCCGAAACCCAGGGCACCCAGGTCAGCGTGTTGAAGACCTTCCAGTCCGGTCAGGCCGGCCGCGCCGCGCTGGCCCGCATCTGGCAGGGCGAGGTGCGCGACGGCATGACCCTCGGGACCGATCGCGTCGGCTCGGTCTCGGCACTTTTCGGCCGCAAGCAGACCGCCAAGGGCAGCGCCGCCGCGGGCGAGGTGGTGGCGCTTGGCCGTATGGCCACGGCCAAGGCTGGCGAAGTCCTGACCGAAGGCGCGGCGCAGCCCTTCCCGAACTGGCCCGCGCCCCCCGCGCCGCTGGCCGCGCTGGCCATCCGCGCCGAACACCCGGCGGAAGAGGCCAAGCTTGCCACTGCCCTAGCGCGTCTGGTCGATGAAGACCCCTCGCTGTCCACCAACCATGTCGTCGCCACCGGCGAGACGCTTCTGCAAGGCCAGGGCGAGATCCATCTTCAGATCGCGCTGGCCCGGCTGAAATCCGACTTCGGCCTGTCGCTGCGCACCGCTCGCCCGGCGATCTCCTATCGCGAAACGATCACAAAATCCGCCACCCATCATTCGCGGCACAAGAAACAATCGGGCGGCCATGGCGAGTTTGCCGATATCCATCTGGAAATCACCCCACGCACGCGGGGCGAGGGCTTTGCCTTCTCGGACCGGATCACCGGCGGCGTGGTGCCGAAGCAATATATCCCGGCGGTGCAGAAAGGGGTTGAGACGGCGCTGGATCGCGGGCCTAAAGGCTTTCCGGTCGTCGATGTCGCGGTCTGCCTGACCGATGGCAGCTATCACGCGGTCGACAGTTCCGACTTCGCCTTCCAGAAGGCCGGGGCCAAGGCGATGCAGGAGATCCTGCCAAGCTGCAACCCGGTGCTCCTGGAACCCGTGCTCGAGGTCACGCTCTCCGTCCCCTCGGATTTCACCCCCCGCGCCCAGCGCATCGTCAGCGCAAGGCGCGGCCAGATCCTCGGCTTCGACGCCAAGCCCGGCTGGAAAGGTTGGGACGAGGTCTCGGCCCTGATCCCCGAGGCCGATTGCGACGGGCTGATCACCGAGCTGCGCTCGCAGACCCTGGGCGCGGGCTTCTACGGCGCGCAGTTCCACCATCTCGAACAGCTCTCGGGTCGCGAGGCGGAACAGGCCGTGGCGGCGCGGGCCGAGGCGCTCAAGGTCTGATCCCTGACGGGTCCCGAACGGAAGACGTTTGGAAGACGTTCGGAAGACCTTTGCAAGACCTGGCAAAGACAGGCGGAAGGCGACATTTTGCGTCGCCTTCCGGCATGACGTTCGGCCCCCGCGGGCCGAACCTGCCCCCAGCCCAAGGGGATGCCATGACCGCGACCTATGCCGAAACCCGCCGCAAGATCGACCCGACCCGCGCCGACCGCCTGGCCGATGGCAGCCCCAATGACAATGACCGGGTCGAGATCGGGCCAACCCAGCTCGCCTTCGCGGAATGGGCGGCGGCGGGCCTGACGCCCCCCGATCTGACCGCCATGCGCACCCATCGCTGGCAGCGGCTGACCCAGGCGCTGGTCGACCGCGACTATGGCGGATTGCTGATGTTCGACCCGCTGAACATCCGCTATGCGACCGACACCACCAACATGCAATTATGGAACAGTCACAATCCCTTCCGGGCCGTTCTTCTCTGCGCTGACGGCCATATGGTGATCTGGGAGTACAAGCAGGCACCCTTCCTTGTGACCTTCAATCCGCTGGTCAAGGAACTGCGCTCCGGGGCCTCTTTCTTCTACAATGTCTGCGGTGACCGCACCTCGGAAGATGCCTCCAGCTTCGCCGAACAGGTGGATGAGGTGATGCGTGCCCATGCCGGCTCGAACCGCCGTCTTGCCGTTGACAAGATCATGGTTGCGGGACTCAGGGCCCTGGAACGCAAGGGGTTTGAGGTTCTCGAGGGCGAAGAGGTTACCGAACGCACCCGCGCCATCAAGGGCAAGGACGAGATCCTCGCCATGCGCTGCGCCCACCATGCCTGCGAATCCGCCATCGCCGAAATGGAAGCCTTCGCCCGCGCCGAAGTGCCGAAAGGCGGCGTCTCGGAAGACGACATCTGGGCCGAGCTGCACAAGGGCAATATCCGCCGCGGCGGCGAATGGATCGAGACCCGCCTCCTCGCCTCCGGCCCGCGCACCAACCCCTGGTTCCAGGAATGCGGCCCCCGCATCGTGCAGGAGAACGAAATCGTCGCCTTCGACACCGACCTGATCGGCAGCTACGGCATCTGCGTCGATATCTCGCGCACATGGTGGATCGGGGACACCCGGCCGTCCAATGCGATGATTTCCGCAATGAATCATGCGCTTGATCATATCCGCGACCATCAGGCGCGGCTGAAGCCCGGCGTCACCATCAAGGAGCTGACCTTCGGTGGACACCGGCTGGAAGACCAGTATTGGAAGCAGAAATACTCCTGCAAGATGCATGGCGTCGGCTTGTGCGACGAATGGCCCTTCGTGCCCTATGCAGATGCTTGGGTCGACGGCGCCTTTGACGTCGCGCTGCAACCCGGCATGGTCCTGTGCACCGAGGCACTGGTCAGCCCGGAAGGCGGCGATTTCTCGATCAAGCTGGAAGATCAGGTGCTGATCACCGAAACCGGCTGCGAGAACCTGACCCGCTACCCGTTCGATCCGAGACTTCTGGGCTGATGCTGATCCAGCGTGGGAGGATCACCGTGCAACACGCCGATTTTTCGTTGAAAAATTGGAACTTCTATACTGCGCGCATCCCCAGGATGCCCTCGGCCACCGCGCGCAGTGCCGGGCGCATCGGCGTGCCAGTGGTGGCGCGCAGCGCCTCAAGCCCGATCAGCGCGGCATAGAACAGCGTCGCGCCCTCTTCGGCCGCTGCCTCACCCAGGCCCGCATCGCCCAGAAACCCGCGCAGATCCTCAAGTCTCTGCCGGTCGGCGCGCGCCAGCACATCCCGCGCCAGGGGATCGACCCGGCCCCAGTCCCGGATCGCGGGTTCGATGGCCTGCCCGCCCACTTCGGCTTCGGGCAGGGTCGAAACCCGGTCGGCGAGAAGAAGAACCTGCTCGCGCGGCGGCAGGTCCGACTGGCGCACCGCCGTTGTCACTGCGGTCGCGGCCAACCGTTCCCAGGCATCCAGCATCGCACCATGCAATGCACGCAGATCCCTGAAATGCCAGTAGAAAGACCCTTTCGTCGCGCCCAGCGCCCGTGCGATGGGCTCAACCCGCACCGCATCTGGGCCGCGCGCCAGCAATGCCTGGAACCCGGCGAGAATCCAGTCCGCCCGCGTCAACCGCGCCCTCGCCTCTGCTTTCGTCGCCATCGCCATCGTCACCTGCCCTATCCGCCCGGTCCCGGGCCTGCCTGTGCCGCCCGGCAAGGCCCCCTGCGGCCACCCTGCCAGCCCGGGGTTAACCAATCCCTTCCGGCACCCGCTTCCCTTGCGTCCGCAGCCCCGAACGCCTAAGGGGGCGCCATCCCGCCCATCTGCCAGAGGCCCGCGATGATCCCCCGCTATTCCCGCCCCGACATGGTCAAGATCTGGTCGCCCGAGACCCGCTTCCGCATCTGGTTCGAGATCGAGGCCCATGCCTGCGACGCCCAGGCCGAACTTGGCGTGATCCCCAAGGAGAACGCCCAGGCCGTCTGGCGCGCCAAGGATGTGGAATTCGACGTCGCGCGCATCGACGAGATCGAGGCCGTGACGAAGCATGACGTCATCGCCTTCCTGACCCATCTCGCCGAACATATCGGGTCCGAGGATGCCCGCTTCGTCCATCAGGGCATGACCTCCTCCGACGTGCTGGACACCACGCTGAACATCCAGCTTGTCCGCGCCGCCGATCTGCTGCTGGCCGGCATGGACCGCGTGCTTGCCGCGCTGAAGTCCCGCGCCTTCGAGCACAAGGACACGGTCCGCATCGGCCGCAGCCATGGCATCCATGCCGAACCCACCACCATGGGTCTGACCTTCGCCCGGTTCTACGCCGAAATGGCGCGGGGCAAGCGCCGCCTGGAAGCCGCGCGCGAAGAAATCCGCACCGGCGCCATCTCGGGCGCGGTCGGCACCTTCGCCAATATCGACCCGCGCGTCGAGGAATATGTCTGCGAGAAGCTGGGTCTGATTCCCGAGACCATTTCGACCCAGGTCATCCCGCGCGACCGCCATGCCATGTTCTTCGCCACCCTTGGCGTCATCGCCAGCTCGATCGAGAATGTCGCGATCGAGATTCGCCACATGCAGCGCACCGAAGTGCTTGAGGCGGAAGAGTTCTTCTCGCCCGGCCAGAAGGGCTCGTCGGCGATGCCGCACAAGCGCAATCCGGTACTGACCGAAAACCTGACCGGTCTGGCGCGCCTGATTCGCATGTCGGTTGTCCCGGCGCTTGAAAATGTCGCCCTCTGGCATGAGCGCGACATCAGCCATTCCAGCGTCGAGCGCGCCATCGGCCCCGACACCACGATCACGCTGGATTTCGCGCTGCACCGCCTGGCGGGCGTGGTCGAAAAGCTGGTGGTCTATCCCGAGAACATGTTGAAGAACATGAATAAGTTCAAAGGCCTCGTGATGTCGCAACGCGTGCTCTTGGCGCTGACCCAGGCGGGCGTGTCGCGCGAGGACAGCTATCGTCTGGTCCAGCGCAACGCGATGAAGGTCTGGGAGAAGGGCGCCGATTTCAAGACCGAGCTTCTGGCCGATCCCGAAGTCACCGCAGCCCTGTCGCCCGCCGAGATCGAAGAGAAATTCGACCTTGGCTATCACACCAAACATGTCGACACGATCTTCAAGCGCGTCTTCGGCTAGCTGTCCGGCTGCCCGTTCTGCGGGCAGCCGCCTCAATCCCCGGGCGCGATCCGGGCTTTTCCGCCCAGCGCCGCAATTCTCGCCTCGGTGCGGCGCCATTTCATGCTAGAATTCCCCATCTTCGGGAACTCTGCCATGCGCCTGCTGCCCGTCCTGCCTCTTGTCACGCTCCTGGCCGCCACGGCGGCCTTTGCCGTTGGCTCGGATGACAGCGCGCCGCCCGCCAGCACCAAGACCACGACCGAATGCAAGGACGGTCAGGTCTATGACGACACCCAGCAGAAATGCGTGGATCCGCAATCCGGCGCGCTGGACGATGACCGCCGCTTCCGGGCCGTCCGCGAACTGGCCCATGCCGAGCGCTTTTCCGAGGCGCAGCTTGTCCTTGCCGCGATGCGAGAGGGCGCGACCGACCGGGTTCTCACCTATCGCGGTTTCCTTCTGCGCAAGACTGGCCATTTGGAAAAGGGCATCGCCGCCTATGAGGCCGCCCTCGCCCTCAACCCCGACAACATCCTGACCCACAGCTATTACGGCCAGCTTCTGGTCGAGATGAACGAAACCGAGGCCGCCAAGGCCCATCTTGCCGCGATCCGCAGGGCGGGTGGCGCGGGAAGCTGGGCCGAAACCGCCCTCGCCTCGGCCATCGCGACCGGCCTGACCTATCAGTTCTGACACCCAAGCCCAGCCCAACCCCGGAAGGAGGACGACGATGAAACCTGCCACCGCCCTCATGGCCCTCGCTCTGGCCTTTTCCCCCGCCTTGGCCCTGGCCGAAGGCTGCCATGGCACGATGAAGAAGGATGTGACCGCCTCGTCCTGCATCGAAGGTGCGGTCTGGGATGCGGAAAAGGGCCAATGCGTGGTGCAGCCCTCGTCCTAGCCCGCGCAACCCCTTCTTAACCGGGTCCTGCCAGCCTGCCTCCGAGTCGTAGAATCGGAGGCAGCATGGCCGCAGAGGGGCTTCCTCTCGCGCCGTTCGGGGCCGGACAGGGCTTGATGTCCCTGTCGGGCGATGGGCCGATGCGCCGGGTCCTGAACCCGCGCGAAAAGGCCGCCGTGATCGTGCGCTACCTCTTGGCGCAGGGCGCCGTCCTGCCGCTGAACCAGTTGCCCGACCATATGCAATCCGCGCTGGCCGAGCAGATGGGGGCGATGCGGCTGATCGACCGCGACACGCTGGACCGCGTCGTCGCCGAATTCGTGGCCGAACTGGACTCTGTCGGCCTCGCCTTTCCCGGCGGGCTTGAGGGCGCGCTTTCGGTGATGGACGGTCATATCTCGCAAACCGCCGCCAGCCGTCTGCGCCGCAAGGCGGGCGTCAGCACCAAGGGCGACCCGTGGGAGCGTCTGGTCACCCTGCCCCCGGACAAATTGCTGCCGGTGATCGGGGAGGAATCGGTCGAGGTCGCGGCCGTTATTCTGTCCAAGCTGCCCGTCCAGCGCGCCGCCGACATTCTGGGCAAGCTGCCCGGCGACCGCGCCCGCCGCATCGCCTTTGCCGTCTCGCTGACTGGCAATGTCGATCCCGAAACCGTCCACCGCATCGGCCTTGCCATCCTTGGCCAGATCGACAGCCAGCCGCCCCGCGCTTTCGACAAGGGGCCGGTGGAACGCGTCGGCGCCATCCTCAACATCTCGCCCCAGATCACCCGCGACGATGTTCTGGCGGGGCTTGAAGCCGAAGATGCTGGTTTCGCCGCCGAAGTGCGCAAGGCGATCTTCACCTATGTGCATATCGCCACAAGGATCAGCCCGCGCGATGTGCCCAAGATCCTGCGCGTCACCGATCAGACCGCGCTGGTCGCAGCGATGGCCTGGTCCGCGGGCAAGCCGGATCTTGAGCCGTCGACCGATTTCATCCTGTCCAACATCTCGCAGCGCATGGCGCAGGGTATCCGCGAAGAAGTGGCCGCGCGCGGCAAGGTCAAGGACAAGGAGGCCGAAGAGGCGATGAACCAGATCATCAGCGCCATCCGCTCGCTCGAGGCTTCGGGAGAACTGGTGATGGTTCAGCCCGAGGAAGACGGATGATGCCAACTCCGCAGCATCCCGGCCCCGAAACCGGCACGGCGCGCCACATGCCAGGCATCGCCGACAAGGGCCGCAGGGCAAGCCCCCGGCCATCGGCAGCGGCCGCCAGCGCAGCGCCGGGGTTGCAGGCCGAAGGAACCGCGCTGCGCCGTCTCATGACCGCCCTGCGCGCGGCCGAGGCCTTGGGCATGGTCACGCTGGTTGCCCCCGAGGATGAGGGCTAGGCAAGCCGTGACCCGACCGGCCGAAAGGCGCTGAACACCCAAGGCGACAGGCCGACATCGGGCCCCTGTCCTGGATATGTCGGCAGGGGCGAGATCCGGGTCCCACCTTGCTTTCAGCCTGCGTCACAGAAGCGGTCAAAACCCCACTGTACGCGCGCCCCGTCGCGCCACGGCCTCCCGGTCTGCACCGATAGCCCTCACACCCCTTGTGGTCGCCCCGGCCCGCCCCTAGGGTCCGCGCCATGAATGCCCCCCCGATCACTGCGCCCCATCCCGCCCAGAACCCCGCGCTCGGGATCGGGCTGATGCTCTTCGCCATCCTGCTCTTCACCGGCATGGACGCGACCGCCAAGTCGCTCGTCGCCCATTACCCCGCGCCGCAGGTGGTCTGGATCCGCTTCCTCGGCCAGTTCCTGCTCGCCGCCCTGATCCTGCGCAGCCGCACCCCGGCGCTTTTGCGCACCGCCCATCCCGGCCTGCATGTCCTGCGCGCAATGACCCAGGTCGGCGCCATCGGCTTTTTCTTCTTCGCCATCACCCATATCGGTCTGGCCGAGGCCACCGCCATCGCGGACACCTCGCCCGTGCTCATCACCCTGGGCGCGGCGCTGTTTCTGGGCGAGAAGCTTGGCCCCCGCCGCATCGCCGGCATCGTTGCGGCCCTGATCGGCGCGATGATCGTGATCCGCCCCGGGGCCGGCACCTTCTCCGTCTGGGCGATCCTGCCGTTCCTGGGCGCCATCTGCTACACCGCCAACGCCCTTCTCACCCGCGCCCTCGGCCTGCGCGAACCAGTCTGGACCGCGATGCTCTGGGGCGGCGGCATCGGCGCGCTGTTCACCGGCCTGGCGCTGCCCTTCGTCTGGACCCCGATCGACCCCGCCCATCTGTGGCAGTTCGGCCTGATCGGCGTCCTTGGCACCGCCGCGCAGCTTTGCCTGATCCGCAGCTTCTCGCTGGCCGAGGCCTCGCTTGTCGCGCCCTTCACCTATGTCGGCATCATCTTTGCCACGGGCTGGGGCATCCTGCTCTATGACGAGTGGCCCGATCGCTGGACGATCCTGGGCGCGCTTGTGATCGTGGGCGCCGGTCTCTATGTCTGGCACCGCGAGACCCGCAGCGCCCGGACCTGAGGATGCCAGAGAATACACCGCCCTTTTCCCTGCGCCACTGGCTGCAGGATCGCGCCTATCGCGCGCTGATCGGCGGGCTGCTGCTTCTGCCCTATTCGGTCCGCGTGCCGCTGTGTGGCTGGGTCGTCAGCCGCGTGGTCGCGCCGCTTGCCGGCTATCGCCGCCGCATCCGCGAAAATCTGGCGCTCATCCTGCCCGACATGCCCCGCGCCGATGTCGATCGCCTGGTGCGCGAGGTGCCCGACAATGTCGGACGCACCATCATCGAGATCTATTCCGGCCCTGAATTTATCGCCCGCGCCGCCAGCCTGCCCCTGACCGGCACCGGGGTCGATGCCCTGGCCGCGGCCAATGCCGAGAACCGCCCCGTCATCTTGGTCACCGCGCATTTCGGCAACTACGACGCCAGCCGCGCCGCCCTGATCGCGCGCGGCTACCGCGTCGGCGCGCTGTACATGCCGATGACCAACCGCTTCTTCAATGCGCATTACGTGAAGGCCATCAGTCGCATCGGCACGCCGCTTTTCCCGCGCGGCCGGGCAGGCCTTGCCGATATGGTGCGCCATCTGCGCGGCGGCGGGATGCTGGGCCTTCTGGTCGATCAGCGCATGCGCCATGGTGCGGAACTCAGCTTCTTCGGCCATCAGGCGCTGACGGCGCTCTCCGCCGCCGAACTGGCGCTGAAATACGACGCTTTGCTGGTGCCAACCTATGGCATCCGTCAGGCCGATGGATTGAGCTTCCAGGTCGTCGTCGAGCAGCCAATCCCGCCCGGCACGCCGGAGGAGATGACCCAGGCCCTGAACGACAGTCTCGAAGCGCTGGTGCGAAAGCGCCCCGGACAATGGTTCTGGATCCATCGGCGCTGGAAGGGCCGCAACGCGCAGCACACGGCGGATTAATCCGCCCGCGCCGCCGCCAGGATCGCCGCCGGGCCTTCGTTTTGAAGAATGACGACGGCAGGCTCATCGCCGGGCGCTGAGGCGGTCAGCTCATATTCGCCCTGCCCCGACCAGTCGCCGACATGCTCCCAGCTTGTCACCACGTTGCGATAGGTGATGGTCTTGCCGGCGTTTTCGCCGCGTTGGATTTCAACCGTCTGCTCAGGCATATAGCGGACAAGCTGCACCCGCACCGCCTGGCCCAACGGGGGATCGGCCTCGGCATGGATCACCAGATTGTCGCCGTCCCGCGTCACGGTCAGCGTCACGGGAGAGCCCTTGGCAAGATGCTTGGCCAGACGCATCGCGGTTTCTTCGGGCGCAAAACCCTCGATCCGGTCCTGCCCGCCGATGATGAATTGCGGCGTATAGATCGTGCGGCTGCCGATGGCGCGGGCATAGCTTTTCTGCCGCTCGGTAAAACGCGGATCGGCGAAACTGTCGGCCCAGCCGATGTAATCCCAGTAGTCGACATGCAGCGACAGCGGCAAGACCTGCGGGTCGGCGGCCAGCATGGCCACGAAGTCATCGGCGGGCGGACAGGACGAACAGCCCTGCGACGTGAAAAGCTCCACCACGACCAGATTCTCGGCCTGCGCCATGGGCGCAAAAGCAGCCCAGAGGCCGCAAGCGGCACTGACCAATTGTCGCATCTTCGCTTTCCCGGTCCCCTGAACCCGTACAATGCTTATAGGAAAGCCAGCCGCACCCCGCCAATCAAGGTTTTGCGAGTGTTCCGTCACATCCTGCGCATCGGGTCTTTTGCATCACGCCCCGATCTGGGCATGATAGGGCTGCAAAACGGCGGCCCGCGCGACCGCGACAAGGGGTCTGGATTTTTGGCATACAATTGCATACAACGACCGCGACTCCCCCGCCCGACCGCGCGTGACAGCCTGTCCGCGCCGCGGACCGGGGGCCGGACCAGAACCCGCCACCTTACCTTTCAGGGAGCATCGAGATGACCGTCACCGTCGGACATGACAGCAAAAAGACCCGCAAGACGCTGACCGCGGGCGGCCAGAGCGTCGCCTATTACTCGATCCCCGCCGCCGAGGCCGCAGGTCTGGGCCAATTCGCCAACCTGCCTGCCTCGCTGAAGGTGGTGCTGGAAAACATGCTGCGCTTCGAGGATGGCAAGACCGTCACCGTCGAGGACATCAAGGCCTTCTCCGACTGGGGCAAGATGGGCGGCAAGAACCCGATCGAGATCGCCTATCGCCCGGCCCGCGTGCTGATGCAGGATTTCACCGGCGTTCCGGCGGTGGTCGACCTGGCCGCCATGCGCGACGGCATCCTGGGCCTGGGCGGCGACGCGCAGAAGATCAACCCGCTGAACCCGGTCGATCTGGTCATCGACCATTCGGTGATGATCGACGAATTCGGCACGCCCCGCGCCTTCCAGGCCAATGTCGACCGCGAATATGAGCGCAACATGGAGCGCTACGTCTTCCTGAAATGGGGGCAGAAGGCGTTCAACAATTTCCGCGTCGTGCCGCCCGGCACCGGCATCTGCCACCAGGTCAACCTGGAATATCTGGCCCAGACCGTCTGGACTGACACCGACCAGAATGGCGAGATGGTCGCCTATCCCGACACGCTGGTCGGCACCGACAGCCACACCACCATGGTCAATGGTCTGGCCGTTCTGGGCTGGGGCGTGGGCGGGATCGAGGCCGAGGCGGCGATGCTGGGCCAGCCCGTCTCGATGCTGATCCCCGAAGTTGTCGGCTTCAAGCTGACCGGCAAGATGGTCGAAGGCACCACCGCCACGGACCTGGTGCTGAAGGTCGTGCAGATGCTGCGCAAGCATGGCGTGGTGAACAAGTTCGTCGAATTCTACGGCGAGGGGCTGGATCACCTGCCGCTGGCCGACCGCGCCACGATCGCCAACATGGCCCCGGAATACGGCGCCACCTGCGGCTTCTTCCCGATCGACAATGAAACCCTGCGCTACCTGCGCAACACCGGTCGCGACGAGGGCCGCATCGCGCTGGTCGAGGCCTATGCCAAGGAAAATGGCATGTGGCGCGGCGCCGATTACAGCCCGGTCTACACCTCGACGCTGGAACTCGACATGGGCACCATCGTGCCCGCGATCTCGGGGCCGAAGCGGCCGCAGGACTATCTGCCGCTGACCGATGCCGCCCGCACCTTCTACAAGGTCGTGGCCGATTACCGCGGCATCGACGTCAGCAGCCCGGCGCAGGAAATGGCGGGGGAAGGCGGCGGCGTGGTCGCGGCCCCGGTCGATGCGCGCAAGACCGCTAAGGTCGAAGGCACCGATTACACCATCCGCGACGGCTCGGTCGTGATCGCCGCCATCACCTCCTGCACCAACACCTCGAACCCCTATGTGATGATCGGTGCCGGTCTGGTGGCCCGCAAGGCGCGCGCCCTGGGCCTCACCCGCAAGCCCTGGGTCAAGACCTCGCTCGCGCCCGGATCGCAGGTCGTGGGCGAATATCTGGAAGCCGCCGGTCTCCAAGAGGATCTGGATGCCGTGGGCTTCAACCTGGTCGGCTATGGCTGCACGACCTGCATCGGCAACTCGGGCCCCCTGGGCGATCCGGCAATTTCCAAGGCGATCAACGAGAATGATCTCGTGGCCGCCGCCGTCCTGTCGGGCAACCGCAATTTCGAAGGCCGGATTTCGCCCGATGTGCGCGCGAACTTCCTGGCCTCGCCGCCCCTCGTCGTCGCCTATGCGCTGGCGGGTGACATGAACATCAACATCACCAAGGACCCGATCGGCCAGACCCCGGACGGCAAGGATGTGTTCCTGAAGGACATCTGGCCGACCAACAAGGAAATCGCCGATCTGGTCCATGCCACCGTCACGCGCGAGGCGTTCCAGACGAAATATGCCGACGTCTTCAAGGGCGACAAGATGTGGCAGGCGGTCGAGGTCACCGACTCGGAAACCTATGACTGGCCCGCGACTTCGACCTATATCCAGAACCCGCCCTATTTCCGCGGCATGTCCAAGACGCCGGGCGTGATCTCGGACATCAAGGATGCCCGCGTTTTGGCGCTCTTGGGCGACATGATCACCACCGACCACATCTCGCCCGCGGGGTCCTTCAAGGAAAAGACACCGGCCGGGCAATATCTGGTCGAGCGTCAGGTTCCGGTGCGCGAGTTCAACTCCTACGGCTCGCGTCGCGGCAACCATGAGGTGATGATGCGCGGCACCTTCGCCAATATCCGCATCAAGAACGAGATGCTGGATGGCGTCGAGGGCGGCTACACGCTCGGGCCGGATGGCAAGCAGACCTCGATCTTCGACGCCTCGATGGCCTATCAGGAGGCTGGCACCCCGCTCGTCATCTTCGGCGGCATGGAATATGGTGCCGGGTCCTCGCGCGACTGGGCGGCCAAGGGCACGGCGCTGCTGGGCGTCAAGGCGGTGATCGCCGAGTCCTTCGAGCGTATCCACCGCTCGAACCTGGTCGGCATGGGCGTGATCCCCTTCGAGTTCACCAATGGCGACACCCGCAAGTCGCTGGGCCTCAAGGGCGACGAGACTGTCTCGATCGCGGGCCTTGCAGGCGATCTGAAACCGCTCAGCCTGGTGCCCTGCACCATCACCTATGGCGACGGCTCGGTGAAGGTGATCCAGATCAAGTGCCGGATCGATACCGCGATCGAGATCGAATATGTCGAAAATGGCGGCGTGCTGCATTACGTGCTGCGCAACCTTGCCGCGTCCTGATTTCGGCAACACAGCCTCAGGCTGCAAAATGCCTGCAGATCAACGGGGGGCCGGATCGTTCCGGCCCCTTCGTCGTTAAATCGGTGTTCACCTTTGCCTGCCAGTCTGGCGGGACCTCACCGAAAGGCTGCCGCCATGGACCCGCGCTTCCCGCCCCTCGCCCCGCAACCGCGCGCCCAGCGGGCCGCATCGCGGGTCAGGGTCGAAACGCGGCCATTGCCCGTCCTTCCCCTTGCCGAATGGCTGGTCTTCGGCGGTTTCGTCCTGCTTCTGGCCCTGGCCTGATCGACTTCTTTTCCTCGCCTAAGGATCGGCCCTCGATTTTTCGCCGAAAAATCGCTTGCCCCCGGCTGCCGCACCCGGCCTCAGCCGCCGCAATCCTCGGGGATCGCATCCGTCCTGGCCCAGAGCAGGAAGCGCGCGGGGGCCTCGTCCGTCTCCGCCCCGCCATTGCAGGCCAGAATCGGGTAATTCCCGGCATCATTGAAGAACTGGCAATACAGCGCAGCCGCCCCCGTCCCGCCTTGCAGCAGGTTCTCCACATCCCCCAGCTCAGCAAAGTCCAGCCGCAGCGCCGCACTGCCCGGCGCGCCTCCGGGCGCACAGACCCGAAGCTCCAGCGCCGCGCCATCCGGCGCCGGATCGATCCGTACCAGATCGTCCAGAAGTGCAGGCTCCGGCCCGGCAGACCGCCCGACGCGCTCATAAAGACCGGTGAAATAGTCCGGCGGCGGCACCTCTGCCTGCGCCGCCCCTGCCACCAGAAGAACCGGCAGCAGCGCGGCCTTCATTTCAGCGCCTCTTCCAGCGCAGGGACGAACCGGGTTTCGTAATCGGTGCCGACCAGCGGGCCGATGAACTTGAACAGCACCGTGCCGTCGCCGCCGATGATGAAGGTCTCGGGCGGATTGGTGACACCCCATTCCACCCGGTTACGGCCCTTGGGATCGGTCGCCAGCGCGAAGAACGGATTGCCGCCCTCGGCCAGATATTCGACGGCATCCGCCTCGCGGTCCATCATGTTGATCCCGGCCACGCGGACGCCCTTTTTCTGCATCTCCAGCAGAACCGGATGCTCGGCCCGGCAGGGCGGGCACCACGAGGCCCAGAAATTCACCACCGTCACCTTCCCGCTGCGCAGGTCTTCGGCCGACAGGACTGGCACGCCGGGCAGGCCGGTTTCGGGCAAGACGGGCGCGGGCTTGCCGATGAAGGTCGAAGGCAGATCATCCGCGCTGCGGCCATCCTCCATTTTTACCAGGAACATCGCTGCCAGCCCCGCGAACAGCAAAGGCGGCACCGCCAGCAACCATCTAGCCATCGGAACTTCCCCTGCCCACTCGCGCCTCGACCTCGTCCAGCGCCCGTTTCACCCGCGCCCTCTGCCAGAAGGACAGCGCCACCAGCCCCGAGATCAGCGCGATCGACACGCCATAAGAGGCCAGCACCGCGAAGGCGTATTTTCCCAGATCGGGCATCATGCCAGCCGCTCCCGCGCCAGAAGGGCGGCCAGCCGCCGCGCCCGGATCTCGGTCCGGGTCCGCATCAAGACCAGCGTCACGAACAAAAGCACAAACCCCGCGATACAGATCACCAGCGGAATCCAGAACACGTCCGAGACATTCTCTTTCTTGTCCAGCGACAGCGACGCGCCCTGATGAAGACCCTGGCTCCAGAAATTCACCGCATAGCGCGACAGGACCGCGAAGACCGAGCCGACGATGCACAGGACCCCGGTCAGGTCCGCCGCCGTATCCGGGTTCTCCACCGCCGACCACAGCGCGATATAGCCCAGATAGAACAGGCCCAGGATCAGGAAAGAGGTCAGCCGCGGGTCCCAGGCCCACCATGTCCCCCACATCGGCTGGCCCCAGAAGGCCCCGGTCACCAGCGCGACAAGCGTGAAGCACAGGCCCACGGGGGCTGCCGCTTTGGCCGCCAGCGCGGAAACATGGTGGCGACGCACGATCCAGATCAGGCTTGCCGCCAGCATCATCACCCAGGCATTGATCGCCATCATCGCCGCGGGCACATGGATATAGATGATCTTGACGGTCGCGCCCTGCTTGTAATCGTCAGGCGTGAAGAAGAAGCCCCAGACCAGGCCCACGCCCAGGCACAGCACCGTCGCCCCCAGACTCCAGGGTAAGGCCCAGGCCGAGGTCTGCATGAACTTCTTGGGGTTGGCATATTCCCAGATCGACATGGCGCTCGCTTCGTCTTCGCTCGGGTTCAGGTCAAGTCACTATCATGTCAGGCATCAGCGCAGGTTGACGCGGATTGCCGCAGCCGCCGCGAATGGAAGCAGCGCCAGCACCCCGGCCGTGATGCCCGCCAGCAACGCAAGGGGCGTGGCAACCGCCATCCCCGCCGCGCCGCGCCGCACCACTTCGGCCCCGTAGATCAGGGTCGGCATGTACAGCGGCAGCACCAGGAGCGACATCAAGAGCCCGCCCCGCTTCAGCCCCACCACCAGCGCCGCGCCGAAGGCGCCGATCACCGACAGCGCCGGGGTTCCCAGCGCCAGCGACAGCACCAGCCAGCCATAGCCCGCCGCCGGCAGGTTCAGCAGCAGCGCCAGCACCGGCGCGATCAGCGTCAGCGGCAGTCCCGTCACCAGCCAATGCGCCAGCGCCTTGACCGCCACCGCCCCCTCCATCGGCAGGGGCGACGTTGCCAGAAGATCCAGCGAGCCATCTTCGAAATCCAGCGCGAAGATTCGGTCCAGCGACAGAAGACAGGCCAGAAGCGCGCCCACCCACAGGATCCCCGGCGCGATCTTCGCCAGGGTCGCGCCCTCGGGCCCGACGCCCAGGGGCACCAGCACCGCGATCAGCAGGAAGAAGGCAAGGCCAAGGCCAAAGCCGCCGCCCGCGCGGAAGGCCAGCCGCAGATCGCGGATCAGAAGCGCGATCATGTGAAGGCCTCATCGAAGCCGCCCGCGACAAAGGCCCGCTTGCGCGCCTTGAAGGGGGCAAGGTCCAGCACCGCCGCCTCCTTCAGCCCAAGATCGATATGTGTGGCGATCAACGCCATGCCGCCCCCGGCCAGATGCCCTCGCAGCACCCCGGCGAACAGCGCCACCGACGCCGCGTCCAGCGACACGGTCGGTTCGTCCAGCACCCAGAGCGGCCGGTCCGAGACCAGCAGACGTGCGAGGCCCAGCCGCCGCTTCTGCCCGGCCGAGAGGTTCGCCGCCGGGCGCCGCGCCAGCGCGGTCAGGTTCATCCGCTCCAGCGCCGCCGTCACCGCCGCCGCCCCGGTCCCGAAGACCGAAGCCCAGAAGATCAGGTTCTCCGAAACGGTCAGCATGGCCTTCAACCCGTCGGCATGGCTGGCATAGGCAAGGCATTCAGGCGGCATCGCGATTTCGCCCGCGACAGGCGCTTGCAGCCCGGCAAGCGTGCGCAGAAGCGTGGTCTTGCCCACGCCATTCGGCCCGCGCAGGATCAGCGCCTGCCCAGGCAAAAGCCGCAGGCTGACCCCGTCCAGCACGGTGATGCCGCCGCGTGCCACGGCAAGATCGCGGATCTCCAACTCCATGCCCGCAGCCCTAGCCGAAAGCGGATCGGCGCAAAAGCCGCAAATGCCGCCTCACGCCCGCGTCACATCCTGCCCGTAGATCCAGTCGAAACGCGACAGCGCCAGACCCGGCGCCACCTGTCCCCCCAGCCGCAGCCCCAGATGCGCCAGCCCGCGCAGCGGCCCGCGCAGATGATAGGCTCGCGCATTGCGGTTCGCCGCCTCGACAATGGCCGCGCAACGCGGCGCGCGCGCCGCTTGCCACCGGGCCAGCGCCCCGGCCATCTCCCCCTCGTCCAGCGCCTTGGCCAGCGTCCAGGCATCTTCCAGCGCCATATTCGCGCCCTGCGCCAGGAAGGGCAGCGTCGGATGCGCCGCATCGCCCAGGATCGCCACCGCCCCTTCGGGCATCGCGCGATGCCAGGTCCGGGCGACCTTGTGCCGGAACAGGCCCCAAAGCCAGACATCCTCGACCTGATCCAACCAGCCGCGCACCCTTGGCCCGAAATCCTCGAAGGCCAGCTTCAGCTCCATCGGATCGTCGCGCAGCGACCAGCCCTCCTCGACCCAGCGCCGCCGCTCTTCGACCGCAACGATGTTGCGCAGCGTCCCGCCGCGCAGCGGATAGCTGACCAGATGCTTGCCCGGCCCCATATGCACTTCGGCCACGGCTGCCGCGCCAGGCTCGCAGGGCACCAGCGCGCGCCAGGCCACTTGATGGGTGAAGAAGGGCGCGACCTTGCCATTCATCGCCTCGCGCGTGGGGGAATGCAGCCCGTCGGCGCCGATCAATATCGCGGCCTCGACCTCTGCCCCCGTCGCCATGGTGATCCGCGGCCTTGGCCCGGACAGATCGACCCCCGCCGCCTTCTGCAACAGGCGGATCTCCACCCCCGCCGCCCGCGCGCCCTCAAGAAGAAGCGCGATCAGATCGGCGCGATGGGTGAAATGATAGCCCTGTTCGGGCCGCAGCTTCGCCACCTCAAGCCGGGTCACCAGCCGCCCGTCCAACCCATCGCGCAATTCCACCGCCTCGGCCCGGATCGAGGCCGCCTCGAGCGCCGCGCCCAGCCCCAGCGCCTTCAGAACCGCCGCGCCATTGGGCGAGACCTGCAATCCCGCGCCGACCTCGCGGATGGCATCGGTCTGGTCCAGAAGCGTGACACGCGCCCCGCGCAGCGCAAGCGCCCGCGCCAGGGCCAGGCCTGCAACCCCCGCGCCCAGAATCGTGACCGGCTGGTCCCTGCAAGCCATCGCCATTCTCCCGCAACAAGAACGCCGGACCCTTGCGGTGCCCGGCGTCACTTTGACCCTGCCCTGAACGAAGCCGCAAGCCCCCGGCCCAGGGGATAAAATCAGTCGTCGCGATGCACCTTTTCACGGCGCTCGTGCTTTTCCTGCGCCTCAAGCGTCATCGTCGCGATCGGCCGCGCATCCAGCCGCTTCAGGCTGATCGGCTCGCCGGTCATCTCGCAATAGCCGTATTCGCCATTCTCGATCCGCCGCAGCGCGGCATCGATTTTCGAGATCAGCTTGCGCTGACGATCCCGGGTGCGCAGCTCCAGCGCCCGATCGGTTTCCTCGCTCGCGCGATCCGCCAGATCGGGAACGTTGCGGGCGCTTTCGGTAAGGTTGTCCAGCGTCTCTGCGCTCTGGTCGATCAGTTCCTGCTTCCAGATGATCAGCTTGCGACGGAAATATTCAAGCTGCCTGTCGTTCATGAAGGGCTCGTCCTCGGCGGGACGATAATCATCTGGCAGGAAAACTTCGGCCTTCATCGCAGCTTTCTCCAATTTGCCGGCAGGCGCCGACAGGTGGGCTTCTGTCATGGGCGCGCTCCTGTTAGCCGGGCGTATAGACCCTGCGCCGGCGATTGTCACTAGCGGTTGCGACAATTTGTTCGCACCAGTAGGGTCCGCCTGGCCCCTGGAAACACAGTGTTGATGACACAATGAAATTCGCCTCGACCGAGACCTATGTCGCCCCGCCCGACCTGACGCTTGCCGTCAATGCCGCCGTCACGCTGGAGCGCCCCTTGCTGGTCAAGGGCGAGCCCGGCACCGGCAAGACCGAGCTGGCCCGCCAGGTGGCGCAGGGCCTTGGGATGCCCCTGATTGAATGGCATGTGAAGTCCACAACCAAGGCCCAGCAGGGTCTTTACGAATATGATGCGGTCAGCCGGCTGCGCGACAGCCAGCTGGGCGATGCCCGTGTCCATGACGTCTCGAACTACATCCGCAGGGGCAAGCTTTGGCAGGCCTTCGCCGCGCCCGAGCGGGTGGTCCTCCTGATCGACGAGATCGACAAGGCCGATATCGAGTTTCCGAACGATCTGTTGCAGGAACTCGACCGAATGGAGTTTCATGTCTACGAGACGGGCGAGACTGTGCGCGCGCAGCATCGCCCCGTGGTCATCATCACATCGAATAATGAGAAGGATCTGCCCGACGCCTTCTTGCGCCGCTGCTTCTTCCACTACATCCGCTTCCCTGATGCCGAGACCCTTGCCGCCATCGTGCGGGTGCATTTCCCGGGGCTGAAGGAACGCCTTCTCGCCGCCGCCCTGGCCGAGTTTTTCGAGCTGCGCGAGACGCCCGGTCTGAAGAAGAAGCCCTCGACCTCCGAGATGCTCGACTGGCTGAAACTGATCCTCGCCGAGGATCTCCAGCCCGAGGATCTCAAGCGCGATCCGCGCCAGATCCTGCCCCGGCTGCATGGTGCGCTGCTGAAGAACGAACAGGATATCCAGCTTTTCGAGCGCCTGGCCTTCATGGCACGCGGCCAGCGCTAGGCGCGAATCGGCTGATCAGACGAGGGGTTCAGCGTCGAACTTCATGCAAAACACTCACGGAATGCCATTTTCATGAAATAATCAGAAACTTTTCGCGATCACGAAGCGCATATCTGGGTGTCGCGCGGCCGCGACCCGCGACACCTAGAAAACCTTACACCGTCAAGATCACGCGCAATTGACAGTTGTGCCGTCCTTCCGGGAAATGGGGGCAAGGTCAGGCTGCTCTGACCTGTTTCACGGACTTGAAGATGATCGACGGCCTTGCCCCAACCCGCCTTCCGGCCCGGTCGCACCCGGTCGCCGCGCAGGCCATGGCCAAGACGCCGCATACCGTGACCCATTCCCCGCGCGTGCCCCGCAGGCCGCTGCGGGCATCCCGCGTCTCCGCCCGGCAGGTCCCCGGTGCGGCTTCGGGCGCCGTCTTTCCCTGGGGCACCACGTCTGCTCGCCCCCTTGGACAGCCGGGGCCAGGCGCTGTTGCGGACCATGGCACAACCCGGGCGAAGGAGGATGCGGGGGCATCTGCCTTCGTCCGGGCCGCCACCCCCCTCGTCTTCCGCATGAAAGCTGCTGACCCGCCATGCGACATTCCCTTCAAGGGGCCGCCGCGGCCCTGCTGACCCTCGCCCTCGCGGGCTGCCTTGCCGCCCCCGCGACCCAGGTCACCAAGGCCCGCCCCGGCGGTTCCTCCGGCTCGGAGGCGGGCTTCACCGCCCCCCTCGCCCTTGACCTTCTGCCCCTCGCAGCCCCTGTCAGCCCGCGGCATGGCGATGCCGAAATGGCCGCCAGCTTCATGGAGCTGACGTTCAGCATGGAGACGGGCCGTGCGCTTGATCATTTCAGCCGCTTTGAAGGCCCCGTCACCATCGCGCTGACCGGGGCCGTGCCCGCCACCGCGGCGGCCGACCTTGACCGCGTCATCGCCCGTCTGCGTGGCGAGGCCGGCATCGACATCTCGCGCACCACCGCCCCCGGCGCTTCGATCACCGTGGAATTCACCCCGCGCGCAACCCTGCGCCGCCTTGCCCCGACCGCCGCCTGTTTCGTCGTGCCGAATGTCGTCTCGCTGGCCGAGTTCCGCCGCCAGCGCGGCAGCGATGCGCTGGACTGGGCCCAGGTGGTCGAGCGCCGTCAGGTCGCGATCTTCGCCCCCTCCGATGCCAGCGCACAAGAGGTCCGCGATTGCCTGCATGAAGAGGTCGCCCAGGCGCTTGGTCCGCTGAATGACCTCTATCGCCTCTCGGACAGCGTCTTCAACGACGACAATTTCAACTCGGTCCTCACGCCCTTTGACATGACGATCCTGCGCGCCACCTATGCGCCGGACCTGCGCTCGGGCATGAGCCGGGCTCAGGTCCAGGCCCTGATCGGCCCGATCATGGCGCGGGTGAACGGCGCCGGGCCGGGCTTTGGCGGGGCCGATACCTCGCCCACGCCGAGCGCCTGGATCGCCGCGATCGAAACCGCCATCACCACTGGTGGCCCGCAGGCCTCGCGCCGCGCCGCCGCCGAACGCGCGCTGGCGCTGGCCCGGGCCCAGGGCTGGCAGGACGCCCGTCTCGCCTTCAGCCATTTCGCCCTGGCCCGCCTCTATGTCGGGGCCGATCGCGACCGCGCCCTGGCCGAATTTGCCCAGGCCGCCCAAATCTATGCCAGCCTGCCCGGCGGCGCGATCCATGTCGCCCATATCGACATGCAGCTTGCGGCCATGGCCGTCGCCGCGGGCCAACCCGACCGGGCGATCCAACTGGCCGACCGCGCCATTCCCGCGATCCGCGCCGCCCAGAACCAGGCGCTGCTCGCCACCGTCCTTCTGATCAAGGCCGAGGCGCTGGACATGCTGGGCCTTGGCGCGCAGGCCCAGGCCGTCCGGGTGGACAGTGCCAGCGCCGCGCGCTATGGCTTCGGCACCGAGGCGCAGGTGCGCGCGCGCCAGCGCGAGATCAGTGCCCTTGGCGGGCAATGGCCGCCGCGGGGCTGATCCGCCCCGGGCCGCCAAAGGAACCTGGTGGGCAAGAGATGATCGTGATCGGCGGCTTCGGCCTTGGGGCCATTCTGGGCGCATTGACCGCACGGCGGCGCGGCGGCAAAGCCGCCGACATGGCGCAATATGCCGCCGCCTATGGCATCGCCTTCGCGCTTCTGGGCCTGTTCCTGACCATCGCCATCGCCCGCGGCAGCGCGCCGTGATCGCCGCCTGAGCCGCAGCGGAGGGCGCATGTTCCTTCCCTTTTTCGAAGCGCTGCGCCGCGAAGGCGTGCCGGTCTCGCCCCGCGAATTCCTTGCCTTTCTCGAAGCTCTCGCCGCGGGCCTGCCCGGCACCGATCCCGAGGCTTTCTATCACCTGGGCCGGCTTGCTCTGGTCAAGGACGAACGCCATCTCGACCGGTACGACCGCGCCTTTTCCGCCGCCTTTTCTGGACTGGAAAGCCTGACCGAAGCGCAGGTGCTCGAAGCGCTCGACCTGCCCGCCGACTGGCTGGCCAAGCTGGCGGAAAAGCACCTGTCGGCAGAAGAAAAGGCTGCGATCCAGGCGCTTGGCGGGTTCGACAAGCTGATGGAGACGTTGCGGCAAAGGCTGGCCGAACAGCAAGGCCGCCATCAGGGCGGCAGCAAATGGATCGGGACCGCCGGCACCTCGCCCTTCGGCGCCTATGGCTATAACCCCGAAGGCATCCGCATCGGCCAGCACGAAAGCCGCCACAAGCGCGCGGTCAAGGTCTGGGACCGGCGCGAATTCCGCGATCTCGACGACCGGGTCGAGATCAACACCCGCAGCCTCAAGCTTGCCCTGCGCGCGCTGCGCCGCTGGGCGCGCGAAGGCGCCGCTGAAGAGCTGGATCTGGACGAGACCATCCGCGCCACCGCCCGCCAGGGCTGGCTGGATGTCGCCACGCGCCCCGAACGCCGCAACGCGGTGAAAGTGCTGCTGTTCCTCGATATCGGCGGCAGCATGGATCCGCATGCCCGCATCATGGAAGAGCTGTTCTCTGCCGCCCGCAGCGAATTCCGCCATCTGGAAGTCTGGTATTTCCACAACTGTCTTTACGAAGGCGTGTGGCGCGAGAATGCCCGGCGCTGGCAGGGCCAGACCCCCACCTGGGATCTGTTGCGCAGCCATGGCGGCGACTGGCGGGCGATCTTCGTCGGCGACGCCGCCATGTCGCCCTATGAGATCACCCATCCCGGCGGCGCGGTGGAACACTGGAACCGCGAACCCGGCCAGACCTGGCTGACCCGCGCAACGGCGCAATGGCCGCATCACCTCTGGATCAACCCCGAACCCGAGCGCTATTGGGACCAGACGCAATCGACCCGGCTGATCCGCGGCATTTTCGCGAACCGCATGGTGCCCATGACGGCCGAGGGCATCGCCCGTGGCATCAAGGAATTGCGCTGAGGTATAACTTTCCGTCGAAAAGACAGCCGAAGCGGGTCTTTACGACGGAAAGTTCTGCAGCTAGCGGCATCCGGGCTTGGCGGCAGGCGGCGCCAGGCCCATATTCGCGCGATGCTGATCCGCCTTCTGCCCTTCCTTGCCCTCATCGCCTATGCCTTTCTCGCCATGCGCTTTTCCGTCTGGCGCACCAAGCGGATGCTGGCCGAGAAGTCGCAACCGTTGACCGACCCCGCGATCACCCGCCTTGCCGACCGCATGGCAAGCGCGCTCGACATTCCGAAGATCACCGTCAATGTGCTGGATACCGATCCGGTCAACGGCCTTGCCGGTCCCGATGGCCGCATCTACCTGACACGTGGCTTCGTCGCCAAGAAGATGCAGGGCGAGGTCACGCCCGAAGAGCTGGCTTCCGTCATCGCGCATGAGATGGGCCATGTCGCCTTGGGCCATATGCGGCGGCGCATGATCGACTTCACCGGCCAGAACGCCGTCTTCGTGCTGCTCGCGGCCTTTCTTGGCCGTTTCATCCCAATCATCGGCCCGATGCTGGCCAACACGCTGTCTTCGGCCCTGATGGCCCGCCTGTCGCGTCGCGACGAGTTTGAGGCCGACGCCTATGCCACCGCCCTTCTGATCAAGTCCGGCATCGGCACCGGACCGCAGAAAAGCCTGTTCCGCAAGCTTGACGCCATGACCGGCAACCGCGCCGCAGGCGCCCCGGCCTGGCTTCTCAGCCACCCCGGCACTGCCGACCGCATCGCCGCGATCGAAGCGAATGAAAGAAAATGGCTGGCCCCCCGCTTGGAGTGACCAGCCATTCCGATTTCAGAAACCTTGCCTCGCAGCGGGATCAGGCGGCTTTGCGGCGGCGGGCAAAGCCCAGCAAACCCAGGGCGCCCAGAAGCAGGCCACCGGCGGCGGGCACCGGCACAGGCGCGGGGGCCGTCTCGATCACCACCGATTTCAGCAGCGGGCCGATATTGTCGCCGCCGGCGGTCGAGAACGAAAGACGCGTGCCCTCCGCACCGACGGTGATGCCGAAGAAATCAAGGCCAAACGAGTTCTGGTTGACCACTTCGTTCCAGGCCAGCGTCACGGTGCGGACCACGCTGCCGAAAGCGATCGTCAGTTCGTCCGTGCCACCGCGCAGGTTGCCGGTCAGCTGGAACAGCACGTTATAGGTGCCCGGCCCCAGCAGGAACGACGAGAACACGCCGGCATTGCCGGTCGAGCCGTCCAGGTCGACACAGCTTCCGCTGGCGCCCAGGCACAGGTTCGACCATGAATCGCCGGCCGCCAGATAATCCACGGTGCCGTCGGTCGTGAACCACCTGCCGCCGAAGACGGAATCCGGCGCGTTCAGCACGGTCGAGCTGCCATAGCCCGAGAAATCGTCGATCAGGACAATGGCGGAATGGGCAGGCGCGGCGGCCGAAAGCGCGGCGGCGACGGCCAGAGGGGCAAACAGTTTCATTCGGAAAACTACCTCATCGGGGGGTTGTGCGGGCAGGATGGATAACCCGGCGGAATTTGCAAACGATTATCTGGTTAACGTGGCAATTTCATGTCATTTTTTTCCCGGCTCTGCACGGCAGTGCCCGGACATCCGGGTCATTGTACACAGCTAAGAAACAACCTTAAGGAAATGTGGTTTTTTCAGGGCGCGCCGCCGGTCAGCCCGCGCTGATTCCGTCAAAACCCTGTCCCTGGCGATCCTCGACGGGCGGTGATTCCCCCGGCCAGCGCCTTGGCCAGCCGGAACAGCCGCACCCGCTTGAGAAGCGGCTTCAGCGCCACCTCCTGGCCCGAGATCGCCTCGGCCCGCGCCCGCACCTCTTCTACCACCGTCGCCATCACCGCCGGATGGCGCGACTGCATCTCCCAAAGGAAACCGTCAGGGTCGCGCCGCACAAGGCCCTCTTCGGCCAGAACATGGCCTGGAAAATCCTGCGCATTGAAGGTTACGATCGCATCGGCATGGCCCGCGATCGCGGTCGCCAGCACATGCACATCCTGCGGATCGGGCAGCAGAAGCCGCGCCTCGATGCCCGGCTGCACCGCCACCCGACCGCGCGGAAAGGCCGCCCGGAACAGCGCCGCCTCGCCTTCGGCCACCACCATGGCCCCCGGCCCCAGCTTGCCCGCCGAATGGGTCCATTCACCCAGGATGCGGTCCGACCAGATCGGCTCATACAGCCCCGCCGCCGCCGCGCCTTGCAGGATCTCGCGCAGCACGGTCGGAAACAGCACGCAGGCGTCGAGAACCGCCTTCATCCGTCCAGCCGGAAGGCCAGCGCCTTGAGATAGCTCGATTCCGCAAGCTGCGGCAGCACCGGATGGTCGGGACCGGCAAAGCCGGTATGGATCACCTGCCCGCGCCGCCCGCCCCGCCCGATCCCGCGCGCGCTGGCATTGCGGAAGGACGACAGATCCGCCGCATGGGAACAGGAACAGAGGACCAGATATCCGCCGGGCGCGACCAGGGGCGCCGCCAGCCGGGCGATCCGCTCATAGGCGCGCAGGCCCGCCTCCAGGGCGGGCTTCGCGGGCGCGAAGGCCGGCGGATCGCAGATCACCAGATCGAAGCGCGCGCCTTCCGCGCCCAGGGCCTCCAGCGCCGCGAAGGCATCGCCCTGCCGCGTCGCGAAGCAGTCGCCATGGCCCGAGGCTTTCGCCCCCGCCTCGGCCAGCGCCAGCGCCGCCGCACTGGCATCCACCGCCAGCGCGCTTGCCGCCCCCCCGGCCAGCGCGGCAAGGGCAAAGCCACCGACATGGGTAAAGACATCCAGCACCCGCGCCCCGCGCGCCAGCCTCGCGGCAAAGGCGTGGTTCTCGCGCTGGTCGTAGAAAAGCCCGGTCTTCTGCCCGCCCATCAGGTCGGCCATATAGGTTGCGCCGTTCATCGGCACCGCCAGCGGCCCTTCCGGCGCCGGGCCCAGCACCACCGCCATCTCTTCGGCCAGACCTTCCAGCCCGCGCGCCCGGCCCGCGCCGTTCTTGATCACGGTCGTCACGCCCGCCACCGCCGCCAGCGCCGCGACCAGCGCGTCAAGATGCGCCTCAGCCCAGGCCGCATTGGGCTGCACCACCGCCACATCGCCGAAGCGGTCGATCACCACACCGGGCAGGCCATCGGCCTCGGCATGGACCAGCCTGTAGAAGGGCGCGGCATAGAGCCGGTCGCGCAGGGCCAGCGCGCGCGCCACCCGGGCCGCGAACCAGGCCTGATCCACCACCGCGCCAGGGTCGCGGTCCAGCATCCGGCAGATGATCTTCGACGCGGGATTGACCGTCACCAGCCCCAGCGGGCGGCGCTCGGCATCTTCCAGCACCGCCAGCGCGCCCGCCTCAAGACCCTGCGTGCGCCGGTCCATGACCAGCTCATCGGCATAGACCCAGGGGAAACCATGCCGTATCGCGCGGGCCTCGGCCTTGGGGCGCAGACGAACGACGGGGCGGCCATGCGGGGCCGCGGCGGGGGCGGATGGGGAAAGGGAGGGCTCCATGCCCTCCCATACCTCAGCCCCGTGCGGGCGAAAAGCCTTACTGGACGACCGGCAGCGCCGGATCGGCCAGCCCCTGCGCGGCCATGCCCAGCACGGCCGGATCGACGTTCAGCACCTCAAGCTCGCGCCGGATCACCGTGGCCAGCTTCTCGGTGATCACATGTTTCTGCGTGATGCCCGCGGCATCTTCGGCAACGGCGCGCTGGCCGCCATGGGCCTTCACATCCGCCGTTACTTTGCGCGGCCCCGCCAGCACCGCCCCGGTCGCCGCATCGCGGATCGTCAGGGTGAAGGCCAGCGAATGCACGCCCCCCACCGTGTAGCGCGTCTTGTCGGTGACACAATGGAAGCGCGTCACCTCGATCTCGGCCACCACGGGCAAGCCATGGGTCAGGGGCGCGATCGCGGGCGGAATCGCCGCGGCATAGATCGCCTCGATCTGGGCATAGCGGTCGCCGCGCGGATCGCCGCGCCAGACGATATCGGCCAGCGGATAGAAGATCTCCGCCTCGCTGACCTTCAGGCTGCGCGGCACGCTGACCTTTACATCCATCACATGCAGCGGAACCGCCACTTTCTGAACGCCATGGCTGGGCTTGCCGCCACCTGCCGTGGCCAGCACCATGCCATCGCTTGGCCCAGGCCGGCTGTCGGTCCTGGGAGAGACACAGGCCGCCAGCATCGCCACCAGCCCAAGGGAAATCGCCATTCGCAGCCCGCGCATCGCATCCTCCGTTCCGCCCGAAGCCGCCGGGGCCTCGGGTCGCTTGATCCGACGAATGCCCTTCAAATGCGGCAGATTTGGGCTGCAATTCGGTCGCGCAGGCGGTATCTTCGGGCACGGACAGGGCCTTTCCACTTTGGGCACAGCCCGGGCAGACCCTGCCGCTTCAGCTATTGTTAGCGCTAACACATCCTGCTAGACTGACGCCCATCCCAAAGTCGCGCGCGCCGCCCCGCGCCTGTCGCGCGCCCCCGAAAGAGCGAGGACATGACCCTCCATCCGACCATCGCCCGCGTCACCGACCGCATCCGCGCCCGCTCGGAATCGACCCGCGGCCTGTATCTTTCCCGCATGCGCGCCGCCGCCGCGGCAGGCCCCGTCCGCGCGCATCTGTCCTGCGGCAACCAGGCCCATGCCTATGCCGCCATGACCGCCGACAAGGCGGCGCTTGCCGAAGGCCGCAGCCCGAATATCGGCATCGTCACCGCCTATAATGACATGCTCTCGGCCCATCAGCCCTATGAGCATTACCCCCAGTTGATCCGCGACGCCGCCCGCCGCGCCGGCGCCACCGCCCAGGTCGCGGGCGGCGTGCCCGCCATGTGCGATGGCGTGACCCAGGGCCAGCCCGGCATGGAACTGTCGCTCTTCTCGCGCGACGTGATCGCGCTCGCCGCCGGTGTCGCCCTGTCGCACAATTGCTTTGACGCCGCGCTTTACCTTGGCGTCTGCGACAAGATCGTCCCTGGCCTGATCATGGCCGCCGCCACCTTCGGCCATATCCCGGCAGTCTTCATCCCTGCCGGCCCCATGCCCTCAGGCATCCCGAATGACGAGAAATCCAGGGTCCGCAACGCATTCGCCGAAGGCAAGGCCACAAGGGCCGAGCTGATGGCGGCGGAAATGGCCAGCTATCACGGCCCCGGCACCTGCACCTTCTACGGCACCGCCAACACCAACCAGATGCTGATGGAGGTCATGGGCCTGCACTTGCCTGGCGCCAGTTTCGTCAATCCCGGCACTCCCTTGCGCGAGGCGCTGACCGAAGCCGCCGCCACCCGGGCCGCCCAGATCACCGCGCTTGGCAATGATTATCGCCCCGCGGGCGAGATCCTGGACGAACGCGCCTATGTGAATGGCATCGTCGGGCTGATGGCGACAGGCGGTTCGACCAACCTCGTGCTGCACCTGCCCGCCATGGCCCGCGCCTCGGGCGTGCTTCTCGACCTTGCCGATTTCGACGAACTGTCACAGGCGGTGCCGCTGATGGCCAAGGTCTATCCCAATGGCCTGGCCGACGTGAACCATTTCCACGCCGCCGGGGGGCTGCAATACCTCATCGGCCAATTGCTCGATGCGGGCCTCTTGCACGAAGACGCCAAGACCGTCGCGGGCGATGGCCTCGCCCCCTACCGCCAGGAACCGACCCTTCAGGACGGCCGCCTCGCCTGGACGCCCGGCCCGACCGAGACCCTGAACGACAAGGTCCTGCGCCCCGCCGCCGCGCCCTTTGCCGCCACGGGCGGCTTGCGCCATCTCTCGGGCAATCTGGGCCGCGGCGTCATCAAGGTCTCCGCCGTGGCGCCCGAACGCCACATCATCGAAGCCCCGGCCCGAATCTTCGCCAGTCAGGACGCGGTGAAAGCCGCCTTCAAGGCGGGCGAAATCACCAGCGACACCGTGGTCGTCGTCCGCTTCCAGGGGCCTAGCGCCAATGGGATGCCGGAACTGCATTCCCTCACCCCGATCCTTTCGGTGTTGCAAGACCGCGGCCTGAAAGTCGCCCTTGTCACCGATGGCCGCATGTCCGGCGCCAGCGGAAAGGTGCCCGCCGCCATCCATGTCTGCCCCGAAGCGGCAGCGGGCGGCCCGCTTGCCCGGCTTCAGGATGGCGACATCCTGCGCCTCGACGCCTCCGCCGGGACGTTGGCCTGCCTCACCACCGGCTTCGAGACCCGGCCCGCCGCGAAACCCGACCTCTCCGGCAACAGCCAGGGTATCGGTCGCGAACTCTTCGCGGCCTTCCGGGCCCATGTCGGCGCGCCCGATACCGGCGCCGCCGTGGTCGTCTGAAGTCCCCGGCGCCAGGCGAAAGGGCCCTGTCCCTTCCTGTTGGCGTCACATATTCCCGCCGGAAGCCCCGCCTTCCGCCCGCCCGCGCTTTACAGGACAGTCCCATGACCCCCGCCCAGCAATCTGCCGAAGCTCTCAAGATCTGCCGCCTCGCCCCGGTGGTTCCCGTCCTGATCGTCGAAGATCTGGCGCATGCCCGTCCGCTGGCCGAGGCGCTGGTCACAGGTGGTCTGCCCGCGCTCGAGGTCACCTTGCGCACCCCTTGCGCGCTCGACGCGATCCGGGCCATGGCCGATGTGCCGGGCGGTGTCGTGGGCGCGGGCACGCTGCTGACGGCCGCCGATGTGAAGGCCGCGAAAAAGGCCGGGGCGCGCTTCGGCGTCTCGCCCGGCTCCTCGCCCGCGATCATCCAGGCCTGTCAGGATGAGGGCCTGCCGCTGCTGCCCGGCGCGGTGACCGCAACCGAGATCATGGCCCTTCTGGAACAGGGCTACACCGTGCAGAAGTTTTTCCCGGCCGAGCAATCGGGCGGCGCCGCCTTCCTGAAATCCATCGGTTCGCCCATCCCCCAGGTCAGCTTCTGCCCCACCGGCGGCGTCAGCCTGAAGAACGCGCCCGATTACCTGTCGCTGAAGAACATCCTCTGCGTCGGCGGCAGCTGGGTCGCGCCGAAAGAGGCGATGGTCCGGGGAGACTGGGCCGCGATCACCACACTCGCCGCCGAAGCCGCCCGCCTGCGCGCCTGATCCGATCCCGATCGCCGCGCGGCAAGCGCGCCGGACATCGCGTCACCTCCGCCCTCGCGCCGGGGGGGTGACCCATCCATCACCCCCCGATTCGCCCTTCCTGGTTAACGCCCGCGCAGCCCCGGCGCGGAAGACGTTCGGAAGACAATCGGAAGACGTTGGAAAGACGATCCGCTTGTGGCGATCTCCCGAATTAATCGTGCGTCTCCAATCTCTTGCCCGCAGTGCCCCGGATTTCCCGCGCCATCCCCGCCCCCCAGGCGTACTCTGCGCAAATGCCATCAACGCGAGGCCCCAGATGACCGCGCCTTCCGTCCAGACCTGCCTGTGGTTCAATGACAAGGCCGAAGAGGCCGCCCGCTTCTATTGCGGCCTGATCCCCGGCGCGCAGATCCTGCACATCTTTCCCAACCGCGCCGATCCCGCCCGCGCCTTTCAGGTCCAGCTCAGCCTCGCAGGCCAGCGCTTCACCTTCCTCAACGGTGGCCCGCATTACACCCTCGGCCCCGCCGCCTCGATCGAGATCCATCTCGACACCCAGCCAGAGCTTGACCGGATCTGGGGCGCGCTTCTCGATGGCGGCAGCGCGATGCGCTGCGGCTGGCTGACCGACCGTTTCGGCGTAAGCTGGCAGATCCTGCCGCGCAGCCTCTTCACGCTTCTGCAAACCCGCGATGCGGCCCAGGCCGATCGCGTGCTCAAGGCCATGATGCAAATGGTAAAACTCGACGGACCCGCGCTCGAGGCCGCCGCGCGTGGCTAGCTTTCGGCGCCGCGCATCCGCCCGGCCCGTCCGCCCCGGCGTCCGGCGGGCGGCGGCGCGCGCAGCCCCTCTTCCAGCACCGCGTTCATCGGATGGCCCGGCGCTCCCGCGGCATATTCCGCCAGCAGGGCCCGCAGGGCATCGGCCACCACCACACCCGGCGCCAGGCTCAAAGCCCAGTCGACAAAGATCGACCGGCATTCACCCAGCGTGATCCCCTCGATCCGGTAGCTTTCGCGCACCAACCCCTTGGGATCGGCCAGTTTCAGTTCCACGGCCCGTCTCCCCATGCCCGTCACCCCGGCCCAAGCTGGCGCAGGATCGCCGCTTCGGCAAGGCCCGCCGCCGACACAATGGCCTCTGCCAGCGCCGTCGCGCTGGCCACCCCTGCCTCGCGCAGCACGAAAGCCCGGCCGCCCTCGCCCAGGGCGTCCGGCTCCAGCCGCCGCGCGCCCAGCAGACGCCCGGCGCATTGCACCCGCCACAGCAGCCGATAGGCCTCGAGCAAGGTCTCGCGGTCCTCTTGCGGCATCAAGGACTTGCCCGCCGCAAGCTGCATTTCGACCGCCCGCGCCGGACTGCCCGAGATCAGCGCCATCAGCTCGGCGCAAAGCTCGATATCCATGATCCGGCCCGGGCCGTTCTTGGCCTCCCACGGACCTTCCGCCGGTTTCGCCGCCGCAAGCCGCGCCCGCATCTCGGCCAGATCGCCGCGCACCTTCGCGCCCTTGCCCTTTTCGGCCACCAGACCCCGCCGCAGCGCCTCGACCTCGGCAGCCAGTCCCGGCTCGCCCGCCATGACCCGGGCACGGGTCAGCGCCAGATGCTCCCAGGTCCAGGCCTCTTCCTCCTGATAGCCCCGCCAGCCTTCCAGCGAGGTCGCCACCGCCCCCGCCCGCCCCGAAGGGCGCAGCCGCACATCCACTTCGTAAAGCCGCCCCTCCGCCGTCTGCGCCGACAGAGCCGTGACCACCGCCTGCATCAGCCGCGCGTAATAGGCCCGCGTCGCCAGGGGCTTGGCCCCTTCGGACATGTCCACACCCGCCGCGTCATAGATCAGGATCAGGTCCAGATCGCTTTCAGCGTTCAGCCGCCCCGCCCCCAGGCTGCCCATGCCCAGCAGGATCGCACCCCGCCCCGGCAAATCCCCGTGCCGCCGGGCGAATTCCGCCGTCACGCAGGGCCAGAGCCCCGCAACCACCGCCTCGGCCAGATCGGCATAGCACTTTCCCGCCTCGAACCCGTCAATCAGCCCGCGCAGGTGATGAACCCCGACGCGGAAATGCCATTCCTTCATCCAGCGCCGCGCGGCGTCGAGCTGCTTCTCGTAATCCCCCGCCGCCGCCAGCACCCGCGCCAGCGCCGCGCCCAGCCCCGCCTTGCCGGGCCAGGCCTCCCAGAACGTGCCGCCGATCACCGCATCGAGCACCGCGGCATTGCGGCTCAGATGCCGCGCCAGCGCAGGGGCCGTGCCGGCAATGTCGATGATCAGATCGACCAGCGCCGGATTGGCCTCGAAGAGCGAGAAGATCTGCACCCCGGCCGGCAACCCGGCCAGAAACCCATCCAGCGCCACCAGCGCCTCGTCCTCATTCGCCGCCCGCGCCAGCTTTTTCAGAAGCTGGGGCCGCAGCCGCCGGAAGATCTGTTGCGCGCGTTCCGAGCGCAGACAGGGATAGGACCGCCAACCCGCCACGATCGCCTTGGCATGATCCGACAGTTCCGGCCCTTCCTCGGCCGCGCCCGGCGCGAAGAAGCCTTCTGCCAGATGTTCGGTCCGCGACAGCCGCGCCAAAAGCCCCGCGCGGAACCCTTCCTCGCTTTCACCGCAAAAGGCCGCGATCCGCGCCACGCCCTCTTCGGTGGCGGGCATCACCTGGGTCTGGGCATCCATCACCATCTGCAAACGGTGCTCGACCTCGCGATGGCTACGATACAGCGCGGTCAGCTCCGCCGCGACATCGGGCGGAACCCAGCCCTTCGCCGCCAGGGCCGACAGGCCGCCAACCGTCGTTCGGTCACGCAAGCTGGCATCCCGACCCCCCGCGATCAGCTGGCGGGTCTGGGTGAAGAACTCGATCTCGCGAATTCCGCCCGGCCCGAGCTTCAGGTTCAACCCCTCGACCGCGCGCGGACCCGCGGCGCCCCAATGCAGGCCACGATGGTCACGGATGCGCAGGCGCATGTCATAAGCATCCTGAATCGCTGCGAAATCCAGATGCCGCCGCCAGACGAAAGGCGTGAGCGCCGCCAGGAACCGCCCGCCCGCCGCAAGGTCGCCCGCACAGGGCCGCGCCTTGATATAGGCGGCGCGCTCCCAGGTCCGGCCCTCGGCCTCGTAATAGGCCTCGGCCGCCGAAATCGACAGGCAGACCGGCGTCACCGCCGCATCGGGCCGCAGGCGCAGGTCGGTGCGGAAGACATAGCCCTGATCGGTCACATCCGACAAAAGCGCCGCCATCTTGCGGGTGACGCGGATGAAGGCCATGCGCGCCTCGCCCGCCTCATCGCCATAGCGGGCATCGTCGAACAGGCAGATCAGGTCGATGTCGCTGGAGTAATTCAGCTCTCCCGCGCCCATCTTGCCCATGGCCAGCACGACCATCCCCGCCGCCGTGGCGGCATCTTCTGGCACCACGCCCGGCAGCTTGCCGCGACGGATTTCCTCGGCGACCAGCCGTTGCAGGCTCAGATCGACCGCCCGGTCCGCCAGCGCCGTCAGGGCGCCCGTCACTTCTTCCAGCGCCCAGACGCCGCCCAGATCGGCCAGCGCCGCCAGAAGCGCCACCCGCCGTTTGGCCTGCCGCAGCCCCGGCCCCAAAGCCTCGCCCTGCGCCTTGGCCATGCCGTCCAGCACATCGGCCAAAGCCGTCTCGGGCGCCCCCGCCAGCGCCGCGCGCAGCCACGGTTCCTCGCGTGCCATCAAGCCTTTCAGGAAAGGCGAACAACCCGCCGTGGCGGCGAGAAGTCCGCTCAGTTCAGGGGAAAGATCGGCAAAGTCCCGGCGCGTATCGGCAGCGGCGCCGGCATCGAATGCGAGGGGCTGGCGGGTGAGGCGGGCGGCAAATGTGTCACTCATGGCCCGTGCATCCTGCCCCGGCCGCCCTGCCATGGTCAACGCGGCCCTTGCCCCTTGCCCTGCCGGTTCATCTTGGCCCAAATACCCCCGCCGGAGGCCCCGGCCTGACAACGGGACCAGTCATGTCGAAAAGCCTTGCCCGCGTCACCGCCGCACTTGAAGCCGCAGGCCTGCCCGGCCGCCCGGTCGAGATGGCGGCCGAAACCCGCACCGCCGCCGAGGCAGCCGCGGCGGCGGGCTGCGCGCTGGACCAGATCGTCAAGTCGATCCTCTTCCAGGGCAGCAGCGGACGGCTTTACCTTTTCCTCACCGCAGGCGGCAACCGCGTCGACTCCGCCGCCGCCTCGGCCCTGGCTGGCGAGCCGCTGGGCCGCGCCGACGGGACCACCGTACGCTCGGTTACCGGTTTTGCCATCGGCGGTGTTGCACCCTTGGGCCACCTGACCCCAAGCCCGGTCTGGATGGACCCGCGCCTTTTCGATTTCACAACCGTCTGGGCCGCCGCCGGAACGCCGCGCCACATTTTCCCGGCCGATCCGCAGGCGCTTTGTGTTGCATCGGGCGCGCAACGCGCAGCCTTCTGCGTCGCCGGATAGGCCAGACTCCGCCGCTCTGCACCCGCTGCCAGGCGCGCCGCGCGCAAAATGTGAATATTCTTTACATAGGGGCTTGAAAGGCCGCTTCCTCGCGCGCATCTTGCGTCATGTGAAAGACATTCACATGCAATCGCAGCAAGGGAGACACCGCTGATGCACTCGCCTTCCGTCGCCGCCCAAGGCAACCCCGCCGGAGCCGCCTATGGCGCCGGATCGGCCTATGCCCGCGGCCCCTATAGCGGCCCGCAACGCGGCCTGTTTTCCTGGCCGCGCCGCGCCGAAGCCTGGCTTGACCGCCGCGGCCGCAGCGCCTGGATCGCCGCCATGGTGCTGGGATTCATCTTCGCCTGGCCCGTCGGGCTTTTCCTTGTTTTCTACATCACCTGGACCCACCGCTGGAGCAATGAGATGTTCGGTCAATCCTGCCGCAGCCGCCGCCACATGACCCAGGACAGCGACCGCCATGGCCGCGGCTGGGGCCGCAATTGGCAGGCCTATTCCGCGGCCTTCCGCCCCTCGGGCAACGCGACCTTCGACAATTACAAGGCCGAAACCCTGCGTCGCCTGGAAGAGGAACAGGAAGCCTTTGAAAGCTTCCTCCAGCGCCTGCGCGAAGCCAAGGACAAGAAGGAATTCGACGCCTTCATGGAAGACCGCGCCGCCCAGAGCGCCCGCAGCGGCGACGTGCCCCAGGACGTGACGCCCCCCGCCGGCCCGGAAGAGCCGCGCAAGGGCGAGTATTGATCCAGCGAAGGCCCCGGCCTTCCCGGCGCGCCCCTTGCGGGGCGCGCTTTTTTCTTGGCGCCGGAAGCAGGTTCTTGGCGGATCGCGAAGCTCTTGCTAGGCTGTCGCCGGATCCACATTCAGCCCCACATGCGCCACACCCTTCCCATCGCCCCGCAATTCTATGTGACGGCTCCGCAGGCCTGCCCCTATCTCGACGGGCGGACCGAACGGAAGCTGTTCACCGCCTTGCAGGGCGAGCATGCGCAGAAGCTGAATGACACCCTGTCGAAACAGGGCTTCCGCCGCAGCCAGAACGTCCTCTACCGCCCTTCCTGTGCGGAATGTTCGGCCTGCCTCTCGGCCCGCATCCGCGTCGCGGATTTCGTGCCGAACCGCAGCCAGAAGCGCATCCTCAAGCGCAACGCGGGCCTGCGGCGCAACGCCACCAGCCCCTGGGCCACCGAGGATCAGTTCCACCTCTTCCGCCGCTATCTGGACAGCCGCCATGCTGATGGCGGCATGGCCGACATGGACATCTTCGAATTTGCCGCGATGATCGAGGAAACACCGATCAAATCCCGCGTCATCGAATATACCAGGCCCGCGCGCGAGGGCGAGCGGGGCCGCCCCCTCGCCGCCGTCTGCCTGACCGATGTCTTCGATGACGGACTTTCGATGGTCTACAGTTTCTACGACCCCGATATGGCGGCGCAAAGCCTGGGCACCTATGTCATCCTCGACCATGTCGCCATCGCACGCGAGGCTGGCTTGCCCTATGTCTACCTTGGCTACTGGGTGCCCGGCAGCCGCAAGATGGGCTATAAGTCCGGCTTCTCGGCCGTCGAGATCTACAAGGCCGGCCAATGGCAAGATCTGGGCGATCCCGCCCGCCATCGCGCCGAACTGCATCCGCTTTCGGTCGATCCGATCGCCGAACAGGTGGCGCGTATTTCCCTGCCCGAAGCGCGCGGCACACAGGAATGACCGCTCTCGCGTGCGCGGGGCCGAGTCAGCCGTGAGCCGCCGCCCTGGCACAGCCAGTTGACCGCTTTCGCCTTGTGCATTTTCCAGCCGCGGCTGCCCGCGCGGCCGCCGCTTCCGTAGCGTCACCCGGAAAATCTTCCTGAATCTTGGGGCTTAAGCTGGACTCTCCCGAAAAAAGTTGGATTTTCCGCGCCGAATTTGTTTCAGTTGACGCAACCGGCATGGACCGGATAATTGGGCAAGTTTTCTTACCACTTGCGACAGGCCGGATCTAACCGGCCACAGGGAGGGGAGTTTATGCAACCACTTCTGGCGCTTTCGCGCCTGATCGATCGTATCAACACGATCATTGGAAAGGCGGTGATGTGGCTCATCCTTGCCTCGATCATCATCTCGGCAGGCAATGCCATCGTCCGCAAATTCGCGCCGCAGTTTTCGTCCAACGCCTGGCTTGAGGCGCAATGGTATCTGTTCGGCGCGGCCTTCATGGGCGCCGCCGCCTACACGCTGGCCCAGAACGAGCATATCCGCATCGACATTTTCTACGGCACGCGCACCAGGCGGACGCAGCACTGGATTGACCTGTTCGGCCATCTCGTCTTCCTGCTGCCCTTCGTCGTGCTGATGACCTGGATGCTGGTGCCGTATACTTTGCAGGCCTACCGGATCGGGCAGGTCTCGACCAATGCCGGTGGCCTGATCATCTGGCCCGCCCGCGCCGTCCTGGCGGCGGGGTTCTTCCTTTTGGTGCTTCAGGGCATTTCCGAGGTCATCAAGAAGATCGCGGTCATGCAGGGCCTGATCGAAGATCCGCATCCCTTCGTCTCGGCGCATGAGGCCGCTGAACTGGAAGGGGCAGAACTGGCAAAGACCGTGGCCGAACTGAATGAAGGTGACCGCAAATGATGGAACTCATCGCGCAGAGCATGGCGCCGATCATGTTCGCCTCGCTGGTGGTGTTCCTGCTCCTGGGCTACCCTGTCGCGTTTTCCCTGGCCGCCAACGGCCTTCTATTCTTTGCCATCGCCGTCTGGCTGGCCCCCTATTCCGAACGCACGATCACGCTGGACTGGCCGCTTCTTTACACGATGCCACAGCGGCTCTGGGGGGTGATGTCGAACGAGATCTATCTCGCCATCCCCTTCTTCACATTCATGGGGATCGTGCTGGAAAGGTCCGGCATGGCCGAGGACCTTCTGGACACGATCGGCCAGCTGTTCGGCCCGATCCGGGGCGGTCTTGCCTATGCGGTGATCATCGTGGGCGCGGTTCTGGCCGCCACCACGGGCGTCGTCGCCGCAAGCGTGATCGCCATGGGCCTGATCTCGCTGCCGATCATGCTGCGCTACGGCTATGACCGCCGCATCGCCTCGGGCACCATCGCCGCCGCGGGCACGCTGGCGCAGATCATCCCGCCCTCGCTGGTGCTGATCGTGCTGGCCGACCAGCTCGGCCGGTCGGTGGGCGACATGTACAAGGGGGCGATGATCCCCGGCCTGGTCCTGACCGGGCTGTACATGTTGTACATCTTCATCATCTCGATCGTGCGGCCGCATTGGGTGCCGGCGCTGCCGCCCGAGGCGCGGACGCTGGGTTCAGGCGTAATGTCGCTTTTCGTGGCCCTGATCGCCTGCTTCGGGATCGGCTATGGGGCCCATGTCTGGCTATACCCGACCCATGGCGCGGATGCCGATATCCTGGGTGCCGCGGTGGGGATTCTGGCGATCTATGCCTGGGCGGTGATCGACAAGAACTTCAAGATCAACACCATGTCGCGGCTGGCGCAGCAGGTCATCATCGTGCTGATCCCGCCGCTCGCGCTGATCTTCCTGGTGCTGGGCACCATCTTCCTCGGCATCGCCACCCCCACCGAGGGCGGCGCGATGGGCGCGGTCGGTGCCATGCTGCTGGCGGCGATGAAGGGGCGGCTCAACATGGCCGTCATCACCCAGGCGCTGGCCTCGACCACGCGGCTTTCGGCCTTCGTGATCTTCATCATCCTGGGCGCGCGGGTCTTCTCGCTTACCTTCTACGGCGTGAACGGCCATCTCTGGGTCGAGCATTTGCTGACCTCGCTGCCGGGCGGCCAACTGGGTTTCCTGATCGTCGTCTCGATCATGGTCTTCCTGCTGGCCTTCTTCCTCGATTTCTTCGAGCTGGCTTTCATCATCGTTCCCCTGCTCGTCGCGCCTGCGCAGACGCTGGGGATCGACCTGATCTGGTTCGGGGTGATCCTGGGCGTGAACATGCAGACCTCGTTCATGCACCCACCTTTCGGCTTTGCGCTGTTCTACCTGCGCTCGGTCGCGCCGCGGGGCACCTATGAGGACAAGGTCACCCGGCAGAAGATCGCTGGTGTCACGACGGGACAGATCTACTGGGGCGCCACGCCTTACGTGGTGATCCAGGTGATCATGGTCGGCGTGGTGATCGCCTTCCCACAGATGGTGATGCACTACAAGGGCGCGGTCGTCGATCCCTCGACCATCGAGATCAAGGTGCCGACACTGACGCCGATGGCCCCGGCCGGAACCACCACGGCCCCTGCCCCCGGCGGTTTGCCTGGCCTGCCTGGCCTTCCGAACCTCGGCGCGCCGACGGTGCCCGGCGGCGCCGCCGCCCCCGAAGGCGGCACGGCCCCGGTCGCCCCCACCCCGGGCGGGCTGCAAGGTGGTGCAACCCTGGCGCCCCCGGTGGTCAATCCCTGATCTGACCCGCCCGTCGCGCAAGACCTGCAAGGCCCGGCCCCCTGGGGACCGGGCCTTCGCCTTTTTCGGCAGCAGAGTGGACTTGCCCGGGTTTGGTGGAGAGCGTTTAGCTCATTTCCCGGGCCTTCCGCTCGAAGGCGATGGGGCTTTGGAAGCCGAGCGATGAATGTCGCCTGACGGGGTTATAGAACCCGTCGATGTATCTGGCGACGGCGTTTTTTGCCTGCTGGCGGGATTGCCAGGCGACCGGCCAGATCAGCTCCGACTTGATGGTTTTGAAGAACGTTTCCACCATCGAGTTGTCGTAGCAGGTCCCGCGCCCGCTCATTGAGGTCAGGATGCCGCGTTTGCGAAGCAGGGCCTGATAGTCGACCGAGCAGTATTGGGACCCGCGATCGGAATGATGGACC